>CAUTSJ010000001.1:0-137748 GCA_963541505.1 uncultured Acholeplasmataceae bacterium
GCTTTTAATAATTCTAAAAGTTCTTCATGATATAGCATAACAGGGATTTGTTGAAATTTTAAAACACAAAAACCGCAAAAATGCGTTCGTAAGGCTATTATTTTAACGTAGATAAAAAGTCAAAAAACCTGATTTTATTGCTCCAATTTAAACTTAATATAATGAAATAGATATAAGTATATTTACTTATTTTTTGTTCGAAGGAGTATATATCAAATGCAGAGAAATAAAAAAAAGAACGGATACCTAATTTCTTCAATATTATTGCTTACATTAGTTTTAATTACTTTATTTACTATCTTTTTATTTATGCACCCTACAGTTTATTTTTCTAAAGCCAGTGGCTTCTCTCAACACGACGGTGTGAGAGCAGGTAAAAATAAACTGCGCCTTGTGGTACCAGAAACTGTAGATACCACTAAGTCTACCTATATTTCTGTAAAACAAGAATGGTTTGAAACTAGCAGAATGGGCATGATTACCGGCATCAAAGCCAAACAAGGTAAGCACTTAGCACTTGACTTTACAGACCGTGAATACAATCAAGAAGTCTTTACAATTTACACAAAAAACTGGTTTGGAATTAAAAGAGAACACGACGTAATTGTAGATTACTCCAATTTTCTTCGTGTGTTTTTTCCAGAACCAAACACTGGAGAAGAGCCACGTAAAGCAATTATCTTGCCTTATTCAAAATTAAAAACAGAATACAAACATATTTATGAAGAATTACTTAAATTAAAAAGTTTTATTCCTTTTAATGAAAAAGGTTTAACCACTGGCCAAGCAGTTAGTAAGGAAGAAGTTTTAGTTAAAGAAAATGCGCGCGGTCGTGCGTTTTTAGTAAATAATGATACGCACTTATCAGTAGTTTACGATTTCTTACTACCTGGTATTTTTAAAAATCACGCACAAAAAACTCAAGTTTTTGACTATATTGAAAAGTCAGCAGGTAAATTCACAACTTATGACCCTGTAAAACAAGGCATTGATATTAAATTCAATACAGCACCTTTCTATATTTCTAAGTTCCTTGGTTGGTACTATATTGACCCAACTGGCAACCGAGTAGATTTAAAACCAAGTGAAGAAGTATTGATTCCTAAATGGGCAGTATCTGAACTTAGACTAATTGCCAGATACGACATTACTACTGATACAGACAAGATTGGTCCAGAATTAGATAAACAAGGTCTAGTTGCAGTCTCTTATTTTGATGGTGCGCAAAGAGTTATTTTTGACATCGTTAAAAAAGGAACTCCGTTTAAAGAACATATTTATCAAAAAGAAGGATACGCTTACGCAGGCTGGTATAAAGACAGCGCACTAACTGAAAAAGTAGATTTCAGCAAAGAACTTGCAAACACTCACACTGTACTTTACTTAAAATCTATTAAACAAAATCAACCACAGCCCGAAAAACCAGTTAAGTATCACACTGTAAACTTCATTACACCAAGTGATGCAAATCAGTTGCTTTCAACTAAACGAGCACACGGACAGAAATTAGAGGCTAACTACTTAACACCATCGCTTGTCTCTAGACTAGACGAACACGGTAATCTTTGGGAACTAGACTACTGGAATTTAGTAGACCCGGTTACTGGTACTAGAACTAGATTTGATTTCAATACTCCAATTACCGAAGACATCACGCTTGAGGCTGTGATGCGAAAAAGAATACCACTTACCACTAAATACACAATCAAGAGATACTATGAGTCTGTAGACCAGGCTGCTAACTTCATTGAAGATAAATCTAAAGAAGAAGTAGTTGATGGCCAAACTCCTGGGCAAGAAGTTGAGTTGTCGCCAACTCAAACTAATGCGCCTGCAGGTTTTACTTTGGCAGATGGCACTGTAACTAAGAAAACAATAAATAAAGACGGTTCAACTGTTTTTGAACTTAAATATACCCGCGAGCGATATAAAGTTAACTTTGAAGTTAACTACAACGGCAATCACTTTAAGGATGTTAATACTTCTTCAACTCCTGAACAAACTATTCCATATGAAGGTAAATTAACTAAACCTGCAAACCCAACACTTACTAAAGCAGGATATACGTACACCTTTAAACACTGGCAACTTAAAGATGAGATGGGCAATATTTACAAGGAAGTCAGTGAGTTTGATTTCAACACTAAAATTACTAAAAATTTAACTTTAGTTGCTTACTTTGAAGAAAATGCACAAACTACCACTTACACCATCAAACACGTATTTGAAGGAGTTGACGACATCGCACAACGCGAAGAGGTTGTTACAAATCCAGCCAAAACTAATGATTCTGTTACTGTATCTAGTTCAGACAGACTAACTAAATATGACCACGGTTTTGAAGTTAAAACCCTAACTCAAACCCAAACAGTCAAATCGGATGGTTCTACTACTTTTACACTAAACTACACTCGCCGTGAGTTTAACGTGACTTTTGACGTTAATTTTCAAAACAAATTTGAAGGCTCAGCCTCTCCTAATCCAAACACGCAAAGAGTTAAATACGAGGGTAAAGTAAAAACACCAAACACACCTTCTATTACTAAACACGGTCGCACTTATCAGTTCATTCACTGGCAAACCAAGGCTTCCATGAATGGAGTTTACTCACAACAACATGCCTATGATTTTTCTAGTAAAGTAATTGAAAATCTTTCTTTAGTTGCTTATTTTAAAGAAATTATTGATACAGTTAACTACAAGGTTGTCCATAAACTAGAAAAACAAGGCAAAGACAATACTTTAGATGGCAAATATGATGAAGTTACAAAAATTGTCTCAAATCAAAAAGTTGAAGACGGCGCTCAGTATAAAGAATACACAAAGTTAGACAACAATTTATATGAAAAAGACACAACACACCCAGGTAATGTGCTATATGCACAACTTACAGCAGGCGACAATACAACAGAAGTTCGTCAATACTATAAGTTAAAAGAAATTAGTGTTGAATTTAAGAAAACTGAAGGTATTAAAAACTTTAAAACAGCAGATACTATTAAAGTTAAAAAAACCAGAAGAATTACATTGCCAGAATATGAGCTAAAAGATAACTATAAGTTTATTGGTTGGAGTTTATCTGAAACTGGAACTACTCAAAGTGAATTTATTGCAAGCGGCAACAATATACAAGTCTTTGCACAAACTGATTTGCAAGACAAAAAAATTACTTACACTATCAAGACTCAAAAAGTTGATGGTAGTTACAGCGAACACACTGAAACCAAGATTGGAAAAATTGGTTCAAACCATACAGTCTCATACACTAATCCGGATAACACCGTGTACCAAGACCCTGAATACAGCGTAGTTAATTTGACAGTAAACGCAAATGAAACTCAAAATAAGGTAACAATTACTATTAACCGCAAAACCTACACAGTTACTTATAGTGTTAAAGGATATTCAACAGGTATTCCAAACAAAACATTTTGGCACAATCAAGAACACGGTGAAATTAATGAAAGCATGTATAAAGCAGAAGGTCTTCAGATTAATAAAATTGAATTAGACAAAATTGAGAAAACAAAAGATGAAATTAAAAAATTAAAAATAGTTAATAATCATTCAATAACAGTTTATGTAGGAGAAGTCACTAGAAAAGTTGGTAAATACCCACAAACTAAAGTTGTTAATCCAGAAGGAATCCATGAGGTTGCGCAAGATATCCGCGAACTCAAGTTCAATTCAAAAAACAAACCTTACACTATGAGTTTTACTCGTCATTACTATAAAGACAACTCAGGTGTTAAATATGAGAAATACAACGGTGAATACTTTAAATTTGAAGATGTTGAGTTTGTAAAAATTCCATTAAAAAGCACTTGGTTTACTAAGCATATCATAGACCTTACTCCATTTAATATTTATCATGCGGGTTTTGCTGATAATGCTAAACCAGAGCGTTCCATTTTTAAAGCAATGGTAGAAGAAATTGGAAAAATTCTAAATGTTGAAACCTTTATGCCAACTTATGACTATGGCGAGTTTAGTGTTAAGCCTGCTTTAGATGCAAATATAAATAATAAATTAAAACGCGAATCCACAGACTATGCAAAAGCAATTAATCAAAATTTTTATGAATACAGTAGTTTTTATCGCGGAATAGATTTATCCCCATTCTTTGATGGCGCTTATTATAGAATATATTATTATCCTCAATGGCATTTTAAAATGTATTGGCTTGGTACACGACGTCAAAAAGATGATCCATACGTACATATTATTGATGGAACAGCTTCGCTGTCTCCACATGGTGGTGTTAACCGAGTATGCGGAGTTGTAGTTTGCATTAGATAATTTTCATTTACTTTTTACAATTTCTTAATCAATTTTTTGAACTTGTTAAAATTTACTCTAACTTTCAGTCTTTTATGACTATTTAGACTAAGAAATTAAATAGCCTTGTTAAAAAAGCGATAAAACTTAAGACTTATCGCTTTTTTTAATTTTGGGCTAAAACAAAAGCGGTATTACAAGTCGCTTTAAGACTGTAATTCCGCTTTTAATATTTAGTTAAGTGAAAACATCAATAATTAAACACCAGTATTGTTAATCAAATACCTGGTGCTTTTGCCTTGTTTTCGAATTAAGATAAAGTTTTCTTTAACTAAAGTCGCCAAAGTTCTTTCAATCGTGATTTTAGAAAAATACGGGCACTCTTTCATAATTTCTCGTTTGGTGAAAACCTTGAACTTATCTTTAATTTGCTTTTTGACAACATCAACTGCTTTTTTACCCGCTTCAATTGCCGAGATTTGCACTCTAAAGTCCTCGTAAGTCTTGGCCAAAGTTTCGGTAAAAAACTTAATAAAGTCAATAGTTGAGACGTTACCATTGTTCAGATTTTTTTGAACATCTACCAAAGTTGTCTCCATTTTGTCTTTATAGCGGTTTAAAAACTCATCTAACTTACCAACTCTGGAAATCGCGTAGCCTTCTTTAAGTAAGCATGTGTGCATCAGCAGATTGGCAATTATATAGTTGAAACGCACAAACGGAGAGACATAGATAAATTGCGCAATAAAACGCGGAATGATAAATAATTTTAAGTCTGGGTTAGTCGCCAACTCAGTGTTGTACTCCGCACAAATTTCTCTTAATTTGTTTTTAATTTCATTTGCCTTTACGCCTTCATAGCGGTCGCCTTTTTTGTTAGAAATGTTAAAGTAATTTGTAAATCTAGTCTTGCGGTAAGCCTTTAGCAGACTATTTGTTTTCAGACCTTCACTAATTTTGTTGTAAAAAAACTCAATTGTGCTGATGTCAATAGTGATATCTTTGTAATTTAAAAACACTGTTTTAATTAACTTAACGTAGTTAAGTAGCGCAGACTCAGTTGAGTTTGCAGGTTTAATGACACCATTGAAAAGTTTATCAAAACGAGAACGTGTAATGTTGACGCCGTAAAGTTGAGAAATCTCAAAAATATTGTTTTGAATAGAAGATGACACGAAAAATTTAGCCTTCTTAACATTTTGCTTAAATAAAAGCGAAATGTATTCAGTAGACTGATTTACATAAACTACATTTTTAATCAGTTTGTTGGCATCAGAGAGCAACATAAAAATTTCTTTGTCTTGCATACACCTATATTTTACAACTTTTGATATATAAAAATACAATTAAAGTAAAATTTTTTAGTTTTTTTAGCAAACTGATAAAAAAATTAAATAAACTATCGCGACAAAATAAAGTATTTTACTGCTATAATTTAAGTAAGCAAAGCGAGGAAATTATGGCAGAAAATTTATCAACCTATCACGTATCTCAAAACAAAGAACCTAAGACTGAAAACTATAAAATGTGGAGAGTCAGAAAAGAAGGTTCAGATAAAACTATTAAGTTCTTTGAAACTCAAAAAGAAGCGGTTGCTTATGCAGTGGCTTTAATTGAGAAAAACGGTGGTAGTTTAGTTATTCATAAACTAGATGGCAAAATTCGCAGACAAAAATATTAGTTTTTCTGTTTATTTTAAAAAGAGATTAAATTTATGAAACTAATTGTTGCAATCATTACCAACGACGACGCAAATAAAGTTCAACGCGCTTTAAACCAAAATAAGTTTCAAACTACTAGACTAGTAACTACTGGCGGCTTTCTTCGTTCTAAAAACGCGACATTTTTAATTGGTGTCAATGATGAGTTGGTTCCCCAAGTTCTAGACATCATTGACGATAACTCCAAAAAACGCAGAAAAGATGTGCCAAGTACTATTTTAAATGAGTTTGGTGGCTTTTCTTCAATTCCAGTTTCAGTAGAAGTTGGTGGCGCTGTAGTTTTTGTTTTAGACGCAGAACAATTCCTGCGCTTCTAAGTTAACTACTTTTTCAAGCAATTTAAAAAAAGGATTTGGCTATTTACCAAATCCTTTTTTATTTCTGTCAGTCTGAATTATTTTTTTACTTCGCCTTGGTTGGCAGCATTCATCTGAGCAACAATTTGTTTAACTTGTTTTTCAGAAAAAGTGCGGCCCATTTGGCGACCCATTGCGCGAATCGCGGCTTCGTTGATTGGTGGGTTTTTAGCCAAATAACGTTTAACGTAAAAACGCGCTAAATAAAAGCCAAAAAACACGCCAACAATAAATACAACAATTGGCGCAACAATTGCTACCCAAAGTGGAGCAGTTGCTGCCATGATAACTAAATTATACATATTTTTAAACTCCTTTTTAAAAGGTATGCCCCTAGTTTTCCTTTTGGAAAATTAGTAGTTTTTTGTTTGAGTAAACTGTGGATTTCTCTAGCGTGTAGCCAGCGACTGAAAAATCTTCAAAATCAGCCTTACACTCAATTGCGACCTTACCACTTGGTTTAAGTATGTCTTTTACAGTGTGCAAGATGTTTTTGTAGTAATTGGTGTTAAAAGGTGGGTCTAGAAAAATATAGTCAAAAAACACGCCTTTGGCAGAAATGTGTCCAAGGTAATCAAGGTAATCCATGCGTTTAACCTCAAAAGTGCTTTTATCTGCTTTGCAAAGTGTCAAGTTTTCAAGGACAGTTTGTTCAGACTTTAAAAAACGGTCATTAAAGTAAACAAGTTTGGCGCCGCGAGAAAGCGCTTCGATGCCAATTTGTCCGCAACCTGCAAATAAATCTAGAAAAACTTTGTCATTTAGGTCAAAAAGCGAGTTAAAAACCGCTTGCTTTAAGATTTCTGAAGTTTCTCTGGTTTCATCTGAAAACACACGTTTTAAAGTTTGTCCTTTAAACTTACCTGTTAATACTCGCATCTTATCACTTCCTGTTTAGTTCGTAGTATTTACGAATTTTATCGGCATTTTTGTTTTGTTTTAGTTTCTTTAAGGCCTTGTTTTCAATTTGGCGAATGCGTTCGCGAGTCACTGAAAAAATGTTTCCAACTTCTTCTAAAGTCCTAGTTTGTCCGTCATATAGCCCAAATCTTAGTCTAAGCACACGCTCTTCACGGTCGGTCAAGCCTTGTAGAACTTCGTTTAAAACATCTAAAAGCAGTTGCTTATTGTCGTATTCTTCAGGAGTAATCGCGTTTGGATCTGAAATAAAGTCAGCCAAGATTGAGTCTTCTTCTTCGCCAACTGGTTGCTCTAAAGAAACCGGGTCTTTAGCAATGCGTCTAACGTGATTTAACTTCTCTTCAGTCAGACCAGGCATGCGCGCGCAGATCTCTTCGTCAGTTGGAGTTCTGCCGAGTTCCTGGGTTAGTTGAGATTGGGTTTTGGTAATTTTAGAAATCGTTTCGTTCATGTGCACAGGAATACGAATAGTTTTTCCCTGATCTGCAATTGCTCTGGCAATTGCTTGGCGAATCCACCAAGTGGCGTAAGTTGAAAACTTATAGCCCTTTTTGTAGTCAAACTTGTCAGCTGCACGAGCCAAGCCCATTGAACCTTCTTGACAAAGGTCTAAAAAAGACATGTGTCCGCGGTCGTATTTTTTGGCAATAGAAATCACTAAACGGTAGTTGGCGTCAATTAAACTGTGCTTAGCCTTCATACCTTTATATTCAACTTTTCTTAAATCCAGGATTTTTGGATCGTACTGGTCAATTCCGTTGGCAAGCATTTCGTTAATTTGCTCAGTTGCAGCCTTTCCGTCTTCCATTTGAATAGCCAACTCTTGTTCTTCGTCAAAAGTCAGTAGTTTAATTTTAGTAACATCGGCGTAGTATAGACTAATTAAGTCAGTTGAGGGGATGTTTGTACCTGTATTTTTAAAAAGATTTGAATGATTGATTTCGTTTTCAAGGTCTTCGGCGTCTTTAAGTTCTTCGGCATCTATTTCAGTCTCGTCAACCAGCCCAGTTACTTCATATCCTTCATTTTTAAGACGCTCTATAATTGCATCCAGTCCATCTGCAGAAGTATTGATTTTATTTAACTCTTCTAAAGAAATAGTTTGTTCATCACCAAGTTTTTTAACTATTTTTTTATAAACGTTGTCTATTTTTTTCAAAGAGCCTGCGTTTTCTTTAGTGGCCTTAGTAGTTTTTTTAGGTTCACTTTTTTTAACAACCTTAGCCACCTTTTTTTCTGTGTCTTTGGTTATTTTGGTTGGTTTTTTTGATACAGTATCTGCTTTGATAGTCTTCTTTGACTCACTTTTTTTAACAACCTTAGCCACCTTTTTTTCTGTGTCTTTAGAAACTTTAGCCGCTTCTTTTTCTGTGTCTTTGGTGACTTTGACTGGTTTTTTTGCTACAGTATCCGCTTTGACAGTCTTCTTTGACTCACTTTTTTTAACAACCTTGGCTACTTCTTTATCTGTGTCTTTAGTTAATTTTTTGCTAGATACTTTTGCTTTTTTTACAGTTTTTTCTGTTAATTTTGTTTCTTTTGGCATCTACAGTCTATTTTGCTAATGCTTTTTTAGCCTTATCGCAAAGTTCGCTAAACGCTTTTTGGTCTGAGTTTGCAAGTTCTGCTAAGACTTTTCTGTTAATTTCAATTTTAGCAAGTTCAAGACCATGGATGAATTTTGAATATTTTAAATCATTAAGAGCACATGCTGCGTTGATTCTAGTAATCCAAAGTTTACGGAATTCTCTTTTTCTTTGTTTACGGTCTCTAAATTGATAGCGAAGTGAACGCATCACTTGTTCGTGTGCTGTTTTGTATAGTGCGTGTTTTGAACCAAAGTAGCCTTTTGCTAGTTTTAATACTTTATTGCGGCGTGCTTTGGTAGTTTTTGTGTTTTTAACTCTTGCCATGTTTGTATTCTCCTTAAATAATAATTTGTATTTTTATTTATACAAGTTAGTTAGTTTTTAAAAAAACTAACGAAGTCCTGCCACAAGTTGTTTAATTCTTCTTTCGTCTGATTTAGAAACTTGTGCGCCTTTTCTTAAATGAACTGTTTGTTTGTGAGTTTTGTGTGCAGATAAGTGACTGCGGAATGCACAACCTCTTAAAATTTTTCCAGTTTTAGAAATTTTTACTCTTTTTTTAAGACCAGAGTGGTTTTTTTGTTTTGGCATAATTTAAACTCCTTTATTTATTTTCTTTTTTTGCCGGGGCGATAGTTGCAATTAAACTGCGTTTATCCATTTTTGGTTGAGCCTCAACCACGCATTCTTCGCCCAATTCTTGGATGAACTTCTGCATAACTTCCATACCAAGTTCAACGCGTTGAATCATTCTACCGCGGAAACGCATTGAAATTTTGACTTTATTGCCTGCTTTAAAGAAGCGTCTGGCGTGTTTTAACTTGGTGTTAATATCGTTAACGTCAATAACTGGCGATAGTCTAATTTCTTTAATTTCAATGATAGTCTGATTTTTCTTTTGTTCTTTTTCTCGTTTAAGTTTGTCGTATTTGTACTTTGAGTAGTTCATAATTTTACAAACTAATTTTTCAGCCTTGACATCTGAAACTAAAACTAAGTCAAGTTCAGCCTCTACTGCTTTTTTCAAAGCGTCTCTTTTACTCATGACTCCTAAGTTTTGGCCGGTTTCAGAGATTAGCAAAATAGTTCTGTCTGGAACAAACTCATTGACATACTCAACAGGTTTTTGAACTCTTGCTCTTTGGTTGCGATAAAAATTATTGATAAATTTACTCCTTTCTGGAAAGCATAAATTAAAAAAAGAGTGCAAAGCGAGCACTCTTTTTAAAAAATTACAAAATATTTAAAAAAATTTATTAGTAACTTTTTGCCTATCACTAAAATGCAATCAGGCGAGAGCGTTGCGTTTTTTGCAAACTGCTGCTGCTTTCTACGTTTTTATTTTAACACACCAACTTACTTTTTAAAACAAATAAGAAAGACTGTCAAAAAAACAACAAATTAAGCGATTTTAATAAGTTAAAAACGTGGAAAAAACCAGCTTTATTTGGTAAAATTAAGGTACTTATGGAGGAAAAAATGTTAGAAAAAGAATATTTATCTAAATTAGAAAAATCAATTAAAGCAGACAACAGCAAAACAGTGCTTCGTCGTGCTTTGACTAAAGGAAATCTACAAGATGTTGCCTACATACTTGAAGAAGAACAAAACACTCAGTTTAACTTCTCAGTTAACATAGAGACACTACCTGTTGCCAATCAAATGCGTTCAGGTCGTTGCTGGATTTTTTCAGGTCTAAACTTTCTTCGCGAAATTACTGCAAAAAACCTTAAATTAACTGAATTTGAGTTTTCACAAAACTACATCGCTTTTTACGATAAACTAGAGAAAATCAACTTCTTTTTTGAATCTGTTCTAGATTTTTTAGATGCAGAAGTTGATGACCGCACACTTCAATTTTTATTAAATCAAGGTATCCAAGATGGTGGTCAATGGGCAATGCTTCAAAACCTAATTGAAAAATACGGACTTGTACCAAAATCTGCAATGCCAGAGACTACTTCTAGTTCAAACACTGGTTTGATGAACGAAATTATCAACGTTCGTTTGCGTAAGTTTGCGGCAGACGTACGCCGTGCGCACAGCGAAGGCAAAGATACAGACATTCAAAAAATCAGAGAAGTCGCAACTCAAGAACTTTATAACTTCTTAGTTACAAACTTCGGAATGCCACCACAAAAGTTTAACTTTGAATACACCGATAAAAACAAAAAATATCACCTAGTTCAAAACCTAACTCCACAAAAATTCTATGACAAATTTGTTGGCCTTGATTTAAACCAATATGTTTCTGTTATCAATTCACCAACTAAAGACAAACCATTTTTAAAAACTTACACTATTTCTTACCTTGGCAATGTGGTTGAAGGAAACAAAGTGATTCACTTAAACTTACCAATTGAGCGTCTAAAAGAAGTGACAATCGCGCAACTTAAAGACCAAGAACCAGTTTGGTTTGGTTCAGACGTTTCACTTTTTGGCGACCGTGCACACGGTGTTTGGGACGATCGTTTATTTGACTTTGAACAAATTTTTGACATTAACGTAACTCTAGATAAAGAAACCCAACTCGACTATCGTGCTTCTGCTATGAACCACGCTATGCTTTTAACTGGCGTCAACTTAGTAGACGGAAAGCCAAACAAGTGGAAAATTGAAAACTCTTGGGGAGACAAAGTAGGGTCAAAAGGTTACTATCTATGTACAGATTCTTGGTTTGACCGCTATACTTACCAAGTTTTGATTAACAAGAAATACTTATCTGACGCTGAACTAAAAGCCCTTGAGGCAGAGCCGATTGTGTTAAAACCTTGGGACCCAATGGGTACTTTGGCCTAATTTGTAGACAGTTTGTTTTCAAAATAAAAATAATTTTCAAATCAAACCTAAAGTATTTTTTCAGAATTATTAACTTTTTTAGACTTTGTATAAGGTTTTTTAGCAATTTAACGTTAAAAAAGGAGTTTAGATTATGTATTTCAATATTGAGCATGGAACTGAATTAATTGTCAGAAAAAAACTTACTCAATTTATTGAAAAGTATTTTCGTTATCTAGGCTACGATTTCAGGCATACTCTGTTTAAACAAATTGTTTATATGGAAACACCTATTCAAACTCAACTAGAACAGACGCTAAAAAACTCTTATGATGCTTACTTTTATTTACTTAGTAATAATCAAAATATTTTTTCTTCCAGTTTATTAAAGAAATTTTTCTATATCTTAAAAGAAGAAGAACCAACTGCTGACCTAATTACAAGATTAACGGATTTATTTTTCAAGACTTGCGTTGAAAATTCACTGGAAAACTCAATTATTTTTTCACACAAAACATTCCAAACAATGGTGGAATTAGATAACGAATATAGATTTTTGATTAGTTTGATGTTTTTAAACTTTTCATTAGTAAAATTCGGCATTCCTGCGTTAGTTTTTAATGAAACCGTATTAAAAGAACTAAACGAATTGTATATTTTAAATAGTCCAAGTAGTTTAGTTTCTTATATTACTAAATTTATATTAGAAAGTAAAAAGCAAGATAAATCTTATTATCAAAATTTAAAAAAACTGACTTTTAAAGAAATTTTTCAAACCTTGTCTGATGATAAGGTTTTACTTACTCAATTTGCAGTTAAACATTTGTATATTTTTGGTTCTTTTGCACAAGGCACTGAAAGACTAGACTCAGATATTGATTTGCTTGCTGAGTTTTCTTTAGATATTACTAAAGAAAACAAGCAAAAAATTAAAGATACTTTAAAACAACTTTATTTTGAAAAATTCAAAAGATTTGTTGATTTGATAGAAGTTGGACCTTATTTAAGCGAAAACTTACTAAAAGAAATAAATAACTGTACAAAAGTATTTTAAAAAGGAGTAAAAATGGCAAACAAAGGACTTAAAAGTTACTGTAAATTTTTAACTCATTCTCTTGGCAGTTTAGTAAAAACTAATGTCAACATCAACAAGAACGATGCTAACTTGCACATCATTATTCCTTTAATTGAAAATGTTGGCATTGGCCCAATTAAAACTAGTTTAATATATAACCTTCAAAACAAAGCCGAAAAAGAGTTTTTCGGCAAAGGTTTTAAATTAAATTATTTTACTAAAATTCAAAGCACTGAAGGCAAAATTTCTGTTTTTAACGCAGATGGTTCTATCGATGATTATTTGAAACCTGATTTTAAAAATCCAGAGACTCAAACAGAAGTACATAACTTTTCTGACGAATATCTTTTAAAGTCAGGTTTTGAAATTAAAGATAAGTACGGAAATAAAACGATTTTTGAAGAACCGATAAGTGTTAACTATCCTAGCGAAATGATAGGGATAAACGGAGAGAGACTTCTTTTTGACTTTGTAGATGTTGAAAAAAGAATTGTAAATCCACACGGCAGCAAAATAGTTTTTAAAAAAACCAGCGAGTTTATTTCTGAAGTCGCATACTTTCAAGATGATAAAAAAGTTTATTTTACAACTCTTGAGTACGAAAATAGTAAGTTAACAAAAGTCACACACAAGCAAAACAACGCAATAATTTCCGAGTTAAAAATTATTTACCGTGATAATCAAATCACGCTTTTTAACGCGATTTCAAAACGAGGCCTTGTTTACAGATTTGTAGATGACAGAGTAGTTGAGTTTGCTGAAGTTTTTGGAGATTCTTTAACTGAAAGAAACAATAATACAATAATATACGAAGACAGAAAAACTACCATAACTAACTTAACTAACCCTGTAAAACCAGAGCAAAGTTATGTGTTTTTTGACGATAAGGATTTTCCGCTTTTTGAATTTGACAGTCAAATGAACGCAGTTGAAACCGAATACCACCCCGAAACTAAACAACTGCTTTCCAAAAGCACACCTATTTCTGTTTTAGACCAAAAAAATAACTTATTTAAGTCCAGTATTGCTGATTTTGCCAAAAACGGAGTTGATGTTCAAAAAGTAGATTTAAAACCTAGTTTTTTTAAAAACTTCTTAAAAGAAAGTGTTTATCTTGCAAAAACTACTGGAAATGGCGGTAGTTTAACTTTTAATATTCCAGTTAGTGGCATCGCAACTGACGAAATTTTTGTCGCAATTTGGGGTAGACAATTAACACCAAAAACAAATAAATCAAAGGTTGAAGTAAGACTGACCGCTGGTGGCGAAGACAGTGATGTATTTAAAAAAGAAAAGATAGACGACAACTTTGACTTAATGACTTTAGGAGTTTCTGCTACTAAAACTTTTGATTCAATTGAATTTAGTGTGTTGTTTACAGGAAACGCTTCAATTGAGATTGGTGGAATTCAAGTGTTTAAAAAAGCATTTGGTGCTTTTTATTCATACGACAAGTCTGGCAACCCCAAAGATATTTCTAGTGGCTCTATTGGTGTGCAAGTTAAACACAACGCAAATAATTTTCCAGAAAGTGTCACAGGTCCAGAAGGAGCAGCGACTAAATACTACTACAACAAAGAAGGCAACGTTGCATATGTTAAATATCCCTATGGTGTATTTTTAGAAAATAAATACTGTGATTTTCACAAATCTAATCTATTGTCTACAACAGTTTCTTCAGCTGACGGCAAAAACATTTTAAAAGTTGAAAAAGACTGGACTAAAGATGGCAGAATGTTAGTCAGAGAAATAGACGAACTTGAAAACAAAAAAACTTTTGAATACGACAGTTTAGGTAGAATCACCAAAGCGGTCAACGCACTTGGTGTAGTTTCTTTAACTGAATACAACGAAGACAGCACAATTAAAAACTTTAAAACCACTTTAAATAATTTATCTGCACACGCAGAATACGAATACAATCAAAAGCAAGATTTAACTAAAATAAAGTTAAAAAATGGCTCAGAATATGAGTTTAAATATGATGATTTTAGCAATATCTCACAAATTTTGATAAACAAAACTCCCATATTTATCTACGAATACTCGCCAATTTCAAATAATTTGTTAAGCATCAGATTTGGAACAAAAGGAGATGCTTACTTATTTGAATACAATTCAGACAATTTACTAGACTCCCTTTACTACCAAATAGATAACGTGAAGTCTTTAAGATTTAAATATCAATACAACGAAGAAGGTCAAATTATTGCGGTTTTTGACAAAAGCAACGCAAAGATTAAAGAGTTTGTTTACGACGAAGACGGTGAAATTATAAAAATCCAAAACCCAGGTATTGAAATCAACAAGTCACACGATAATTTAGGTAATGTTAACCGAAAATCTATTACTGTAGATAAACATAATTTAAATTTTGCATACGACACGGTTGAACGCTCAAAAGCTTCGTATCCTGAAACTATTGTTGAGGCGTTTGCAAGTGAAAGAGCGTATATTGGTATTTTTAGCGGCGATTCTAACCTGACTAATAAAAAAAGCAAATTGCTTAAATCAATTGAGCACAGGGACCAAAAACCTATCGAACTAGACACTTATCTAGAAGGCATAATTCCTTATGTTAAATTAGATAACAAAAAATTGCTTAGCTATAAATTAGATATGCCAAGTCCTTTTTCTTTAGAAAATGGCGGTATTCAGTTTTGGTTTAAACAAACTGAATACGGAAATTACTATCAATGCTTGTTTAGTTGTAAAGACAACAATGCATACGATAGCATCGGACTATATTTGCAATACGGCAAAATCACTTTAAAAGTAGTTGATTTTGCTGGCAAAACACACGATATTTTAACTAGTGATTTTTCAATAAAAGAAAAAGAGTGGAACTTTGTTGCGCTTTCTTTTTTCAATAGAGCAGACGGACAAGGGTATTCTGAAGTTTCTGAGTTTGCTTTTTCCTTAAACGGACACACGCAAGTTTATCAGCAAGCAGACCCAAGAATAAACTTTGACCTTGGGGCTGATTTAGTTTACAACATTGGGCACGAATACAACGGTAAAAGCAGCTATTACCACTTCTACGGTCAAGTTACTTGTCTATACATTGCTGGAAAAACCTACATTGATGTACCAGAAATTAAAAGATATTACCGCGCTACTAAAGATTATTTGATTGACAATCAATTAGTAGACGCGGATATTCAAACTGTAGATTTCAGTCAAACCACTTACTTTAACATCTCACAAAAAAACTTAAAGGATTTTGAAATTTTCCCACTGCAAAACTCAGTAACTTCGTTAACTGGCCAAAAACCTAGTCGTTTTAGTTTAAGAAGCGTTTCAGATTACGACAAAGACCGCACATTTAACTTCAACAACATAAGTAAAAGATATGCCTTTGTGGCAGACGGCAATGAGTTGGTTTATGACTTTCTGACTAACGGAACCGGAACCATTGCCATTAGAGCGTTTTCAGATACTAGTGAAGACATGCAATACTTGTTTGAAGCAATTGACGAAAAAAATCAGATAATTGCTTTATTTAAAAATAAAGACTCTAAGTTGGTTATAAAATATGGGAGTGAAACTAAAGAAACTAACTTAATCTTTACTTGCGATTCTTGGCATTTTGTGGCACTTTCTTTCACAGAAGTAAATGAAGGCAATGGATACGGATTTACTCAATCTACTTCTTTTAGACTAATTGTTGACGATAGCGACTATATTTGGATTTCTGGTCAATCAGGACTAGGTAACAACTTAAAATTATCTGTTGGCAGAAAACTAACTTCAGATTATAGCTCTTATAATTTGGGCTACCTAGCGGATTGTATGGAATTGCAAGGTCAATTTGAGATGCTTGCTTTCAGACCTGCTTTTTGTGAAAGGAAAACTCTTGAAGCACTTAAAAAAGAAATTGTCGGTATTTCTCAAAACAAGCAGTTTGATACGCTTGGCTTGCTAAGAAATATTGTTTTACACAAATCAGGCCAAGACATTATGTCTACTACTTTTGATTACAAGAGAAGAGAAAACGACCACAAATATATCTCTAAGCAAATTTCAAAAGAACTACACCGTTTCAAGCATTCTACTGAACTTAACCGAACATACGAGACCGATGCACTCGGCAACATCTTGTCTATTAAAGACAATATTTTTAAAAACCACACATACAGATACGATTTTCGTGGATTTTTGGTCAAAGACGACGATAAAACTATTCAGTATGACGACAATGGAAATATTTTAAAATATGGCGACACTACTTTTAAATACTCAGGCCAGATTAAAGACTTGCTTGTTAAGGTAAATGACAACGAAATTATTTACGATGATAAAAACATTTTTAACCCTAAATACTATAAGGGCAATCAATATTTATTTGAAGGCAGAAGATTAGTTGAGTTTACGGATAGCGATGATAATACTTTTACTTATGAATACGACGATAAAGGGTTTAGAACTAAAAAAATCACTCCCGACGAAACAATTTACTACTACTATGATGACGATAAATTAGTTTCACAAATTTCAGATAGCCATAGATTAGACTTTTTGTATGATGAAGATAATCTACTTTATGGATTTATTTTAGACAAAACAAAAAATTATTTTTATCTAAAAGATAGTCTACAAAATATTTTGGGTATAGTTGATGAAAACGGCGAAAGAATAGTGGGATACGAAAGTAACGCTTATGGTGATACTTATGTTTATTTTGATAATTCTGCAAATAATCTCGCTCAAATAAATCCATTTAGATACAAAGGATACTACTTTGATAGAGAAAGTCAGATGTATTACTGCACAACCAGGTACTATGTACCTGAGTGGTGTAGATGGCTAAACATTGACAATCCTTTATTTGTAGAAAACGAATATTCATCTACCAACAACTTATTTTGCTACTGTAAAAACAACCCTGTTAATTATATTGATAAAGATGGTCAATTATTTTTAACTGCTCTAATAGTTGGTGCAATTGTTGGAGCCTCAATTGCCACAGGCGTTAGTTGTTATAAACAATATGACGAAAGTGGAACAATAAATTGGAAGAAAGCGCTGCTTGCGGGTGCTATGGGCGCAGTTAGTGGTGCTGCTGCCGCATCTGGAATTGGCTTAATTGGCTCCACTTTGATAAGCGGTGTTACTAGTTTTGTAGAAAGTGTTGGTAATGACTTAATTGATAATGGTGGTGATTTTTACAAGGTAAACTACAAATCAGCACTAATTTCTGCTGCAGAAGGGGCAGCAACGTCAGCAACGTTATTTGGGATAACATATGTTAGCAAGTATGCTCTAGCGAATTTAAAAATAGGTGTTTTGAAAAATGGAGTTACTAGTAAACTTTATAGTATTTTTACTAAGAGTGCACAAAATAAAGCTATTGGAAAAATTAGTGCTAAAGGTGTGCAAGGTAGATTCAGTTTATTTGGCAAATCTTTAACTAAAGCCTTGAAAAAATCACTTCCTGGTCCAACTGTAAGGAAAGCAATATTTGATAGCGCTGTAGATCAATTATCCAATTTGCTTCCTGAATTATTAAAGAGTTTATTTTGAAATGATTTTATTTAATTCAGTTGGCAGCATATGGGAAATTATTAGACTTAAAGAAACAAGCACATTGATTTTCTCACTGATAGCAAATATTATTATTTATTTATTACTCTACCTCTTGGATAAAACAGCATTTCGCCGCTCTTATTCATTTTTAGCAGGTAGACTATTAAAAGAAAATCTATTTTTTAAAGAAAATGATGCTCTAAAGCCTAAAACACGCTATTTGTCATATTTTTTTATTTTTAATATGTTTTCAGATATTATTACTAATATCTTGTTTATATTTTTATTTAAATATTCTTTTTTCCTATATTTTATAAAAGGATATAACCTTTTAAAGTTGGCAATTTTTATATCAGCAAATGTCTATCGTGTCCGCTTAGACATAAAATATCGCAAAAAAGAAGACGAATCTAAAGAATATGCAGAAGAAAGCATTAAAAAAATATTAGAAACCAATCCTCATTTCTTTGATTGCACAGAACCTTTTCCGGAAGACACTTCCGACCCAAAGTATAAAATTCTTATATTAAATTTAACATTTTTTGCTTTACTACGTTTTCTTTTTATCCACTTGAGATAGTTCGTTTATAGTATTTAAGCAGATAAAAAAGCTTTTAGGTATACCTAGTATTGTACTATTTTTAAAGTATACAAACTTCAAAAAATTTTATAACTGATTTTCTGAATTTATTTTCTAGAAATTTAAAATTTGTATATTACTTTTTAGTTAGCAAAAGGCTTTCTAGGATTTCATATACTGATACATCCATACCCCCACGCCTACAAAGCTTTTTTAATTTTTTAAACAATATAAAAGAAAGAGTATTTATGATAAAAACTAAACTTTTTTCAATTTTAACTAAATCAGAGAAACTTAATTTACTTCTATTTTCGGTTTTTAAGTCGCTTGGCTTTTTTTCGCTAACCGTCTCGCTATATGTGTTGGCAAAACTTTTTTTAAAACAAAACGCAACAAACACTATTCACATCGTTGGTTTAATAGTTGCAGTAGCAACGTTTGCTTTAATTCAAATGACCACGACTTGGTTTGCACAAATTACCGCAAGCGCTGTTAAAACTAGAATTAGACTAGATTTCTTTGCCAGAATAATTGACTTTAAAAGTCCAAAAATAGCAGAAAACCCAACTAAATATACCCAACTGTTAACAGAAGGAGTAGACCACTTAGAGATATACTTCACTAAGTTTGTGCCTTCATTTGTGGTAGCGTTTTTTTCAATTTTTCTGTTGTCTGGATTTTATTTTGTAAACGGCAACTTTTTTGCTGGCGGAATTTTCTTGTTTTTCATTCCCTTAATTCCAGTTGCCATGGCTTTGAGTCACCGCAAAGCCCGCAAAACTTTTAAGAAAAATTGGCAAGTTTACTTAAATCTTGGTGAAAAATATACAGATAACTTAAAAGGTTTGCGTGAACTTAGACTAGCAAATTGCCAAGACATTGCTGAGACTAAGTTAAAACAAAACGCAAAAGACTTTAAAGTCCAGACTATGAAAGTTTTAAAAATGCAGTTAAAATCTCTGTTTATTATGGATTTTGTTACTTATTTTTCAGCAGCGCTAGTATTATTTTTAGAAATAATTTTACCGCTTCTTTTAAGAAAACAAGGAATTTACTTCTATAAATACGAACTGTTAAACTCAAAAACTGTGTTTTTATGTTTAACAGCCCCTACGTTTTTTGTACCACTTCGCCAACTTGGCTCGGCTTTCCACGCCGCAATGGCAGGAGTTTCGGCTTACGAAAACTTAAACCAGGTTTATCTGCAAACAAATAAAATAAGTGATGTTAAACACACAGAGTTTTCAGAATCAGTTCATACACTTGAGTTTAACAAAGCTAGTTTTTCATACGGCGACACTAATGCTTTAACTGAGTTTTCATATAAGTTTGTTAAGCCTAACTTCTATTTAATTAAAGGAAAGTCTGGTTGTGGTAAAACTACATTTGCAGAACTTGCCTCTAAAATCCAAAAACCTCAGTCTGGTGAAATTTATTTAAACAAAACAGATATCAATCAAATTAGCGATGCTGATTTTTATCAAAAACTAATGTATATTTCAGCAGAACAGCCAATATACGGCGAAACTATTTTGGAGTTTTTCAAAAATCACGGAGTTTCTGAAAGCACCTTAATTAAAAAAGCCTTAATGGAGTTTGATTTACCTGAACTTAGTGCAAACCTTGACTACTTATTCAATGCAAGCGAGGCTAATTTATCTGGTGGTGAAAAACAAAGACTGTATTTGGCGTTAATTTCTTTAATTGAAAAAGATGTCTATATACTTGACGAAATTACTGCAAACCTAGACAAAGAAAACGAAGCCAAGGCTCTGAGCATGCTTAAAAACAAAGCTAAATCAGCGATAGTTATCTTAATTTCGCACCGCGCAAGTTCTGAAGTTGAAAACTCTTTAGTTTTAGACTTTGAAAATAAAGAGGGTAAGAAAAATGTATAAGCGAGTTTTTCTAAAAAATAATTTACTGGCAATGACTGCGGCTGTTTGTTTTGGTGTGCTTTCTCAATTGAGTGTGCTTTTAATTGCAGCCCTTCCTTTATTTATTTTATTTAAATACAACGCCCTTTCTTTTACTACCTTAGTAGTTTTAGGTACTTTAGTTCCGACAGTTGGACTACTTAGACCATTTTTTCGGTTCCTTGAGCAGTACTTTAACCACCTAGTTGCTTTCCGTATTTTGGAAAACTACCGCCTTGTTTTGTTTAAAGAACTTAAAAACACAAGTCTGGATTTACTAACCGAGACTTACAAGAGTGATTTTTTGACAGTCTTGACAAAAGACATTGAAACTCTTGAGTTGTTTTTTGCCCACACCATTTCGCCTTTCTTTATTTCAGTAGTTTTAGAAGTATTTGTTTTAGTTGCTGCCTACTTTATTTCACCATTTTTAGTTTTAATAGTTTTTTGCACTCATTTAGTAATTTTACTCATTTACTTTATGTTCTTTAAGTTAAGTCAAAGTAAGTTTATGCAAACCAGGTCTTTATTTAAAACTTTAACTAAAGTAATATTTGTCAAAACTTCTTCCCTTAGAAGTATTTACATGTTTAGTCAAGTCAAACAAGCAAGTGCAGAAATTAAAGAACAGTCTAATAAGTTAAATCAAAAAAATGTATTTCTTAACTTGTTAATTGAAGGTAAAATGACTTTTGTTACTGCTTTTACAACTTTACTTGCTGTAATTCTTGCTTATTTTGCCAAAGCAATATTTAAAGTTGAGTTTGGCAGTTATTTTGCGCCAATTTTATTTTACTTAACTTTATTTTTAGTCTTTAGTTTGTCTACTTTGTTTGAGCAATACGCCTTAGTTCAGTCGGCAGATGAGCGAATTAAAAAAGTGTACGCTATGCCAAAAGAAAATGAGGTAGTAGGCAAGACTGACTTTACATTTGAAAGCATTTGTTTCAAGTCGGTTAATTTTGGCTATAAAGTAGACCAAATGGTAATTAAAGACTTATCTTTTGAAATAAAGGTTGGAGAAATCTTTGGTGTGTCTGGCCGCTCGGGTGTTGGAAAGTCAACACTAGTTAAGTTAATTTCAGGGCTAGTTCAGCCAGTTAGTGGCGAAATTGTTTTTAACAACAAACACAACATCAACTCTATTAACACCAAGTCTTTAAACCAAAATGTCTCGGTTTTATTTCAAGACGAACACATCTTTAAAGACACCCTTAGATATAACTTAACTTTAGGAAACTCATCAATTCAAGATAAAGAAATAATTCAGGCAATCAAGCAAGCCGGACTAGGTGAGTTTTTTGAAAAGCACGGCGAAAAACTAGACCTTGAACTAACTCCAGAACATCTAAATATTTCAACTGGTGAGAAGTTTAGAATAGGGCTTTGCAGAGCAATTTTGAAAAACTCTCGGTTAATTGTCTTAGACGAACCTACTAGATTTTTAGATCCTGAAAACGAAGAAAATGTTTTAACTATTGTTGCTAACTTAAAACAAACTCACGCTTTTTTAATCATCACTCACAAACCAAGGCCTTTTTTAATTTGTGACAAAATAATTAAATTAAATTAAAATATAAACATAGAGGTAATATTATGGAAAAAAATAAGAATTTTGGAAAACCAGGCAAAAGTTTCTACACACTTCTGCCAAAAGCCGATGGTTTTCTTGGTTTTACTTTAGCAGACTTTATTTTTATTGGTATCTCTGCTGCTATCATGCTGGCAATCGGTGGTCTACTTTTTCCTTTGCACGCAGTTAAAATTTTTGGCGCCAAGGCCATTGGTTTTGCTTTTCCTTACGGATTTTTAATCTACATCGTGCTTTACAAAGTCCGCAAACCCGGTACCCTTCTGCTGCTTAGTTTAATGCTTGGCATTCCTTTGGCATTCCGCCCAGTAATGTTGTTTTCATTTATCATTCCTGCGTTAATTTTAGAAATAATTTGTTTAATTATTTTTAATAATTACCGAAAAACTACCCCTAAACTATTGGCCAGCGCTTTGTTTGTGCCACTACAAACTCCTGCGCAATGGTTCTACATGCGCTTAATTTCAGGAAAAGCCAATAACACCATTATTGTTGGCAGCACCTTAAACATCAGTTTAATTATTTCTTTTACTGTAGTTTTAGCAATTATTGGTGCTGGACTTGGATTTATAATCGCTAAAGAGTTTAAAAACCATAAATTACTTAAACTCAATGACTTTGTTGAGTAAACTAAATCCACTTGTTTTACTTTTTAACTCTATTTTAATTTTTAGTCTTGGCTTGGTTTTAGCCGAAACCAAGGCTAAAACTTTTTTTATTTTAGTTAGTTTAATTATTTTAACGGCCTTTGGATTTGCAGATGTTTTGGCCACAAAATTGCCAAGTTTTTTGGTTTTTACCACGATAGTTTTAGCAGTTTTTTGGCTGCAGACTAAAAGCGCAGAGCAAACATACTCTGTATTTGTGCGTTTTTTTGCAGCGTTTTTAGCCTATATTTTAATGAGCGGACTTGACCTTAGTTATTTAACCGAACTTTTAATTAAACTGAAAGTTTCTCGCAAATTTATTTTAGGAGTTTGTGTGATGTTTACTTTCTTGCCAGTTTTTATGCATGAGTTTAGACACAACGTGCAAGTCAAGAGATATGTTGGCAACACTAAAAAAACACTTTACCAAATGTTCAGAGGTCAAGTTGTTCCAGTATTAGTTAGAGCCTTTGAGATTACTGAAATGCTGACATTGGCAGCAACTTTAAAAAACTTTAATTTAAATAAATCAAGACAACTAGTTTTACCTACATACTTTAAGTCTTTAGTTAAAAACATATCTTTTATTTTAATTAGTTTTGTAAGTTTTACAGGAGTAGG
The DNA here is from genome assembly GCA_963541505.1 of uncultured Acholeplasmataceae bacterium. GTDB lineage: Bacteria > Bacillota_I > Bacilli_A > Acholeplasmatales > Acholeplasmataceae > CALISC01. The sequence goes on from CAUTSJ010000001.1 coordinate 23,600, forward strand.
CTTGTATGCTTTTGTCTTTTAAAAACTATACGCTTACTTTAAAAGAAAACAATAGAGTAATTTTAAAAGAAATCAACATTGATTTTTTGCCAGGCGAAATTTACTGTATATTTGGCCACTCTGGTTCTGGCAAAACAACCATGTTAAACGCAATTTTAAAAAATATTGGAAAAACTCATGAATTTGTGCAAAAAGGTGAAATTACTTTAAACCACACAGACATTCAAGCAATTAGCACAGATAACTACTTTAAAGTGGTATCTGCAGTTATGCAAAATCCACAAGACCAATTTTTCTTTCCAAAAACCATATACGAGTACTCTTTTCCTTTGTTAAATAAAGGACTTTCAAACAAAAAAACTCAAGAAAGTTTTGTTAGTTTCACGACTCATTTTAGTTTAAAAAACCCAGATGTTTTTACTTTGTCTGCTGGGGAAAAGCAGATTTTAGAGATTTACGCAAACTTAGATACCAATAAACAAATCTATATTTACGACGAACCATTGGCTAATTTAGACAGAACAAAAGTACTTGAGTTTTTCACAAAATTAAATCATTTAAAAAAAGCAGGTAAAACTATAATTATTTTTGAACACCGCAGTTGTTTGCTTAGATACTTAACTGCAAACAACTTTGTGTTAAAAAACGGAGAACTAAAAAAGTTTGATTTCTCGTGCTTTTCAAAAATTAAACCACTTCACTTAAATGAACCTATAAATGACATCGTGTTAAGTGTTAAAAACTTATCTGTTAAGTTGCGATCAGGATTTATTTTTTTACTTAAAGAACTTAACTTAAATAAAGGTGAACTTAAACTCATAACTGGGGAAAACGGAAGTGGTAAAACCACAATTTTTAATTTACTACTTGGTAATTTAAAAATTCACAAACCTGGCAAAATTGAAGTTTATTTAAATAAACATAAATACAAAAACCTTAAAAAAATTAAAAAATACGTCAGTTATTTACCGCACGATGTTCGCTATATGTTTTCTGAAAACAAAGTGGTAAAGGAACTGACTAAAGTTAAAAACCAAACTTTAGTTAATAAACTACTTTTTGAATTTGGTCTAAACGATAAGTTAGAACAGCACCCATTTACCCTTTCACACGGTGAGCAACAAAGACTAGGTTTGCTTTTAGCATTAGCCAAAGAACCTAAATTTCTACTTTTAGACGAACCTACTTCTGGACTTGACGATGAACTTTGTTTTACAATCTGCAGTGCTGTTGCTAACTATGTGAATACCTATCATACTTCAACTTTAATAATTACGCATGACCCTAGAGTCAAGGCTTATTTTAAAGTTGAAGAAGTTGTAATTGGTAAACAAAACACAAGATAATGAACAGACGATATTGATTTTTGAATCTATGCTTAACGCATTCTATAAATTATGTGATGATTAGCAATATTTTGATTATTTGTGGGTAGCTACTAGTATAGACAACAATATGCAAATTCATTTAGAAGTAATAGCACATTGTATAATCACGAAGTAAATATTGTTAATGGCATAGTGCTTGCGAGTGAGTAATTTTTAAAAAATCTGATAACATTTTAGCGTTCTAATTCATCAAGTGCTAAATAAAAAACGGCTATACAAAGCCGTTTTTTTATTACAACATGTATAATTTTTAAAAAATACTAAAAAATAGCACTTTACTATTGACAGTGCTAAATTAAATATGCTAGAATACATACGAACCAAAAAGGAGGTATTTAAAATGCTAACAGGTAGAGAAAAACTAGTCTTAAAAGCCCTGGTTTCTGAATACATCAAAACAGGTCGCCCACAAGGTTCTAAATACTTATCTGAAGAAATTCCTTATCTTAAAAAATATGCACCCGCCACGATTAGAGCAGATATGTGTAATTTAGAAAATCTAAACTTCCTTGAAAAAACCCACACATCATCTGGTCGAGTGCCAAGCACCAAGGCTCTTCGCTACTACATTGAAAACTTACTTACTCCCTCTAAAGAATGCGAAAACTTGTTGCCAGTAGTAGATAAAATCGCCGATAAAGCAATTTTTTCAAAATCAGGTGTAGTTGAGGCTTTAACTTCCCTGCTTTCTTCTATTAAAAACTCTTGCATCGTTTCCTACGAAAGCTACACGATTTCTCAAAAAGTCAAATCAATCCAACTAATTGCTTTAAATGAACTGCAGGCAGTACTCTTAATAGTTTTAGAAAACGGGCGAGTTAGTAACTACAAAATAGACATCCCTAAATACTTTAAGTTAAGTGTGCTAACTGTCTGGCTAAATGCCCTGACTTCAACCCTGGTAAACAAAGAACTAACCGAAGTTATCGATCTACTCGCCTTTCAACTACAACCAGTTTTAGCAGATGACCCAAAAACCAAGTTTATTCGGTTTTTAATTAAAGTTTTAAGAAAAGAAATAGTTAATCTCCACAGCGACAAATACACGCTAATCGGCTTTGAAAACTTCCAAGATAATCTATTTTTTCAATCTAGCTCAGAAATGCATGCCTTTAAATCTCTGCTTTCTGCAAAAAACCTAAAAAACCTAATCAACGAAGACACAGGTCTGGCTATTCGCTTCACTAAAGAAATTGAGTTTATTCAAAAATACCCAGCAGTACTTTTTACCCTGCCTTACCGCACTGGAAACTCACTTTCTTGTTTGGCTTTGATGGCGCCAGATACCGTTGACTACAACACGATTATTCCTTTACTTAAATACATTGAAATTAAATTGCTTGATCTTTTTAAAAAGGAGGTGACGGATGAATAAGGAAGAAAAGGACATTCCTGAAAACCCAGAATACGGCCAAACAAGTTCGGAAAACTCAAAAGATTTCAAAACTAAGCACAAAAAATTTCTACGCATTAAAGAACTTGAGGCTGAGTTAAAAGAGGCGAATTCAAAGATGCTAAGAATTGCCGCTGAATTTGAAAATTACAAAAAACGCATCAAAACTGAACAAGAAACTGTCTTTAAATACGCCAATATGGATTTAATTGACAAACTTATTCAACCACTTGACCAACTAAGGACAGTCGCTGAAATGCCGTCTGAAAACGAATTACTTAAAAACTTCTTAGTTGGCTTCAAAATGCTTTCAGACCAAATATTTTCGCTACTTGAATCTGAAGGCATTTCAAAAATAACGCCAAACATTGGCGATGACTACGACCCAATGGTGCACTCTGCACTAGAGAAAGTTGAGTCCACACAACCTGAAAACACAATTACTAAAATTATTCAAAACGGCTACATGTATAAAGACCGTTTACTTAGACCTGCCATGGTCGAAGTTTCAAAAGGAGGAAATTAATTATGGCAAAAACAAATAAAATTATTGGTATCGATTTAGGTACAACAAACTCATGTGTTTCTGTAATGGAAGCAGGTGAAGCAAAAGTTATTCAAAACGCAGAAGGTGGCAGAACTACCCCTTCAGTTGTGGCTTTTAAAAACAACGGTGGCAATATTGAAATTATTGTCGGAGAGGCTGCTAAAAGAATGGCAATGACAAACCCGGATACTGTCACTTCAATTAAGAGACATATGGGGGAGACTAACTTTAAAACTAAAACTATTAAAGGTGAATACAAACCAGAAGAAATTTCTGCAATGATCTTGCAGTCTTTAAAAAAGACCGCAGAGGCTTATCTTGGCGCAGAAGTCACAGAAGCGGTTATCACCGTACCTGCTTACTTTAACGACGCACAAAGACAAGCAACTAAAGACGCTGGTAAAATCGCTGGTCTAAACGTGCGCCGAATTATCAACGAACCTACAGCTGCAGCACTTGCCTATGGTTTTGACAAACAAGACAAAGAACACACAGTCTTAGTATTTGACTTAGGAGGTGGTACTTTTGACGTATCTATTCTGCACCTTGCCGACGGCACATTTGAAGTAGTTTCAACAGCGGGTGACAACAAACTAGGTGGCGATGACTTTGACCAAAAAATTGTTGACTATTTAATTGAAAAGTTCAGACGAGAAACTGCAGTTGACCTATCTCGCGACCGCTCTGCGCTACAACGTCTAAAAGACGCTGCTGAAAAGGCTAAAAAAGACTTATCTGGCTTAACTCAAACCCAAATTTCACTACCTTTCATTTCTATGGGTCAAGCCGGACCTGTACACTTAGAAGAAACTCTGACTCGCGCTAAGTTTGATGAGTTGACAGCAGATTTAATTGAACGCGCTAAACTACCTGTACAACGTGCACTTCAAGACGCTAAAATGACTAGCGCCGACATTAACCAAGTGCTGCTTGTAGGTGGCTCTACTCGTATTCCTGCAGTTCAAGAAATGGTGAAAAAAGAACTTGGCAAAGAACCAAACAAGTCAGTTAACCCAGATGAAGTTGTAGCAATGGGTGCCGCTATTCAAGGTGGTGTGCTAGCCGGAGACGTTAAAGACGTGCTACTACTAGATGTAACTCCACTTTCTTTAGGAATTGAAACCTTAGGTGGCCTATTTGAAAAAATCATTGAAAGAAACACCACAATTCCAACTTCTAAATCAAAAGTCTTCTCAACAGCACAAGACAACCAACCAGGTGTGCTTATCCACGTTCTGCAAGGTGAACGCAAACTAGTTCACGACAACAAGTCACTTGGTAGCTTCGCCCTTGACGGAATTCCACCAGCACCTCGTGGAGTTCCTCAAATTGAAGTTACTTTTGACATTGACGCCAATGGTATAGTTTCAGTTAAAGCCAAAGACCTTGGCACAAACAAAGAACAGGCAATTACAATTACCGGTGGTTCTGGACTTTCTGAAACCGAAATTGAGCGTATGGTTAACGAGGCTAAAGAAAACGAAGAAGCAGACCGTAAACGAAAAGAGTTAATTGACCTTAAAAACGAAGCCGACTCAATGATTTATCAAACCGAGAAAGCAATTAAAGACCTTGGCGACAAAGTAGACGAAAAAGAAAAGGCAGAAATTGAGACTGCTAAAAAAGACCTTGAAGACGTGCTTAAAACTGAAAACTTTGCAGTTATCAAAGAGAAAAAAGAAGCCTTTGAAAAACTTGCACAAGGCATTGCAATGAAAGCATACCAGGCTAAACAAGGCGCACAATCTGCAGACCAAGCAAAACCTGCAGACGACAAAAACTCAACAGAAGATGTAAAGGAAGCTACTTTTAGCGACAAGAACTAATGGCTGCTAAACGCGATTACTACGAGATTTTAGGAGTTTCTAAAACCGCTAGTGACGAAGAAATAAAAAAAGCCTACCGCGCTTTAGCTAAGAAATACCACCCAGATATTTCCAAAGAAAAAGACGCTGAGACTAAGTTTAAAGAAGTTCAAGAAGCCTATCAAGTGCTTTCTGACCAAAGTAAACGACAAAACTACGACAAGTATGGCACAGAAGACCCAATGTCTGGGTTTTCTGGTCAAGACTTTTCTGGTTTCCAGGGTTTCACCAGTGGTTTTTCTGACTTTTTTGGCGACATTAAAGACTTTTTCCAATCCTTTACTGGAGGTGGCGCCAGCCGCCAGTCAAGTGGTTCTGCAGGCTCAGACATTCACACAACCCATCGCTTAAGTTTTGAAGAAGCCGCACTAGGTACTCAAATTAAAATAAAAATACAGCGCCTAAAAAAATGTAGTGAGTGTGCAGGCACTGGTAGTTTTGACAAGTCAGCACCTGAAACTTGTTCGACATGTCAAGGACACGGTAGAACCTATCAAATCAGAAACTCCATATTTGGCCAAATTCAAGAAGAAAAGGTATGCGCAAAATGTAGTGGAACTGGAACCACCGTTTCAAATCCTTGCCGCCTATGTGCAGGACAATCTAGAGTTAAGGCAACTGAAACCATTACTATTAACGTGCCAAGTGGTGTTGAAACCGGAGACGTACTTTCAGTTAAAGGAAGTGGTAATGAAGGCGCTTTCAATTCACGCTCAGGTGATCTTTTAATTGAGTTTATTGTAGCTGAGTCTAAATTCTTTAAACGAAAAAACCTAGATATCTACACAACCTTAACTTTAACTTTCGCAGAGGCTGCACTTGGTGCGAACATCAATGTCCAAACTATTCACGGAAACATTGACTTAGTGGTGCCCGCTGGTATTCAACCAGGTGCTTTCTTGAAGTTATCTGGCCGCGGTGTGAAAAGATCTGGCAGACAAGGTGATCACTTAATTGAAATTAAAGTCCAAACTCCTGCAAGTTTAAGCTCAGAGCAAAAAGAATTATTTAAGCGTTTAGCCGAACTTGAGTCAAAACAAAAAAAATCTTTTCAAGACAGAGTTAAAAACTAGTCAAGTATATCAAACCCCAAACTAGTGCTTATTTGGTTGTTTTCAACAACAACTACCCCACCGTTTTGAAACTTAGCGGTAAAGCATTTTTCTTTATTTAAAATCCAGACAATAGTTTTAATAAAATGCGAGTGGCACACAACATACAGTGTGTCACTTTTTATTTGGCTTGCTTTATTTAAAAAACTTTTCGCCCTTTTAAAAAGCATTTCATCGTCTTCAAAGTTACGTCCAGTTTTTAAACTTGGAATTAAGGAAGTCGGCATTCCGTCAAACTCTCCAAACTCACGCTCAACTATATCTCCGTTGGCTATTAGTGGCAACGCTAACTTAAGTTCATTTTTTAAAAAAACAGCAGTCTCAAAAGCCCTTGAAAAAGGCGAGACCAGCACTCTGTCTGGAACTAACTTGTTTTGCTTTAAAAACTGAGCAGTCTTTTTTAGTTCAAAATACCAAACGGGGTCAAGGTGAGTATCAACATGTCCCTGGATTTTGTTTAAAGCATTAGTTTTAGTTTTGCCGTGTCTGATAAATACTATTTTCATGAATGCTTGCCTCTTTGATTTACCTTAAAATCATAACAAAATACCAGTTTAATTTGCTAATTTTTAAGTAATTTTTAAAAATAGCGTTAACTATATTTCAGAACAAAAGCAGTTGATAACTTAAAAATAAGAGTAGATAAATTATGAAAATGATAAAAAAAGATGAATTAAAACTAATTAAAACCATTCAAATTTTACTTGCAAAAGACAAGCAAGACCTAAAAAATAATTTCACTGTTGCCAGCAAAATTGCTAAAACCATTGACATCAACGACCCGAATTACAATCTAGACAATCTAAAAATTGATGATTTTTTAAAACTAAAACTCAAATCAACAAAAGATTTGCTTGTGCTTACTGCCAAGAAATCAATAAATAAATCAAAACCTCTTGAAAACCCAGCAGACTTTCAAAAAAGATTTGCTTGGTTTTTTTTCGCCAAAAAAACTGAGTATTTGCTTTGTGTATTTTTAGACAGTAAACTGAAAGTTTTGGGCAAAAAAATGTTTGCAGGCAAGAGTGCAAATAACTTAAAAATTCCGCTTAAAGAAATTGTTTTACTTGCAAATCGCCTTAAATCAAACCAAATAGTTTTGATACATAACCATCCAAGTCAAGACCCAGAACCCAGCGAAACAGACATTAAAACCACCACTGTTTGCCAAGAAATTCTTAGACATTTAGACATCAAATTGCTTGACCATTTAGTGTTTACAAACACAGAATACCGCTCAGTTTTTTCGTATTTTTGATAATATTTTTTCAATTAAAACTGCTATCTTTCAATTGCAAAACCAAGGGTTAAATGTTAAAATGTCTTCGTATCTGCGTGCATTTTTATTCCCCTAAATTCACGCAATTTACTAAAAAACACGCATATAAAGAGGAAATTAATGGCTAATTTGAAGAATTACGATGAAAAATCCATACAAGTTTTAAAAGGTCTTGAGGCTGTTCGTAAACGACCTGGAATGTATATTGGTTCAACTGACTCAAGGGGTCTGCATCACTTAGTTTGGGAAATTTTTGACAACTCAGTTGACGAGGCTTTATCTGGGTTTGGCAATACCATCACTTTAACTGTCCGCAAAGACAACTCAATTTGTGTGGAAGACGAAGGTCGTGGAATTCCTTACAAAAAACATGAATCTGGCGTATCTACACTGCAACTTATTTTTACAACCCTGCACGCTGGTGGTAAGTTCTCAGACTCTGGCTACAAGGTATCTGGTGGTCTGCATGGTCTTGGTGGTGCTGTTGTAAACGCACTTTCTTCTAAGTTCACAGTAACTTCTGCCAGAGACGGCAAAATTTGCGAGCAAACCTACTCAGAAGGTGGCTCTAAAATTCAAAAAGACCAAATAATTGGAGATAGCCGCAGAACTGGCACTAAAATTGAGTTTTGGCCAGATCCTAAAATTTTTCAAACTACTACTTTTGTCTACGAAACAATTCGTGAACGCATCCGTGAGGCTGCTTTCTTAATCAAAGGACTAAAAGTAGTTTTAATTGATGAACGTTCAAAAAAACGCGAAGAATTTGAATACGAAAACGGAATTAAAGAGTATGTTCAATTGTTGGCTGGCTCTAAAAAACCGCTTGGTCAAATTAAAACTTTTGCAGGCGAACATTTTTCTGAAAACTGCAATTTGCCAATTGAAATAGATTGTGCTTTTATGTATTTTGACACTTATTCGGAAAACATTATTTCTTTTGTTAACAACATCCGCACCAAGGACGGTGGAACTCACGAAATTGGTTTTAAAACAGCCTTTACTCGTGCTTTTAACGAATACGCACGTAAATACAACTTCTTAAAAGAAAAAGACGAAAACCTAGACGGAGTTGATTTAAGAGAAGGACTAATTGCCGTAATTTCTTTAAAAGTTCCTGAAAAACTGCTGCAATTTGAAGGACAAACTAAGGCAAAACTTGGAACTCCTGAGGCCAGAGCCGCAGTTGATCAAGTAGTTTATGAAAAACTTAGCTACTTTTTAGAAGAAAACAAAAAACTTTCAGAAACCCTGCTTAACAAAGCTCTACTTGCCAAAAAAGCTAGAATTGCCGCAAGAAAAGCAAGAGAACAAGCCAGACAAGGTAAAACTTCTGCTAAAAAAGACTACGTGCTTTCAGGAAAACTAACCCCTGCTCTTTCTAAAAAAGCAGAAGAGCGCGAACTTTTCTTAGTGGAAGGAGACTCAGCGGGAGGTTCTGCAAAGCAAGGCCGCAACCGCCAGTTTCAAGCAATTTTGCCACTGCGTGGTAAAGTTTTAAATACCGAGAAAGCCAATGTTGACCAAATCCTTAAAAACGAAGAAATTTTAAATATCATTCACGCGATTGGTGCTGATTTTGGCAATAAGTTTGACTTAAAAAAATCAAACTACCGCAAAGTAATTATTATGACTGATGCCGACACAGACGGTGCGCATATCCAAATTCTGCTTTTAACTTTCTTCTTTAGATTTATGAAACCACTAATTGAGCACGGATATCTATATATTGCAAACCCACCTCTTTATAAACTTTCTAATAAAACCAAAAAAATCTACTGTTGGTTTGATGAAGAGTTAATCAAAGCACAAAGCGAAGGTAAGTTTCAAATTCAGCGCTTCAAAGGTTTGGGTGAAATGAACTTTGACCAACTTTGGGAAACCACAATGAATCCAAACACTAGAAACATAATTCGCGTCAACGTCTCTGATTTTGAAGAGTCTGACCACCATGTATCTGTCTTAATGGGCGACGATGTTGCACCTCGTCGTGACTGGATTGAGCAAAACGTAGACTTTAATGCTAACGATAACTTCTTGTCGCTTAAAGAAAAAGGCATGCCAGAAGATCAACCAGTAGACGAGGAATAGGTAAATCATTATGCAAAAGATTAAACAAAAAATTGATGAGTTTATCGACAAAAACATTACCGACTCTGCTTTAAGTGAAATATTTTCTGATCGTTTTGCTAGATACGCAAAATACATTATTCAAGACAGGGCAATTCCAGATGTCAGAGATGGGCTAAAACCCGTGCAGAGAAGAATACTTTACGCAATGTATAAAATGGGTGTGTTTTCCGAGAAACCTTATCGCAAATCTGCACGTATTACCGGTGAAGTTATGGGTAAATACCATCCACACGGAGATTCCTCAATCTACGAAGCGATGGTTAGAATGTCTCAAGACTTTAAGATGAACATCCCGCTGATAGATATGCATGGAAACAACGGTTCTATAGACGGAGATAGTCCGGCGGCTATGCGTTATACCGAAGCAAGGCTTGCTTTTGCCGCTGAAACTATGTTAATTGACTTGGATAAAAAAACGGTGGTGTTTGTTCCAAACTTTGACGACGAAGAAATTGAGCCAGTGGTTCTACCTGCTCGTTTTCCAAATTTACTTGTAAACGGTTCAAGTGGAATTTCTGCAGGATACGCCACAAAAATTCCTCCGCACAACATTGGCGAAATTATTGATGCCACAATTCACCTACTTAACCACCCTAAGGCTAGTCTTGAAAAAATTCTTGAGTTTGTCAAAGGTCCTGACTTTCCAACTGGTGGAATTGTGGAAGGCAAAGACTCAATTGTACAAGCACTTGCAACTGGAACTGGTCGTATACTTTTAAAGTCAAAAATAGAAATTGAAGAAATTAACTCAACAACAAAGCGAATTGTAGTCACCGAAATACCTTTTGAAGTCTCAAAAGCCGATTTGGTCAGAGAAATTGACACCACCCGCATTGAAAAAGGCATTGACATTCAAGAAGTTAGAGACGAGTCTGACAAAGATGGTCTTAGAATTGCAATTGACTTAAAACCAAACACTGAGCCAACCGCTATTCTTGCATATCTATTTAAAAACACGCAACTACAAGTTTACTTTAACTACAACATGGTTTCAATTGCCGACAGCCGTCCAGTTTGTATGGGCATTATTGACATTTTACTTGCCTACATCAACCACTACAAAGAATGCTACACAGCCCGCACAGAGTATCTTTGTGAGAAAGACAAAGAACGTCTGCATATCGTTGAAGGTCTGGAAAAAATGCTTTCGGTGTTAGACGAAATTATTAGAATAATTCGTGCATCTCACGACAAGAAATCATCAATTGAAAATATCGTTGCTGGTTTTAACGGTATTTTTACTGTCAAACAAGCAACCGCGATTGTCAACATGCGTCTATACCGCTTATCCAATACTGACATTGTCTTACTACTTAAAGAAAAAGAAGATTTAATTGAGCGAATCAAGGAATATGAAAAAATTCTGGCTGACCCTGAGTATTTAACTAAAAAAGTTGGAAATGAACTGAAAGAAACTAAAAAACAGTTGTATGTTGAAAGAAGAACTGAAATTAAAGAAGAAATCACTAACTTAAAAATTGACGAAAAAGCCTTAATTTCTAACGACACATATCACTTTGGAGTTTCGGCAAACGGATATATTTATAAATCTTCGCTAAAATCTTTTGCACAAAGCAAGCAAACTCAGTTTAAAACAGGCGACAGTTTAGTGTTAGAACAGGAAGTTTCTAACCACTCAACGCTTTTAATGTTTACAAATCAAGGTAACTTTATCGCAGTACCAATTTACAAAATTACCGAAAAGAAATGGTCAGAATTAGGTATCCACATTGGCCAAATTGTAGAACTTTCTGACCAAGAGCGAGTAATTTATCCGTTTATTGTCAAAGACTTTGCCAAAAACTTAAAGTTTCTGCTTGCAACTAAACAAGGTTTTGCTAAACAAGTTCTGCTTTCAGACCTAACTACTACTCGCTACACTAAACCTCAACGCGCAATTAAGCTGGCCGCTAAAGATGAGTTGGTCTCAGTATCGGCCGGCCCACTTAAATCAATTCTTTGTTTAACTAAAAAAGGCTATGGTCTGTGCTTCGCAGAATCCGAAGTCCCTGAATACGGACTTTATGCATCTGGGGTTCGTGTAATTAAACTAGAAGACAAAGATGAACTTGCAACTGCTTTGTTTGTCAACGAAGAAAGCCAGATTTTAATGCTTACAAACAAAGCAACTGTTTTTGTAAGAAATTACTTTGAACTTCCTCAAATGCAGCGCTACCGCAAGGGAACTTTGATGTACCAACGCCAAAAAACTCAACCTGCTGAACTTGTTTCTTGTGTTGCGGTAAACTCAAATCAAAATAACTTAGAGGCAAATATTTTCTTTAAAGAAGTAGTTTTAACTAAAAAAATTACAGACCTTAAAAACTCAAATAAATTTGGACTGACTTTAGATGGAGTAAGCAAAGAAAGTCTGCCTTGGTTGATTGCAATCAACCAGGATTTACTTCAAGACTTAAAACCTGCTGAGCAAAAACAAGCAATTGAAATTACTAAAATTAAGAAAAAAGCAACTAAGATCTCAGAGCAAGCCTTTTCAGCCTTTACCGCTGAATTTGGCTTAGATAACCCAGTTCAAGAAGAAGAGCAAAAAGATGAACCTACTTACTCATCCCCTTTCTTTGACGATCTTGAATTTTAACAGTTTAAATATTTATTTTTAAAAAAGGAGTAATAAATATGAAAATCAAAGTACTTAACACAAACCAAACTTATGAGTTTCCAAACGGTGTGTGTGCTTTAGATGTGTTAAAAGAAGTAAAGTTAGACTTTACGCCTTTTGCAGTTAAGGCCAACCGCCGACTTCGTGAACTTACTTATCAACTACATGCTGACTGCGAAATTGAGTTTTTATCGCATTCTGCTCGTTCTGCTAACCGAATTTATGAAGCCTCACTTCGTTTTATTGTGGCGATGGCTTACAACCGCCTGTTTAAAAGCCAAGTTAAGTTTAACTATAACGTTTCTATGTCTATTTTGGCTATTCCTAAAAAACTCGGCCGTAAATTAACCGAAAAAGACATTGAAGCGCTAGACAAAGAAATTAAAAAAATAGTTAAGGCTGACTTGCCTTTTGAAAAAGTCTTAATTCCACTTGAACAGGCTGAAAACATCTACGCAAAACAAGGAGATTTAGACAAATTAGCCGTTTTAAATGTGCGCGAACAAGAATACGTAAACGCCTACAAAGTTGGCGATTACTACAACTATATGTATTCAAAAATGGTACCAAGCACAGGTTATTTAAAGGATTACAAAATTTTCCTTTACGACGCTGGCTTTATTTTGCAATACCCACGTGGTGAGGCAAACGGCCGCATTCCTGAGTTTTCAGAATCTCTGACTTACGCAAATACACTTAGAGAAGCCGCTGCTTGGTCTAAGTCAGTTGGAGTTGGCACTATTGCTGAACTAAACGAAAAAGCATTTGACCGTAAAAAAATTAGTGAGTTTATCAATATGTGTGAAATTAGACACACCAATAACTTCTTTAAAGTAGCCTCAGAAATTTTGAACTATGGCGCCAAAAAACGCTTAATTTGCGTCGCTGGTCCTTCTTCTTCCGGCAAAACTACATTCGCAACTAGACTAAGATATACGCTGGCTTCACTTGGTGTCAAAACTTTAATGATTTCAATTGACGACTACTATGTTGAACGTTCTAAAACTCCGCTAGACGAAGATGGCAACCTAGACTTTGAAAGCCTATATGCCCTTGACATTGACCTGTTTAACCAAAACTTATCTGACTTAATTCAAGGCAAACCAACTAGTTTGCCGGTTTATGACTTTAAAACATCTTCTCGTAGTTTCAAAGAACCACTTACTATTGACGCAACTACTCCGATTATTATTGAAGGTATTCACGCCTTAAACGAAGAGTTAACTAAGTCAATTAAAAGAGACTTAAAATACAAAATATTTATCGGACCACAAACTCAGGCACACATTGACTTCCACAACCCAATTTCCTTTACTGACCTACGTTTACTTCGTCGAATCGTTAGAGACTCAAAATACAGAAACGCCAAGGCCACTGAAACTCTTTCAATGTGGCCGTCTGTCAGAAAAGGTGAGTTTAAGTGGATTTATCCAAACCAAGAAGGTGTGGACTTCGTTTTCAACACAGAGCTTTCTTATGAATACGCAGTGCTTAAAAAACATGCACTTCCACAACTACAAGCCATCCCTCGTTCATCTGAATACTTCATTACTGCCAACCGTTTGGTTAAGTTCTTGAAATACTACGTAGACATTGACGACCAACTTGTTCCTTGCAACTCACTACTTCGCGAGTTTATCGGTGGTGCCTGCGTTTAGGAAACTGATTTATTTAAATGTTTTTACTTAAGAACATTGAGCGCTTTACTCTAGATTTCAAAGAAATAAACAAAATAACCGCGCTTTACGCTAAACGTGGCCAAGAAACTTACTTTGCTGAGTTTTTCAAAAAATTCAAAAAAGCGCTCATCCCTGGTCTAGTTTCTGAAAACTCATACTATTTTTCTTGCATGTTTTCAGAACTAGATAAAGACAAATTAAAAAAATTTACTTCAAATGACTACAAGCCAAACAACTTAAAGGAAAGGTTTGTCCAAAACGCAAGAAAAATCATTTCAAGTATTCAACAGACCGCCGAAAAAGGTCTGCACAACTCAGATATCTATACGTATGCCTCTGCGCTTGGCGATGGAATTCACACAGTTTCTTTAAACCGAGCGCAGGCGAACCAAACCAGTTTCTTAGACGTAAGTGGAAAACCACTTGGAATTGAGGCAAAACTTAGCGAAGTTTGCACACTTTACAATACTTTGTGTGTCAAAGAAATTGAAAAAGTTACGTTAATTTCTAATTTCTTAATTGACTACTATATGTTGGAACCTTATCTTTTAAACCAAAAATCCTTGTTTTGTTTGCTTGCCTTTAGACTACTTACCGCTGAGTTTAAGGTGTTTTCGTATGTTTCTTTTTTTAAGTTCTTAGCACCACTTAGCACTCAACTAGACCAGGCTTTGGCAGTGGCTAGCACTAACTGGCTACATGGACACTCCGATACTTCTTTGCTTTTTGAGATTTTAACCTCCGTGTGCTTCCAGGCTTATCAAGAGTTTGAAACAAAGGCTCACCAACATCAGTTTGAAGCAACCATAAATCGCAAGAACGATATCATTGGCCAAATTAGGAACTTCCAAGATACTTTCACCGTCGCTGATTTAAAAAAAGCCAATCCGCATATTTCGCTTTCTACAATTAACCGAACACTAAAAACCCTGAAAGATTCTGGCGAAATTATTTTGGTTGGTAAAGGCAAAAGTTCCTTTTGGCAAAAAACTCACACCACGACTAACTTACTTCAGTCTTCGTTTTTTACAGAAGACTAACCCTTGGTTTTGTTAAAGTATAATTAACTTAACCTAGATAAATTCAAATA
This sequence comes from uncultured Acholeplasmataceae bacterium, assembly GCA_963541505.1. GTDB lineage: Bacteria > Bacillota_I > Bacilli_A > Acholeplasmatales > Acholeplasmataceae > CALISC01. The sequence goes on from CAUTSJ010000001.1 coordinate 38,706, forward strand.
TAGAAGGAGAAAAACATGAATTTACTTAATTTTTTAACTAAAACTGGCTCTGGTTTTAACTACTACGAACTAGTTGGAATTGCTGCTGGTATAGTAATTTTTATTTCGTTTACCTTTAGAAAAGACTTAATTATTCGCTCAGTTAACTCAGTTGGCTGCCTACTTTTCGTAACTTACGGTATTTTAATTGGTGCTCACTCAGTTTGGGCCATCAACGGTGCACTTTTCTTATTTAACTTAGGAAACGTAATCTACGCGCTAGTTAAGGCACACAAACAAAAAGGTCTTCCACAATCTGAGACTGTAACTATTGATAAAGCCGAATACGACCGCCTAAAAGCCCTAGAAAGCACTCAATCTAAATAGACTTAAATTTTGTCTAAATGAGTTTAACAATCAAAGTTGGCGAAAAATACCAAGAGACTATTTTGTTTAAAGCAGCCGACATTGCGGCTTTTGCAGAAGCAACTGGCGACAAAAACCCACTGCACTTAGACGAGGTCTACTGTAAAAACACAAGATTTGCTCGCCCAATTGTGCACGGCGCTTTGCTTTTTTCGCACTTTTCTCGTGTTTTTGGCACAATTTGGCCAGGTGAAGGCTCGGTTTATTTAAAGCAAAGCATCGAGTTTCAAAGACCAATTTTTGTAGGAGATGCGGTAACTTTAGAAATTGAATGCCAAGGTGTTGACTTAGAGAAAAAAAGAGTGACTTTTTTGTGTACTTTCTTTAATTTAGAAAATAAAGTAGCATGCCAAGGTGAAGCGGTGATATATCTGCCAAATTTAGAAAAATAAATGGAAAAATCAGAAATTATTCAAAGTAAAATTCAACATTATATTGACTTAAATGTCTTGCCTTTTGTAAAAGAAATCGAAGCAAAAGGCACTTTTCCTGTAGATTTAGTTAAAGAAATGCAGGCAAACTCTTTGTTTGGCCTAATAATCCCCGAGACATATAGAGGTTCAGGTCTTGACTTTAGTTTGTATATTGACACAGTTTTAAGACTGTCTCAAGCAGATGCCGCGCTTGGCGTAATTTTGGCTGCACACACTTCACTTTGCGCAGTGCCAATTTTAAAATTTGGAACAGATACACAAAAAGCGAAATATCTACCACAACTTGCTAAAACCAAACTAGGTGCGTTTGCTTTAACTGAAACCAACGCAGGCTCAAACCCTGCTATTTTAGACACTTCCTTTGAAGAGCATTCAGACCACTTTTTTCTAAATGGCTCTAAATTATTTATCACCAATGCTCCACACGCCGACATTTATTTAGTATTTGCAAGAAATAAACACGCTGATAACCCCAGCCGAGAAATGGCTTGTTTTATTGTAGAAAAAGAAATGCCAGGAGTTTCATTTGGAGAACCAGACAGTAAACTTGGCATTCGTCCTTCTTCTTCTTGCGAAGTTATACTTACAAACGTAAAAGTTCCAAAAGAAAACCTACTTGGGCAACTTGGACAAGGCTACAAAATTGCTTTAACTACGCTAACCGGCGGCAGAATTTCGATTGCAGCACAAGCCATTGGAATTGCCAAGGCTGCTTTAAAAGAAGTTGAGACTTATTCAAATCAACGCCGCCAATTTGGCCAAACTTTAGCAGAGTTTCAACACACTCAATTTCGCTACGCTGAACTTAAAACCAAAATAAAAGCAGCAACCTTACTGCTTAATGAAGCCGTTTCTACCTACCAAACACATAATAACATCCAAGATTCTGCGATGGCCAAACTGTATTGTTCAAAAGTAGCGGTTGAGGCCGCTGATTTTGCTGTACAAATTCACGGAGGATATGGCTACATGAATTCGTTTATTGTAGAGCGACTATACAGAGATGCAAAAATCACCGAAATATACGAGGGAACTTCTGAAGTTCAAAAAATAATTATTGGCCAAACCTTGATTAAGAAATGAAAGTAGCGGTTTTAGTCAAAGTAGTTCCAAACACCACTAAGTTTGAGTTCAATAAAGAAACTAATACTTTAGTGCGTTCAGGTGAACAAATTATTAACCCAGATGATTTAAAAGCGCTTGCGCTTGCACAAAAATTAAACCAAGACATTGAAGTAATTTCAATGGCTCCACTTTTCCACAAACCAATACTCTCTTCTGTTTTTGCCTATAAAAACGTTATAAAACTCATAATTTTGTCAGACCCTGCGTTTTCAGGTTCCGATACTGCGGTAACCGCAAAAGTTTTAGCTGAGTTTTTAAAAACACAAAACTACGCCTACATTTTTTCAGGCTACCAAGCCCTAGACGGTGACACTGCACAAGTTGGACCATCTGTTTCTACGCTTTTAGGTGAAACGCTAATATCTTGCGTATACGATATAACTAAAAAAGCAAGCTATGTAAACGCTAGTGTAAACTCAGATTTTGGTGATTTAGAGGTAAAAGTTCCAAAAAAATCCCTAATTACCGTGACTTCAAAACAAGCAACTTCACCTGTTTTAGACCTAGCTAACTTAAATAATTTAAAAGAAGAAAATATTCAAACTTACACTAATCAAGACTTAAAACTAGAAATTACTGAACTTGGTTTAAAAGGTTCACCAACTAGAGTTAAAAAAACTTTTTTAAAAACTTTTCCCAAAAAATCTACAGAAGTTTTAAGAGTTGACGCAGATTCTGCTGCCTCTGTTTTGGCTAAACAGTTTAAAGAGTTTTTAAAATAAGGATATACACGACATGAACAATATTTTTATTTTAGGATTTTTAAACCAAGACAAACAAATAATTTCTGGAACTTTTGAATTGATTTCTGAAATCAATCAAAAAAACTTAAAATCAGTTCTAGTTAATGCCTTGATTTTAACAGACACATACTTACCAAATAAAGAAGAGTTAAAACTAAAAACCTTTGGTTTTCACCAAACTTATGTTTTAACTTTACCAAAAGACTACTTTTTTAATATTCAGTCAACCGGCAAGACCATCTTTAACTTATTTAAAAAATTACCAACTCCAGATATCTTTTTATTTCCCTCTAGTATTTTTACTCGCAGTTTAGCCCCAGTTTTAGCAACCCACTTCAAAGCAGGTTTAACCGCCGATACCACAGGACTAGAAATTGATGAAGAAGCTGAGTCACTTAAACTAACTGCTGTCAGACCTGCTTTTTCTGGAAATATTTACGCAGAAATTATCTATCCTAATTCTTTGGTTCAAATGGCTACAGTTAGACAAGGACTATTTGAATTAAAAGAAAAACTAAACCCTGAAATGCACGTTACTAAAATTGAGGCAAGTGAATCTGCTGAACTTGAGTTTAAACTAATTTCAGATAAAGGCAAGGGAGATTTTTCATTTCAAGGCAAAGAAATTATTTTTGACTTAGGACGAGGTGCCGAAAGCACTGCTAAATGCTTCGGTGATTTTTTAAATCAGCCAAAAATAGCAGTTGGCGCAACTAGAGGTTTGGTTCAAAAATCTGTGTTTGCAAAAAACAGACAAATCGGTCAAACTGGATCTGCTGTTGCTCCTAACTTACTAATTTGTTTTGGAGTTTCAGGTTCAAGTCAACATTTGGCCGGCATTCAGAGGGCTAAAAAAATTATTTCGGTTAACTTAGATGAATCCGCCTCGCTTAACCAACACGCAGATTTGGTAATTGTTGGAGATGCCAACGAAATAATTCCTAAGTTTATGAAACTAATTTCTAAAAAGGAGATTTAAATGCAAAACAAAGTCTACATTGTTGCCAAAGGTCGAAGCGCAATTGGTAATTTCGGCCAAACATTAGCCGGTCAAAGCATTACTAAAATCAGCGCACAAGTGCTTTCTGGTTTGCTTGAAAAATATAAAATCAATAAATCAGAAATTCAAAAACTAGTTTTTGGTCAAGTCATGCAAAGTGCGTGCGGTCAAAATACCGCCAGACAAATTGCGCTTGAAACTGGACTTAGTCCAAAAACCACTGCTTTTACCGTAAACATGGTCTGTGGCTCTGGTATGCAAGCGATTATTTCTGCTTATCTTGACATACTTTCTGGCAAAACTGACTTAGCAGTAGCCGGAGGTGGTGAGTTTATGTCAAATGTGCCACACGTCATCTTAAACTCAAGAACTGGCACCAAATACGGTTCACTTAAAACTCTTGATTTAATTGAGTCAGACGGACTGACTGACTCTTTCTTAAAAGAACCAATGGGTCTTTTGATGGACAAAGTAGCCGCTAATTTAAACATTACTAAAGAAGAGGCAGCTACTTACTCAGATAGTTCACACAAAAAGGCTTACCTAGCCCAAAATAATGTATTTAAATCAGAAATTATCCCCGTTACTTTTAAGTCAAAAAAAGCAGAAATAAGTTTCTTAAAAGACGAACATATCAGACCAGAGACAACAGCAGATGCTATATTAAAACTGCCTTCAATTTTTTCACAAGGCGGAATTACTAATGCTGGAAACGCATCTGGCATAAACGACGGAGTTGCCTTTGTCTGCTTGGCTTCAAGTGCTTACTTGGATAAACACCCAGAACTTAAACCACTTGCAGAAATCGTAGACTATGCAGAAGTCGGAGTGGATCCAGAAAGTTTTCCACTTGCTCCGTTTTTCGCAATTCAAAAACTAATTGATGACAATAAACTCAATCTAAAAGACCTTGATTTATTTGAAATCAATGAAGCGTTTGCACATACCGTGATCGCCAACTTAATGCTGTTATCTGAAGAATACAAAGTTCCATATAGCACTTTAAGTGAAAAAACCAATTTATGCGGTGGTGCGGTAGCACTTGGGCATCCACTTGGCATGTCTGGCGCCAGAGTTGTGGTATCCCTTGTCACTCAGTTTGAGCATTTTAATTTAGATGCAGGAATAGCCTCACTTTGTATAGGTGGTGGTCAAGGAATTGCACTTTACTTAAGAAAAGGAGCAAACAAATGACTAGATTTAAAGACAAATTAGTTTTAATTACTGGCGCTGGTCGCGGAATCGGTAAGGAATGTGCACTTCAGTTTTTAGCTGAAGGCGCAAAAGTAATCGGTCTTGCTTTGCATCCTTTAAACTACAGCCACCGGAATTTATTTAGCTATTGCTTAGATGTTTCTGACCGCATGCAAATTCAGTCACTTTTGCCAGAAATTATTGCTAAACACGGAATCCCGGAAATTCTTGTCAATAACGCTGGAATTACTAAAGATAGTCTAACTCAAAAAATGGCAAATGAAGACTGGGACAAAGTAATTTCTGTGAACTTAACCGGAATTTATAATCTAACTAAACCACTAATCCCTGAATTTTTAAAAACAGGCAAAGCCCAAATTATTAACATCACTTCGATTGTTGGACAATTTGGCAACATTGGCCAGGCTAACTATGCTGCGGCTAAAGCCGGAGTAATTGGATTAACTAAGACCTGGGCAAAAGAGTTTGCACGCAAAGGCGTAAACATTCGCGTCAACGCAGTTGCTCCTGGTTTTATCTTAACTGATATGATGAAAACGGTACCAGATACTTTGCTTGAAAAGTTTAAAGGACAAACTATGTTAAACCGTTTAGGTGAACCTAGAGAAGTTGCGAGTGTTGTGCTGTTTTTGGCGTCTGACGACTCTAGCTACATAACTGGTGCAACAATTGATGTCAACGGCGGAATGAGACTCTAAAAAAACGATTTTCTAACTTATTTATACTTTAAATTAAACTTAAATTTTGTTATACTAATTATTAGTCAAAAAGGAGAATTTAAATGGCAAAAAAATATGTTTATGCATTTAGTGAAACTAACGAATCAATGCGTAATCTTTGCGGCGGTAAAGGTGCTAACCTTGGCCAAATGACCCAACTTGGATTACCAATTCCTCAAGGTTTCACAGTTACAACTGAGGCTTGTACAAAATACTACAAAGACGGCGAACAAATTTCTACATCAATTCAAAAAGAAATTCTAGACGCAGTTAAAGCCTTGGAAAAATTAACAGGTAAAAAATTCGGAGACCCAAAAAATCCGCTTTTAGTTTCTGTAAGAAGTGGTGCCAGAGTATCAATGCCAGGTATGATGGACACAATCTTAAACTTAGGTCTAAATCCAAACGTTGTTGATGGACTTAGCCAAATTACTGGTAACCGTCGTTTTGCCAACGACTCATACCGTCGTTTCATCCAAATGTATTCAGACGTGGTAATGGGTGTTGAAAAACGTAACTTTGAAAACATCATTGATGAACTTAAAGCCCAAAAAGGCGTAGCACAAGACTCAGACTTCACAGCAGAAGACCTTGATGAAATGATTGCTCGCTTTAAAGAACTTTACAAAAAAGAAATTGGTGAAGAGTTCCCAACTGATCCATTTGTGCAATTGTTTGGTGCAATTGGTGCCGTATTTAAATCTTGGAACAACCCACGCGCTGACTACTACCGCAAAATGAACAACATTCCTTCATCTTGGGGAACTGCTGTTAACGTTCAATCAATGGTGTTTGGTAACTTTTCTGATAAATCAGGTACAGGTGTTGCCTTTACTCGCCACCCTTCAACAGGTGAAGCAAAAGTATTTGGTGAATATCTAATTAACGCTCAAGGCGAGGACGTTGTTGCTGGTATCCGTACTCCACAAGCCCTTGACACTTTAAAAGACGTAATGCCTGCTTGTCACGCTGAGTTTATGCGCCTGGCTGCTCTTTTAGAAGAACATTTCCGTGATATGCAAGACATTGAGTTTACTATTGAAAACGAAAAACTATACTTCCTTCAAACTAGAAACGGAAAAAGAACAGCACCTGCTGCTCTTAAAATCGCTGTTGACTTAGTTAACGAAGGCAAAATCACTAAAGAACAAGCAATCACTCGTGTTGAACCTGCTCAACTTGAAAATCTCCTTCACCCACATTTCTCTGCATCTGCTTTAAAATCCGCTAAACTAGCTGGCAAAGGTCTTCCTGCATCTCCTGGTGCTGCAACTGGACAAGTAGCCTTCTCTGTTGCCGAAGTTCTTCGTCTGAAATCAGAAGGTAAAAAATCTGTATTAGTACGTCTAGAAACTTCACCTGAAGACATCGAGGGTATGCATGTTGCTGAAGGTTTCTTAACTGCTCGTGGTGGTATGACTTCACACGCAGCCGTAGTTGCTCGTGGTATGGGTAAAACTTGTGTTGCGGGTTGCCATGACCTTCAATTTTTATCTGACGGAACTTGCCGACTTGGTGGCGCTGAAGTTAAAGAAGGCGACTACATTAGTATCGACGGTTCAACTGGTTCTGTTTACCTTCAAAAAATTGAAACTGTACCTGCTGAAATCTCTGGAGACTTTGAAACATTCATGGGCTGGGTTGACGAAGTTCGCACCCTTGGTGTGCGCGCTAACGCCGAAACTCCAAAAGATGCTCGTCAGGCTATCTTATTTGGTGCAGAAGGTATTGGTTTAATTCGTACAGAACACATGTTCTTCGACTCAACTCGCATCAAAGCAATTCGTGAGTTTATTGTATCTGCTACTGCTGAACAAAGAAAAGTAGCGCTTGAACGTATTCTGCCATATCAACAAAAAGACTTTGAAGATTTAATTGAAACTGTAGAAGGTAGAGCGATGACTATTCGTTATCTAGATCCACCTTTACATGAGTTTATTCCAAAAGAGGCGAAAGAAATTGAAGAACTTGCACGTGAACTTAAAGTTGAATTAAAAGAACTTTACAGTGTAATTGCTTCTCTTCACGAAGAAAACCCAATGATGGGTAACCGTGGTTGCCGTTTAGCGGTTCGTTATCCTGAACTTGCTGAAATGCAAACTAAAGCGGTAATTACTGCCTACATTGCTCAAACTAAAAAGCACCCTGAATGGAAATTAGTTCCAGAAATTATGATTCCATTAGTTGGTGAAATTCGCGAATTTCAATTCGTTAAACAAACTGTATGCAGAGTTGCAGACCAATTGATCAAAGAAGCTGGAGTTAAACTTGAATACAAGGTTGGTACCATGATAGAAATTCCACGTGCTGCTATTTTGGCCGACAAAATCGCAAAAGAAGCAGACTTCTTCTCATTTGGAACCAACGACTTAACTCAGTTAACTTTTGGTTTTTCAAGAGATGACGCTGCTAACTTCTTGCCTGCTTATTACGAAAACAAGATTTATGAGTTTGACCCTTTCCAACAAATTGACCCAGAAGGTGTGGGTGAACTTGTGAAACTTGCTACTAAACTTGGCAAAAAAGGCAACAAAACACTTAAACTTGGAGTTTGTGGTGAACACGGTGGAAATCCATTTTCAGTTGAGTTCTTCCACAACACAGGTATTACCTACGTTTCATGTTCTCCGTTTAGAGTTCCAGTTGCAAGACTGGCAGCTGCTCAGGCAGAACTTAAAAACCCTCGTAAAAAATAGGTATTTATTTTGAAATTAAAAAAGTAGTCTTGACTTCCTAAAGACTACTTTTTTATACTAAAACTAAATAAAATTACATTTTAATTTGATTATTCAAGGAGTTTTATATGACTAAAAAAAATTATTCGGTTGTTAATTTAGTCGCAATTGTCGTAGCTGTAATGCTGGCGGCTTTCGCGATATTTGCAGAAATCCACGCTTTAGTTGGTGCAATTAACAAATACCGCAACAATGCCTTAACAATTGGCGACCTAATGATTAGTTGGGTTCGCTTTGTTACCCTAATCTTTCTTTTAACCGCAGTACTACTTTCTTCTTTTTCAGATAAAGTTTTTGCAGGACTAGTTATTTTATTTTTAGACTTTTATTTAATTAAAGTCGCCGCTTTCTTTAACTTAGTGATGCGTGGTCAGTTTTCATTTAAACAACACTACCCAATGTTTATCTCAGTATTCTTAGCAATTCTGTTGGCTGTGTTAATAGCACTGGTATTTATGTTAAAACGACCAGTACTTTACCGTCTACACTTTGTGCATTATCTACCAATAATTGGCACATCTATCTTCTTTTTGGCCTACAGCGGCGCAGAGCATGCGCTTTACTTGTCGCTTGCGATGTTAGTGGCTGTGTTAACTGGTCAAAAGATTGTATCTGGTATCATTTTCGTATCTCGCTTTACTTTCCCAATTATTGAGCTAATTGGTGGACTTCACAAAAACCAAGGTACCCGCATTTACTACATCGTGCGTTGGGTAATTGCCTTTGCGCTACTAGCCGCGGCTATCTCTTATCTTTCTTATGTTATTACTACCTACTTTCAAACTAGAGCAAGAGAAAAAAGAGGACGCAGAACTAAAGTAGAAGTTCAAACCACAAAAGCAAATTAAAATTGAAAGAACTTACCCTAATTGTTGGTGCGATGTGCACGGAGCTAACTTATTTTAAAAACAAGTTAGTTAGCCCTAAACGTTTTTTTTCAGACGTTGAACTCTATATAGGCACACTAAATAAAAAACCTGTCGCAATTCTTTATACCGGGATTGGCAAAACTAATGCAGCCTTTGCTTTAACTGAAGCACTTTTTGTGCTTACGCAAAACTCAATAACTGTTAAAAAAATTATCAACATTGGCCTTGCCGGTGGCTTTGGTCTAAAGCTAGGTGAAATAGTTCAAGTAAAACATGCCATTTTTTCTGACTTTGACTTATCAGTTTTCAACGACCCTATCCCAAGTTTTGACTTAAAGCCAACAGGTTGCACAAAACTCCGTGAAGTTGTTTGTTTTTCGGCAGATCGTTTTGTAACTACTCCCCTTAATAATACACAAAAAGCCTATGTTTGTGATATGGAATTAACTTCTTTAGCACAAATTGCCGAAATTAAACAAATCCCCTTGTCAGCTTTTAAAATTGTCTCTGATTTACTTGACTCAAAGTCTAGTCAGATTAACGAATACTTTGGCTCCAAAAGACCAGAGACTATGGCTAGACTAGAAACCGTTTTGTTTACTTCTCTGGAGGCTTAAATGAAAAAAGGAATAATTTTAATCGGCGATTTATTTGAAGAAACCGAAGCCTTGGTTACCAGAAACATTTTACTTAGAGCTGGTATGGAAGTTAGTTTAGTCTCAACTTCCGATAAGGCTGCATGTGTAAGTTCAAATGGTCTAAAAGTTGAGGCTAAATACTTAATTTCAGAAGTTTACGCTAAAGACTTTGACTTTGTTGCAATTGCTGGCGGAGCTTGGGTGTCTGAACTAATTAAAAAACCGAGCGGAGAGCAGTTCAAAGCAATAATTGATTTAATTCAAGACTTTGTTGAACTTAAAAAAACAATTGCTGCAATTTGCGCGGCCCCCGTATTTTTAGCGTATGCTGGTTTACTTGACAACATAGAGTTTACTTGTTTTCCTGGATTTGAGAAATACATGCAAGGTACATACTTAAATCTACCAGCAGTTCATTCAAACAACATAGTTACCGGTCATTCAAGCGGCTATTCACATGAGTTTGCTTTGTTGCTACTTGAAATTCTTTACAATTTGGAGAACCGCGAGAAAGTAGAAAACCAACTAGGTCTTATTAAATAAATTAAAAATAAATCAGAGGTGTATTTTGAATAAATTAAAACAATATAATTACCGCAGTGCAAGAAAATCAATCATCGCAGCAATTGTTATGTATTTTGTAATTATTGCTATCTTTGCTGCATTTTTTATTATCACCAGTTCTTTAGATAAAGGTCCGAGTATTGATCCAAAAACAGGTTTGCATAACAATCAATCTATTATTGAAATGTATTTACCCGTATATGTTTCACTATTTGTAGCATTTGGAATTTTCGGACTATTACTCTTAATTTTCTACATTTTATCTATCGTTCAAGCGTTTAAAGTACAAATTCACGATATTTTGCTAATAGTTGGTTTATTTATGCCACTGTTTGGACTAATTGCACTATTTATTAAACTAGTTTATATAAATAAAAAACTTGCTGAACTTAAGTTTAGCGAAATGAAACCTTTTGAGGCAGCAAAATAGTTTTAGAATTATTTGATTTTTTTTACAAAAATGTATACTAGTTAAGAGGTGTTAAATGGATTCAACAAAACTTTCTAGTTACATGAGTGCTAAAAAAGCACTTAAAACAACTATAATTCTTTACTTTATTTTAGTCGGTCTGGCTATTTTAATCCCAGTTCTACTTCTTGCTTTAACAGGAATTACTGCTGGTTCTATTGCTGGTAGTCTTGGTTCAAATGTCAGCGCTAGTTCAATTCAAGGTTCTTCTTCTGCTGGTATTACTGCTATTTTTGGTTCTTACCTAATTTTATTTTTAGCTCTATTCATAACAGCAGGTGTTATTGGCTTATTGACTTTTATATTCTACATTATTTCAATTGCTAGAGCCTTTGAAGGTAAAGCAGGAGATATTTTACTAATTCTGGGATTCTTTATTGGTATTCTTGGCTTTATTGGTTTGTTTGTTAAACTAAGTTATGTCAAAAGCCAAATTAGACAACTTGAATCTTACGATTTTCAATACTAATTTATTAGTAAAATTATTTAGCAAAGCCGAAGTAAAAAAGCACAAATTACCCAAAATTAGGATAATTTGTGCTTTTTAATTTGAAAAAACAATTCTGTCAGTTTAGTTTTCTTGGTTAGAGCTTAGTGCTGCTTTGATTTTTTCTTCAAAACTCGAAGGTGCTTCTTTAGAACCAAATCTTTCAATAACTTCGCCTTCTCTGTTGACTAAAAACTTAGTGAAGTTCCACTTAATTCTGCCGCCTGGCACCGCTTCTTTTAAATATTTGTAAAGGTCAATCGCGTCTTTGCCGTTCACCTTGATTTTAGAAAATTGTGGAAAGGTTGTGTTGAAATTAATTACACAGAAATTGTGAATTTCGGAATCTGTGCCAGGTGCTTGCATCAAAAACTGATTACAAGGGAAATCTAAAATGACAAATCCTTGGTCTTTGTACTTTAAGTAAAGTTCTTCAAGTTCTGTGTATTGTTTTGTAAAACCGCATCTAGTGGCAGTGTTTACAATCAATAAGACTTTTCCTTTATAGGTATCTAATTTCAAGTCTTGGTTATCTTGTGTCTTTACAACAAAATCATATAAGCTCATAAATTACTCCTTTTCGGTAAACTGCAGTTTAGCAATTTCTGCTTTTTGTTCAACTATCCTTTTAATTAAAGTAGAATTTCGGTGTTGCTCATCTACTGTGCACATTTTAAGTTGGCTAGGTTCACCAATTATAAATAATTTATCTTTAGCGCGAGAAACTGCTGTATAAAGTAGTTCGTTGGTTAGCATTATATAAAAGCGACTTAATAAAATAACAACTGCTAACTTATACTCAGAACCTTGAGATTTGTGGATAGTTGAAGCATAGGCAAGTTCTGTATCTTCTCTAATATCAACAGGTAAAGATACTAAGTTATCGCCGATTTTTAGTACAAAAGTTTTTGCCTGAATATCGACGACTTTGCCGATATCTCCATTCATTACGCCGTGGTCTGGGTAGTTTTTAGTAATCATTAGTTTGTCGTTAATATAAAAGCGTGATTCCTTTCTAATCTCTAAAAAGCGGTCTCTGTTTTCATATGGAATAAAGTAGTTTTGACAAATTTTGTTAATATCGTGTACACCGCATTCTCCTTCTTTCATTGGAATCAAAATTTGAAAGTCTTGGTAAATATCGATATTTTGCTTTTCACATAGTTGTAAGAAGTTAATGATGTTATTGCGGATATATTCAACTGAACACTCGCCAATACTCAAATCTTTACTTATATAATTTTTGAAATTATTTTCATTTACTTCTTTATTTTTAAGTGCAGAAATTAAAGGAACGATGCCAGAGTCTTTACTTTGTCTGCAAATTTGACTTAAAGTAGTCACGGGAAAACATTTTGAGTTAATTGAATCTGTTAAAAATAACCCAGGTTGGATACTTGGCAACTGGTGGCCATCTCCAATAAAAACAACCTTAGTGTTTTTATCAATAGCTCTAAGCAAAGCGTCTGCTAGGCGAATATCTAGCATTGAGGCTTCATCTACAATAATTAGACCGACGTCTGTAAAACGTTTATTTTCATTTCTATTGAAGTAATAAGAATGTTCGTCATCTTGAGCCGGAATCCATTCAAGCGCTGAGTGGATAGTAGAAGATTCGTCTCCTGTGCTTTCGTAAATTCGGCGAGCTGCACGGCCAGTTGGCGCCAATAGTAAATTTTTTACTTTAAATTTATTAGTTTCATCTTTTCTTGCATACTCAAGATAAATGTCGTTAACTGCTTTTAAAATAGTAGTTTTACCAGTACCTGGTCCACCAGTGATAAAAGAAAGTGAGTTAGTTAAGGCCATCTTAATGGCTTTAATTTGGTCTTCGGTGTAAGATATTTCGTTTTTCTTTTCTTTTATTTTGATTTGTTTATCTATATACTCACTGGGCAAGGAGTTTGTGTTATTTGTAAATATATTGTTAAGCATTTTAGCAACATTGACTTCTGCTTTATAGATCTCTGGCAAATACACAAAGCCATCTTCAAAAAACAAACGTTTAGCAAAAATTAAGTTATCAATTGCAGTTTTCAAAGGATATTCGCTAATTTTGTATTCATCAATTTTCTTTAAGAAAGTTTCAGTTTCCTGGATTAATACATCCTTAGTGTAATAGCTGTGCCCATCAATTGAATATGCGCTAATTACGTGAAAAATTGCTTCTTCTGCGCGTTTTAAGTCAGTTTTTTCAATACCAAGCGCCAAGGCAACCGAATCTGCTTTGATAAAACCGAACCGGTTAATTTTTTTAGCCAAAATATACGGATTTTTCTTGATTTCTACAACAGCATCTGGTAGTTTTTTAAAAATTTGAGCCGAAAAACGAGCAGAAATTCCGACAGATGCTAAGAAATTTAAGATCTCAACCTCTTTGAAGTTATCTTGAACTTTCTTAGTAATTTCTAAAATTACACTGTTTGAAAAACCAAGGTTATGTAAACAACTTGGGTCCTCATTGATTTTTTTAACAGCATCACTGCCAAGTGCTTCCCAGATTTTAGTTGCTTTAACTCTACCAACTCCTTGAATGTTAAGTGCTTTAAAAAGATTTACCAGTTGCTCTTCTGTAGTGCCGTGTGGGATTGAAAAAGAAATTAGTTTAAACGTTTTAAAAACAGGGTGCGGAACTTTGGTGTGAGTAACTTCATAAGCAGCACCAGCGCGCAGAGGTTTTCCATTTGAAAATGCTTGGAAATTACCAATAATTCTAATGCCTTCTTTTACACCTTCTGCTTTAAACAAACAAATCATGTACTCAAGACCAGTCTTTAAGGTTTTTAAAAAAATAAGTTGACGAGTTGTGGTGTTTTCAGTTCGTTCGTTCACCTTAATACCTCCTTAAATCAGAGTCCATGTACACTTCTTTAATACGGCCAGCCCCAAGACAAATGTCACCGGTATATAGCACTAAAAACTGACCAGGTGTAACTGCTTTAGTTGGTTTATAGTAAACCTTAGCTGAATTGTTTTCTAAAAACTGAACTTCAACTTCAATGTCTTCTTGTCTGTAGCGGAATTTAGCGAAATACTTACCGTTTTGTTTTGGTGCTCTGAAAACCAAATTATCAATAAAACAGTTATTTGAATGCAGATACTCTAAATTGTTTTCAGGCGCCACTAAAAGAGTATTTTCTTCAGGGATTTTGCCAACTACATAAAAAGGTCCGTCAAACTCATAGGTTTTACCTAAACCTATACCTTTTCTTTGTCCAATTGTATAGTTAATTAAACCAGTATGTGTACCAGCTATTCGTCCATCTAAAAATTTAATTGGGCCTAGTGTAGTTTTTAAATAATTAGCCAAAAAACTTTGAAAATTACGCTCACCAATAAAACAAATGCCGGTAGAATCTTTTTTTGCCCGGTTTGCCAAACCAGCAGTTTCAGCAATTGCTCTGACTTCTTGCTTAGTTAAATTGCCAACTGGAAAAATTGCTTTTTTAAGTTGTTCGTCGGTAAGTTGAGACAAAAAATAAGTTTGGTCTTTGTTTTTATCAATTCCTTTTAGAAGCATTTTTTTGCCGTCTATTATTTCAGTTCTAGCATAGTGGCCCATTGCAATAAAGTCAGCGCCTAGTTTTTCGGCGTACTCCAAAAAGGCTTTAAACTTAATTTCGTTATTACAAAGCACGTCAGGATTAGGTGTACGGTTAGCCTTAAACTCTGCTAAAAAATAATGAAAAACGCGATCCCAGTATTCTTTTGAAAAATCTACTCTAACTAACTCAACACCAAGTTGTCTGCAAACAGCCTCTGCATCTTTGGCGTCTTTTTCTTGTGGACACACGTCGTCATTTAAATTAGGGTTGCCAAGGATATCAAAGTTAGTAGTGCTGTCCCAGTTTTTCATGTAAACAGGGATGCATTTGTAGCCTTGGTCTAAAAGTAGTTTTAAGGAAACTGCGGAATCTACCCCGCCAGACATTCCAAGTACTACTGTTTTTTGCTGTTTTTTTTGCATACCTGCTCCTTTCGTTTATTTTTACTTATTTAAAATATTCATTATCGGGTTCTATGAAAAAGTCTGTGAGTTTTCTTTCAAAAAATTCAATGTGCAGAGGAAATGCAGAGCGCTTAAATGCATTTTTAAATACTCTGGTTTCAACTGTATTTAAGATTTTTTGTTTTTCTTCTTTACTTAATTTATTGCCAAAAAGTTCATCAATCAATTCAAGACTAAACTCTTTGCCTTGAAAACAAAAAGCATTTAAAACTTCATCTATATACGCGTAGTTACCCAAAATTTCTTCAGTGTTTTGGTTTGGCAGAAGTTCAGGAGAAATCGGCGCTGCTAATATTTCTTGAATAACTTTTCTCTGGTCATAAAACTGGTTTTTAGCAAGGTATGTTAAAACTGCTTTAATTTCTGATTTAAACAGTGTTGCGTTTGTTGCAAACAGGCCAAATAAATCTGCACCAACTGTGCCGAAGCCCAAAAGAATTTCTGAAAGGTCAGAAGTATTTAAAACAACTCCGTTTACTTTGTTGGCTGCATTTAGTAAAAGTAGAGTTCTAACTCTAGCCTGTGTGTTTTCATAAATTACATCTTTTTGAAAATGGTTAGTTTGGTTATATATAGTTTGACAAATCTCATCAATCTCAATGATTTTTGGAGTGAGACCTAAACTTTTGCATAATTTAATCGCTCGCTCAACACTTTCTTTGTTGTTGACACTTGGCAAGATTAGCGGAAAAATATGGTTTTGTGGATCAACGTTTAGTCGTCTACAAGCAAGGTAAGCGAACAATAAAGTTATGGCTGAGTCTAGACCACCTGAAATTCCTATTACAAATTTATTTGGAGTTAGTTGAGTTAATTTATCTGCCAATTGTCTTTCGGCTGTACTGACAATATAGTTAATTTTGTTATTTGAAAATGTTAAGGTTTTATTTTTATTTTCTATTTTTAGCTGAGTAATTTTATCCTTTAAAAATTGGCGATAGTCAATAAAAACAGAGTGTTCAACAAAAGAAAGTGTGTGGTCTGAGTAATTTAAAATGTGGTTGTTAACTAAAAACACCACAGTGTCTAGTTCAGGAATTTTATTTAGTTTTTCCTTTAGATAAGAAAGGGCATTTATGTTAAATTCACTGTAGAAAATTAAGTTAGACTTTGAGTTTAAAATAATGTCTTTTCTGCTTATAAAGCGATTTAAGCCAGTTTTAACTAAAGCATTTAAAACCTCGTAAATCTGGTCAATATTTTTTTTAGGATTTAAAACATAAGGTCTGTCAATTTGAAAATTAGTTAGTTCTGTTAAGTCAAAAATTCCAGTTTCACAGCCATTTTTTAAATAGTTATTTTGAAAAATTTCTTTAGCAGCTATGGGAACAAAGTCTAAAAACTTATCCGGGTTGTTTCGAATCATACTAGCCGAAACATTCATTTCAAACTCAATGTATTTAGCCTTTATTGCTTCTGTTAACTTAACTTGGTAGCCTGGTCTTTTAAAGATTAAAAACTCATATGTAGATAGTAGTTCTTTGTAGTTAATCCATCTACCAATATTTAAAGCATTGTCTGCACCCATTACAAAAACTGGCTTAGTTTTATATTTTTCATTCAAACGTTTTAATGTGCTAAGAGTTCCTAAATACTCAAAGTCATTGAGTTCAATTTCGTCAATTATTACTCTTTCGTTATTTTTAAAAACAGCCTTTAACATAGAAAGTCTTAAAGTATTTGGCATCAGGCCTGATTTTTTGTAGTTAATAGAACAAGGAACTACAATCACTTTTGACCCAGGATAAGTCTTTAAAATTTTTTCAATAATGCCAACATGGGCAACAGTAACTGGGTTAAAAGACCCACCGTAGATAAAATATTTCATAGTTTTTCAATCACCCTCAATTTAGCCGAATGAGCGCGTGGATTTAATGCGCACTCCTTTGGGTTTGGCAGTATTACTTTCTTAGTAATTAGTGCAAACTCTTTTTTCTTTTCAAGTAAAACAGGCAGACCAAGTGGGGTTTTTTCTTTAGTTAAACTTCTAAACTGGTCTTTAACTATTTTATCTTCAAGAGAATGAAAAGAAATCACACAAAGTCTGGCGTTTTTTTTAAGTAAAGCCAAAGACTGTACTAAAGCAGACTTTAAAACATTTAGCTCATCGTTTACTTCTATTCTCAATGCTTGAAACACACGCTTTGCAGAATGTCCTTTAGTTTTAAAGTTAACACTGTCACAAATTGACACTAAATGCTCAACTGTTTGAATTGGTCTCTGTTCAACAATTTTTTTAGCCAAAATATTGCCGCTTTTCTCTTCACCGTATTTAAAAAAAATATCTGCAAGTTCTTTTTGAGTGTAGTTATTCAAAATATAGTCAGCTGTTAAACTTTGTTCTGTGTTCATTCTCATATCAAGGTTTTTGGAACTTATATACGAAAAACCTCTTTCAGGAGTGTCTATTTGCATACTACTTAGTCCAAGGTCAAAAAGCACACCATTCACTTTACTTTGTCCAACTGAGTTTAGTTTTTCCGTAATTTGTGCGAAATTTGTGTTAAAAATCGTGAAGTTAGAAAAACTTTTTAGTCTTTCTTCAATTAAACTGCAGGCAGTTTTGTCAGTGTCAAAAATATAAAGGTGTCCCGTTCCGTTTAACTGAGTTAAAATAGCCTCGGAATGTCCACCAGCACCACCAGTTGCATCAACATAAACGCCACCTGGCAAAATATTTAAATTATCTATACATTCTTGTTTTAAAACTGAGATATGTGGTGTTTCCATATGACAATTATACCCCTAAAAATTCAATTTATTTGCCAAATTAGTGATTATTTTGGCTGAATTAAAATAAAAAAAGTGGCGAGCCACTTTTTTTATTTTCTTAAGCCTAATTTGGCAACGATTGCACGATAACGTGGAACATCACTGTTAAGTAGATAGTTTAACAGACTACGACGTTTACCAATTTTCATGTAAAGACCACGTTTTGAGTGTAAATCTTTTTTGTGCACTGCTAAGTGTTGAGTAAGTTGTTTAATTTCCTCAGTTAGCAGAGCGATTTGCACTTCAGGTGAACCTGCGTCTTTATCATTGATGCGGTTATCGCGAATAATTTGTGCTTTTAATTCTTTAGTTAAAGCCATAATTATTTCTCCTGTCACAGTTGCTAAAGAAAGAGGTAAAAAGCCTAAATCCTTGCAAAAGTCTTAAAAATTATACCATATTGACGACTAGATTTGTCAAAATAAAGTCTTAGTTAAAATACGAAAGTCGCAACTAAAAGGTAAATTGATACTGCTAAAAAGTCATTTAGTGTAGTTAAAGCAGGACCCGTTACATCATTTGGCGAAATTTTAACTTTTTTAGCGATTAGTGGAATGACAGTGCCAATTACTGCCGCGATTACCATTGATAAAAACATAGAAATTCCGACGCAAAAGGCCATGTTTAGAGCTAAATAAGGATGTTTATCAAAACCTTGAAAGTGTCCGTATTTAGTGCCGATTGCTACAAACGAAAAGACTATGGCAAACGCAAAAATCGCCGAAATTACTGAGTTTAGTAAAGCAATTGTGATTTCTTTTAAAATATGCTTATAAATTGCCCTTCGCTTATTTAACTTATCTTTAGAAATCAAGATAATCGTGAAACCCATAGACTGGCTGCCAATATTTCCGGCCATGTCTAAAAGCAAGGCTTGAAATAAAATTAAAATTGAGACTTTTTGGATAGTTGAGTCAAACACTAAAATAAATCTGGCAATTAGCAGTGCCAACACTATTGATACAACCAACCACGGAAGTCTATATAAAAACTTTTTAAAAGGTGGAGTGTCTATATCCATTTTTTGGAAACTTTGTAGCTTTAAATACTCTTTTTCAGTCTGCTCAACAATTTCGTCCAAAATATCGTCGGCCGTGATTATGCCAAGCATATTTTGTCTTTCGTCAATTACGGGCATTGCCAGTAAGTCGTATTGGCGAAAAACACCAATTGCTTCTTTGATTGTCATTGTGTCTTTTAAAAAGTGATAGTCATAAATTATGATGTCTTTAAGTGAGTCTTGACTGCGGGCTTTAATTAAGTCTTTTAAGTCAATTACCCCTTTTAACTTGTTTTTAGCGTCAACCACATAAACAAAGTCAATAAAGTCAGTTTCCTTTGTGTGTCTAAGTACGTAGTCGGTTGCCGCTTTAATGTCCATCTCTTCATTTACGCAAACATAGGCTAAGTTCATAATAGACGCACATTTTTCTTTGTCGTAAACCAAAAGTTTTTTAATATCTAGGTATTTAGAAGATGTCAGTAAATTTAGAATTTTGCTTTGTTTATCTAAACTAAACTCACCAATATATTCACGAAGGTCATCAATTTCTAGGTTATCTAAAATTTGTCTTTGTTCGTGTTCTTTAAGTTGGGAAAAAAACTCACTTTGCACATCTTTTTCTAAATACACAAAAACTTTGGCAGCCTTTGGCTGAGTTAAATAACTTAAGACTAATTTTTGTTTCTCAAAACCAAGTTCACCGAAGTTCTCGGCAATTTCGTAGGCCTCAAAACTTTTTAAGTATTGCTTTGTCTTAAGAGACTTACTAATTTGTTTAAAATCAAATTCTTTATTTTCACTAAACATAATAAGTAACCTCTTTTTTAACCCAAAGTAGGCAGCGGTAATTTAAAGACAGCCACTAACGCTAAAGTTAGAGTAAAGTGTGCAATTAGCGCCAAAGTATCGCAAACTGTGGTAATAATTGGGCCGGCGGCAGACGCTGGGTTAATTTTGATTTTTTTGAAAAACATCGGAATTAACATCGCAATAAGAGGTGATAACATTAACACAACTAGTAAAGTTAGCGAGTTAATAAAGGCGTATATAGCCGAAACTCGGTAGATTGAAACGGTTTTTGGAATTGCATTTTTGTAACTTAAAATAAATAGGAAAGAAAACATAAAAACCAAAGCAGAGACAGTTAAAGCAGTATACAATCCTGCTTTAAACTCTTCTAAAAACGATTCTTTGTCGATTTTACCAAAGCGAGAAAGTCTAACTAAAGAACCTGAAAGTATTTGGGAAGAGACGTTGCCAGGACATCCCAAGATTAAGGGTTGAATGGCTGTAATTATTGCGATATAGGCAAATTTAGAGACTTTTGGTTCAAATACTGAAGTTACAAAAGAAAGCGGGATTGAAAGCAATATTAAAAGAATTAACCAAGGTAGGCGAGTAATGGCTTGTGCAAAAATTTTTCGGCGATTCAAGGCTTTTGCAGAAAGCAAAGAAAGTTGTGCGATGTCTTTGTCGGCCTCAGTTCTAACAACATCTAAAATATCGTCTAGGTTCAAAACTCCCAAAAATATACCACCTTTAGAAACTACCGGAATTTGAAACTTACCTGTGTTGTTCAAAGTAGCGGCAGACTCCTCAATATTGTCGGTGTCATAAACCACTTCGGTTGGTTCAATTAACTCGCTAACCTGTTTAGGCGAGCGAGTTTTGACTAAAGTTTTTAAAGAAAGCGTGCCTTTAAAAACTCCGTTTTCAGAAGTAACTATTAGGGTAGAGATACTTTCTGCGTCTTGAGCGTGTTCAATTACTTGTCTAGTTGCTACTTTGACATCCATTGTGTCAAAAACAATAAGTGCATCTTTAGACATGTAAGAACCTGTTTTGTCTTCTCGGTATTGAAGTAAATTAGTAATTTCTTTATAGTTGGTTAACTTAGTAATTATTTCGTTGTATTCATCTTCTTTTTCTTTTTGGAGAAACTTAATAAAGTCAACTAAATCATCTAAACTTTGTTCGTTTAAGACCTCGATTTTTTTTAAGTTAGTTAGTTCGTTTAACACAAATAAAGCGTTTTCGTTAGTCAGGTATGCAAAAAACACAGCAATAGTTTTGCTGTCAATTAGTTTAAGAACTTGCCTGCGTTCCGTCTCTTTTAATTCAGTAAACAAAACAGACAAGTCAAAACCGTGCATTTCTGTAAGTTCTTCAAGAATTTGCGCTTTATTAACTTTTTTATAAAGTAAATCTTTAAACATTGTTAAACTCCGTAAATTGTTTAGAATGCAATTTAGTTATTAAACATATTTTAAATTATTTTTATGCTTTGTGCTACAAAAAAGGGATAAAAATAGGTGGGTTTATTTATAAATATATTGATTACAATTTTAGAAATTTATTAAAATTTAGCGCAAACCACTACACCTAAAACACTGTGGACGTTTTGCCAGTCTAAATAGCCAGCGTTCGAGATGTTTTGCACGCTTGGGTTAGAACGTGGGAATTCTGTACCAAGCCACCACCACTGATGGCGAATATCATGAAAATAAGGCATCTGATGTTCAGATTCTACAAAAGGACTTAAGTCAACTCTGCGATAATACTTACCATTTCCAGTGTAATTACCTAATATTGCTTTAGCATAATCAGTAGATTCTTTTTTGAGGTCAGTATTTTTGCCTTTGTCTAATGCCGGTTTTACAGAAAACTCCCCATCATCGTAAGTCGGCATGTGAACTTCGCTGCCTAGAACTTTTCCGATATCGTTAACCAATGCTTTAAAAATAGAATACTCTGGTTTTGAGTTATTTTGATATCCAATGTAAAAAATGTTGAATGGAGAAAAATCTAAGATTTTTTCGGTAAACCAAGTGTTTTGCTCAGGAATTTTGAAAAACCAAACAGTTTCAAGTTGAAAATACTTACCATTGTATTTTTCGTATTTAACACCATTTGCGTCTTGCCAGTAGCTGCGAGTAAACTCCATGGTGTAGTCTTTGCCTTTTGAATTAAACATAAGTTTATGAGTTTTGTCTTCAATTTTGTGAATTCCAACAGGGTTTTCTACCCTTGTTTGCGGATATTTACCGAGTTTACTTGCAGGTTTACCAAAATACACAGTAACTTTGTGCTCTTTTACAACAACAAAATTTTCAACATCCGCTTTAGCCATTTCTTTGCCATCAAGGTGTATTTCTCTAATTATTAAACCCTGTTCATTTATGATCGGGTAGTCAATTTTGCCAATTATAGCTTCGTGTTTTACATGTCTGTCTGACAAATATGTTCCATAGTTTCTGGCCTCAAAATTCACAGTATAAACTTTTCTAAGAATAGTTACAGTTACCTTGTTTAGCGCTTTATCTGCGTTAACTGTGATTTTTTCTACGCTATAATTAGGTTCTTGATAAACAGTGGTGTCAGGATTTTGATAACTAACAGTATGAGTTGACGCAATCTTCCCGGTTTTCTTCTCTTCAGTTTCTAAAAAAGTTCCGTTTGGCTGTTCTGTTCGGATATTGTAAGTGATTTCTCTGTCTTGATAATCAGTTACCGCGTATATTGACTGAGTTTCGCCAGTTGCAATAAATTTTGTTTGAATTGTTCCGTTTTGTGCATTACTCCAACCTAAAAAATTATGAGTATCTTTAACTGTGTAATTTGGCAATCCGATTTGTCTTGTTCGTTTCACTAGCGCTGATGTTGGAGAAATTGATTGAATGCCAGAATCTGCAACAAAATTTACCCTTGTAGTTTTTAGTCTATAGTATCTATAAACTTTAGTGTCAGTAGAATTTGGAACTAAATCTTCAACTAACTTAGCAGGTTTTGTGTCGTCAATTTCATAAAGACCTTTATCTAAACCTGAGTAAGGAGTGTAGTTAGCCTTATCTTTGACTAACTGATTGGTCTTATTTTCAATAATTTCGTCGTATTGACCATCTAAGGCACTAGATTCACCTTGTTTTTCAAGGTAGTGAATAACTTGATAATCTGCACGCTCTTCTTCTGCTAATACAGCAAAAACTTCTTTAGTTTGGCGAGTTATTAAGATATTTTTAACAGACCCGCCTTCTTTGTCTGTCCAACCTAAAAACTTGTATTCATATTTGATGTTTGTGTTTGGTGTGAAGTTAAAAACTTCGCCTACTTTTGCATTTTGAACTGGCCAAGTAGGGGAGTCAGTTTTTCCAAGGTCTGCGCTTTGTACGCGCGGAGTTATAGAAACAAAAACATCTTTTTCTTTAAAAACAGGTTTGATAGTAATATTTGAGTTGTAATCAGTATTTGGATTAAACTCATTACCAGATTCTTGAACTATCAACTTTTCTAGTACAAAGTCTTTAGTTAGGGTATTTAATTTCTTGATACTTAGTAGTTTTTCGTAAATATCTTGGCTTAAATTATTGGTATATTTAAGCGTAATTGTTTGTTTTAAAATAGGGGAGATTGTATTTTGGTCTAGGCCATCTTCAGTTAGGTTAAAACGAATAGTGTAAGTTCTTGCTTTAAAGTACAGTTTAATTGTTTGCTTTACGCTGTTGGCTTCAACATATAAACTTGAAACCGATTTTGCTTGGTCAAAACTAATTTTATGAAAAGGATGTGGATGACTTAAAAGAAAATCAGCAATTGTGGCTTTAATGTCTTGATCGTTTGCTGAAACTAAAGTGCCAATTTTCTTTTGATTTGGTAATTCAATTTCGTTTTCAGAATCAACTGAGTCTCTTAAACCTTCATAAACTAAGTTTAAATAAACTTTTTTAGTGATGTCAGTTTCTTTCCACTTTGCAACCAAGTTAATATCCGCTTCAACTAAGTTATCTTGAGTAAAGTCAACTAGTTGGCCAGTTGCTTGATTTAACCAACCTTGAAAAGTGTATTTCTTTACACCAGTTGGATCTGTTTTGGTAGGTTTTGAAATATCTTTCAAGCTTTGTCCAAACTTGTAATTTACTTCTTTTTTAGTTTGTCCATCTAACATACCGCCATTAAAGTCAAAAGTAACTTTGTAGGCTTTTCTTTTAAAATATAGATTAAAAACAGTAGAGCCATCTGCAGCAACAGTTTGTTTAGTAACTGAGTTTGTAAGGTCTAACTCAAAGCCATTTGGAGCACCTAGTTTATCTGAAGATAGTTGAACTTCTTTACCAGGTTGAACACCAGAAATAATTTTGCTTTCTGTATCAAAACCAGTTTCGTCTACTTTTTCAAAGTGGCGTTTAATTTCATATTTAGTGGTATTTGGCGATTTAAGGCGATAAACTGGATATAATTTGTGATTTTTTAAACTTGCTTTAAGGTCAGAAATCAGAGTTCCAGATAAAGAGTTCGTCCAACCTATAAACTCTTCATTTTTTGCAAGTTCAAGCTCGGCATCAGAAAATGATACGTTAATTTTTTCATTTAATTTAAATTTTCTTTTAGCAATTTCTTTACCTGTTTTTGAGTGAAAAGTGATTTCCATATTTTGACTAATTTTGCTATTTTTCTTTTTAACTCCATAAATAGTTCCCAAAATTATTGCCAAAATAGCAATTATAGTGACTAAAATACTTAAATAAAAATATACTTTATTTTGACTAATTTTTTTCATATTTACCTCTTTCAAAATATTTAGAATTACCTAATGCAAACTACTACACCGAAAACGTAGTACACATCATTCCAGTCCTGGCTACCGTTTCTGGTGATGTTGTGCGTGTATGGGTCAGAGTCTGGATACTGTGTGCCAAGCCACCAGTGCTGATGAAACTGACTGTGGTAAAAAGGCATACGATGACCAGATTCTACAAAAGGATTTAAGGCTACACCACGATAATTTCCAACATATTGATTAGAGTAACTGCTTAAAATTGCTTTCGCGTAATCAGTAGATTCTTTTTTTAACTGAGAATGTAAATTAGCATCTAAAGCAGGTTTAACGCTAAAATCACCATCATCATAAGTTGGCATATAAACTTCTCCGCCGAGTACTTTTTCAATATCTTCAACCAATGCTTTGAAAATAGAATGCTCTGGTTTTCCATTGTCAGAATAACCACTGTAATAAATGTTAAACGGTGAAAAGTCTATGATTTTTTCGGTAAACCAAGTATTTAGTTTAGGAATTTTAATAAAATCAACAGGTCCTATTTTAAAGTATTGATTGTTGTATTTTTCGTATTTATTACCTTCTGAGTCTTGCCAGTAACTGCGAGTAAACTTAAGTGTGTAGTCTTTGGCTTTTGAGTTAAACTTAAGTTCGTGTGTTTCGTCTTTTATATAGTGAATACCGACTGGATTGTCAACTTTAGTTTGCGGGTATTTACCAAACTTTTTAGTAGGTTTGCCGATATACAGAGTTACTTTATGATTCTTTTGAACTAAATAATTTTCAATTTCTTTCTTAGTTTTTTCTTTACCGTCTAATTCTGCTTTTCTAATACCAAGACCTTGCGCTGCTAACAGACTTTCGTCAATCGCACCAATTGCAGCACCATGTCTAATTGTTCTTTCAGTAAAAGAACTCATGTGGTTTTTAACTTCAAAGGTAATTTTGTAAACTCTTCTAAGTATAGTAACAGTTACTTTATTTTGAGATTTATCTGCATTAACTGTAAATTTTTCAACACTAAAAACGGGTTTTTGATAAACAGATGCGTCAGGGTTAGCGTATTCAACTGTATGAGTAGATGCAATTTTACCACTCTTACTTATCATTTTTTCCACAAAAGTACCATCAGTGTTCTCTTTTTTTACAGTGTAAGTAATTTCTCTGTCTTGATATTCAGTTCTAGCATGTAATTCCAAACTCTCTGTGTCTTTCGCGACAACAAACTCAGATTGCACAGCACCATCTGGAGCATATGCCCAACCAAGGAAATTGTGAGTGTCTTTAAGGGTGTAGTTAGGTAAAGTGATACTTCTGGTTTTTTTAACTTTTAGTGTTTCAAAAGTTAAGGCAGTAATACCTTCGCTTTTCTTAAAATTGACTGTGACTTCTTTTAATTTATAGTATTGGCGAACCTCTGTTGAGTTGCCGCCTGCAGTAAGTTTTGCTGTTAATTTATTGTCAGGATGAGTAGTGTCTTTTTCATAAAGTTGAGCGTCAAGGTTAGTATAATCTTGGTAAACAGCGCCATCTTTGACATTTTGGTTAGTTTTGATTTCTTCAATTTTTTCGTAAGTATTGTCAAGTGAACTTTCTTTTCCTTGCTTTTAAAGTAAATGAACTACCTTGTAGCTGACTAAAGAATTTTCTTCATTATTTTTTAAAACTGGATACAGTTTAGTGTATTCCTTTTTGGCTTTAAGTTCAGTTATATATGTTTTGCTATTTTGGATATTTGACCAACCAAGAAATTCTTCGTTTTTCAGAAGTTCAAGTTCTTCGTTTGAAAAAGATACACTAATTTTTTCATCTAATTTGAACTTTCTTTTAGCTATTTCTTTTCCTGTTTTTGAGTGAAAAGTAATTTCAACATGACTGACAGTTCGTGCGTTTTTGCTTTTTATGCCAAAAACTGTTCCTAAAATAATTGCCAAAATAGCAACTATAATGACTAAAATACTAAAATATAAATATAATTTATTTTGACTAATTTTTTTCATTTTTATCCTCAGCGATTAGTTAATTCTAATCTAAATTTGTTAGTTTCAAATTTTTTTAAGTTAATTTAAAAACATCAGCTAAACACTTAGCAACTCCGTCTTCTTTGTTAGTATGTTCAGTAAATAACTTAGCGTGCGGGTACAGCACTTCACGACTATTTCGCATAGCAACGCCATATTTTACTAAATCAAGCATCTCAGCATCGTTAACATTGTCGCCAAAAGCAATAGTTTTAGTTAAATCAATCGCTTTAAGTTCAGCGAGTTTTAAAATAGAAACTGCTTTGTTTTGACCATTGATGTGAACTTCATAAAGCGGAAAATTACCGTAGTCTGTGTAGACATCAAAGTAATATCTAAAGGAAAGTGCACTAAAGTTTTTAGAAATACTTTTTTCAAACTCTTTAGCAGTGCCAGGCTTTAGAAGTACCAAGGCTCCAGGAAAATCGGGAAGTTCTGCTTTGTTATTATCGGTAATTTCAATAATTTCTACTTTTGATTGGCCTGCAAAAAACGAGAATCTAGCCAAGCGGTCATCGTAGTTGAAAACAAAACATTGATTATCTACATTAAATAAATAACTTTCAATGCAAGCACTGTTTTTAGCAATTAACTTTAAAAACAACTCAGGTTTAATATAGTTTTTAAATATAGTTTTACCTGTGTGCATATCAATTAAAGTTGCTCCGTTGTCGGCAATTAAATACTTAGACTTTAGTCCAAGGTTTTTATAAATATAGTCAACACCAACTTTTGGTCTACCTGATGCTAAAACCACTAAATGCCTATTTTTTTCAACTTTTTTTAGTATTTTTTTTGTAAATGCGGAGTAGTCTGAGCGTTTTTCTAAAAGTGTTCCGTCTAAATCAATAAAGATAGAGTGCTTCTCTTTTGGGTCAAACTCACCTAAAAGTGTTTTTGCGTTTTCGTTAGTTTCATTCATTTTAGCAAGTAAAACAGCAGTTTGCTCTGAGTTCCCAGTCAACAAATATCCGTCTTCTTTAGTTTCTTTGTCTGGCTCTTTAGTTTGCGTAAGTTTGCGGTAGTTTTTATTTGGGTTTCGCTTAACTTTTTTAAAAGACAAGACAAACAAGTAAATAACTAGCGCAACAAAACCAACACTTATAAAAATATCGGCAACGTTGCAGTTAAAAGCCAAGACTCCTTTGATAAACGGAAAAACTATAAAGTCAGTAACTCCGTCTACAGAAAAAAGACGCTCAACAGCG
This sequence comes from uncultured Acholeplasmataceae bacterium, assembly GCA_963541505.1. Lineage (GTDB taxonomy): Bacteria > Bacillota_I > Bacilli_A > Acholeplasmatales > Acholeplasmataceae > CALISC01. Next base: position 66,673 of record CAUTSJ010000001.1, read on the forward strand.
TTGCCAAGCGCACCACCTGTTAACATTGGCAAAATAAAACCTGCCATCACTTTATCTTTTTTGTAGATAAAGTAAGACTGAGCCATTAACATAACGCCTAGTCCAATAACCGTTACTGCAATTAAAAAAGCGTGATTTTGACTAAAAGAGCCATAAGCTGCTCCCTTATTTTTGATGTGTGAAAACTCAAGCAAATAAGGAATGATTACTTTAGTTTCACCCAAAGTTAGTTTAGTTGAAACTAAGGCTTTGGTAATTAAGTCAAAAACAACAACCACTAAGGAGACAGCGGCTGAAACTAACGGAATAATTAAGTTTTTTAAAAAATTACGCTTCATTTAAAATAAAGTGTTGAACTTCCAAACCAGCGGCCTCTGCCATTTTTTTAGAAGCAGCGGTTTGCGGAGAGTCTGGCATATACATCTGCTCGTAAATTACTTTCTTAATTCCGGCCTGCACTAAATGTTTCATGCATTCTGAACACGGAAAGTAGTTAACGTAAACTGTGCAGTCTTTAACTGCAGTAATTGAGTTAAAAATAGCGTTCATCTCAGCATGCACGACGTAGGGGTATTTAGTGTTTTCATAGGACCCTGAGCGTTCCCATGGAAAGTTGTCGTCAGAAATTCCACGGGGAAACCCGTTGTAGCCAATTCCAACAATTCTTTTATCTGCGTTAACTATGCAAGCACCAACTTGGGTATTGGGGTCTTTTGAGCGTTTTGCCGACAGTTTGGCAATGCCCATAAAATACTCATCCCAAGAAATAAAGTTTTGACGTTTCATTATTCGCGCTCCTTAACAGCAATTCCAAGTTCTTCAAGTTGCGTGTCCCAAACAGAATTTGGAGAGTCGTTCATCAAATCGCGAGCAGATTGAGTTTTTGGAAAAGCAACAATGTCTTTGATATTTGTGGTATTACACATAATCATGACAATTCGGTCAAGCCCTAGGCCAATTCCGCCATGTGGCGGAGTTCCGTATTGGAAAGCCTCAATTAAGAAACCAAACTTTTGTTTGATGTCCTGTTCACTTAGACCAATTGTTTTGAAAATTTCGGCTTGCAAGTTAGAGTCGTGCACACGAATTGAGCCAGAACCCAGTTCATAGCCATTTAACACAAGGTCATAGTGGCGCGCTAAACATTTTTTGGGATTTTTCTTAAGCATTTCGGGGTTTTTAGGCTGAGTAAAAGCGTGGTGCATTGACTCAAGGGTGTTGGTTTCGGGATTTACTTCAAATAAAGGAAAATCAGTAACCCAAAGAACTTTGAAGTCATTTGGTTTAATCAACTCAAGAATATTGGCAATTTGAATACGCACAGCACCCAAACCTTTTGAGACTTTTTCGTATTCGCCAAGTCCAAGGAAAATAATTTCATTCGGTTGCAGATTTAGTTTAGCGATTTCTTTATCTGTCAGTTCTTTTGCTAAAGAACCACTTACTTTGCCATCTGTAACTTTTAAAAATGCGGTTTTCGCAAGCGAGTTTTTTAAGGCTAAAGCACTAAGTTCATCTAAAACTTTGCGGGTAAATTTATCGTTTGCTTGAAAACGAATACCACGAATTGATTTAAATGAATTGATAAAAGTAGAGCCTGATGTTTTTAGCCAAGTAAAGTCAGTGATTTCCAGGTCGTATCTTAGGTCTGGTTTATCTGAACCATACTTAGCAATTGCGTCTTTAAATTTTAAAACTGGGAATTTGCGTGGTAAATCAAAGTTAAGTACATCTTTAAAGAGTTTTTTAAACATCTTTTCAACCATTTGCATGATTTGCTTTTCGTCAACAAAAGAAGCCTCAATGTCAATTTGGGTAAACTCAGGTTGGCGGTCTGCACGCAAGTCTTCATCACGGAAGCACTTGGCAATTTGGTAATATTTTTCAAAACCAGCGACCATTAAAAGTTGCTTGTAGATTTGCGGAGATTGGGGAAGTGCAAAAAATTGACCGTGGTATAGTCTACTTGGCACTAAATAGTCGCGTGCTCCTTCTGGCGTAGATTTTGCTAAAATTGGGGTGTCGATTTCCACAAAATCCATAGCCTCTAGGGATTTTCTGACTGAACGCACGATTTTTGCTCTTTTTAAAATATATGATTTTTGTACAGGTCTGCGAAGGTCTAAATAACGATATTTCAAACGCACGTCTTCCAGAGCATCGGTTTTATCTGCCACGATTAGCGGTGGAGTTTTGGCAGTACTTAGAATTTTTAAAGTACTAACTTCTAGTTCGAAACGCCCAGTTTCTAGATTTTTATTTTCAGACTCTCGCACGGCCAAAGTTCCATTTGCTTCAATTACAAACTCATTTCTTAGAGTTTCGGCAACTTCGTAAAGCGGATTTTCTGGTCTGACAATCAATTGAAGTAAACCATAGCGGTCGCGAAGGTCAATGAAAATTAGGCCACCTAAATTACGTTTTTTGGCAACCCAGCCAGCAACGCAAAGAGTTTTGCCAATTAGTTTTTCTTTAATTTGGTTAGTTTTTACTTTCATTTATATGCTCCTTTGCAAATTTGTTAAGTTTCTTTAAATCAAAAATAATAGTTTCTTTGGTTTCTGCGTTTTGTGAAAAAATAGTTTCAGTGTCTCGCTCTTGTTCGCCAATTGTAAAGATATATTTAGGGTTAGTTAAATAAGCCTGTTTTAAAAGTGCAGAGATTTTTTTATTTTCATAGCTAATTTGTGCACTGAAGCCCAAAGACCTTAATTCTTTTAAGATATTCAGAGCGTAAAAAGAATCTGCGCACGCATTGATAATAAAAAAATCAGGCCCAGATTCTTCTGCCAAAAAACCAGATAAGCAAGCAACTTCTAAAAGTCTTTCAAAACCAAAGGCAAAACCAAGAGCACCAGTTTGCGGACCACCAAGTTCATCTACTAAGTTGTCGTATCTACCACCACCACAAATGGTCGCTGCGTTGCCAAGGTCTTTAAATTCAGCCTTAACTTCAAAAACAAGGCCAGTGTAGTAGTCAATCCCTCTGACTAACTTATGGTTAACTTCAGCGTTAATTTTAAGTTTGCTTAAGTTTTCAACTATTTGATCAAAGTATTTTTTTTCATCTTCTGGCAAAATATCGTATATTTTAGGAGTTTTTGAAAATAAATCTGAGTCAGCGCAAATCTTGCAGTCAAGCACCCTTAGGGTGTTTTCGTGAACTCTAGTTTGGCAGTCTGTGCAAAGTTTATCTAAATTTGGCGAAAAATAGGCTTTTAAGGCTTCGGCATAGGTTTTTTTGGTTTTCTCGCCACCCAAACAATTTAAGTGAATTTTGTAGTCCTTAATTTTCAAGTCCGACAAAATTTGTGCAATTAAGATAAAAATTTCGGTATCTGCTACAACTGACTTTGGTGTGAAGTTTTCAACTCCAAATTGAAAAAACTCGCGAAAGCGTCCTTTTTGCGGACGTTCATAGCGGTAGGCTTTGCCAAAATAGTAGTACTTAGTTTGCTTAGTTGCGTATAGTTTATTTTCAATGTAGGCACGAGCAGTCGGTGCGGTCATTTCAGGGCGAAGCGTGATTGCGCGGTCTCCTTTGTCTTTAAAATCGTAGGTTTCTTTCTTTACCATGTCCGCAGTTTCATTTGCTCGGTGAAAAAGTTTTGAGTCTTCAAAAACTGGTGTTTCTAAATACGAGCAACCCATGGCCTCGGCGTTTTTCTTTAAAACCATAAAAACAGCCTGGTGTAGTTTTGCAGCATCTCCAAATAAATCATAAGTTCCTTTTGGTTTATTCATATTTTTCCTTTCTAGTTTTCAAGCAATAGAGTAAACGGGCCTGAGTTTGTCAAAGTTATTTGCATATCAGCACCAAAACTGCCTGCTTTGGTGTTAAAATCCTGGCTTAAATTATTTAGCATATCTTGGTAAAGTTTTTCAGCCTCTGTAAAGTCAAGAGCATTCGTAAACGAGGGTCTGTTGGAGTTATTTGCGTCTGCATATAGTGTAAACTGAGAAATTACCATCAGCTCTGCACCAACTTCTTTTAAACTTAAATTAGTTTTGCCAGAATTGTCCTGAAAAATGCGTAGTTTCTTTAATTTACTGCACATTTTTAAAACATTTTCATTAGTGTCAGTTTGACAAAAACCAACAAACACAAGCAGACCTTTGTTGATTTTAGAAATTATTTTTCCTTCAACAACGCATCCAGCAGACGAAACTCTTTGAATGAGCACACGCATTATTTGACAAACCTTTCAACTTGAAAAACTCCGTTTAGCTTCTTTAAGTTTAAAATTATTAAACTCAGCTCATGGGCATCTTTAACGCCAAATTTAATTTTATAAACTTGAGTAAGTGAGTTTACCTGTGCTGTTTGAAACTCAGCAATAGATGAGGACGTTGAGTTGATAAGTGAGACAATTTCTGACATCATAGTAGCAGTGTTTTGAACTTTTAGTCTCAGCCATGCAGCAAAACGCCGATTTGGTGATTTTCCCCAAAAGACTTGAATTTCTCTGTTTTGGTCTAAAGTTTTTAAGTTCACACAATCTTTTAAATGGACAACTATACCTGAGTTTTTAGAAACATAGCCTCTAATTTCATCGCCATAAACTGGATTGCAACAAAGCGCTAATTTAACTTGTGGTTTGTTTAATCCTTCTACAATCACCCCAGTGCTGGAAGCGGCCTCAAGACCTCTGGCGGCTTTTTTGAGTTGAGCCTCTAAGGCATCTTCTTTAGTTAGTTCCGTTCCACTTATTTTAGCAATAACGGTTTTAGGAGAAAGTAAGTTTTTGCCAATTTCAAAGTAAAAGTCATCCAAAGTTTGAAAACTTTGTTTTTCAAAGTTTTTTTCAACAAAGTCCATATCTAGAGCAAAATCCGTAATTTTAGTCTTAATGAGTTCTCTCTCAAGTTCTTCTTTGCCAGATTTTATAAGTTCGTCTCGGTAATAGGTGTTTAAAAAGTTCTTAATTTTGGTTCTAGCGCGAGAAGACTTGGCAATTTTTAACCAGTCAATTGACGGAATTGCATTTTTCGCGGTTTTAATTGAAACAATGTCGCCAGTTTTTAACTTAGTGTCAATTGGCGACATTTTGTTATTGATAGTAGCCCCAACCATTGTAGTGCCAACTTGTGTGTGAATTGCGTAGGCAAAGTCAATTGGCGTAGAACCGTTTGGCAGTTCAATTACCTTGCGGTCCGGAGTAAAGACGTAAACATTGGCGTTTAAAATGTCTTGTTTGATATTTTCCACAAACTCTGCAGCTTCTTTTTTAGTTTCATCTGAGTCTTTTGAAATTTTAAGTAGGTCTGCGTACCATTTGAGTTTTTCGGCCAACTCAAATTGCTCACGTTCTTTTGAATACAGCTTGTTTTCTTTGTAAGCCCAGTGAGCAGCGATTCCGAGTTCAGCAACTTCATCCATTTCAAAAGTTCTAATTTGCACTTCAAAAAGTTGACCCATTGAAAAAAGCACAGTGGTGTGCAGAGACTGATATAAGTTGGGTTTAGGCATCGCGATGTAGTCTTTAAAGCGCTTGGGAATTGGTGTAAAATTTGCGTGAATTAAGCCTAAAACTGAATAACAATCTGCAACTGTTGGCACAATTATTCGGACAGCCAAGAGGTCGTAGATATCTTCAAAGTCTTTTTTTAAGATAACTAGTTTTTTATAAATACTGTAGATATTTTTAATGCGACCTTTAATTGTGAACTTAATGTCGGTATTTTTAGTTAAAACTTCGGTAGTTGCCGCAATTATTTGATTGATTTCCTTCTCGCGTTGGTCTTTGGTGTTGTTAAGCAGTGCAGAAATGTACTTGTAGGTGTCGTTATCTGTGTATTTAAGAGAAATATCTTCAAGTTCTGCTTTAATTCTAAACATACCTAGACGATGGGCAAGCGGGGCGTAGATATCTAGAGTTTCTTTGGCAATCGCAGCCTGGCGGTCTGGTTTTTGAAACTTAAGCGTACGCATGTTGTGGAGACGATCGGCGATTTTTATGATAACTACCCTAATGTCTGTAGCCATTGCGATTAGCATTTTTTGCTGATACTCAACTTGGGTGTTGTCTGTTTTAAACTCAACTTTAGAGATTTTAGTCACGCCTTCAACGAGATTAGCAATTTCTGTTCCAAACATTTCAGCGAGTTCCGTCTTTGGTAAGTCTGTGTCTTCAAGGGTATCGTGAAGTAGACCTGCGGCTAAAGTCTCTGGACCCGCATGCATGTCTGCTAAAATCTGAGTAACCGCGATTGGATGTGTAAAATATGGGTCTCCGTTTTTTCTAAACTGATTGTCATGATATTTTTCGCCGACTAAAAAAGCCCTTTCAATTAACTTTAAACTGTCGGGGTTTTTAATGTATGTGTCAATTGTGTTAATTAAGTTTTGATATAGTTCAGCGAATTTAGTTTCAATCATTTTAAAAAAGTTTATTTATCAGTATTCAAGTAAAGTAAAAGTTTTGTAGTTTTTAAGCAGTTCACGCCCTTTTAAGTCTTTAAGTTCAATTAAGAAACAGCAGCCAACTACTTGACCACCTAGTTTTTCAATCATGTCAATGGTACATTTAACAGTGCCACCAGTTGCCAAAAGGTCGTCTATAATTACGACTTTATCGCCTGGTTTAATTGAGTCTGCGTGAATTGACAAAGTATTGGTACCATATTCTAGTGAGTAGGCCATGTCTAGGGTTTTTCTTGGCAGTTTACCTGGTTTTCTAACTGGCACAAAGCCAATGTTTAACTTATAGGCAACAGGGCAGCCAAAAATAAAACCTCTAGCCTCAGGTCCACAAATTAAAGTAGCACCGTTGGCTTTAGCAAAATCATACATTTTTTCAATTACTGTTGCAAAAGCATCACCGTTTTGCATTAAAGGCGTGATGTCTTTAAAGTCAATTCCAGGTTTTGGAAAGTCTTTAACAGGTGCTATATAATCGGCTAATTTTTCAATTTCCATGGTTTAAACCTCACTATATAATTATATATTATATAAAAGCATAAAGGCTTTAGACTAACTGTCAGACGAACCAAAGCCACCTGTTCTTAGTTTAAAGTCAGTTTTTTCTTGAGTTTTTAGGTAGTTGATAAAAATACCTTGGGCGATTTTTTCGCCTTTTTTAAGTAAAATATCATTTTTACCAAAGTTGAAAAGAAGCACTAAGATGTGGCCTTCGTTAATTTCGTTTCCATAGTAGTCTGCGTCAATTATTCCGACTCCGTTTGGCAGCATTAAAGTTTTTTTAATTGAAAGTGAAGAACGTGCAACTAACATGAGAAACTCATCTGGCGGAAAGCATGCTTTAATCCCAGTTGGTACTTTTGCGATTTCACCTGCTTTTATTAAGGTGTCTTTTGCCACAGCAAAATCGTACCCAACAGATGACTTAGTCGCACGTGCTGGTATTTCAACGTTTTGGTCTTTAAATTCAGTTACGACTTCAAATCTTCGCATATTTTTTCTTCCTTTCTGGCATTGGCTTTTTGAAATTGTTCAAATACTAATTTGTCTGAAACTGCTGTGTAAATTTCGGTAGTTTTAACGTTTTTATGACCTAGAAGCTCTTGCACGGTTCTAATATCTGCACCGTTTTCAAGCATGATAGTGGCAAATGTATGTCTAAGTAAATGTGGGTGAACATTAAAGGTTTCGCCTGCTTTGTCAACCAAGGTATTTAGAATTTTTCTAACGCCACGAGCTGTAAGTTCTCCGCCTTTGTAGTTTATAAAAATGCGTTTAGTTTCAATAATTTTGGCTTTATTTTGTAAAACTGGTCTGGTGTAAGCAAGATAAGTTTTAATGTCTCTGGCTAGCTCTTCAGATAAAAAAATTAATCTTTCTCTGTTGCCTTTTCCAGTAATTTTAATTTGGAGTTGTGCAAAATCTAGGTCTTGTATAGAAATATTTATCAACTCAGAAACACGCAAACCAGTTTCAAAAAGTAGTCTTAGTAAAATAGCGTTTCTAACACCAAGTGGTTTAGTTTGGTCAATTACTTGAAACAAAACAGAAACTTCTTCTTTAGTTAAAGTTTTTGGCAGTTTTTTGGGAACTTTTGGTGGTCTAATGTTTTTAGCAATGTTTGTAGTGATCTTTCCGCTTTCGTGTAAAAATCTGTAAAAAGACTTAAGTGCAGAAATTTTTCTAGCGATAGTTTTCGGAGTTTTTTCAATGTCAGCAAGATGAGAAATAAAGTATCTAAAGATACGTTCGTTAGAAACATCTGAAAAAGTTTCGGCAAGTTTGTTGGCTTGTAGGTAAAACAAAAAATCCTCTAAGTCTTTTTTGTAGGCTATCTCTGAGTTTTCTGAGTAGCCTTTACTTTTTAGTTCTTCAAGAAATTCAGTTAACTCATTCATTGTTGCAACCAATTGATTTCAGGAATATCGTTTTTCTTTAAATATTCATTGGCTTTTTTAAAAACATTAGAGCCATAGAAACCCTTGTTAAAAGAAAAGAAACTAGGATGGCTAGTTTGCAAAACCAGATGTTTTTGTTGGTCAATTAAACTCAAAAAATTAGTTTTAGCAAACTCACCAAACAACATAAAAACTATGTTTTTTCCATATTCGTTTAAAAAAGAAACTGCATTTTTAGTAAAAATCTGCCAACCAATATTTTTGTGAAAAAGTGGTTCTCCGACTTTAGTTGTCAAAAATGCATTAAGTAGAAAAACGCCTTGTTGAGCTAAATAAGTAAGTTTTGGTGAAGTATTTTTGTATTCATATTCAAACTCAATTTCCTTAAAAATATTCCTTAAGGAAACTGGGATTTTTGTGCCATTTGCAGAAAACGCAAGCCCATCAGCCACTCCTTTTTGGGGGTATGGGTCTTGGCCGATAATAACAACTTTGATTTCATTAAAAGGACAGTTAAAAGCTGTGTAAATATCTGATTTTAAAGGAGTAATCTCTAAATTAAGGTAATCTTCGTCTAGCCTTTTTTCAAGTTTAGAAAAATATGGTTTCTGTTTTTCACTTGAAAAAAAGTTTAACCAATTCTGATCTTGCATAAAAATTACCTCCTTTATTGTTTAAAAAAAGGCGAGTTGTGCTCGCCTTTTAATAATATGCTATTTAAAATAAACTTAAACTTAACTTATTTAGTTAAAAGTGCAAGTTTTTTAAGAGTACGAACAAGTTGAGAAACATAGCTGTTTTCGTTGTCATACCAAGACATTACTTTAACTAATTGTTTGCCATCAACATCAAGAATTTGAGTTGTGTGAGCATCGTATACCGAACCGTATGTTGTGCCGATTACGTCAGATGACACAATTGGATCTGGTTGATAGCAAAGTGTCTCAGAGTGAGCAGCCTTGAAAGCAGCATCGATTTGTTCAAGAGTAACAGATTTTTTAAGTTCAACAGTCAAGTCAACAACTGAACCAGTAACAGTTGGAACACGCAGAGCAGTTCCATCTAATTTACCTTTTAGTTGAGGTAGTACTAAAGAAATTGCTTTAGCAGCACCAGTTGAAGAAGGAACGATGTTTTGAGCAGCACAACGTCCGCGACGAGAATAAATACCTTTTTTGTGTGGTGAGTCCATTAGTGATTGGTCAGCTGTGAAAGCGTGAACAGTAGTCATAAAACCTTTAACGATACCAAATTTGTCATCAAGAACTTTAGCAATTGGAGCAAGGCAGTTAGTTGTGCAACTTGCACCAGAAACTATTTCTTCACTTCCGTCTAATGTATTGTCGTTAACATTGTAAACGATAGTTTTAACATCACCAGTCGCAGGAGCTGAAATTAACACTTTTCTTGCACCAGCTTCAATGTGCCAGTGTGCTTTTTCTTGAGAAGTGAAAAGACCTGTACATTCAAGAACGATATCAACGCCTAATTTTTTCCAAGGTAAGTTTTTAGGGTCACGTTCAGCAATAACTGGAATTGTAACTCCATCAACGATTAAATTATTTTCTTTAAAAGAAACTTTGTCTTGTAAGAAACCGCCTTGAGCAGTGTCATATTTTAAAAGGTAAGCAAGAGATTCTGCGTCTGTTAAGTCGTTAATAGCAACAACTTTGAAATCTTTGCTTTGAGAAATTTGGCGGAACGCAAGACGTCCGATTCTACCAAATCCGTTAATTGCAACTTTAATAGCCATATTTTTCCTCCATATCTATTACCTAATAATTTTAGCACAACGCAACCATAATAAACACAAAAAATCACTACCTTTTCATATTTAATTTTGTATCATCAGATTAAAAATAAATAAAATATTGATAAAATAAATATAGAGGCAGAAAATGACCGAAAACCTAGAAATTGAATTTAAAACTGAATTAAGTAAACAAAAATACATTGATTTGATGACAAAATATGCAAATTTAGAAGATCAATTTACACAAGTTAATTACTATTTTGATGATTTTGCGATGAAACTAACTAAAAATAAACAAACCGCCAGAATCAGACATATTTTAGACAAAAATATTTACGAACTTACAGTTAAGTTTCCAGACAAAAACGGAACTTTAGAGAAAACAGAAATTTTGAGCGAAGAGCAGGCCAAGAAGTTCATAAAAAAGGGTTTTAAGTTCAAATTTGACACAATAGTTTTCTTAAGTAATAAAGGAAAACTAAAAACTAAAAGAGTTGAGTTTAAATATAAAACTGGAACTGGTTTTTTAGATTTTTCAACATGGGGTTTTCTAAATTTAAACAAAGTATATGAATTTGAGTTTGAAGCAGTTAGTTTAAAAAAAGGCAAGACTGAGTTTGATGAATTTTTAAAAGAAAATGAAATTGAATATAAAAAATCTCAATCAAAGGCTAGTCGTATACTTAAATTAAATGAAAATAATAAATAATATAAAGGCTTTATTAAGCCTTTTTATAATATTTTTTAAAGTTGGATTAATCACCTTTGGCGGTGGCTACGTCATGCTTGGAATTCTTGAGCATGAACTTTGTGAACGTAAAAAAATTTTAAATAGAGACGAAATGATTACGCTTTTAGCAGTATCAGAAACTACGCCTGGTCCGTTTGCCATTAACGCAGCAACATATATAGGACACAAGAAACTCGGATTTTGGGGAGCAGTGTTTGCAACAATCGGTGTAGTTATTCCGTCTTTTATAATTATCATTTCATTAGCATTCGTATTAAAGAAATACAACACAAATGTTTATCTAAAAGGATTTTTAACTGGAATTAAAGCAGGAGTTATTTTACTGATTTTTAAAGCAGGCTTCAAACTACAAAAAGGAGTTTTAAATAACTTAACTAGCTTTTCTATCTTTTTAGTGTGTTTGTTTTTAACTTTATTTACCGAACTTTCTTTAATTTACATAATGGTTTCACTTATTTTAATTTCAGTAGCAACCCATAAATTAAACGAAGAACTAAATAAATATAAAGGCGGTGTATTTTGAAATTACTGTCCTTATTTTTTCTTTTCTTAAAAATATCCGCGTTTACTTTTGGTGGTGGATACGCCATGATTCCACTTTTGAACTTTGAACTTACAAAACGCGGATACATAGACAGTGATGAACTTTATACTTTTATCGGGATTTCTGAAAGTACACCAGGTGCTTTTGCTGTCAACATAGCGACCTACATTGGCTTCGAACAATACGGAATTCTTGGTGCTGCTTTGCTCAACTTAGCAATAGTCTTGCCATCATTTTTAATCATTTTATACATTTCTAGCAGCAACATGTTAAATCAAAATCTTTACATTAAAAGAGCAATTTCTTTTCTAAAACCAGCAGCGATTGCCTTTATTTTTACAGCAGCAATTAAAATTTCTTTAAAAGTTTTCTTTGAAGTCAATAGTTTACTTATTTTAACCTTTAAAGCCAATGCTTTTACAATTTTGATATTCTTGTTTATCTTTTTAATAAGTCTACTTTGGGAGAATTTCAGCCGTAAAAAAAGACCACTACACCCAGTTTTAGTAATTTTGCTTTCTGGTTTTAGTGGCCTATTGTTAACGGTATTGAATTTAAATTGAAACTTCGCTAAAGTCAGTGACTTCTAGTTTAATAGTAGGAATTTCTTGAGTTTTCACTTCAGGAACTTCTTTAATGCTGATTTCTTTTATGTAGTCATCGCATTCAAAATCAGGACTTTCCATGATTTTTGCACGAATGCCTTTAGGAATAAAAATTCTTATTTCTTCATCGTTGTAGCCAACTTGCATTTTTTCATTTTCAATAATAATTGGACGTTTTAAAATTGCGGGGTTAGCCAAAATCCAGCGTTTAAGCTCGTGAGTAGTAAACGAATCAACATCAAAAAAATCGTTTCTAGCGGTTTTTGAGCGAGTTGAAACAATTGAGTCAAAGCCATCGTCTGCTAAACTAAGCATTAAATCAAGGTCAGACATTTGTACTTCCCCTGCTAAAATATTGACCTCGTCATATTTAATTCCGAAACTATCTAGCCATTTTTTAGCTTTTCGGCAAGATGAACAAGAAGGAGTTGTGTAAATCTTTAATTCAGTTTTTTTGCTTTTTTTCTCGTTTTTCATATCTATGTAAGTATAACAAAAAAGTTTTTAAATTCAATACCAAAAACTAAAAATCTTTGTTTTTTTTGAAATTAAACTACCGTAAAAGTTTTATAAATTTCTTTATTTAAAGCAGAATAAATTTTTAAAATTATATTGGAATTACCAGTATTTTCTTTACTAATTTTTAGTTCAGGAATAGTTTTGAGTAAATTTTCAAGAGTTTGAACGAGTTTTTGTGCATTTTCATTTGTTTCTAAAACAGTTTTGAAAAGTTGAGAAATTCTTTCTTTTATAATTTCATTACTTACTCTATATTTGCTTAACTTACTAGAATGCTTTAAATAGATGATGTATTTCTCACGAAAATCATTCAAATAAATAGAATAAGAATTGTCTTGGTTTTTTTCAATTTTTGTGATATTTTTACCAAAAATATTACTAAATATTGACTGCATTTCTTGTTCTGAGTAATCTAAACTGTTATTTAAATAAAGTAGATAAGTTTTTGAATTGGTTTGCATCGCTAAATAATCCTTTTTAAAGAAGTTATAAGTGACTTTAAAAGTTTTGTTTAATTCGCTTAAGGTAAAATCTTCGCTTTCCTTATCAAACCATTGTCTTAGATTTTGATTTACATTTTTTAAGTCATATGAACCAAATAAGTCAGCTGTAGCATTTGAAAATGCTAAATTTGAAGACATAAAAAACCTTGTATGCATAGAATCTACATAACTATTTGAAATTTTGACAGGCGCTGTGTCTCCATATCTAATTTCTGCAAAAAAAGAGACAGTATATATATTTGAATACTTGTCTTGGAGACTCAGTTTCAACTTTTTGTAAGCGTAAGGGCTTACTTTTAAATTGTTGATTTCTGAGTTTAGCTCAGTGTAATTAAGAATTTCTAAGTTTAAATTTTTTAAAATATTAGTTTTTGAGTTAAAGTAATTTAGAACTTCTTGAATATTATGTTCAGTTTGATAGTAGTCAAACATAAATAATCTATTTAGTTCATAAAAATCAGAAACAGGACTTATTCGCCTAACTTTTACCTTGAAAACTCTAACTTCGCCAGTACTAAGTTTTTGAATTGAAAATAAATAGTTACCATTTTTATCTTCTAAACTGTAAATTTCGTATTCTTTTTCATTTAAAATATTCTTAAGTTGTCCTTTAATTGTAGCAATAACTGAGTTTATATCGGTTTCAAAACCAGTATAAAGTGTCGTTTCAGAACCATTTAAAGTTGTTGTAGAGTGTCTGAAGGTTTTCTTTTTGAGTTCATCTGAACTAATTGACGCTGTCTTTTCGTCATCTGCAATAAAGTAATTGTTATTGGTTTTAAAAGTTAGGTCTAGTTTATCAATTTCTTTTGCTACTTTGAGTTTTAATTTTAAGGTTTTTAAAATTGGTTTTGTTGAGTTATTTTTAGTATAAAAATTAAGTTCAATTGTTTCGTTATGCGTATTTGATTTGGTTAATTGATTTAAAAGTTCTAATTCGTCAATATGATAGTTGGTAATGAATTTTTCAAAAGTCTTTTTAATCTCAGCTAGAGTGAATTCGATTTTATCTTTTTTAAATAAGTTAATATCATTTATGGTAGTAAGTTCAACTAATTCCACAAAAGTCTCAAAGTCTTTATTTAAAGAACCGATTTCTAGTTGTACAATCTTAAAAATATCACCATAGACAACAAGTAAAAACTGTCTGTCGTCTCTTTTAAATCTTTTTAAGATTGCTTTTTCAAAGTCTATTCGTTTTTCATTTATTTCTGAGAGTAGTGAAAAAGTCGCTATATATTTTTGATAATTTGTTTTAATTGAATTATCTTCTGATTCAAATACATCTTCATTTAAACTTATTTTGTTTATTTTGTTACTGTCAAACGCTTCGGTATCGAGTCTAAAAAAGAAAAACAAATATCTGCTGTCTTTTTTAAAAGAAATGAATTTACTTTGTCTAATGTCCTTATCTGTGTCTTGATAAAAATTTCCATATATTCTTGCGCTGTTAAGATTAAAAAAACTAGAGTTATTATAATCAATTGTCCAATCAGATAAATCAAAATCGCTATAATTTAAAATTAGTTTCTTTATGTCTTTAGTATTTAGGTTTTCTACTTTGACTTTTATCGCGCTTTGAATTATTTGATAACTTTCATTTTTATCTATTTTGATATATTCGTGTCTATGATAAAAAATTTTATTTTCGTCAAGTGCTATTTTTTTATTGCCTATAGAAACATCAAAATACAATTTTGAATTTGATAAAAATAAAAGTGAGATATTTGTGTTTTCTGGTTTTATTTTATTTCCGTTATTTTTTGTATATTCATAGTTATATAGACGGGAAAAACTGTGATGCTTGATTCCTAAAATGTATCCGTTTTTAAGTAAAGTATCTTTATTTTCTAATTTATCCCCTTTTATAATCGGGACTCCTTCAAAAAATACAGAATAACGCTTTGTGTTGTGTATAGGCGGTTTATTAGGTCTGGGTCGATTTTGTTTCTTTAAATTAACTGTACTTTTAACTGTTTTGTCAGTATAGATAGAGTTTGAAAAAAATAAACCTAATGAAAAAAATAAAAATATAACTGTTATAAATAGTTTAATTTTTCTTTCCATTTCTATTTTTCCTCCAAACCAAAACTGAAATTAAGATAGTTAAAATAAATGCAAAACTGGCTAATAACACGATTATGAAAGGTATTTTATACCTTAAAAATAAGTTATTTTTATCGTTTTTACTTTCGTGTTCTTGTTTTTCTGTGTCATTTGTATTGTTATTATCTACTTGTGTATTTTTAAAATACAAAGTTTTCTTTACTTTTATATCTGGTCTTTTAGTATCAAAAAACTCACAAACAAACAGACCTTGCTCTGAGTTTTTAGAAATGATTTTTACATCTATTGTTTTATTAGAAAGATGTTTCAGTACACTTTTTTTAAGTTCATCTAAAGTAAGCGTGCTATCAAATGTAGTTTTGTTTAATTTGTTACTTTGCTTTTCTAACTCTGCTTTATAATCAATAGTTACTTTTGACGCTTCATTTATCAAATTAGATTTTCTAATAGTTAAACTATTTAAATCATCATTTAATGTAATTTCTTGTTTAAATTCCTTGTTAAGAGTAAAGTTGTTAAACTTTAAATGCTTAAGTAACTTAAAAATGTTTTCGGTGCTTTCGTTTTCCTTTAAGAAAATTAAATGTTTGTATTCATTTATTTTGATATAAATGAAAGAAACATCAAAATTATGTAAATCAAAATATACTTCTTTGTTTAAATTTATAGTAAGTTTTTGTTCGTTTATAATTTTTGTATTTACAGGTAAATTATTTTTATCTACAATGAAATTGAAATTGAGCTTATTCAATTTTAAATCGCCATTTAAGGCTATTTTAAAGTATTCAAAATCAATAAAATTGTTGTCAATTTTAAAGATATTTTCACTATCTTTAACTGGTATAACATTAATTTTATATTCTCTTTTTTCACCAAATAAATTAGTTAAATAAAAGTTAAGTAAAAGTTTATTAAAAAGGTTTTTGTTAAAATCTGATACTTTGATTGCATCAATTTCTAAATCAAAATTATTCGAAATTTTGTAGTGTTTACGAATTAAATATTTAAGTTGATTTAAATCAAAATAGGTAAAGTAAATCGATTCGTTTTCTTTAACAGTAATTTCAGGAAAAACATCTAAGACTTGTAAAAATAACATTAGTTTTCTAACGCTATTTTTGGAAACAAAAATCAGTTCGAGTGAGTTTTCGTACTTAATTGTCTGCAAACCAACTTCTACTGTTTCTGATTTAATTTTAATAAACTCTATTTTTTTTAAGTCAGTTTCGTTGCTAATTTTGTCAATAAATCTTAGGCGATGCTCAGTAGACTTAAAGTAAGCATATAGCACATTTGGATTTATAAACTCATCATTTGCCCACCTATTTTTGTCCAAAAAGCGATAAGAACTGTCTGATTTATTTATAACCTTAAGTTCAAAATCAGACTTAACGTTTTGTTCTATTCCTTTATTTGCCGAAAGCATTAACAAAGAAAATAAGGCCAAAATTGTTATTAAAATTGTTTTTATGAATATCTGTTTTTTTATCATCAAAATATATTTATTTACCTTAAATAAAATTACTTAAAACAAATAAAAAAAGAGGCCGAAGCCTCTTTTTTAAAGATAAGTTTTTATTTCTTTTCTTGAATCGTGTATTCGTATTTGTTGACGTCTTTAACCAGTGGTTTTACAGTTTTTTCAACAGTTATCGTGCTAGTTACACCACTTTGGCTGTAGCCTTTGTGGTTTAATCCTTCTGCGATATTTAACTTATAGACGTTTGGAGTTAGTCCGTTTCCGTTGTAAATCAGTTTGCCTTTAACTTTCACGTTGTTAAATTGATTGATTGGAGATGAGTCTGCAGAAATTCCAGAAAGTGAGTGGTTGACGTGGTTTGCACTCAGTGTATAGATTTTGTAGTCCTTAAACATAGTAAGCTCAGTTGTATATTCACCTTGCTCAGTTGCTTTAAATAAATGGTAAGTATCTGCTGAATACTGCTCAGTCTCACCCCTCATTTCAGTGGTTCTAAAACCAACAATGTGGGTGTTAAAACGATTTTTCTTTAAAGTTAATTTAACTTTAGCGCCATACGGAAATAAATAGTAGTTTGAGTTGTCTTGAAGGGGTTTAGTTGGGTTGTCTTTAGCCAGTTCATACATTGAGTTGTTTTTATACAAACGCACACCTTTGTCAAATTGAGTGCCTTCTTTTGAGATATCAAAGGCCATATGACCTTTGGCGTCTTTATCTAATACTAAGAACTTAGCGTAGCTCTTTTGATAAATTCCGGTAATTTCGCGGGATGCCTCGCCGTTTGGCAAGTCAAATAAGTCTTTAGACTCTAGTTTACCTGGTTCTACGAAGTTAAGTGAAGTTTTAGCCTTTTCAACTGAGTTTAGCCAGAAGTGGTCTAAAGACATTTTTTCTTTTTCAGAGTAGTTTTTAAAAGCAAGAACATAGCGAGCGTTTGGATCTTTGACGTGGTATGTATTTTTGCGAAGTCTTTCAACAGTGTAGTTTTTGTTAATTTTATAAAGGTGGACTTGTTCTTCACCTGCATTTCCTGTGTAAAAAACATAGTCTTGGTTTTCAGGAACAGGTACGTTATTTGAGTTTATGTTAATTTTTCCAACAAAATCCAAGTCAACGTTTTCAATAGCCTTGTCGGTTTGAGCGATAGAGTGTGCAAGACCGTCTACATAGAAATTATAGTCATTGGCAGGAGAAACGTCACCACGGGCAAAGTATGTTGAGTTAATTGTGTATTTAGCGTTTTTAACCGCAATGTCGCTGACTTTTGCATTAACTCCGATTTGGTATGCCAAAGTTGACACTGAAAGTCTTGGGAAAAAGTCGTAAACTGCAGTAATGTCTACATTTAACTCAAAGTTAATGTCTTCGGCTTTAATGTGGCTAATGGTTCCTTCTGATTTATAGGCAACTAGTGAGATGTTGTAACTTCTTTGAATTGAAGAAGAGCGTTTAAACTTATCTGAAAAAGCGATATTTTTAAAAGAGATATGGTCAATTTGAGCACCCGGGGCAACGTGGAAAGCAATTAGTGAAATTCCGACGTTTTCTGCAGTTGTCAGTTCTTTTTCTTTAATTTTAATTTCTACGTTTTCAAAGTTTAAGTGATGAACTCTGGCATATCTGTCAAGGTTTCCAAAAATTGAAGTTCCTTGGTTGTTATAAAGGTTGGTGTCGCGAGGTGATCTTTTTGAGTAATCACTACCTTTTAATAGACTTTCGTCTTTTTGAATAATGAATTTAAAGTTGCGAATTGTTTTACTGTTACCATCAAAATCAAAAGCACGATTTTTGCCAAATAAAGCAGGAAGTTCACGACCTTTTAAATCAAGGTCTTGCATCAGTTTGAAGTTACCTTCTTGTTTTTCTGACTTGATTTTTAAAAGGTCTTCATATGAATAAATTGCGTAAGTTTTTAATTTAGAGACCGCAATTGTTTGAAAAATCATACCTTCAAGCGGATGTTTTTTAGTCACACGCCAGTTTTTAAGTAGGTAAACTTTTTCGTTATCGTAAGTGAAGTAGACAAGTACAACGTATTTTTTTTCTGGTTTTAAGTTTCTAATTTCAAAACTTAGCGAAACTTTGCTTTTTTTTGCGTCTTTTTCAAAAGAAAACTCATAGTAAGGTTTTGAAGATGCTTTTAAGTCGCTTGTTGCTTTTGGAATAGCGACACCAAGTTCATCGCGACCATCGCCTGCTTTATGTTCGTTTACCTGAATTTGTATGTTAGCGTCCGCTCCTTGTGATAAAAACGCCTGGCGATCACGATGGCGGTTTAATCTAAAGGTAAAGAAAGCAGATTCTGCTTTAATGTCTTGTTTTACAGAAACTCTATATAGACTGCAGGCAGTTAAAGTAAGTGCAGAAATTAAAGTTAAAAAACCAACTAGTAAGAATTTAATTTGTTTTACCATATTTTGACGCGCTCCTCTGGTTTGGTGTACATTTTGTCACCTTCTTTGATACCGTAGTATTCAATAAACTCATCTAAATTAGCCAGTTGACGATTAGCCCTAAGTTCACCAGTTGCATGCACATCAACATTGGCAAGCATTTGATAGTACTCAACTCTGGCTTTGTTAAACCAGTTGGTAGCCCAAGACTTAAAGAAAGCATCTAAGTCAACCGTTTTGTCCATTTTTAAAGCAGAAAGTGCACAACTTAAGCCACCGCAGTCTGCGATGTTTTCAGAAACAGTCAAGGTGCCGTTGCATTTCACACCAAGTAAATTACTGTGTCCGTCAAATAACTTAATCATTTGTTTTTTCTTTTCTTCAAAGGCAGCTAAATCTGCTTTAGTCCACCAGTTATTTAGACGACCGTGTTCATCAAACTTCGCACCATTGTTGTCAAAAGCATGAGAAATTTCGTGCGCAATGACTGTACCAATTCCGCCGTAGTTAGCAGAGTTTGAGTTTTCTTTTGAGTAAAAAGGAGGTTGCAAAATACCCGCTGGGAACACTATTTGGTTAAGAAGTGGGTGGAAATAAGCATTTACTTCATACGCAGCCATTCCCCAGTATTTGGTGTTAACAGGTTCTTTATATTGCGCGTATTCATAGGCAGTTACAAGACGTTTCAAGGAAATTGTGGCTGAGACCAAAGTTTCACCTTCCGCTTTAGTTTTAATTTTAAAATCTTGATAATAAGGCGGAATTTCATCAGGATATCCGACAAAAGGTTTGATTTTAGAGAGTTTTAAAATCGCTTTCTCGCGAGTTTCTTTGCTTAACCAAGTGTTTTTAGAAAGACGGTCTGTATAAACTGCGATAAAACGGCGAATCATTTCAAGAACATCGGCTTTGCCTTGTTCACCAAAATATTTTTTGCCAAAATAAATGCCAACTGGTTCATCAAAAAATGCCAAAGTAGTGTATAGTGCTTTCTTGGCTCTAGGTTGAGGTTGTTTTTGACCAACTAGTTTACGTCTCAGCGCACCTGCAACATCTGCAAGTTCTTCAGATAAATAGCGAGCATTGCCAAGGGCAGTTTTAACTATCATCCAAGATTTAATTAGTTCAAAGTTTTCTTTAGAAAAAACAGTATTTAGATTTTCAAAGAAACGAGGATAGGCGATATTAACGATTTCTGCATCTACTTTGGTTAAAGTTTTAAAAATTTGACTAAACTTTAAGTATTTAGATTTCGCGTCAATTTCTTTTAGCAGAGTTGGATTGAATTTTTTGTCGTATTCAGCGTCTTCTAATCTAGATGAAGTAAATGGGGCTAAAAATTTATCAAACTCAAGAGTTTCTTTAACATATTTATCTACCAAATCCCCATCTAGTCCTGCACTTTTTAACACAGTTTTAGCAGATTCTGCAAAAACTGCTAAGTTTTCTTCAAGTTGCTCTAGATTTTTTTCATAGTACTCGCGGTCCGGCATGATAGTGTTTGCATGGTCAACTGCCAATATATGTTTAGTTGGGTCTGCAAAACTTTGAGAAATGCCAATGGTTACAGGCAGAGCAATACTGTTTAGCTCAAGTTCAGGATATACTGCTGCTAACTCTTCAATTGAACTAAGTCTTTGAATTTTTTCAATAAGAGGTAAAACAGGTTTTGCACCCATTTCATTGCGGTATTCAAAATCTGTAACTAATTTGTGATATTTAATTGCTTCATGAATTAGTTTATCTTCAGGTATGTTTTTCCCTTCAGACCAGTCTTCAAAAAGTTTTAAAAGAATTTCTTCGTTTTGATCATGAATTTTAGAAAACGTTCCAACACTAGGTTTGTCTGCAGGAATTTCGGTTTCTTCTATTAATTGCTTATTTACATGTAAATAAAAATTGTCTTTCAAAGTTTCCATATTTTGGTCTCCTAATGCATTTATTATAGCATTCAGCCCTATATATAATATTAAATAAACACGCAAATCACAAATGCGAATAGTTTGCAATTGCAAAATTATTAAGTTAAAATAATTTAAGAGGAAAAATATGAAAAAAATTTATATCACCGTTTTAACTTTATTTGCTTCATTTGCTTTTTTTTCATGCCAAAAAAATAAAGTTAACGTGGTAACAAGTTCTTATTTGACATATTCAATTGTTGAACAACTTACTAAAAACACCAAAATTACGGTCAGTACCGCTAGAGCTCCTTATTTAAACATTCACAATTCTGAATTAACTTTACAAGACAAAAGCAAAATTATTGAAAGCGATTTGTTAATTTATTTTTCTGAAAATGTTGACCTGCAAATTAAAAAAGCACGTGGTAGCCTAGATTCACTTAACTTAGAAAAAGCACTTGGAGTTACTGAAAAAACTTTTGCAAAAGTTGGCGAGCAAATTACTCAGACTGAAAAAAATATCCGTAGACACGCCTCTTCACACTACTGGTCAAGTTTGGAATATACAGTAAAAATAATTGAAAAAATTGCCGAAAAGCTTACTCAAAAATTTGAAAACAAATCAATCATTGCTACAAATAAAACTACACTGATAAACGAAATTATCACATTTAAAAACGACTTTACTAGTTTTATAAATACTAATTTTAAGAGTGGTTTAAACGATGAAAAAATCCTTTTTTGTGGCCACGATTCAATCGGTGCATTTATGGTTGAAATGGGCTTGTTAAAAGGTTATACACCAATTGACACAACCATACAAGACCGAAATGAAGACACTATAAAAGCGATAAATGAGTTCGTTGAACTAATTAAAAAAGGCACTAAAAATCCTGATAAAATCTTAACTGTGTTCGTTCAAGAAACAGGTAAAGAACAGGTTTTAGAAAAACTTAAATCAAGTGTGAAAGCACACAACATTTCAAATGTTTCTTTTAAAATTTTTCATACTTTTCACGCAGTTTCTAAAGAAGAATACAGTCAAAAAATTTCCTTTCAGACAAAAATTTCTGAAAATATCGCTAATTTAAAATTAGCACTTTTAGGTAAATAGACATGATTGAGTTTAAAGAAGTTTCGTTTAAATACGAAGACACAGCAGTCTTTGAAAATCTAAATTTAAAGATTAACAAAGGTGACTTTATGTACATTTTGGGACCAAACGGTGGTGGCAAAAGTACACTAGTTAAACTGGTTTCAAAAACTTTAAAACCAAATAGCGGTAAGGTAATAAATGGTGCAAAAAAAATCGGCTACATGTCGCAATTTTTACGATTTAAATCAAACTTTCCGGCTTCGGTTTTTGAAATTATTTACTCGGGTTTTGAAAAACAATACTTGTTTGCCAAAAAAGAACAAAAAGTAAGAATAGATAAACTACTTTCTGAAATGAACATCTTGGACTTAAAAAATAAATTAATTTCTGAACTTTCTGGTGGACAACTGCAACGCGTACTTTTTTTAAGAAGCATAGTAGACGAACCTGACCTTTTAATATTAGACGAGCCCGCTTCTGCACTAGACCCTAAATTTAGACACGAGTTTTATCAGTATTTATATACACTTTCTCAATCTGGTACTACTGTTTTAATAATTACTCATGACCTTTCTGGAATTGATGTGCTTGAATGTAAAGACCGCGTAATTTACGTAGAAAAAGCTATAGTTTACGACGGTATATTTTGTGATTTCCACAAGCAAATTTTAAATAGAGAAAAGCATGCAATATTTAGTTAATTTAGGAGTGTTTTCAAGCACCTACATTTTTATCGCAGCCGGACTAATTGCAGTAACCGCTGCTCTACTTAGTCCTTTTATTGTACTTAAAAACCAAGCGTTGATTGCAGACGGACTTGCACACACTGCGTTTTTTGGAATAGCCTTAGGTGTGCTTTTGTCTAACTACCCTGTCTACGTTTCAATGTTAGTTACTGTTTTCTTTTCAATTGTGATACAGTTAATTATTGAAAACACCAAAATCGACTCAGACAGTGCAATTGGTGTAATTGAGGCTCTTGGCTATAGTTTGGGTATCTTAATTATTTCACTTTGGGGTGCTAACTTTAAAAGCGATCTTGGCAATATTATCAATGGTAGTCTAGCGACAATGGAGTGGCTTGACTTCTTTAATGCCCTAATTATTTTTGTAATCACTTTAGGATTTATTTTATGGCAATACAGACGTTTGGTTTCTCAAACTTTTGACCCAAGTTATGCTAAGTTCAACCGCACAAACAAAGTAATTACTAACTATGGCCTATCTATTTTGGTCGCTGTTTTAATCTCAGTTGGTATGCGCATGATGGGTACCTTGTTAATTTCTGCGCTAATTTTATTCCCGGTCTTAATCTCTGTTCAATTCAGAAGAAACTTTATTCAAACTATGTTAATTGGAGTAGTTGTTGCGATTTTAACCGTGGCTATTGCTGCACCAATTCAACTAAACACAAATGTAGCGCCTTCTCCGGTTATTGTACTGGTATATTTTTCTTTTTTAGTTTTTTCTCTACTTTTCCAAAAAATTCGTAAAATAATCCTTCACAAAAAAATTACTAAATGTTAAAATATTTGTATGGATAAAAGCAAAAAAACTAGAAAAAAAATCGCATTAGGCCAATATTTCACGAAAGGTGTGCAGTGGTTAAAACCACAAATTAAAGAATTTATTAAAAATTCTAAATGCACCATCGCTTACGACCCGTTCGCTGGAGCAGGCGATCTTTTATCAGTATCTCCTGAGTATGGTATTTTTGAAACAAAAGGATTAGATATTGACGAAAAATTAGATTGGGAAAACAATGATTCTTTAAAGTCAATACCAACAATTAAAAACGCAATAATTATCACAAATCCTCCTTATCTTGCTAAACAATCTGCTTCAAGAAAAAAGATTTGTTTAAACGAATATTTTAAAGATTCACCCTATGACGATATTTATTTAGTTGCACTTGCTAAAATGATTGAAGCACAAAAACATATTGTTGCGATTATCCCTGAGTCTTTCATAAACTCGTCATTTAAAAACAAAAATTTTTTAAGTTCCGTTACTATTTTAGAAGAAAACCCTTTTAAAGATACGGAAGTACCGGTTTGTGTAGCATGTTTTAATGGTGTTTATAAAGATTTTTCTGAAATTAAAATTTATAAAAATGATAAGTTTGTTGACTTTCTAGCAAACATAATAAATCTAAGAATTGAACCAGAAAACTCTTTGAAAGTAACTTTCAACGATACTGAAGGGTGGTTAGGCATAAGAGCAATTGACAGCACCGATGACATAAACAATATTAAGTTCGACTACAAAGAAAATATTAAATACGACTGGCAAAACAAAATAAAAAATACATCTAGACATTTTACTCTGGTTTCGATAGATATTTCTGACAATAGCAGACCAAAATTTTTAGAAAAATGTAATCTTTTGCTAAATGAAATTAGAATAAAGTCTGGTGATGTTTTACTTACTCCTTTTATGGGAAATACAAAAAGTGGTAAAAGAAGAAGGAGATTGGATTTTAGACTAGCGCGCGCAATAATTGAAAAAGCAAATAATTTAATGTCTATAGAAGCGGTGTAATTTAATGAAAGATAACTTAAAATACCTTGAGTATAGTTGCAATAACCCTGAAAAACTCGATGAAAGATACATGAATTTAAAGAAAAATGATTTAAATAAATATGTTGAGTTTACAAATAAAATCAAAAGTCTTTTAAACGACATAAGAAAAGACAAATTTGTTGATGAGAAAAAATTTACTATTTTGTTAAATTTAATTACTGATTCTTATGGTTCTAAAAACGAATTTAATTGTTTTATAAACGCCTGTGATTCAACAATTGGCACAATTAAAAACAATCCTGAAACCTTAAAACAAATCGTTGAATTATTTTTCACATATAGAAATGGCAAAATCAGCGCCGACCCTGTCCATATACAGTCATTAATTGACAAGGGTTCCCAAAGAGCACTAGGCATCATTGGACAGCAGAAAATAGTTGAAATTGCCCAAAATTTTGGTTTTGAGTATACTAATGATCCAAATATTTTTCTAAAAAATAAAAATAGTGTTTCTTACTACAAAAAAGAATTAAAAGAAAAGATTATTCCTGAGATAGATTTTGGTTCGCAAAATAAGGATTTAGATATCATTTTAAAGTCGAACGATAAATATTTTTTCATTGAATCTAAGCACATTAAGGAATGCGGTGGTGCTCAAGATAAACAAATCAAGGAACTAATCGGTTTAATTAAAACTAAAATGCCTAAAAACACTTTTATAGTGTCTTTTTTAGATGGTGTTTTTTCAAACGAAATTTTAAATTCAGAAATATTTAATGTTTTTGATAATAAAGATAAAATTATTAAAAATAAAATAGAACAACAACAATTAGAAATACTTGATAATTTACACAAAAATAAAAGTGCTTTTTGGCTAAACTCTGCTGGTTTAGTTGAATTTTTGCGTGATTTAGTGTAGACAAAAATCGTGTGTTATACTATTTTTAAAGAAAGTTGCTAATCAAGGAGAAATATGACTACAAATATTTTAAATTCTGCAACGTCTGCAAACCCTCCGCTCACGGGTATCTTGGTTGCAGTATTCGTTGCACTTATCGTTGTTTTAATCGTAATATCTGGTTTTACTTCGATGACCGAGGCTGCATTTATTTCTGTAAACCACATTAGAATTGACGAACTTACAGATTCGGATAACCCAAAACTAAAGAAAAAAGCCAAAAAAACCCTAAACTTAATTAAAAATCCCAACTATGTTTTGGCAACCATCCAGGTTTTAAACACTTTAATTGCATTTATTAACGGTATTATTGGCTCTAAACTGTCACAAGACGCCTTAATTCGTATTTTTAGAGTTAACGCAAATTCAAATAACTATGTGCTTTATTCCGTGTTAGTTACAATTGGACTAACCGTGTTTTTGCTTTACTTTCAAATAATTTTTGGTGAACTTGTCGCTAAAAGAATCGGAATGAAGTGGAGCGAAAAAATATCTTTAAATTGCACACCGATCATCAGAGTACTTATGTTTATACTGTTCCCGTTTGTTTGGCTACTCATGGTTTCAACTACCTTTTTTGCTCGTATTTTTGGTGTTAAAAAAGGCGATGAAATTAAAGAAGTTACAGAAGACGACATCATTTTAATGGCATCAAATGCCACAGAAAGCGGTGAAATTGACGTCGAAGAAAACAAACTAATTGAAAATATTTTTGAGTTTGACGACACTAAGGTTTCAGAAATCATGACCCACCGCACTGAAATTGACGCTATAGAAATCACTGCAACTTACTCAGAAATATTAACTAAAATAAATGAATCTCAATACACCAGATATCCCGTGTACAAAGAAACTATTGACAACATTATTGGTACAATTCACATCAAAGACATCTTAAAATACGCAGTTGACCCAAGTGAGTTTAATTTAGGTAAGTCTTTAAGAAAGCCATTTTTTGTCTCATCTACCTCTAAGATTAACGATATTTTTGTGCATATGAAGAAAAACAAAGTCCACATCGCAGTTGTTCTAGACGAATACGGCGGGGTTGCTGGACTCCTTACAATTGAGGACTTAATTGAAGAAATAGTTGGCGAAATTAACGATGAGTTTGACAGTCCAGAGGCTGAGTTTAAAGAAATTAACGCAAACACTTATGAAGTAGATGGGTTCTTTGAACTAGATATTTTGTCTGAAAAATTAGACATTGAGTTTGAAGCAGAGTCTAACACTGTGAACGGTTTTATTACCGAGCAAATCGGACACCTGCCAAAAGTCGGTGAAAAAATTTGCGTAACTTATAAAAACTTTGAGTTCCAGCCGCTATATATTGAAAAAAACGTCATTAAAAGAGTCTTAATTAAAAAGGTTTTAAATCTAGATGAACAAAATTCGTAACTTCTCAATAATTGCTCACATTGACCACGGTAAGTCAACACTGGCTGACCGTATTTTGGAGTTGACAAACGCGGTTTCTACACGTGAAATGAAGGCGCAATACCTAGATAGTATGGAACTGGAGCGCGAACGTGGGATTACAATTAAGTTAAACGCCGTACAAATTCACTATCAAGCCGAAGACGGAGAAGTATATAAAATGCACTTAATTGACACCCCGGGCCACGTGGACTTTACCTACGAGGTTTCTCGTTCTCTGCAGGCATGCGAAGGCGCAATTTTAGTAATAGATGCGCAACAAGGCATTCAGGCACAAACTCTTGCAAACTTATATATTGCCCTTGACAATAACCTTGAAATTATTCCTGTTATCAACAAAATAGACCTACCAACGGCAGATGTTGAAAAAGTTTTAAAAGAAATTGAAGAAATTATTGGCATTGATAGAAGCGAAGTTGTGTTGTGTTCTGCTAAAAACGGAATTGGTATTAAAGAAATTCTGGAAGCGGTTGTCAAAAAAGTACCTGCGCCTAAACCAAAAAAATCAAGCGATACTTTGAGAGCCTTAGTTTTTGACTCATACTACGACGCCTACAAGGGAGTAATTCCTTTAATTCGAGTAGTTGAAGGAACTGTTAAAAAAGGTGACACTATTTACTTTATGCAGTCTAAATACAAAGCAGAAGTAGTTAGCGTGGGTGTCTACACGCCAGAAATGCGTGAAACCGAGGTACTTACAGCCGGGGAAGTTGGATTTATCTACGCCCAAATTAAGTCAATTCAAGACATTCAAGTCGGCGATACTATTACTTTTTTTGAAAATCAAGCAACTGAGCCACTACCTGGTTACAAAAAACTAAATCCGGTGGTTTTCTCAGGTATTTATCCAGTTGAAAATAAAAATTACGCTCAGCTAAAAGAAGCGCTTGAAAAATTAAAACTAAACGATGCGGCTTTAACTTACGAAATGGAGACTTCTAAAGCACTCGGTTTTGGTTTTAGAACAGGTTTCCTAGGACTGCTTCACTTAGAAATTATTCAAGAGCGAATTCGCCGTGAGTTTAATATTGACATCATTGCCACCGCTCCGTCAGTTATTTACACAGTTCATTTAACAAATGGAAATGTTATTCAAATTCAAAACCCATGCGAACTGCCAGAACCACAGCAAATTGCCTATATTTTAGAGCCTTTTGTGAAAGCCTCTATTATGACTCCAGCTGAATACGTCGGCAGTGTTATGGAAATTTGCCAGGCTAAACGTGGGGTTTTTGTCTCAATGAATTACTTAGATAAAAACCGCGTAAATATCGTTTATAAACTGCCGCTTTCAGAAATCGTTTATAACTTTTTTGACAAACTAAAATCACAAACTAAAGGTTATGCGTCATTTGACTACGATATGGATGAATATGTTCGCTCTAACTTAGTTAAGTTAAATATCTTGTTAAATGGTGAACAAATTGATGCTCTGGCAACAATAGTACACAAAGATTTTGCTGAGTCCAGAGGCCGCGCCTTGACTGAGAAAATGAAGGATTTAATTCCAAGACAAATGTTTGAAATTCCCGTGCAAGCGGCAATTGGTAACAGAATTATTGCAAGATCAACAATTAAAGCAATGCGCAAAGATGTCTTGGCTAAATGTTATGGCGGTGATATTTCTCGTAAGATGAAACTCCTTCAAAAACAAAAAGAAGGTAAAAAGAAAATGAAACAAATCGGTCGTGTTTCAGTACCACAAGAGGCTTTTTTGGCTATCTTAAAACAAGGGGATGATTAGTGCGTGGACTGTACGTACACATCCCTTTTTGTCATTTAATTTGTTCGTATTGTGACTTTGTCAAGAAACAAACTAAAGACAAAGCAGAAGAAGATGGATACATCAAAAGTTTAATAGAAGAACTAAATACTGTGTATTTAGACAACCCATATTTTGATACTATCTTTATTGGTGGTGGGACTCCAAATAATCTGAGTTTAGAAAATATAAACTTATTGTTAAAAACTTTAAAAAAGTTTAATGGTGTAAAAGAGTATACAATTGAGTGTAATCCTGAACTAATTACTCAAGCACAAGTTAGCTTATTTAAACAATACGGTGTAAACCGTGTGTCTTTAGGCGTGCAGAGTTTTGACCCTGAGACCATAAAATTCTTAAAACGCAGCCACACAATTGAGGATGTTAAGAGTTCTGTTAGACTACTTAAAAAAGCCGGAATTCAAAATATTTCTTTTGATTTAATGTACGGTATAAAAAATCAGAGTTTAGAAATACTAAAAAAAGACTTAGAAATAGCAATAAAGTTTAACCCTAAACATATATCGTATTACGCCTTGATTTTAGAGCAAAACACCTTTTTAGCGTTCTTAGAAAAGCAAGGTATACAGACAACTTTAGCAGAAGAAACGTGCTTAAAACAGTATAACTTCATTAAAAAAACACTAAAGAAACACCACTTTTCACAATACGAAACTTCAAATTATGCAAGGTCAAAGTACCAATCTCAGCATAACTTAATCTACTGGAAAGACTCAGAATACATCGGCACAGGACTTGCAGCCAGCGGATACACAGCTGGAACGCGCATAAATAACACCGCAATTATGCGCGCCTACATTAACAAAGGACCTGGAAAAACTGAAGTAAAACAAAGCGAACAAGAGTTAATTTCAACGGCAATAGTGCTCGGGCTTCGGAAAACTAGCGGTGTAAATCTTAAATATTTTAAGCAAAAATACAACATAGATTTACTTAAATATTTCCCAATAATTAAAAAGTTACTCGCAAGAAAAATACTGAGATACACCAAAGGTAGAATATATATACCGTTTAAATACATTTATTTAGAGAACCAAATAATGCAGGAGTTTGTATGAAACCGTTTTTAATTAATGAATTTATTTTATATTTAAAAAATGAAAAGTCATTGGCCAAAACTACGCAAAACGCATACAAAGTTGACATTCAACAGTACTTTGATTTCTATGCGAAATACCACAAAGAAATTCAAAGGCCTGAACAAATCAGTCCTAAACTGATTAAAAACTACATTAGAACTTTGCAAAAAAAATACGACAGTAGAACAACTAACCGTAAAATTTCGGCAATTAAAACCTTTCATGCTTTTCTTGAAATGGATGGTTTGACTAAAGAAAATCCTGCACAAGAAATTAAAAATATTAAAGAAAAAGAGAAAGTAATTCGCACAATCAACGCACAGCAAACTAGTAAAATTATAGATTCAATTGATTTAAAAACAGTATACAATGTACGCAACTTAGCGATGTTTTTAGTGTTATATGGCTCTGGTCTTCGTGTTTCTGAGTTGATTGGACTTGACTTAAAGTCGCTGCATTTAAACGAAGGATTTTTAATTGTTGAAGGAAAAGGCAGTAAAGAAAGAACTGTACCGTTAACTAAAAAAGCAGTAGAAGCACTTAAAGCCTACATTAAAGATGCCCGCAATATCATCTTAAAAGAACGCACTTTACCTGCTTTGTTTGTAAGCAGAAACGGCGCTAGAATAACGCGACAAGGATTCTTTAAGATAGTTAAAACCATCGCTGAAGACAACGAAATTGATAATGTTTCGCCCCACACTTTCAGGCATTCTTTTGCTACACACTTACTTGAAAACGGTTGTGATTTAAGGGTTTTGCAAAAAATACTAGGTCACGAAAGCATCCAAACAACACAGATTTACACAAACATTTCAGATAAATATAAGCGAGAAAAGTACAATAAAACTAGACCAAAACTTAATAATTCAGAAAAGTCTTAATTTAGTTTTTGTAAACTTAATAATTAAAAACAAAAAAAGTTTAACTTAATTTGTAGAGAGATTATCTGCAACACAGTTAAACTTTTTTTATTTTTCGTGCTTATTATAAATTCAGTGTTGCAGTGTGTGCGTAAAAGATTAAAATTTCATTTTCTTATTGGTTTAATATAATTAAACTTTTATTAAAAATATAATTTATTTTTAAAATAAATATTAAATCATTTTCTTGCCAGCAGTGAAGAAACATAAATCTAAAAAGACTACAGCCTGGTTATTTTTATAAAAGTGAATTCACTAATAGCATTACTCAATTTATAAAAGTTTATTAACGATTATTAGTGTTTTGTTTTAATCAGATGAAAATATGTGTTTCTTAAGACGCTCTAGGACAAAACATAATGAGCAACAACCCACAAAAGATAGTAATGATTGCTCAAAACGCGTCATTAAATAGTTTAGTATATTTATGTTTTTAATAAAAAAAGCAAAAAAGTTTAATAATACTTGAATAGTCTTAATACCTGAATGCAGTGCTCAGAAATTTTAATTTGGTGTTTTTTTACTATTTTTTCAAATTGTTAACTCTGGTCAATTTTTCACTAAAAATCTTGTTTTTTACCACTAAATTACAAAAGTTCCGATAGTGAATAGTAATCCACATTCCCACACATTTTCACTTGTCCGCTCCACTAACTTACTATATTTTGGTTTACATAATGTATATTATAGGAACAAATAAAAAAATAACGAAAAACTGAAATAAACTATGCATTCACGCTAAAATTAAAAATAAGGTGTATAAAAGTAGTTGTACTTAATTACTTCTCTCATTTTTATATTCACATTTAAAAAATGAATATGAAAAAAACTCAAAACGCGTTTTAACGAAATGAAATTTACAGAATTGGTAAAATGACCGTGAATTTTGATTTTTATAGACATTTTTTTGCTAAAACTCGTGTTTCAGTAACTTCATTTGGTATTAAACTTTTATGTAATTTACAAATAAAATATTAGTTAAAGTAAACTAACTAAACTACTTCTTCTCTCAGAAATAATTAGGCTTATTTTTAAATTTTTGTTTTTTTATGCTGTCTTGTTTTTTGGTGCAGCATTTTTCTACTAAGACAAAGGTGTCAAGTCTTTTTATAAATAACTAATAAATATTAAAAAAGTTTAGTTTTATTAAACTCATAATAATTAGCTAAAATGTCATACTTTCTGAGACGTTGCAACTTTTCGTTTTAAGAAAAATTTACAAATATTTCAGTGTACATTTTAGATTTAAACTAATTTAAAACTTATTTAATTAGTTTAAAAATATTAAACTCATTAAAATATCTTTTTTGTGTTCAAAATCTTAAGCCATTAAACATTTTTTTAGTTTGCGTAATAAAAATTTTAGTAAACTATTTTTATTTCTGAGGATAATATAAAAACACTGTTAAACTTTTTTAGTTTTTTTTACTTTAGTTATTTTGCATTCCTGTCATTTTTTTAAAATATAGATAGTGCATTATTTAAAAAGGAGACAACAAACGAAGATAAGCTAATACAAGAAATTGTAAATAATTTCCAGATATAGAAATTACAAATATTATCGCTGTCTTTTGCAGCCTATACCAATTAAACAGGTTTTTTATGTCTATGCTTTACATGGTTTTATTTACAATAACTTCAAATTAAATCCAAAAATACTCTTCAATTTTTGTTTTAAACTTTTTGTATTTAAAACTATTTTGTTTATTTAAATTAAACTATGTAGATTTCAAGTTTTGCTTACTAAAAGCAAACAGGACATCTAAAATGTAAAGTAATTTTAAGTTTCACCAACACTTATAAACTTCATTTTTATTTTCGTAATTTTGCAGAGCACTAATGTGGTTCTCTCCTTTTTGCAAGTGGGTAAAAAAGATTTTAAACAGTCACTTCAACTGAGTGTGTGTAGGTTAATGATTATTTTAAAACGACACTTTGAAATAGTTTCTATTTTATTTTTTAAATCGCACAAACTGTGGAAATCAGAATTTAAAAGTGTATGTGTTTAAAAATTGTATTTTATTAACTCTAATGCACTTCTCAAATTAGATAAATTAAAATTAAGTGTAAAAATAGTCTTGGTGAATTCCTGGGTCAAGCACTCATGAAAACTAAAAACAGTCTACATTTTTTGGTTTAGTTTTGTTTTAAATACGCAAGCATAAGTGAAACACACTAATAAGTAACCTGAAGCAAATTTTGTCATAAGTTTGTTTTAAACTTTTTTTAATATAAATGTATTTAGTTTAATTAAAATAAACTGCGTAAATTTTTGTTATCGAATAAATGTAACGCAGGTTTTGTATAAAATCATTTAGCTGTAAAGGTTATCGCGTGATATTTTTAGGCATGCATTTTCGCGGATTAGTGTATTAAAAATGGTATTAAACATAAATATAAATAATTTTAAAAAGTTTAATTAAAATAAACTGCGTAAATTTCAAAAATCTAATTAATGTGTTTTTTATTTCCCTATAATGTTATATAATATAAAAGTATTACGGAGGAAAAATATGCCATATATTATTGCTGTTCACGCACGTGAAGTTCTAGATTCACGTGGTAACCCTACTGTAGAGGTTGAAGTAACTACAGATTCAGGAGCGTTTGGTCGTGCTCTTGTTCCATCTGGTGCATCTACTGGTGCACACGAAGCAGTTGAGCTTAGAGATGGAGATAAAAAACGTTTTCTTGGAAGAGGTGTGTTAAAGGCTGTTGCTAATGTTAACGAAAAAATCGCACCTGAACTAATCGGCCTATCTTGCCTTGACCAAATGGCGATTGACCAAGCGATGCTTGATTTAGATGGAACTCCAAATAAAGCGAATCTTGGTGCGAACGCTATCTTAGCGGTTTCAATGGCAACTTGCCGTGCTGCTGCTGACTTTCTTGGTCTAGACTTACACTCATACCTTGGAACATTCTTTGCCCACACTTTGCCAGTGCCAATGCTAAACATCTTAAACGGCGGAGCACACGCAGACAGTAACGTTGATTTCCAAGAGTTCATGATTATTCCTGCTGGTTTTAAAACTTTCAAAGAAGCAATCGTTTGTGCTGCTGAAGTTTATCACAACCTAAAAGCAGTACTTAAGAAAAAAGGTCTTGCAACTGGTGGTGGAGATGAAGGCGGATTTGCCCCAAACCTAGAGTCAAACGCTGCGGCTTTTGACCTAATTGTTGAGGCTATTAAACAAGCTGGCTACAAACCAGGTAAAGATGTATTTTTAGCAATTGACGCCGCTTCTTCTGAGTTCTATGACGAGGCTAAAAAACGCTATGTTTTCAAAGCAACTGGTGAAGAATTAACTTCTGATCAATTAGTTGACTTCTACGTTTCTCTAGTTGAAAAATACCCACTTATTTCAATTGAAGACGGTTTATTTGAAGACGACTGGGCTGGCTGGAAAAAACTAACTGAAAAACTTGGTGACAAAATCCAATTAGTGGGCGATGACTTATTTGTAACTAACGAAAAACGCCTGGCACAAGGTATTGAAAAAGGTGTTGCTAACTCTATTTTAGTTAAGGTTAACCAAATCGGTTCTATTACTGAAACTTACCGCACTATTGAACTTGCTAAACGCTCTGGCTACACTACAATAATTAGCCACCGTAGTGGAGAAACCGAAGATACATTTATTGCAGATTTAGCAGTTGCTCTAAATGCAGGTCAAATTAAAACAGGTTCAATGTCTAGAACTGACCGTATTGCTAAATACAACCAACTAATTCGTCTTGAAGAACTACTTGGCGACCAAGCAGTTTATCCAGGACTAGCTGCATTTCCTAAACTAAAAAAATAAATTTTAGTTTAATTCTTTAAAACACATAAAAATTTAAGTTAAAAGCCCTTTGTTTTTGCACAAAGGGGCTTTTAATTGTCAAAATAAGGTTAAAAATGAAAATTATCGCAAACAACAAAAAAGCATATTTTGACTTTGAAAT
Source organism: uncultured Acholeplasmataceae bacterium (assembly GCA_963541505.1). Classification (GTDB taxonomy): domain Bacteria; phylum Bacillota_I; class Bacilli_A; order Acholeplasmatales; family Acholeplasmataceae; genus CALISC01. The sequence goes on from CAUTSJ010000001.1 coordinate 101,258, forward strand.
CATTAAAACCTACGAAGCAGGTATCGTCTTAACTGGTTCTGAAGTCAAGGCTCTTCGCGCCGGTAAAGTCACGATGACTGGCGCTTTTTGCGATATTACTAAACATTTTGAACTGTATTTGCGCGACATGAAAATTGGGTTTGTCCAAGAAAACCTTGCTAAGTTTCAACACAAAGAAACTAGCAGCCGTAAACTACTTTTGCATAAAGCCGAAATTATTCAAATTAAGCAAAAAGTTTTTGAAAAAGGGATGACTTTAATTCCTTTAAAAATCTACTTTAGTCAGGCTCTTGTAAAGGTAGAAATTGGGCTGTGTCGTGGTAAAAACTTAAGGGATAAAAGACAAACCATTAAAGAACGCGATTTGAAACGTGAAAACGCTAAATTTAAACTAAAAGTTTAACAAAAGGTATCAAAATTATGAAAAAACTAACAGGCAACCAAATCAGACAAATGTGGCTGGATTTCTTTAAATCCAAAGACCACTATGTATATAAGTCAGTTTCGTTAATTCCTAAAAACGACAAGACTTTACTGTGGATTAACTCAGGTGTAGCATCGCTAAAACAATACTTTGACGGGACAATGATGCCGCCATATCCAAGAATTACTAGTTCCCAAAAATGCATCCGCACCAACGATATTGAAAATGTCGGACTAACCGCAAGACACCATACTTTTTTTGAGATGCTTGGTAACTTTTCTATTGGCAACTACTTTAAAAAAGAAGCAATTGCTTTTGCTTTTGAGTTAATGACTTCACCTAAATGGTTTGGTTTTGACTTAAATAAACTTTATTTTACATATTATCCTCAAGACCTTGAAACTAAAGAAATTTGGCTAAGTTTAGGCGTTTCTGAAAGCAAATTAGTGCCACTTGAATCAAATTTTTGGGAAATTGGCGAAGGACCTTGCGGGCCAAATACCGAAATAATTTATGACCGCGGAGAAAAATACGACCCACGTGGTGAAGTGGCTTTACGAAACGACTTAGAAACTGCTCGCTATGTTGAACTTTGGAATATAGTTTTTTCTTCTTTTAATGCAGAGACTGGCAAAAAACGCGAAGACTATAAACCTCTTCCGCATAAAAATATTGATACTGGCGCTGGATTTGAGCGACTTTGCGCAATTATGCAAGATGTAGAGACAAACTACGACACCGACTTGTTTGCGCCAATTATGCGAGCAATTGAAAAGCAAACTAACCACAAATACCTGGGTCAAAAAGAGTTTAAAATCATTGCTGACCACTTAAAAACTGTGACTTTTGCAGTTTCAGATGGAGCTGTGGTTTCAAATGAAGGCAGAGGATACGTGCTTAGAAGACTAATTCGTCGTGCTGTTAAAGCAGGGCGTAGACTTGGCATGCAAAAACCTTTTATTTACCTGCTTGTGCCAAGTGTAATTGAGGCAATGGGCGAGTTTTATACTGACCTTAAAAATAGTATTGAAGTTGTTCAAAACATTTTAAAACAGGAAGAAGAGAAGTTTTTAGAAACTATTGAAGCCGGTGAAAAAGAATTTTTTAAACTTATTCAAACAAAGAAATCAATTTCTGGCGAAAGCGCCTTTAAGTTATACGACACTTATGGTTTTCCGTTTGAGTTAACTAAAGAGTATGCCAATGAAAACGGTGTTGAAGTTGACGAAAAAGGTTTTCATGAGTTTCTAACCAAACAAAAAGAGCTTTCTCGCTCCGCTCGCCAAAACTTTCAGTCAATGAAAGGACAAAATAAAGAGTTTTTAGAGTTTAGCGAAAAGTCTGAGTTTATAGGATACGAAAACTTATCGTCTGAATCTAGAGTAATCAAAATTTTTAAAGAAGGGATTGTGCTAGATAAAACCCCTTTCTTTGCCGAAACCGGAGGTCAAGTTTCTGACCTTGGAACTATTGAAAAAGCGGAAGTCAAAGGTATGCTTAGGCTGCCGTTTGGTCAACACTTGCACATTGTTGAATCTCAGTTTAAAGAAGGTGAAGTTGTTAAATGCCAAGTTGACGAAGCGCATCGCACACCTACTATGTATAACCACAGTGCAACTCACTTAATTCACAGAGCCTTAAAAGATGTGCTCGGAGACTATGTTAACCAAAGAGGTTCAAAAGTTTGTGCTCCTTACTTAAGATTCGATTTTAACTGCTACAATTTTCCAAAAGACGAAGAACTTTTGAAGGCTGAAAAAATTGTTAAAGATAAAATTAAAAAAGGTCTAAAAGTTAAGTATGAATACACTGATTACGACACTGCTTTAAAACACGGTGCAATCGCCTTGTTTGGCGAAAAATACGATAAAACTGTTAGAATGGTTTCAATGGAAAACTACTCAATTGAGCTATGCGGCGGTACTCACGTTAAAAATACAAATGAAATCAAAGACTTTGCGATTACACAAATTGAGTCAATTGGTTCTGGACTTTACCGTATTTTTGCGGTTTCTGGTGCAAACCTAAAGGCTAAAGTTGAAGAATATACTGCACATTACTTTAATGAAGCAAATGTTATTTTAAACAAAGTTAATGAACTAAACAATGTTTCGTTTAAATTAGAGTTTGCAAAAAAACCAGAAATCAAAGGTTCATATCAAGATATTTTAAATGCAAAAACATACTTACAAGAAATCAAAACACAAGCCTTAAAATACGAAAAACAAATTAGCGAAATAAATATCAAAAATGCTTTAAAAGCGCTTAACAATGCGACTTCACAAAATTATATTTTTAAGTCAAAGATAGATTCAAAAATCGCAAAAGATGTGTTTATGCAGTATGTCAACACCCAAAAACTAAATAACTGTATCATGATAAACATAGATGGTGAAAAGGTTAATATTTTTGTTAAATCAAATACTCAAAAAGCCGTTGACTACATTAAAAAAATCAATTCTATTCTTAACTCAAAAGGTGGCGGTAGACCTGATTTTGCAACCGCTGGTGGTGGTGATTTAAGTAAAGTTGACTTAGTTTTAAAGGAGTTTGGCGAAAATGATTCTTGGAATTGATCTGGGTTCAAAAACTATGGGCCTCGCGATTTCTGAGTCTCATATAATTGCCAATAACTTAGAAACTTTTCGTTTTGAAAACGAAGATTACTCACTTTGCATTGCTCATCTAGTTAAACTTAACACCAAATATAATTTTCAAGAAATCGTACTTGGCTACCCCAAACACATGAATGGAGATGTCGGAGTGCGCGCAAAAATTTCAGAGGACTTCAAGGCCTTAATTCAAGAAGCGCTACCCGAAGTTAAAGTTATTTTAGAAGACGAACGCTTATCTACAAACGCTGTTTTTGGGGTTTTTAGACAAAGCAAAACTAATATAAAACAAAGGAAACTATTTAAAGATGAACTTTCTGCTGTCGTGATTTTACAAAAATATCTAGACCGCAGATCAAGTTTTTAAACCAAAAAAGGTGATTTTATGGAAAACGAAGAAAAAGTAATTTCTTTAAACGACAAGGTTATTGAATCCTTAAAAAAAGATAAATCCAGAGAAGTCAAAATATCTGTGGACGGTGTGGACGAAACTTTTATCGTGATTTTTACAACTACTCGTGAGTTTGCAGGAGAAACTAGAAACTATGTGGCTCTACTTGACAAAGAAGGAACTAACTTAATTTTTGCTAAATACAACGAACTCACTAAAACTGATACTAACCTTGAGTTTAGCGGTAGTTTAACAGATATAGAAGACGTTGAAGAATATAGACAGCTTACCGAAGTTTTCCTTGAATATATGTCTGATTTGGAGCATGAATAGTCTAGAGTTTAATTTAGTTAAAAACGATTGCATTTTTGACCAGGTTCCAATTTTAAAAGACAAAGCAGTTTTATATATCAACGAATTGATAAAAAAACAAAACATTAAAAAAGTTTTAGAAATCGGAACTGCTTATGGCTTTAGTGCTCTTAGTTTTTTAAAAGAAAATCAAAACTTAGAAATTACAACTATTGAAAAAAATCCGGATAGTTTTGCGAAAGCAAAACACAATTTTTTAATTTGCGGAGTTGAAAAACAAGTGACTGCGCTTTTAGCCGATGCAATTGATGCTGAATTTACAAGTGAAGTTTTTGACCTTATTTTTATAGATGGCCCGAAAGCACAATATTTAAAATATTTTGAAAAATTTCAAAGCAATTTAAAAAAAGGTGGACTGATAGTTTGCGACAATATTTCTTTTCATAAACTAAACCAGAACTCAGTTTCTAAAAACACTGCCCAACTTCTTAAAAAACTAGAGATTTTTAAAACTGAAGTTCTAAAAAACAAATCTTTTAAATCTGAGTTTTTAGATATTGCAGATGGTCTTTTAGTGTCAAAAAAGTTATGAAATACTTAATATATCCGCTTGACCTAACAAAATACAAGAATGTTGATGCTACATTGGTTTTGAGAACTGAGTTTTCATATAAATGCTATCGCCGTTTTACAGTTGATGAAATTAATACTTATTTAAAAAACCACAAAGCCTTTATTGATCTTTCTTTTATGGCCTATGACCAAGATTTTCCTGCGCTTAAAAATTATTTAAATAAACTTAAACATAAAGAAAACATTATTGGTTATATTGTCGCTGACATCGGCGTTGCTCAGTTTTTAAAAGAAGAAAACTTATTAAATAAGTGTGTATATAACCCAGAAACTCTAATTACCAATTGGCAAGAAGTTCAAACTATTTCTGAACTTGGTTTTTTTGGGGTATTTTTAGCCAAAGAAATTACAATTGAAAATATTTGCGAAATTAGTCAAAAAAATCCTGATTTTAATCTATTTTTTCAAGGACACGGTAGATTTTCAATGTTTCACTCAAAGCGCCATTTACTTTCTATATACAACAAAAAATTTAAACACACCCTAGATTTAAAAAATAGATCTGACTTATTTTTAAAAGAAAAAAATAGAGCAGAAAAATTAAATGTGCTTGAAGATAAATTTGGCACCTATTTATTTCGCGGTAAAACTACACAAATGTTTAGTTATATTGCAAAACTAAAAACTTTTCTTAGTTATTTTGCAATAGACCCTTTGTTTTTTTCAGATGAATACGCAATAGATGCACTTAATCTTTATCAAAAAAATAACATATTGGATACGGATATTGAACAATTTAAAACAAAATACAGTGACTTGCAAGACACAGGTTTTGCAGAAACTAAAACAGTGTATAAAAAATGAGCGAACTATTAGCACCAGCTGGGGATATTGAAAAACTAAAATACGCACTAATCTACGGAGCAGATGCCGTTTTTATCGGCGGGCTTGAGTTTTCTCTTCGTGCGCGTGCTTCTAACTTCACAATCCCATTAATTAAAGAAGCGTGTGAGTTTGCGCATTCTCTTGGCAAAAAAGTATACGTGACTGCCAATATTTTGCCACACAACGAAGACCTAAAGGGTTTGAAAAACTATTTACAAGAGTTAGAAATAGCGGGAGTTGACGCCATTATATGTGCGTCTTTTGCCATTATTGAGGCTGCTCGTAAATACACTAATTTAGAAATACATTTGTCAACTCAACAAAGTGTTATCAACTCACGCACTATTTTATTTTGGAAAGAACTAGGTGTAAAAAGAATAGTTTTAGGTAGGGAACTTTCGATTAAAGAAATCAAAAGTCTCAACAGACACGGTCTTGACATTGAGGTCTTTATCCATGGTGGAATGTGCATGAGCTATTCAGGTAGATGTTCGCTTTCAAACACTTTTACCGGCAGAGACGCCAACCGCGGAGGCTGTGCACATAGCTGTCGTTGGGAGTATTTTTTGTATTCAGGTGATAAACAACTTAAAGACGAGCCTGTTTCTTTTTCGGCTATGGACTTAAATGCGGTGCCGCACATTAAAAGTTTAGTCTTAGCCGATGTGTCTTCACTTAAAATAGAAGGCAGAATGAAGTCTCTACACTACATTGCTACTGTTGTGAAAACTTATCGTCAAATGCTTGACGAAATTTATGAAACTAAAAAAATTAACTCGGCTAAAAAATATAGTCAAAAATTAAAGGCTGCCGAAAACAGACTAAGCTCAACTGGGCACTTAGATAATTTACCTGCTGAAACTAAAGTGCTATTTGACCAAAGTACCACTAAACCAAATCAAGCATTTTGTGGACTTTATTTAAATCAAGAAGTTAAAAAAGGTGTGTATTTATTTCAGCAAAGAAACTACTTTTCAGTTGGTGAAAAAATTGAGTTAATGGCCCCATTAGGCAAAGATAGAACATTTAAAGTTTTAAGATTATGGAATGAAAACTTTGAAGAAATCCAAACTGCAAATCATGCGATGAGCAAGGTTTACGTAAAACTAAATGCCAAAATAGAGCCATATTCTATGATTAGAAAAAAATGAGTGAAGATTCTTTTATTGTAACTAAGAAATTTGGAAAAGTTCTAATTAGGTTTAATCAAAACATTAAAAGAAGTTACTTAACCTGTGAGGGAATACAACCAGTTTTAGTTTTTCCAAGTCCTTATTTGTATCAATATAATTTTCGTGAAATCGCCTTAAAAGGCGAAAAAATAGTAAATAACTCAAGAGTTCAAGGTGAAGTTTTTTACTATTTTCGCCAGTATAATCAAAATGTTTCTCAAAAAAATAAAGTAATGGTTTTTGGTAAAATTTATGACTTTTTGCCAAGTGCAACATTGCAAAAAAATGTGTTTGGATTTGACGGAGAATCTACTTACTTCTTTAGTTCTAAATACAAAACCTTGCAAACTGCAAAAAAAGAGTTTTACACTAAAGTCCTAAAAGACTTTCTTTTTAAATTTCTAAACCACGCAAAAGAAAAACTTACCGCCATTGCAGACGCCTATAGTTTTAAATTAGTCAAAGGCTACTATGGTAAATGTAAACGCACTGTTAACGATAAGACCGAAATTATTTTAAATCCGATTTTGATCTGTTTTAAAGAAGAGTTTGCTATTGAAACTATTTTGCACGAGCATGTGCATTTAACTCACCCAAATCACGGTAAACGTTTTAAGGCAGCACTAAATAAACTTTCAATTTTATTTTTAGGCGAAGCACAAAAATCAGCGGTTGTTTTTCCTTCGTTAGTATTTAGCGAAAGACTTTAAATTAGTATTCTAATTCTTTGGTTTTAAGAAATTCTATTTTAGTGATATTTAACTTATCAATTTCACTAAATCTATTGATTAGCAGACAAATTATGGCAAATAAAATTGGTGTGAAAATTAAGGTTAAACCTAAGCGAAGCAACAGGCTTAAAAAAGCAAGTTTGCCAAAATAAAACCAAGTGGCAAAAGTGTTTATCAAAGTATAGCCAAGATATCCAAAAAATGTAGCCATAAAAATAGTTAATTTAGAAATTCTTTTAAAGCAAATAATTGAGTAAAGTAACACCCAAAAATAAGTAGCAAATCCGTAAATAGGAAGATAACCAAGTGAATTTAAAAACCCAAACAAAAGGTCGTAAATTACGCCAGCAATTAGTGCATATGCTGGACCAAAAGCAATCGCAACCACGGCTAAAGCAACGATAAAAAAAGGTACTCTAAACATACCAATTGGCACGATATATGAATATAGTGAGTTAACTGCAACTGCGCTTGCAGTTAAAACAGCAGCAATTGTTAACTTAATTATTTCTAACTTATTTTTAGTGATTTGCATGTCTAAATTATATCTTTTTTTAGCCTTTTTTTCACATAAAAGTCAAGTTAAAAATCACTTATGTTGTATAATGTTTAGTAGTTAACAAGGAGAAAAAATGGCTAAAAAAAATGCATTAACTCAAGAAGGGTACGATAAATTAGTAAGTGAACTTAACGAACTTAAGTTTGTTAAACGCCCTAAAAACATTCAAGCAATTAAAGAAGCGCGCGCTCAAGGTGACTTGTCTGAAAACGCAGACTACGATGCTGCTAGAAATGAGCAGGCGCAAATTGAACACAAAATTAAAGAACTAGAAAGCATTTTAAAAGACGCAGTTATTATTAAAAGTAACCGCGATGATATTTGCGTAATTGGCAATAAAGTTGAACTTAAATATCTACACAATAAAGCAGTTGAAAACATCCAACTAGTTGGTAGTCAAGAAACTGACCTTTTTAGTGGTAGTGTTTTAAAAATTTCTGTAGAAACTCCGCTGGGCCGTGCTATTCAAAACCACAAAGCAGGCGATAAAGTTTCTTTCAAGGTTTCTGAAAACAAAAACCTTGATATTGAAATTCTTAAAGTTTACCAATAATGTCAAAATACAGGTTTACTGCATATTTAAAAAGTATCTTTAACCTTCCTCTAGCAGAACTCAAAAATCAAGGTATCGACACTTTGATTTTTGATTTAGACAACACTCTACTTTCTTACAAAGAAAACTCTTTTTCTAAAGAAACTGTTGATTTTTTTAAAAAATTAAGTGTTGATTTTAGATTGTATATTTTTAGCAATTCAGGCAAATCTAGACAACTTTTGAATGTCTTGCCTGCCACCAAAGGTTTTTTTAACTTAAAAAAACCTTTTACTAAAACTGGCAAAAAGATTTGCATAACTGAACAAATAAAATGTCAAAACTCAGCGTTTATTGGTGACCAGTTGTTGACCGATGTTGTTTTTAGTAATAAAATGCAGTTTAAAGAGACATTTTTAGTCAAGTCTATAGATTGCACAAGTGAACGTTTTTTGACTAAAATTAACAGATTTAGAGAAAAAATTATTTTTGCTTTTATTCGTTTTTTCAAACCCAACTATTTTAAAAGAAACTTGCTTAGATATTATTTAAACACTAACTTTAAAGCAAAAGTTAAATATTTAAAAAAAGCCTTGAAAACTAAATTAGGCCAAGACAAAGAAAGATACTTGCATTCTTTGTCTACCGCTAAAATGTGCAGGCAACTCGCAAAACACTGGAAAATTGATGAAAACCAGGCGTATCTTGCGGGTTTAATTCACGATTTTGCCAAACACGTTAATGCAGACGAGGCTCATAGTTTAGTTAAGTTTGCATATCCTGAATTAAAACAGATAAATAATACTAATTTACTGCATGGTCCAGTATCAGCTTATTTATTTTCAGAACTAATTGATTTATCTGAAGACCAATTAAACTCAGTATTTATGCACACAACTCCTAATACAGAAATTTCAACGCTAGGCAAAATCCTTTTTATTTCAGATAAAGCAGAAATGAGAAGAACTTTTTCGGACCTTAGAGAAATTAGAAAAGTAATGTGGCAAGACTTAAATAAAGCCTGTGAACTTGTATTTGAAGGAGTTTTTAAAAGTTTAAACGCCAGAGGCATTGAACCGGAGCAAATACAAATTGCTACTTACAACAAACTAAAACAAGAAATTAAGTAATTTAAAAGGAGTATACATGGACTCGCTTAGATTAAAAGAAATTAATCAAGACTTAAAAGATATTGACGCGAAAGATGTTAAATACTACAGTTTTACTGGAATTCATCCACTTTTTGACATCGCAGTTATTGGAACTGCCTCAGAACGCCAAGCTTTAGCCTTAGTTGCCAGAGTTAAAAACTACCCTGAATTTAAGTCAGTTGAAACCGGCTCTGGTTGGACTTTGATTGCCACTGAGCAAATTTGGATACACATTTTTACCAAAGAAGAACGAGAAAGTCGTGGACTTGACGATGTCTACGCTCAATACGAGGAGACGGTTTAATTATGATAAAAGCAATTAAGACTATTTTTATCATTTTTCACTTTGTTTTAATTGGTACGGTTATTTGGTTTATTTTAGTTAAAACTAAAGCGCTTGAATATAAACTACCTTTTAAACAAGACGAAATCCAAGCGGCTTACTACTACGATGAAGTCAAAGACATAGATAAAGATGTATTTGCTGATTACATGCATATCAAACCAAAGCCAGAAAACCGTGTAGTTGCAAATAAAGACGACGATAAAATTAAGTTAAAGTTCATAATTAGTGCTGCTTTTAATTCAAATAAAGTTATCTACAGGAAATTTCCTTTCTATAAGTCTCAGCCAAGTGGCACTAAAGAGGCTGTAGTTTTTGCTAAAAACAATTCAGAGTTTATAGTAATTACGAGAAAAGCAGTTTACGAAATTAGTGTAATCGACGATAAACACACTAAAAAAATTATTAGAATTATGAATTTAGGTGAAACATTTAAAGAAATTACAAACACTTTTGCTTATAAAATTACAAAAAATTAAAACTAAAACGCTTGGAAATCCAAGCGTTTTTAATTTGCTCAAAAGTAGTTTGTATTTTAATTTGCAAATGCTAATCATTTGCAAATTAAATTAATTTGTACTAAACTTAATATATAAGTTATTTTTTTGATAAAAAATATACTTATGAAAGGATAAATTATGAAAAAATTATTATTTTCTCTATTTGCTTTGGTTACTTTATTTGCTTTAGGAAGTTGCCACGACAATAGCAAAAAACCTCATCATGGGCACCATCACCATCACGAAAAAGTTATGCATTTTCACCATCTAAAAAGTGAATACAAAGTTGGTGATGAACTTAAAGTAGAAGCGCACAGTTTTAAAAAAGAAATTAAAGAATACAGATGGTATCTAAAACTAAAAGACGGAAAAACTGAAGAGTTTAAGGAAAGCACTAAAGACTTTGTCTTGAAACTAGAAGAAAAACACATCGGCGCTGAACTCCACGTTGAAGCTCTAGACGCTGCTAAAAAAGTTATAGACAAAGCACACAAAGCCCTTAACATAAAAGCAAAAGAAACTAAACAGGCTTATAAATTTGCTTTAAAACAAAATCTAATTTTTGCTTAATAATAAGCGCTAAAAATCAAAAAATCCAGTAATTTTGTGGTGTAGCCCATTTACTGGATTTTTTTAATTTCATCGATAATTTTTACTAATTCACTTTCATTGTTTAATCTACAGACCGCTTGTCTGAGTTCAGCTGAAATTTTAATATTTTTTAAATAAAAAAGAATAGCGCCACGCAGTAAAAGAAAGAAACGCTTTTGGTCTTTTTCTTGGCTTTTAAGCAAAGTATAGTGCTTGAAAATAATTTCAGCGATAGAAGTTGGTGTTTTTAAATTAGGTGTTTTAGTTAAAATTTCTTTAAAAACTAAAGGATTTGCAAGTGCTTTTCTGCCAATCATTACAGCGTCTACCTTGCAGTATTCAAGCATTTTTGTAAAGTCTGCTAAATTAGTGACATCTCCGTTTCCAATTACAGGAATAGAAACTGCTTCTTTGACTTTTTTAATTTCTGCAAGGTCAACAATACCTGAATATCCCTGTTCTTTAGTGCGGCCGTGTACGGATATAAAAGAAACGCCTGAGTTTTCAAGAATTTTGGAAACTTCTTGGCCGTTTATAGTGTTTTTATCAAATCCTAGTCTGATTTTGGCAGAAACTGGTAGAGAAACTGCGTTAACTACAGCCTCAGTAATTGCTTTTAGTAAGGGTAAATCTTTAAGCAAATAAGAACCTGAATGACCACGGTCAGAAATTTTGGGAGCAGGACAACCAAAGTTAATATCAATAAAGTCAAAGCTGTAGTTTTTTTCAAGAATTTTTGCAGCCTCTGCCATAATTTTTGAGTCGTTTCCAAAAATTTGCACGCCTATAGGATGTTCAATTTCTTTAAACTCAAGCATCTGAAGTGTTTTTTCGTCACCGTGCACCAAGGCATATGAAGAAATCATTTCAGTATAAAGCAGACCAGCACCCGCTTCTTTACAAATTTGTCTAAATGCAGAGTAAGTGTAGCCAGCCATTGGGGCCAGTGCTAATTTGTTATGGAAGTTTAGTTTCTTAAAAATATCTTGCATTTTTTGAACTTATATCCTTTAGTTAAAATTTCGTTTGCAAACTCAAAATCAGCCTGATTTGCTTCTCTGATACCTCTTAGTGGGTAGTTTAGACCTAAGTCTGTCCATTTTTTTGCGCCATGTGTGTGGTATTTTAAAACTTCAATTGAGCAAACTGAAGAAAGTGAGTCTAAGAAATTACGCAGATTTTTAAGTTGAGTTTCGTATAAATTTATACCAGGAATTATTACCTGTCTGACTACTATATCTTTATTTTGTTCGTCTAAAAAACGAGCAAATGCATAAACCGGTTCAAGTGGTTTGCCGGTTAACCACAAATGTTTTTTTGGATCAGAATGCTTTAAATCCAGTAAAACTAGGTCTGTATTTTTTAGAATTTTTGCGTATTTTTCTTTTTCGTTTTCTTGATATAACCCAGCTGAAGTGTCAAGGCAAGTTTCAATTCCTTGACTTTTGGCAACCTTAAACAAAGCATCTAAAAATTCAAGTTGAAATAAAGGCTCACCACCACTCACAGTTAATTTAGGAGTAGTTCCATAAAATAATTTATACTGATTGAACTTCTTTAAAATTTCTGAAACTGTGTAAGTTTCACCTGAATTTCTGCTCCAAGATGTGCGGTTGTGGCAGAACTTACAAGCCAACGGACAGCCTTGCAGAAACAAAACAAAACGTAGACCTGGTCCATCAAAAGCGCCAAACGGTTCAATTAAATGAACTTGGCCTTTAGCTTCAAGTAAGGCCTTATCTAGTGGCATGAATTGTTCTCGCAATTACCTCAAGTTTTTGTTGGTCGGTTAATTTAGAGAAGTTTACAGCATACCCAGATACCCTGATAGTTAAATTTGGAAACTTCTCTGGGTTTTTATAGGCCTCTATTAGTTTTTCTCGGTTAAAGACGTTGATATTTAAATGATATCCTTTGTTTTGAAAGTAGCCGTCTAAAATTGAAACTAAGTTAGTTTTTCTAACTTCTTCGTAGTCAGGTAAATTACTTGAACCCAAAGACTCCGGAAGTAGTTGGAAAGTATTTGAAATTCCGTCTCTGGCAAACTCAAACGGAATTTTGGCAACAGAAAGTAGTGAGTTTAAAGCCCCAGTGTTATCGCGGCCATGCATAGGATTTGCGCCAGGTGCAAAAGGTTCGCCTTTTTTGCGACCATCTGGAGTAGAACCAGTGTGCATACCATAAACTACATTTGAAGTAATTGTCAAAATAGACATTGTAGGTCTGGCGTTTAAGTAGGTAGGGTTAGCAGCAATTTCTTTCCAAAAATCTTTAACAACAGCAACTGCTAGTTCATCTGCTCTGTCGTCTGCGTTTCCGTATCTTGGCCAGTCACCAGTTGTTTTAAAGTCCGTAATTAAGTTAGTGGTTTCGTCGTATATCGGTTCAACTCGCCCATATTTAATTGCAGAAAGAGAGTCTGCAACCACTGAAAGTCCAGCGATGCCAGTTGCAAAATTACGAGTAATTTCGTCGTCTAGTAGAGCCATTTGCATAGACTCATATGCGTATTTATCGTGCATATAGTGAATGATGTTAAGAGCGTTAACATACAGTTTTGCAACTTCTTTCATTGCTGCTTTAAAGGCCTTGTAAACCGCTTTAAAGTCAAATTTGCCGTCTTTTAACAATTCAGTTTTAGGAAGAGTTATAACCTGTTGTCCAGTCATTTCATCTCTTCCTTGGTTGAGTGCATAAAGCAAAGTTTTGGCTAGGTTAGCACGAGCTCCAAAAAACTGCATTTCTTTGCCAACTGCCATTGGCGAAACACAACATGCAATTGCGTAGTCAGAGCCATGGCATTCAGATATAGAGTTATCGTTTTCATACTGAATAGCCGAAGTTTCAATTGACACTTTTGCGCAATACTTCTTAAAGTCAAGAGGTAGTTTTTCAGACCAAAGCACAGTTAAGTTAGGCTCAGGATAAACTCCTAGGTTATAAAGAGTGTGTAGCATTCTAAAAGAAGTATTAGTTACAAAAGACTTAGTAGCACCGTTCATGCCGGCAATAGACTCAGTTACCCAAACTGGATCTCCTGAAAACACAGAATTATACTCAGGAGTGCGCGCAAATCTAACCATTCTTAACTTCAATACAAAGTTGTCAATCAACTCTTGGGCTTCAGACTCAGTTAGTCTGCCTTCTTGTTTGTCTTTTTCAATGTAGATGTCAAAAAAAGTAGATACTCTGCCCAAGGACATCGCTGCACCGTTTTGTTGTTTGATTGCTGCCAAATACGCAAAGTAAGTCCATTGTACGGCTTCTTTTGCAGACTGAGCAGGTAGTGAAATGTCAAAGCCATATAGTTTTGCCATTTGTTTTAAGTCAACAAGTGCTTTGATTTGCATCTCTAAGTTTTCAATTTTTTGAATGATTTCAGGGGTATAGGGAAACTCAAAACTTGCTTTGCTTTTTTGTTTTTCTAAAATCAAGCGGTCAACTCCGTAAAGTGCGACACGACGGTAGTCGCCAATAATACGACCGCGTCCGTATCCATCTGGCAATCCAGTAATTACGTGGTTGTGTCTAGCAATTTTAATGTTTTCAGGATACACATCAAATACACCTTGGTTGTGGGTTTTTCTGTATTTTGTAAAAATTTCTTCAGTGTCTTTGTCTAGTTCATAGCCGTATGAAGACAAGGCTTTTTTAGCAATCTTAATTCCACCTTCTGCAAACAAAGCACGTTTTAAAGGTTTGTCGGTCTGCAGACCAACAATGCATTCTGGTGTTGTTTTGCTGTCTCCAAGTAAGTATCCAGGACCATATGCCAAAATATTTGAAGAGGTTTTGCATTCTGCGTCTAGAATTCCTTTTTTGGTTTCTTCGGTAAGAAGTTCGTTTAATTTTTCAACTTGTTTTAAGGTATTTTGAGTTGGACCGGCTAAATTGAGTGTGAATTTTTTTGCTTCAGTGTAGTTAGCCTGAATAAAATCAGCAACATCAATTGTCTTTTTCCAACGGTTTCCTTTAAAATTTTCATAGTATCTCATAGCACAAATATTTTACCATTTAAAAATACAAAAAATTGTATATTTGCTTAGAGTTTTTAGGGTATTAAAGCAAATACTTTGATTAAAACTACTTGTTTAGTTGTTATAATGATGTTGTAGTTATCTTTTTAAAAGATGTCACAAGGAGGTAATATGATAAATCCAAATTTAAAGAAAATTTCTAGAATTCAAACTCAAGAAGTACAAGACTATTCATTTGAAGAAAACGTTGTTCCAAAAACTACTTTTAAATCTCTCTTACTAAAAAGTTTATTTTTTGTTGGACTGCTTTCTGTTTTTGCTTTAGTTGTATTTTTCTTAGGCTATTATTTTATTTTTAGCAATACATCAGGTTTAACCTCAGATCAAAGAAAATCTAATTTACTTATCTTTTCAATAGTTTCGCTAAGTGCTTTTGGTTTGATGTTCTTGTTTTCGCTACTTGGCAACTTTGTTTCAATTGCTAGATTCTCAGTTTGGGTATACTCAATTTCATCAGGTGTGTTTATCGGCGCAATTACTTTAGTTTTTGAAATGATTTTAAGAGGCGTCGGTATAATTGCCCTTAGTGCAACTGCTTTTGTCTTTTTAACAGTCTTAGTTTTAAACTTAAGCAACTGGGTCAGAGGAACTCGCAAACTTTTCAAAGTCATGATGTTTTTAGGACTAACTGTGCTTTTAATGTCATTGGTTAACTTAGTTCTTTGGTTAGTTTTTAGAAATACCGACAATCAACTTTACAGCAATACAACTTACCTTTGGTTGCAAATCGCGCTAAGCACTGTCTACATCTTATATTTAACAATAGTTTTGACCTTTAGCATTGAAGGGCTAAGAGAAGTTGCACAAAACGATGGTCTTGACAAAGGCTATTCTTATGTTGCGATTTTAGGATTGATTTCTACGCTTACTTGGATGTACATTGAGTTTTTAAGACTTGCTGTAATTGTTGCAATGATTTTTGCATCCAAAGCAACTGACTAATTGTATTTTTAAAGATATTTTTAGAAAACCTCTAAGGAGATATTCCTTGGAGGTTTTTCATTTTTAACACACTTTTAAGTATTTCAAGGTATCACGATTAAATATATTTAGATGAATGAGCAACAACAAGAAATCATTGAAAGCAAAGACCAACACATTTTAGTGTTAGCCGGTGCTGGCAGCGGAAAAACATATACACTAATTCAAAAAATAAAGGCAATTCAGGAAAGTGAAAATAACGCAAAAATATTGTGTTTAACATTTTCAAATCTGGCAGCCAAAGAACTAAAGCACAGGTTAAACGAAGAAAGTGTAGGTGTATATACTTTTCACGGTTTTTGTTTTAATTTAATTAATCCGTATATTTCAGACAAACAAGTTTTGTTTGAAAATCCACGTCTTTTTAGTAAAAGAGAAATTCTAGAAGTTTCTCTCTACAAGGCTAATCCTGACAAAAAACCGAGTAAAACTTTAAAAAAATACAAAGAGTTTCTTGACAAAAACTCACTAATAGATTTTGACGATATGCTTTTACTTTGTTTAGAAAAACTAAAAAAGAAAGAAATTAGACAAACATACGACTATGTACTAATTGACGAAGTTCAAGATACAAACCTAGTTCAGTTTCAGATTTTAAAACATTTAATTTCTCCTGACACCAAAACTATTTTAGTTGGAGATATAGACCAAGGGATTTATAAGTTCAGAGGTGCCTCTTTTGATTTAATTGAAAAATACCGAGAAACCTACTTGCCCAAAGTTTATATGCTCACACAAAATTACCGCTCAGCGCCAGCAATTGTTGAATGCGCAAATAAGTTAATTGAAAAAAATAAAAAAAGGCCCGAAAAAGTACTTTTTTCAGACCTTAAAATTAAAGCAAGCATAAAAATTTATCTATACTCAAAAATCTCTGATTTTATTTTAGAACTAAAAAACTATTTAATTGTCCAAAGAAATCAACAAGTAAAAATAAACGAAATTTGTCTATTGGTCAGAAGAAACCAAGAAAGAGTGTTAATTGAGCAAGAACTCAAGCGAGGCTTTAGATTTTTTGAATATTTGCCGCAAATCTACACAGTGCACGAATCAAAAGGACTTGAGTTTAAAACGGTTTTTATAGTAGGTCTTAACGAAGGGGTGTTTCCAGATACTAAAACAGGTGCATTGCTTGACATAGAAGAAGAAAGAAGGCTGATGTATGTTGCGATTACTAGAGCCAAGCAAAACCTTTTTTTGGTAAGTTTTGAGTTTGGCCAAAACGGCACAAAACTCAAACCTTCTAGATTTTTAAAAGAAATTTACTAAGCCTATTTGTCTGGCAAATCATCAAGACAACCAAGGTCTAAGAATTTTTTATAAACAGTTTTATTAACACCAGATCGTGCTTTAAAGTCTTCTTTAGAAGTGTAAAGCCCGTCCTTTCGGGCGTTTACAGAGTCAAACGCCGCTGTATCTCCGGTTCCGTCAATTGTGGCAAACGGCATTTGCAGAGTATTTCCTTTAATGTTAAAAGTTTTAGCACTAGACTCGTTAACCACAAGTTTTGAAAAACTAAAACCACGCGCGCAAAACTCATATGCTACTTTTAGTGTAACTAAAAGTTCTTGGTCTTTGGCCTTAATTTCGTATCCAAGTTGCTCAAGTTCACGGATTTTGTTGCCAATTGCGATTTTGCCACTAGTCATCACGGTGTAGTCAAACTGAACTGCACGTTTTGAAAAAAAAGCAGAGTAGAAAAGTAAAGGTTTGTGTAGTTTAAACCAAGCAATTCTAATGGCCATAATAACGTAGGCAGTAGCGTGGGCTTTTGGAAACATATAGTTAATCAATCCACATGAGTAAATATACCACTCAGGCACACCAAAAACTCTTAGTTGATTTGCGTACTCTGTCCATTTTACCGGGTTTCTGCGGCAATTTCCTTTACGAATAAACTCCATAGCGTTAAACGCCAGAAGTGGCTCAACATTATATTTAGAAATCAAGGTTATCATGATGTCGTCGCGACAACCAATTAAGTTTTTAAAAGGAATTGAGCCAAACTCAGGGTGTCCATCTTTTAAGACTTTTCCGTTATTTAGCCATACGTTTTCACCATGCGAAAGCCCAGAAATTTTAACCAGTTCCGCGAATGTTGTAGGTTTAGTTTCAGCCAAGATTTGCGAAACAAAAGGTGTACCAAACTCAGGTAGGGCAGTTGAAGCGGTTGCCGGCATAAAAGGTGCGTTTGAGTAGTCTACGTTTAGAATTTCGTTGCCAGAAAACATTTTATAAACATCAACGTCGGCCATTGGAATGTCTCTAACTTCACTAAACGGAAACTCAGCAGGGTTAGCCTTTACATAGTCAAATAAAAACTTAATCATGGTCGGATCATCGTGTCCCAAAATATCTAGTTTTAGTAAGTTTTCTTCAAAAGAGTGGTAGTCAAAGTGTGTCGTGCGCCAACTTGCTGTGGTGTCGTCTGACGGAAATTGCACAGGTGTGACGTCAAAAATTGAGTAAGGTTTTGGCACTACAACAATACCACCTGGGTGTTGTCCTGTCGTTCGCTTAACTCCAACAATTTTTTTAGCCAAGGCCGCAATTTTGGGTTTACGGATCTTCATTTGCTTATCTTCAATGTAGCCTTTGACGTAGCCAAAAGCGATTTTTTCGGCAACACCCGAAACTGTTCCTGCTCTAAAGGCGTGGTCTGCTCCAAGTAGGGTGCGAACATACTCGTGCGCTTGTGCTTGGTATTCACCTGAGAAGTTAAGGTCGATATCTGGAGTTTTGTCGCCTTGAAAACCAAGGAAGGTTTCAAACGGAATGTCGTGTCCATCTCGGTTTAATTTCGCTCCACACACCGGACAGTCTCGTTCTTTTAAGTCGTATCCATCGTCTGCTTCGTTTAAGTCATCTTTAAACATTTCGTCAAACTCAGTAGTGGCGTAGTCTTTCTTTAAGTCTTCGTTGAACTTAAAAACCTGGAAACAACCTTTTGGACAAAAGTAATGCGGAGGCAAAGGATTGACTTCAGTTATCCCTAAAATTGTTGCCACAAAAGAAGAGCCAACTGAACCACGGCTACCTACCACATATCCGTCGTCGTTAGACTTTTTGACAAGTAAATAAGACATGTAGTAAATTGAGGCAAAGTTATTTTTAAGAATGGTATTTTGTTCTCTTTTTACTCTGTCTAAAATAAAAGGGTGGGGGTTTTTGCCATACTTTTGCTCAAGGTTTTTAGAAATTAAGCGCTTAAACTCACCTTCTATTGAAGGAATGCCTTGGTCTTTAAAGTAGTCGTCTGAAAATGAATACAGCCCTTCTGGAAAAGCCTTAATGTCTTGAATTAAGTCAGCTATCTGATTTGAGTTTTCAACCACAATTTCCTTGATTAGTTTATCGTCGTTTAAAAATGCAAACTCTGCACTTAGTTCGTCGGTTGTCTGAAAAAAGTAGTCAGGGGTGGTTTCGTATTGAGCAAGTTCGTGGCGGCCTCCACCAACTAAAGGAGTTCTGATAAAAAACTGATAGTAAATTTGGTCTTCTTTATTTAAGTAATGTGGATTACTTGAGGCAACTACGGTTTTCTTTAACTTTTTGGCGTGCCAAATTAGTCTGGAAATTGCATTTTTAATTGCCTGCATCCCACCGGCTATGTTGTCTTTAAGGTGTGAAAAACAACTAGGCGGATAAACTAAAACGTAGTCGTATTTTAAAATATGTGAGTCCAAAACATCGTCAGTTGAGTTTAGAGCATCAAACCAAAGTTCACCTGCTCCGTTTGCACCAATTAACAAACCTTCTTTGTATTTTTCAAACTCAGATGCAAGTACACGGGGTCTTTGGTGAAAGTACTCAGTTAAAGCAGAAGTTACTAACTTAAATAGATTTTTATAACCGGTTTGATTTTTGACCAAAAAATCCACCGCAAACGGCATTTGGTGTAAGTAAGTTTTACTGCGATCTACAGTGGTTTCCAATTCATTGAAGGTCTTAATGTTCTTTTGTGCAAGGTCTTCAAGCATTTTGATAAACATTTGCCCGGTAGCGTCGGCGTCATCTATCGCGCGGTGGTGGTTTTCTAAGTTGATTTTAAAGAAACGAGACAGGGTACCTAAGTTAAAACGCTTAAGTTGGTCTGAGTAGTGATATCTAGCTAAGTTAAGAGTATCAATATAGAGTACATTTTCTCCAAACGAATATTTTAAAACTTTAGCTTTATAAAGCACATTTAAGCAGTCAAACGATGCGTTGTGGGCAACTAACACTGAGTCTTTGACAAACTCTATAAAGTCTTTCAAGACAACTTCAATTTTGGGTTGACCTTTTAGCATCTCATCGGTAATGTTAGTTAAGTTTGAGACAAACTCAATTAACTTCTCATCAGGATCGCAAAACGCCTGAAATCTGTCAATGATTTGTCCGTTTTTGACTTTAACTGCACCGATTTCAATAATTTTGTCATTAACTATAGAAAGTCCGGTGGTCTCTAAGTCAAATACCACATAAGTAAGGTCTTTAAGCAAGGCGTCTGAATCTCCCTTTTTAATGTAAAAAGAGTCGTCAATGTATGGCATTTGCACGCCGTAAATTGGTTTAATTTCGGCTTTTTTACAGGCTTGTGCAAATTGTGGGTATGCATAAATTCCGCCAGAGTCAGTAACCGCGATGGCTTTGTGTCCAAAAGACTTAGCCAAGGCTACGTAGTCTTTAATTTCACCAACTCCGTCCATGTTAGAAAGTTTAGTTTGAACGTGTAGTTCAACTCGCTTGTTTTCTGCTTTATCTTGGCGAGTAAACAATGTGTTTTCTTCGTCTTCGTTTTCTTTGTCGATAATTTCAAAGTTTTTAAGCATTAAAACAACGTCGGCAGCATATGTGTCGTATTGAACTTCTGCAATAATTTTTAAGTTAGTGCCAGGCTGAATTTTTTCAGCCTCTGTGATTTCTTGGTTGTATAGAAACTTCTTGGCCAAAATAGCGTCGGTCTCGTCTTCTAAAGTCATTTGAAGAAGGGTATACTTGCCGTCTTTGAGTTTTCTAATTTCTGTCTCTACCACAGTAACGTGGAACTTATAAACCAGACTTTCGCCTTGATTTTGTTTTTTTGTAACTTCGTAGTTGTCATAAGGAATTTCTTTTAATTTCTTTAAAGAAAGGTCATCTCTAAAAGAGTAGCTACGACGTCTTGAATAACCTTGGTTTGAACGCACAGTTTGAGTGTATGCTTGATTTGAACCAGTTTGAACGTTTTCGGACTGAGTGTTTAATTCAAAAGTGGTTTCACTAACCGGTCTTTTTTGAAAATTAAAGATAAAAGGTAAGCCGAAATAGTTAGAAAAAGAATTAAATAAAGTTTTGCTTAAGTTCTGTTTAATAGCCCAGTTAAGCGTATTTGCGTCAACTGTAATGTCTATAGTTTTGTTGGTTTCAACAACTTTAAACTCAGATTTTAAAACAACTTCAAGAAAGCGTTTATTTACAGGGTCATTTGTATTGAAACTTTTAATTTGAGCCTGAAAATAACTAAGAAAGTGCACATCTAATTTAGAGTAGGTTTCGTAGGTAAAAATAAGTTTTGTGTTTTTTGGTGCTTCCGCATTTTGCAAAAATTTAAAAGTTTCTTTGTTAAGTGAAAAAAAATCAGAATATGAAATTACTTCTTTTAACCTAATGGTGACTTCTAGTTTTTCGTCAGTTTGCTTAAAATTAACAAATGTTGGCGAAAAGTCAAAATTCGTTTCAAAAAATTCGTTTATACTCATTATTTCCTACTCCTGAAAAATCTTTAAATGACTTGGCAAGTCTATCAATATCATACTGCAATTTTGACTTTTTTTCAATTTAAATTAAGATAAAAAAGCAATTTTAAATCTGAATTAAAATTGCTTTTTTTAAAACTAATTTTAGACTAAAAACGGTTTTTAAGTAAATCAATTATGATGTTGTTTTTCAAATCATTTAAGTTAAAAAGTTCGTTTAAAACTTCTGAAGTATCCTCTAGATTATTCTTTGCTAACTTCCATCCTGCTCCGTCTGTGAACCAAACAAAATTAAAGCCTTGAATTTCTTTAGCAGAAGTTGCTAGGTTTTTATAACTTCTTGCAGTTTCATTTAACTTAGAGACGCCACTTGAATAGAAGTTACATTGTTTTCATACTTTTTAGTTTTTTCTGAAATTAACTTAGTTTCTTCGTCTATTTTAAAATCGTGCTGAAGAATATACTCAAATTTCTTTGCCTTCATTGGGAAATTAAAACCCTCTTTAAATCTGCTGTAAAGCGTAGAAACTTTTTTACCAACATATAGTTTGCTGAAAATATAAAAATATTGTCTAGATAACCGCACATTTTTTCTAATTTCAAATAAATTTGTCTCTTTAAACTCAAATAAATTCACAAACACACCTCTGGTATCTAGTTTTATTTAAAAAAAATACTCAAGTTGCCTTGAGTAAATTATTTTTAAAATTGGTGACCCGTACGGGATTTGAACCCATAAATGCATGCGTGAAAGGCATGTGAGTTAACCGTTTCTCCAACGGGCCAATACTAAAATAGTATAGCTTGATTTTTAAAAAAATACAAGCAATAACTAGTTTTTTTAAAATGGTGCCTACATAAAGAATTGAACTTTAGTTTTAGCATTACCATTGCTACGTACTACCACTGTACTATGTAGGCGTTTTTAGACCGACTTAATTATAGCGTATTTTAAATATTTTTAAAATTATTTTGCTAACTTGCTAGTTTTTTGCCTAAGATTAGTCCTTTGTCTTATTTATGTATTATTGCTTTATAAGGCTAAAATAAAAAAATTACTCAGGTGTTTTTTCGACTTGGTTGCTAAAAATATTGGTGCCTTTTTCTTTGCCTTTAATCAATTTTAAAATGTTTATGCGGTGTTTTAAAATAACTAGACAAGAAAGCAGAAAAACTACTGCTAATTCAAGCGAGTAACTTAGCAAACTTTTAGACATTTGTCTGTAGATTAAGTTAGGGCTAAATATTCTGAACAACAAAAGTGCGATAAAACTAAAAAATACAGCCAGTAAAGAAGCAAGTGACACTAACTTTTTAAACAAAAAGAAAACTGTTAAAAAAGTAAGGACGTAAATTAAACCGACTAACGGAAAAGCGACTAGCAAAAACCCAAATAGCGAAGAGATACCTTTGCCACCTTGAAAGCCTAAATAGACAGGATAAAGATGGCCAAAGACGGCAAACAAACCATAAAGCGGATAGATATACACTAATGTTGCTTTAGTTTTAACTTGAACTAAAGGCTCAAACATGTCTGCGTTAATAAAGTAAAGGATTAAAACAAAGGCTATAAAAAGCGCACCTTTTAAAACATCTAAAAGAAAAACTATAAACGCTAGTTTAAAGCCAAGAACTCTGGAAACATTGGTTGCGCCAATGTTTCCAGAATGCATTGTTCTTATGTCTGCGTTTTTAAACTTCTTGCTAAAAATTAAGCCGAAAGGAATTGAGCCAAATAAATAAGCAAGTAAGCAAAGTAGTATAACTAAAAAAACGTTTAGGTAAGCGTTCACAAATTAAAATTAAAAAAGGTTTTAAAAATAGTTTACCTAGTTTAAGTTAAGTTCAGAAAGGTAAGTTAAGAAACGAACATTTTTGCTAACTTTGGTCGGAATTTCACTAACTTTTAGTGAAACTACCTTGGTTTCTTTGCCAAGGTATGAAATGCTTTCATTAAAGATAAAAACTAGTCTTGGTGTGCCTTTTTGCATTTTTGGCTCAACTTTAGCGATATTTTGATTTAAAAAGGTAAAAAGTACGGTTTCTTCTTTTGCTTTGTTTAAAGTAACCAATTCTACTCTGTCTGCCTTGATTTCAAAAGCGGCATGTTTGCATACGGAAGTTTTGGCAGCAAACGAAAAAACATCTCGTTCTTTAAAGTGGCTAAGCAGATTTTGCACTTCGTTTTGCTGAAAGCGGTTGTATAAAATTAGCGTAGAAATTAAAAAAACTAAGAAAAAGAAAGTAGGGATAATTGAATATACTGACTCTTGGCGAGAAATTACGATGTAAAGTAAAACTGCCAAGGTAGAAAGTAGGGCAAGTAAACTAAATAATAAAGCAAGTAGAAAAAAGATTTTTTTATTTCTCATCATCAAACTCCTTATTTGATTTAATGTCTTTGCGTTTTAAGTGCGGAAACAAAATAACATCGCGAATTGATTGGCGGTTGGTAAGTAACATAATAAAGCGGTCAAGTCCAATACCCAGACCTCCAGTTGGTGGCATTCCGTATTCTAGGGCTTCTAAAAACTCACTATCTAGTTCACAAGCCTCGGTGTTGCCGGATGCTCGCTCTTTAAGTTGCGCTTCAAAACGTGCGCGTTGATCAAGTGGATCGTTTAACTCAGAGTAGGCGTTGGCGTATTCTTTTCCAACAATAAACACCTCAAAACGACGAGTAAAACGAGGGTCTGGTCCTTTTTTGGCCAGTGGTGAAATTTCAACTGGGTGTCCGTAGATAAAGGTTGGCTCAATTAGTTTGTCTTCAACATACTTTTCAAAAAAAGCATTTATAATATGCCCAATTTCAAAATGTGGCTCAACTTTGATGTGGTGACTATCTGCAAGTGCTTTAGCGGTCTCAAAGTCTTTAATTTCAAAAAAGTCAACATTTGCATATTTTTTGACAGCATCTACCATGTGTAGACGAGCAAAAGGTTTTGCAAAGTCTAACGCAAACTCACCAAACTGAACTTTAGTTGTGCCAAGGACTTTTTTGGCAACTTCACGAAAACTAGTTTCACAAAGTTCCATCATAGTGTCTAAATTAGCATAAGCCTCGTAGACTTCCAGGGTCGTAAACTCAGGGTTGTGAGTTGAGTCCATCCCTTCGTTTCTAAATAGACGAGCAATCTCGTAGACTTTTTCCATCCCGCCCACAATTAGTTTCTTTAAAGGAATTTCTTGGGCAATTCTTAAATAAAACGGCATGTTTAGAGCATTGTGGTGAGTGACAAAAGGACGAGCAGCGGCTCCGCCAAGCGTAGGGTGCAGAACTGGAGTGTCTACCTCTATAAAGTCTTTTTTGTCAAAAAAATCGCGAAAGGCTTTAATAATTTTTGGACGCATGAAAGAAACTGCTTTGATTTCTGGGTTAACTATTAAGTCAAGATAACGTTTGCGTCTACCTTCTTCAACGTCTTGTAGACCGTGGAATTTGTCAGGCAGTGGTTTTAAGGCTTTAGTTAAGTAAGTGTACTTAGATACTCTTACCGAAAGTTCGCCAGTGTGGGTTTTAAAAACTACACCGTCAATGCCAACAAAGTCACCAAGATCTGTTAACTTCCAGGCCTGAAAATCAGTTTCTTTGATGTTGTCTTTGCGGACATACAACTGAATTTTGCCAAAGCGGTCTTGAATGTGCATAAAACCGGCTTTACCTTGTGCACGGTTTAAAACAACGCGGCCAGCAATTTTGACTTTTTTGTTTAGTTTTTCAAGTTCCTCGCCAGAAAAATCTTGGTATTTTTTAAATATTTCTTTAGTGTTAGAGTTTGTTTTAAAAGCGTGGCCAAATGGGTCAATTCCAAGTTCTTTTAACTTTATGACTTTATCTCGTCTTGCTTGTTCTTGGTCAGTTAATTGAAGTTCTTGCATTTACTTACTTAGCCTCACTTTCTGTGTTAGTTTTTTTAGCAGTAGTTTTTTTAGGTTTATTTAAGTTTTCTTTGGCAAGTTTTGCAAAGTCAGGAGTCTCGCCTTTTTGCATGTCTACTCGCTCAAGGTGTCCAGTTTCGTGAATTTCGTGAATGTCTTCACGAGTCAGAGTTTCCACCTCTCTTAAGTAATAGGCAATCGCTTCAAGTAATTGTAGATTTGCCAAAATTAAGGATTTCGCTTTTTCGTGGCATTCATTCATGAGTTTTCTAATTTCAAGGTCAATTTCGTGGGCTACTGTGTCCGAAAAATTCTTTTCACTAAAGTAGTCACGGCCTAAAAACACTTGAGACCCCGCTTTTTCGTATTGGACAAAGCCAAGTTCAGACATTCCGTATTGTGTGACCATCGCACGCGCGATTTGAGTGGCTTTTTCAAAGTCGTTATGCGCTCCGTTTGTAACTGAGGCAAACTTAATTTCTTCGGCAACTCGGCCTCCTAAAAATCCGGTAATTGACTCAGTAAGTTGTTCTTTGGTTTGAAAGAAAGACTCTTCTTTTGGCATCATTAAGTTGTATCCACCAGCCTCTCCGCGCGGAATAATTGTGACTTTTTGAACTTCATTTGCAGACTCAAGAAGCAGACCAATTACGGCGTGTCCGGCTTCGTGGTAGGAAACTATTTTTTTCTCGGTTTCTGAATACTTGCGAGAAACTTTAGCCGGTCCCATCATTACGCGGTCCACACCTTCGTCTAAGTCTGAAATGGTAATCTCAACTCGGTTAGCGCGTGCTGCAAGCAAGGCAGCCTCGTTCATTAAGTTTTCAATGTCAGCCCCAGAAAAGCCAGGAATGCGGCGAGCCAGGTCTTCAAGATTAACCTCGGCTGCCAGATTTTTGTTTCTAGAATGCACTCCAAGGATTTTAGTTCTACCTTTTAAGTCAGGCAGAGACACGGTAATCTGGCGGTCAAAGCGGCCAGGTCTAAGGAGTGCTGGGTCAAGTACATCTGAGCGGTTGGTAGCCGCTAGCACGATAATTCCAGAGTTTGTTGAAAATCCATCCATTTCTACCAAAATTTGGTTCAAGGTTTGTTCGCGTTCATCGTGCCCGCCGCCAATACCTGAACCTCTTTGGCGTCCAACTGCATCAATTTCGTCAATAAAAATGATGCAAGGCGCGATAGACTTTGCGGTGTCAAATAAGTTTCTAACACGTTTAGCCCCAACTCCGACAAACATTTCGACAAACTCAGAACCAGAAAGCGAAATAAAAGAAACATTGGCCTCACCTGCGACAGCCTTAGCCATCAAAGTTTTACCGGTTCCAGGGGGCCCAACTAAAAGCACACCTTTTGGAACTCTCGCGCCAACTTTGGTGTATTTAGCCGGATCTCTTAAAAAGTCTACAATTTCTTGCAGTTCATATTTTTCTTCATCCAAGCCAGCAACATCTTGAAAAGTCACGTTGGTTTTCGCAGTTTTAACGTCGCTGTTGACAATATCTAGGTTTTGTTGATTCATTGACTGGTATGATTTGTAAATCAAATACAAAAACAAACCGCTAATTACAAAAGGCAATGCAGACAAAATAAACGAAAAAATATTGAAACTAGACTCAAGAACGTTGCTATAAAGTATCTTTTTGTCAGTTGAGTTGTAGTACTCAACAATGTGTCTAATTTCACTGGCCTGCGTGCGATCAATTCGCTCGTAAACAGTGGCTCTGATTTGCTTGCCATTTTTTTGGTATCTAAAGTCAATGTGTAAGTTACCTGCTGCAGTTTCACGGATGCTTAGGTGAGTGACGGTAAGTTCTGATTTAATTAGTTGTTTTTCTAAATATTTTTTAAGAGAGTCGTCAAACTTATCGTAGCCAAGTGCCACGTTTTTCGCGCCCAGTTGAGTTTTAAGTTCCGCGTAGGCTACTTTTACTTTTAAATTATCGTAAATTCTTCTGCTAATTCTAATTACAAAAATTACGACAATTACAGTAACAATTAAGTTAATCCAAAAACTTTTGTTTGAAAATAAATTGAATTTTTTAGGTTGTTTATTTGGTTTATTTGGTTTCATTTATCAGTCTTATCCTTTCTGCTCACTTAAAACGCTGGGTTTGAGTAAAGCAATGTAGGGCAAATTACGGTAAAGTTCTTTGTAGTCCAGACCAAATCCAACAATGAAAAGGTCAGGAATTTTAAAAGCAGCGAAATCAGGCTCAATTTCTACTTTTCTCTTCGTGATTTTGTTTAAAAGTACCGCTGTCTTAACGGTTTTTGCTCCGTTTTTAAGAAGCGTTTCTTTAATTAAGTTAAGAGTTATTCCTGAGTCCATAATATCGTCAACTATCAATACATCTCGGTCTTTGACATCTGGAAGCATACTAGAGTTCAGCAGAACTTTGCCAGTTGACTCAGTTCCACCAAAATAAGATTTCGTAGACATATACTGAATTTCGCAGTTAATAGATAAATTCAAAGAAAGCTCAGTTAAAAAAGGAACAGAGCCGTTTAAAATGCCAATCAAAAGCGGAGTCTTGTCAAAGTAAGCCTTGGAAACTTCGTTTGCTACTCGCTTAATTTGTCTTTTGATACTAAAGCGAGAAATTAGGACTTTTTGAATATCTTTTTTGAGTAAATTTCGCATAGTTCACCTATAAACTCAATTTTAAGAGTTTCGCCAACCCCAAGAGTGTCGTTTTTATATAGTTTTGGAATGTAGATAATTTGGTCGGCTGAATCTGTTAAAATCGGATATTGCTTTCTAAAATAAAGTGGTACTTTGGCATCTTTAAACAACTTGGCTACAGATTTTTTGCCGAAACTGTAGTTAAGTAAGTCACCAGGCTTTTGAGTTCTGACAAAAAAAGGTAGTTTAAGCGCACCAGTACTATATTCAATTATACAGTTTATTAAACTGGTTTGTGGGTGTTTTGAATTAAAACAAAAATTATCTATATTATATTTATATAATAGTGGCGAATTTGCTTGTTTTTTTAGCGAAAAATCCGCGTAAGTTTTTTTAAAAAACCAAGTATCGCTTAATTTGATTTCACCGTTTGGACGAGCGCTTAAAATTAACTTATCAATTTGCCTAATTTTCTTTAAATTAAAAAAGACTTTGTTTTGTTTTAATAGTTCTGTCAAAATATATAGTCTAATGTGCAAAGGATGTTTTAAGTATTCAGGAATTGTAAAAATGTCTTTGTTTTGAATAAAGTCAAGAGCAGTTTTTTTAAGGCTTGAGTCAAGTGACTGAAAAATTTCTGAAAGCAAAAACATTCTGTCTGTCAGTTTAGGGTTTTGTTTTTCTAGTTCAGGAATAACTAAGTTTCTAAATCGGTTTCTCGTGTAGTTGTTTTTAAAATTACTCTCGTCTTCAAAAAAATTGAGTTTGTGATTTTTTGCGTATTCGTACAGCTCTGATTTTTTAATTTCTTTAAAAGGCTTTAAAAAAATAAATCCGTCGTCTTCGTGTTTAGCGTCAAAACCACTTAGTGATTTAAACATACCTTGGCTGACGAAGTTCATCACCATAGTTTCAGCAAGGTCATTTAAGTGGTGAGCAGTCACGATTAAGTTTGTGTTGTTTTCCTTAGCAATTTCTTTTAACAAGGCTATTCTACAGTCTCTTGCGAGTTTTTGGAAATTACTATTTTTTTCAATTTTAATATCTTTAAGTACTACTTTTAAGTTGTTAACGTGAGCCGTTTTCTCAACTAATTTTGCTTCTTTTTCACTGGCTTTTCTCTTATGGTGATTGAAATTTACTACAACGCAATTTAGTTTTATTTTAATTGCTGCGTCTAGTAAAACCATACTATCAACCCCACCAGATACTGCTAAAGTAAAAGTTTTGTCTGGGTATGATGTTTGGATTTTTTTTAATGTATTTAAAATTTTTTTCATAATTTCTTTATTTAATATATAATATTATAACACAAGCAAGATAGGTGTTTTTCACAAAAACAAGAGGTAATTATGTTAATTTTAGCCAGCCATTCACCACGCAGAATTCAAATTTTAACTGAACATAATTTTGATTTTAAAGCCGTTAAACCAAGTTGGGATGAAAGCAAAATAAGTGCTGTAAATTGGCGTAGTTACGCGACTATACAGGCATATTTTAAAGCAAAATCTGTTCTTGAAGAAGAAAACTTATCTCAAGACGATATAGTATTGGCAACTGATACCACAGTAGTTTTGGAAAACGAAATTTTAGGAAAGCCAGAAACCGCTGAGCGTTGCTTTGAGATGTTAAAAATGTTAAATGGTAAAAAGCACAAAGTAGTTAGCGGAGTGGCAATAATTCACAAAGCCAAAGTCTATTCGTTTCAAGCAACAACTTACGTTCATTTTAAGAAAAATAGCGAAGCAGAAATTAAGAAATACATAGAACTTGCTAAACCTTTTGATAAGGCGGGTGGATACGGTATTCAAGATAAGGAAAACAATTTAATTGAAAAAATTACTGGAGACTACTTAAATGTAGTTGGTATGCCAACGGCTGCTTTAAATAAAATTGGAGAAATTTTAAAATGTCAGGCGAAGTAGATCAACTTAAATTAAACCGAGTTAAACAAACTTATTTTGTTAAGTTAAAAGAAAGAAACTTTACTTTCTTAGAAGCAGGCTACCTTTTTGCTTTATTTTTTGAAGTAATTTTTTCAGCGTTAATTGTTTATTTAGCGTTAAACTGGCAAAGCAACTACAACCTCACAAGTTGGCTGAATGCCTTTACTATTTCAACGGTTTTTGTTTTCTTTATTGGCTGGGTGATTTTGATGGCCAATAAGAATATACTGTCTCCACTTTTTTACGGAACTAAGTCTTTTTTTACTGTCTTAACTGGACAAAAACTGGGAGAGACTTATTTTGAATACTGTCAAAGATGGACAGAAAAACCAATTAAGCGTTTCTACTATATTTCTAATTTCTTAATCGCTTTAACACACTTTTTAGTTTTTATTATTCTTTTAATTGTCTACTACGCTAAATAACAGATTATGAACTAGTTTCTTTTATCTAAATGCGGTTGCCTTTCTGATAATTGCAGTGATGACAAAGTGTTTGTAAATTATTTAAACCGCTTTTTCCACCTTTAGAAATTGGATATATATGGTCAATTTCTAAGTCTTCGGTATCGCCGCATTTAACACAACGATAGTTATCGCGTGCATAAATCGCAAATCTAACTTTATTTGAAACTCGTGCTCTTTCTACTTTAGAAATTGAATCCCAAATTTCTGGATTCAGATAATAATCTCCTTGTTTTTCTTCAATCATTCCGATAAGTTCAACAATTGTCTCGCTGTCAAATACATCTTTTTTATAGCTAACTAGATGTCCATTTATTAAAGACCTGTAGATTTTAACTAAAATAGAAAACTCAGTTACTGGTTTTTTAACCCCTCTAGATATCACGTTTGTCAATACTTGTTTTAAGTATTGTGTATTTTTAAAAGGAATGGCAGTGTCAAAGTCAAAAATAAGACATTCATTTTTAACTCTTTTTAAATAAATTCCGTGTTTTTTCTGATTTACCTTAGCATATTGTATGTTTTCTTTTACTCTTGTTTTTAAAAACCTTAACTCATAAATTAAAAGATCAACAGGTTGAACTATTTCAAAGAAATGTTCATTATCGTAAATTTTTTCTAAATTAAAGTTTTCAACTTTAAGAAACTGATACTCTAAATTAAGCTCTCTTAATTTCTTCAAACCTAAACTATGTTTATCAACAAAATCATAATATTGCTTTTTTCTTAGCGAACTTATTAAAAAGGCTAAAAAAATTAGTGCTAAAAGCAAAACTATTAAACATATAAAAATAAAGAAAACTAGCATTTTTCACCTCTTTAAGTTTAAAAAAATAAAAATTATTTGTGTATATTATTTAGATTAGTAAATAAAAATGACTGCCTGCAAAGTTAAACTCTTTACAAAGCAGTCTTTTTTTAAAAAAAAAATACATAATAAGCCATGTTCTGTATTTAAACAATCATTTATCTAATGCATATGCATTCCGTTTGTCTCTTCTTAATTTGAAACAAAAGCGGTTCCCCTACCAAAATTTGGGTTTCTAGCTTGTGGAGTTTACCCGTTTCACTTGAACTAAATCAACTCGTCTCTGTGGCACTTTATGAAAATAAACATTTTCGTCGTCAAGGCAGTGCGTTGCCTTGCCCAAGATTATTTATTGCCTTGGCACAATCACTACCGGCATCACAGCCAGTGCTAGCATGGACTTTCCTAACGTTTCCGCTCGATTGTCTGTGTATTTTTTTTACTTTAAGTTAAAACTATTTAGTTTTGTTTTTCTTTAAAACTTCTTTTCTGGAAAGGTCAACTCTACCTTTTTCGTCAATGCCGATGCATTTAACTAAAATTTGGTCGCCAAGTGAAAGCACGTCTTCTACTTTTTCAATGCGTTCCAGCGCGATTTGAGAGATGTGCATTAAACCTTCTGTACCTGGCCAAAGTTCAACGAAAGCCCCATATTTTTCAATTCTGGTAACTTTTGCCTCGTAAACTGCACCAACTTCAACTTCGCGAGTTAAGTTATATACCTTGTCGTAAGCCATTTGGAT
The DNA here is from genome assembly GCA_963541505.1 of uncultured Acholeplasmataceae bacterium. GTDB lineage: Bacteria > Bacillota_I > Bacilli_A > Acholeplasmatales > Acholeplasmataceae > CALISC01. The sequence goes on from CAUTSJ010000001.1 coordinate 133,235, forward strand.
GTATTTAGCCTCAGGGTGTCTAATTACCACTTTTCCGTCTTGAGAAATTTCAATATCGCAGTTTCCGCAGTCTTGAATGATTTGATTAATTACTTTTCCGCCACTGCCAATTACATCTTTAATTTTATCTGGGTTGATGGTAAGAACTTTGACATGTGGTGCGCAGTCTGCAACTTCTTTTCTTGGCTCTGCAATTGTTGTTTGCATGTGTGCAAGTAAAGCAAAACGCGCTTCTTTAGCGTCGGCTAAAGCCTCGGTTAAAATGGCTTTGTCAATTCCGTCAATTTTAATGTCCATTTGTAAAGCAGTGATACCGGCTTTGGTTCCGGCAACTTTAAAGTCCATGTCGCCAAGGTGGTCTTCCATACCTTGAATGTCGGTTAAAATTGTGTAGTTTTTACCTTCTTTAATTAGACCCATTGCAATACCTGCAACGGGTGCCTTTAAAGGTACACCGCCTGCCATTAAGGCCAAGGTTGAGCCACAGACTGTTGCCATTGAAGACGAACCGTTAGATTCCAAAATTTCTGAAACTAAACGAATAGTGTATGGAAATTCTTCTTCAGATGGAAGCATTGGAAGAATTGCGCGACGCGCTAAAGTACCGTGTCCGATTTCTCGGCGTCCAGGTGCTCCGTATCTGCCGGTTTCGCCAACTGAGTAAGGTGGGAAATTATAGTGTAGTGTAAATCTCTTGTCTTCTTCAAAACCAAGGTCATCAATGATTTGTTTGTCTTTTTCGCCACCCAAAGTTAAAACTGCTAATGCCTGAGTTTGGCCACGAGTAAACAGTGCAGAGCCGTGGGCTTTTGGCAAAATGTCTAGTCTTGAAGAAAGTGGTCGAATTTCTTTGACTTTTCTTGAATCAGGACGGATTTTGTCAACAGTAATAAGTTTTCTAAACTCAATTTTAACTAAGTCTTCGTATGCCAAAAACACTTCGTTATCGTAAAGTTTGCGAGTGTCTTCATCTAGATTTAGGCTATCGTATTGTTTTGAGTAAAGTTCAATGACTTCTGCTCTTAAAGTCTCTAGCGCTAAGTCGCGTTCTTGTTTGTCAAAAACCAAAAGTGCGGTTTTGATTTTTTTAGCATAGTTTTTTTCAAGTTCACCAACTAATTTAGGGTTATATACAATGATTTCAACTGGTTTTTTAGCCTCACCAATTTCGGCTTGAATTGATGAGATAAATGCACAAATTTTCTTAATTTCAGCGTGCGCAAATAAAATTGCTTCAACCATAGTCTCTTCGCTTAACTCATTTGCTCCGGCTTCTACCATGTTAATGGCGTCTTTAGTACCAGCAACTGTTAAGTTTAAACTAGATTTTTTTAAATCAGCAATAGATGGATTGACTACAAACTGACCGTCAATCATACCAACGCAAACACCAGCAATTGGTCCTTCAAAAGGTAGTGAAGATACAGACAAGGCAATAGATGAGCCAACCATTGCGGTAAGCGGTGCTGAGCAGACTTCGTCAAAAGACATTACAGTGTTGACAACTTGCACTTCGTCTTTATATCCTTCTTTAAAAAGTGGACGAATTGGTCTGTCAATTAGTCTAGACATTAAAGTTTCGTATTCTGAACCTTTTCCTTCTCTTCGCATAAAATTGCCAGGGATTTTACCACCAGCGTATTTTTTTTCTTGGTAAATTACCATTAATGGAAAGAAATCTTGCAGTGGGTTTTCATTTGCTTTTGAGCAAACTGTAGAAAGTACACAAGTATCTCCATAATAAACTAAAGCAGAGGCTTGTGCTTGTTTGGCAACTTCGCCAATCTCTACTCTTAGACTACGACCACCGATCGTAGTTGAAAAGACTTTTTTCATATTTTTTCTCCTTAATTTAACTGCTTAATTATAACATTTTTAGCCAAAAATCAGGTTGTTTTCTGCTTTTTTAGATGGTTTTCAAAATAAAGTTATAATTTTAGAGTTTTTGTAAAAACATGAATTGCTCGCTGTATCTAAAGACTGCGTTTTTAGTTAAAAAATAGGTGTTTGAAATTTTGGTAGTTGCTATGTTTTTAACATAGCGCAACTTGTTTTGAAAATAAGGTTCAGTTGCTGCGCTTTTGGGTCTGGCAAAAATATAGGTAGGTTTTAAGTCTTTGTATTCAGTGAAAAATAAGTTAAGTTTTGAGTGGGATGTTGAGTTTAGAAAAACTAACGAAACTTTTTGGTGTTTAAGTTCTAACACCGGACCTCGGTTACTAGCATGTTCATAAGTTTTAGTTGTGTGCAGCAAGTTTAACTCAAATTTCCCAATTTGGAAGTTATTTGGTAAAAAATAGTAGTTATCTTGCACAGTTTTAGGAAGTTTTATAAAGTAAAATTTACTTGGGTTAATTTCGTTTAAGGTAAATAACTCTTTTTCAAAATAAAACAGATCTGTATAAATTACTTCAGGTTCAAAAACAAGCCCAAGCTTCTTAAATGTGCTAAGGGTTTTGCTTGCAGGATTGATGAGCGTGGCTTTAGCATTTGAAATTAAAATCATCGCCGTTGTATTGCTTTCTTGTACAGTTTTTAAACAGGGTAAAGGTGTGAGTAAAAACCTTATTTTAAATAAAGATAACGCAAAAATAAATATGTATTTTTTTAGATAAACATAGGTAGTTTTTCTAAAAACTAAGTATATTAAAAGTAGATAATAAAGTGCAAGTATGTAAGGTGAAAACTCAGGAAAACTCGGTTCTAAGAAGTTCATTTTGGAATGCTTAAATAATGTCAAAATCGCCCGATAAGGATATTCTAAGGCATATGCAAGTGGATAAAAAATAAGTAATATTACAATTAAAGGAAAATAAAAATAAGTTAAAAACTGTAAAATAAAACTACTAAAAAACAAGGTAACTAAATTGAGTTTACCACCAAAGTTCACGCTCAGCGGAAAAATAATTAAGTAAAAATAAATGCTTGATTTAATTTTTACTTTTAAATATCCACGCTGCCATTTGAAGTTTACTTTGTTTAAAATTGAAAAAAACGAAATTATGTAAGTTAAAACAAATCCGTAGTTAAATACAGAAAAAGGATTTAAGACAAATGCTGCCAGACCAGTTAAAGAAAGTGCGTTAATTTTACTGATTTTAAATTTTTTTAGGTTTGCAGTTAAATAAATTAAGTAAAAAAAGGCAAACTTAAAACTACTGGCTTTGGGATTGGAAAAGTGCATCCAAAATAAAAAAACAGTTAAAAAAATTAACTGCTTTTTTTCACTTACCGAAAAATGATTAAAAACTTTTTTAATTAAAGTAATTAAAAATGCGATAAAAAGACCGCTTGCCGAAATTACTGAAGTCAATCCATATCCCGAAATTAGTCTGCGAGTGTCTAGGTCTGCGACCTGGTCTGACAGCAAAAAAGTAGAAAGCCAAGTTTTGATGTTTTCAGGAAATAGGGTTAAATATTTAGTCAAATAATACGAGTAATATAAATATTTTAAACTAAACGAAGATGCGCTGTGTCTAATGTAGTAGTGCCCTGCGATTTGTTCTGAAAACTGATTTAAATCCACTTCTCTGGCAAAGTAAAAACGCGAATCTATTTTAATAAAATCACCAACCTGAAGGTCTGACTCAGCGTACACAGCAAGTCGAGTAAAGCCATTTGTTAAATAAGCGGTATCACCTGATTTTTGAAAACAATAGTAGTAATTACCAAGATACGGAAAACTAAATAGTAAGTAATTTAGCAAATAAACCAATCCAAAAAATAAAATTACGAAAAATACAAATTTATGTGAAACTACTTTTCTAGCAAAGTAAATATAGGGAAGTAAAATCAGTATAAAAAGTGGGAATTTTAATGCTACTAAAAAAATTGCGGTAAGCGGGAAAATTAAGTAAAGTTTATTTTTAATCTGCAAAAAAGTAAGGTTTGATTTGTTCAAAGGTTTTAGGACCGATACCTTTTATTTCAAGTAGTTCGTCAACTGATTTAAATTGAGTAGTTCTTTGCTTAACTAATATGTTTGTCGCGATTTCTTCTGTGATTTTTGGAATTTCAATCAGCTGTCGGTAAGTTACAGTGTTTAAGTTATAAGTTTTTGTGATTTTGCCTTTTGTATCAGTTTTAACTAAAAAAGTACGGTTTCTGTCGATTTTGGTTTGTTCTGCTAAATCCCTGACTGCGTTTTCCGTATATCCGCCTGCATAGTTTAAAACAGATGCTAGTTCTGTGCCCTTCATCACTCGATAAGTTCCTGGAAACTTAATTTCACCCATAATTTTGACGTCAAAAAACTTAATTTCTTTACCTTGCTTTGCAACCTTTAGTCTATTTTGTCTTAAAATAAAGAAAGTTGTGAAAAAAATAAGCAAAATAACTTGAAGTGTTATTAAAAATACATACAGTGTAAATCTTTTTTTAAATATTTTTTTGTGCATATTTGCGTCCCTTTTAGTTTCGCAAATATACTTGTCAAAACACGCGTGAATTACTCAAAAAAATAAAACCTGAGTTCAGAAATTTAGCACAAGATTTTTAAGACATAAAAACCATTT
>CAUTSJ010000002.1:0-98321 GCA_963541505.1 uncultured Acholeplasmataceae bacterium
ACACAACAGTTTAAAATCTCTGTAAAACATTTGCAAGTGTAAAAGTCGGGTTATACTCAAAGATATTTCTCTTCATCTCATGAAGTTTACTTGTTGTGCCTGATTGAAAATAAGTAAACAACACAGCACGAATTAAATAAGCTTTTATACCTTGTGTGTTTTGTTTATAGCCTGGTGTGTTGTAGTATATTGAAAAAATGATTGGAAGTAGCACGTTCCAACTACTTGAAAACCTACTAACATCTATTTTTATTTCATTTAATACATATGCGAGATTCTCTAGTGTGTTTTTAAATTCGCACCAGTTATTCTTAAGGTTATCTGCAATTTGCTTATTGATATTAGACTTAATAACATCGCCAAAAAGCATAAGAGCAGTACGGATAATGAAGTCTGAACTAAATCCAGCGTAAGTACCAACTAACAATTCCCCAAACTTAGTCTTAGCATCTGGCCAATAAGCCTCAAGTATAGACATCGTAATTTCTGATTTGCGAAGAGTCTTTCCACCGCTATTAAAACGAACAAACATCTCTAATGCGTCTTCTTGTTTTGCATTTTTTATATTTGTATATCCGACGACTTTATCTATGAAAATTTTGTTGTAAAGGCATTTTAGGATGTTCTTCGCATATTCCCTGCTATCTGGTTTAACGTACCTAATTGCATCTTCAATTGCCTTTTCCCGAGTTAATTCATTTTGGAACTCGTGGTTAAGTATTTTCCTAACCTCAAACTGTGTTGGGCTAAGCATTCCAATTTTATCTGTATACTTAATGCCATACTTTTTACTGTTATACTCTTCTTCATCAACTGAAGTTTTGTGCTTATCCAATTCAATAATAAGCTTTGCTAATAACCCGCTACTGCTTTTCTTTCTAGCATGTTTTTGTCTGATAAAAGCGTCTCCAAATAAAGAAAGATAAATAGATGTTAGACGCTGTTGACCATCGAGAACTGCGGTATGTGTTTTATTTAAGTCAATTTTTGACAATGTATAGTTCGTGCTCTCAGCCTGTTTTCTACAGTTAAATATGGCTTCGCGCAAAAACTTACAGAAATAAGTATCTGATGATACATTATCATCACTAATATGCCAAAACAGAAATGTGGCAATTGGATAGCCTAATAGTATAGAGTCCCACAGTTTTTCTATCTGCTCTAGACTCCAAACATATTGCCTTTGGAATACAGGCATCACATATTCATCGTTTTTAATTTTAATTATTGCGTCATAAATAGTTAGACTTTCTTTAACCAAATCGCTCAATTGTTATTCTCCTTTGATATTCTTTTGCACTGTGTAAAGTTGATAAAACAGGGTTTTAGACATTATTTTTTTATACTAATAGGACATAAATAGTACTGTGATGTTATTTTAGTCAAAGTTAACCAACCTATGACTAACTATTCTAAAACACAAGAAAGAATTTATAGTAGGAACAATCTTTTCAGGCAATCTTAATCATAGTGTTTTTTTTTTTTGTTTGTTTTCAAGTGAAAAGTATGGTTTTTAGGTTTTTAAAAAGGAATAACACTATTATTGTTTAAAAATTAGTTACGGAGTCCAAGACGCTTTACTACTTAGAAACTCAACTTTTTTCTACATTTGAACCGTTTTAGCTGTGGTATAATTTTAAAGAGGTAAACACGAAATGAACAATATATTTCTATCAGGACAAATAGTTTCAGAGCCTTTTGTAAACAAAACAGGTGACAGACAAATTACTAGTATGGTGCTTTCTGTAAAAAGATCGTTTGGTGAAATAAGAGATAACTTTAAAATTTATTTTTTTGGCCAAAAAGCCGAAGACGCAGCAAGTTTAGTTAAAGACCAATATATTTCTCTACATGGTCGTTTTACTGCCTACAGTTATGTTGATAACTACACTAACACTAACAAAACACGCTATAGTGTGAACGTTGTTGATTTTGAAGTTATTAAATTAGAACAACTACAAGAAGAAAAAACAAACAGTATTTACGACAATACAGACTCAATGTATTCAGATTTCTCAGAAAGCGACTACGATGTTGAAATCAAAGACCAAAACTCTGATTTAGACCTTTAATTTAATTTGTTTTAAAAATACTATTTTTAAAATAAGTAAAGCGATATTTTAAAAAAATATCGCTTTTTTTCTGGTTTTATTAAAAAATGTGTCTTGTTGTTAATGGTTTGTTAAACCACATTTTTTTTGCTGACTTTGACTAAAATTAGTAGCCTATCTATACTAGTTTTTGAAAAGGAGGTATAAATTAAATGATTAACAACGTCACGATTGTGGGTAGAGTAGTTTCTGATGAAGATAAAGTTTATGAGTTTGAAGATGGACAAAAAATTTTAATCTTAACGCTGGCTGTCAGACGCCCTTTTAAAAATCAAGAAGGAGCATACGACACTGACTACATTAGCATTAAGTTAAGAAATAATTTATGTACAATCGTTCCACAATACAGCAAAAAAGGCGATGTTTTGGGAGTAATTGGCAGACTACAAATTAGAAAAAACGAAATTAATGGTAAAAACTACCAAATTCCTGAAATCATAGGTGAGCGTGTAGTTTTCATTTCCCCAGTTAAGCAACAAATTGAGGTAAATAAGGAAAGCGAAGCCACTGAAAAAAGCGAAGATAAGCCTACTAAAAAAGGCAAAAACGCAAAAACTTTAGATTAGTAACTGGTTTGGTCACCGACACTAACTAAGTAAAAAGGACAGCATTGCTGTCCTTTTTTATATATACAACGGAGGTGTGTTGTATTTAAAAATAAATCAAATGGAGGTTCTGAACGGATTTGAACCGATGATGAGGCTTTTGCAGAGCCGTGCCTTACCAACTTGGCTACAGAACCAACAAACACAGTAATTATACAACAAACTGTGCTTTATTTGGCTTTAACTAAAAGTTTTTATAAACTAATTTGCTTTTAGCCCGTTTAAGTTATTACCGTTTAAAAAGTCTTTAATCGAAAGGATTTTTTTCCCGTCCTTTTGAATTAAAAGGACTTCAATAGAACCTTTTGCGCAGCCTATAAACATACGCTTAGTGCTAACTTCAATCAGTCCTGTTTCTAAGGTTTTTTCAGACAACACGGCTTTAAAGACTTTAAAAATAGTGTTGTTTTGCAAAAAGTAAGCGCCTGGTTTATCTGCGTTTGCGTTGATCTGGGCAAGAACCTGAGTATTGTCTTGCATAAAATCAAGTTTTTCCAGTTTTTTTGCAGGTATATAGGCAAAAGTCGCGTCTTTTTCGCTTTGTTCAACTGGCTTGATTTTATCTAAGTTTGTAAGAACTGAAATTAAGAGGTCTCCGCCTGCTTCTGCGAGTTTTTGATTTAAAGTAGTGAAATTATCTGTTTCTTTAATTTCTACCTCTACCTGACTATAGACAGGGCCTGCGTCCATTTTTAAAACAGTTTGCATGATAGAAACACCAGTAGATTTTTCTTGGTTGTAAATTGCCCAAAAAACAGGAGCACCACCTCTGTATTTTGGAAGTAGTGAGGTGTGAACATTGATTACTTCAAAAGCATTTAGCACTTCTTTTGGTATCCACATTCCAAAAGAAGCAGTGATTAGTTTGTCTGGACTAAGTCTAAGCAGTTCTGGTAAAGTTTCTTTTAAGTTAGAGCTAAACATTACTTCTATACCATTTACTTTGGCAAACTCAATTAAACCTTTGGTTTCCTTGTTAAATTTTGGCAAGGCTTTAACAACTAACGCCAAAATTTCGTAGTGATACATCAGTTTATTTAAAATTTCTTTAGTGAAGTTGTCATTTCCAAGCAAGATTAGTTTCATATTCCCTCTTTTTTTAGCCTTATTTTGATATCAGTGTTTGCCTGCATAAACTCAGTAGATTTCTCAACTAGGTATTTATAAATATCAGTTTTAGAAAAAATGCGAGTTCTTAAAATATAGGTGTCTTTATTTAAAATATGTTTAAAAAGTTCTTCAGGTTGCAAAAAGTTAGCGATATCTAGTGTTTTTAAAAAACTGTAGAGTTTTTTAAATAATTCAAACAGTGCACTGCTTTCGGCGTACAACATATAAGTTTGGGCAAACGGAGTAAGCGCTTGTTCTTTACGGTAAGTTTCTTCTTGTCTATAAAACTGAGCGATATCTTTAGCTAGCAAGGTGTCAAGTTCTGTAGTATTAGTTTCTGAAATTAGGTAAACGTTGGCCTGAGCAGCATATTTTAAAGTTCTTGCTAACTTTAAATAGTTTAAGTGATTAAAATATGGGTTTTTTGAGTTAAAAAGTAGTTCAGGTAAATACACACAAATCGTTTTGACTGACATTAAATACTCAATTGAAATGTTTTCAAGATTTGAGAAAACAAGTCTATCTGTGGTTTTGATTTCCTTTTTTTCTAAAAAGTCTTTAAGTATTACTAAATCATTTGGTTTTGCTATATTTAGTTTTTCTAAAAAATACTGATAGAAATACTGAGCTCCCACACTTAGTTTTAAAAACTCAGATTTTTGGCAAACTTCGCATTCAATTTCTTTAGGTAAATATAAACTACAAAACTGACAAAAATAACAAGACTGAACGCTGTCGTATCTAAGGTAGTCAAAACAACGCGGACACCTTAAAACATTTGCACACTCTGCACACTTAACAAAGTTAGCATAAACCGTGTGATCTGTTAAAAACAAAGTATTTTTGTTATTGGCTAAATTATATTTCAAATTAGCAATAACTTCTTTTGACACTAAAGAAAGGTCTGAGTTTTTAAGTAAATCAGTGACTATAACTTGTTTGATTTCACCTAAATCGGCTAAGTAGTTTAAGTTTTTTGGCTTAGTTTTGTAAACTAAGTCAAAACTCGGAACTAAAGAAAACACTGAAACTAAAAGACCTTTTAAATTAGCAATAATTTTAGCGGCTTCTGAGGTTAAAATACCCAAATCTGTAGTGCTTTCGAAAAAGTCATCAATTAAAATAAGATGTTTTAAACCATCAATATGCTGATACATTGCTTTTTCAAAACCAATGATAAGTGCAAACCCAGGTTTTTCAACTGTTTTTTCAAACTGTGCAACTTTAGCGTTGGTATTTAGTTTATCTGCTGAGTAAATTAAAATTTCTTTTGGTTTTAATAGACTGCTAAATAAGTTAACAAAGTACTCTAAGTTAATTGAATTTTTTAAACAAAGTAAAACTTTTTCGCCATTTGTTTTAGCTAGGTTAACTTGGTTAAGTAAATTGTCAGTTGTATCAATTAAGTTAAACTCGATGCTTTTTTTGTTTATTTCAAGTGGGTCTGCAAAATAACTAAAAAAACGAGTTTTTTTAGTTTTACTTTGTTCAACTGTAAAGTAGTTTCTAGCTAAGTTTTGTTTTTTTAAATTTGCAATTTCTTTTTGGTATTTTTGTTTTAAAGTTTTAGTTAAAGTTAGCTCTGTGCTTTTAAAAGGTAATTTAGTTTTAGTGGTTTTATTAAACAAGTGTAGTTTTTCAATCGCCTTTAAGTTAACTAAAGGTGAAACTAAACTTAAAAATATATCAATTTTTGGCAAAAAACTTAACTTACTAAACTCTAAAAACAAACTAAACTGCTCATTAGAAACAACAGGTCTTTTATCTAAAAACTTAATGCAAAACTTAAGTATATTACTGTCTTCGCTAGTTTCTGTTTTAATTTCTAAAATAAAACCTAAAACCGTAGAGCCTGCGAAGTCTACTAAAACACGTTGCCCTAAAAACAACGCTTCTCTGTACTCTTTTTCTACTTTATAGGTGTATGTCTCTAAACTGCCCTTAAAACTACGGGCAATTAGCACCGAGATAAAAAACATTATTTTAAGTTTTTCAGAATTTCGTCTATTTTGTTGCCGTATTCCAGTACTGTATCTATTTCAAATCTTAGTTCAGGAATTTTGCGGCAGTTTTTAGAAACAGCCAAAGCAAACTCGTGTCTAATTTGTGGGGTTTTTTTATCAAGCAGTTTTTGGGTGTAGACTGCTGTTTCTTTTTTGTTGTCAAAAATCATGTAAAAAACTTTCAAAACTGACAAATCTTTTGAAAGTTTAACGTCAACTACGTTAATATAGCCACTAATTTCGTCAACTATTGTTTTGTTAATAGCCTTTGCAATCTCTCTTTGAAAATAAGACTGCATTCGCAAGTGAGTCAATGACATGTGCTTTTCCTATTGTGGTCTTTCAACTTCTTTTAAAACAGAAGCCTCAATGACGTCATTTATTTTAATGTCTGAAAAGTCTTTGATTTTAATACCGCAGTCAAAGCCAGTTTTAACTTCTTTTGCGTCGTCTTTAAAACGACGAAGAGTCTCAATTTCCCCTTCATAAATAACTTTGCCTTCACGAAGCAAGCGAACTTTTGCGTCTCTGGTAATTGAACCTGCAACTACAAAACAACCAGCAATTGTGTCTTTTTTGACTTTAAACAGTTCTCTGACTTCAGCAGAACCTAGTACTACTTCTTCGTATTCAGGTTCAAGCATGCCTTCCAGTGCTGCTTTGATGTCGTCTTCAATTTGATAAATAATGTTGTAAGTTCTAATTTCTACACCTTTAGATTTTGCAAGGTCTCTAATTTGCGCAGACGGACGCACGTTGTAGGCAAGCAAAATAGAGCCGGAAGTATTGGCAAGCAAGACATCGGTTTCATTAATTTGGCCAACAGATTCGCGAACTACTGAGACTTCTAGACCTTCGTATTTTAAATTAGCAAGTAGTGCACGAATTGCTTCAATTGAACCATTGACATCACTTTTAATAATTAAGTTTAAAACTTTTTTCTCATTTGAAAGCAGGTCTTCAAGAGACTTTGGTTTTGTGACTAAACTTTGGGTTTTTTCGCGGTTAGCGCGTTCAGTTGCTACTTGTTTAGCAGTTTTTTCGTTTTCAAAACAAATAAACTTATCGCCTGGTTTTACCGAACTTTGTAGACCAGTAATTTCTACAGCGTCCGCTGGCTCTGCTTTCTTTAAACTTTTGGCGTTAGCGTCAACTATAGTTCTGACTTTACAGTAAGCATTTCCAACTACCGCGTTGTCGCCAACTTTAAGAGTTCCGTTTTCAACAATTACAGTCGCTACATTGCCGCGTCCTTTGTCAACTCTCGCTTCAATTACAGTACCACTGGCTAGGCGAGCTGGATTTGCCTTTAAATCTTCAAGGTCAGCAACCAGTAAGATCATGTCAAGGAGTTCATCAATTCCTTGATTTTTTAAAGCAGAAATTTGAACAACTGGGACAGTTCCGCCCCAGTTTTCAGTTAAAACATCGTACTTAGCCAAATCACCAAGTACACCGTCTGGATTAACGCCAAACTTGTCACATTTGTTGATAGCCACGATCATCTTAACTCCACAGGCCTTCACGTGGTCAATTGCTTCTTTGGTTTGCGGCATCACAGAGTCATCAGCAGCAACTACTAAGACAACGATGTCGGTAACTTTCGCCCCTCGTGCACGCATTTCTGAAAACGCAGCGTGGCCAGGGGTGTCAATAAAAGTGATTTTTTGATTATTTTTAATTACTGAGTAAGCACCGATGTGTTGAGTAATCCCGCCAGCCTCGCCAGATGCCACTCTGGAATGTCTGATAGTGTCAAGCAGTGTAGTTTTTCCGTGGTCAACGTGGCCCATTACAGTCACGATTGGTGCTCGCTTAACTAAGTCTTTAGGGTCATCTGCTTGAACGTGTTCATCAAACTGAATTAGTTCTTCTTTTTTGTCTTCAACAACTTCATATCCAAGTTCTTGAAAAATAATTGTCAAAGTGTCTTTATCTAATACTTGGTTGACATTGGCAAAAATTTTAAAACTTAGACAAGTTTTAATAATTTCAATGGGAGAAATACCGATTTGTTTAGCGTAGTCTGCAATGGTGCTAGCCTGATTGTAGACAACTTTTTGGGTTTTTTGTTTATTTTTATTAACTTTAATACTCATTTTAACTCTCCTTTCCCTTGAAAATAAGTTTTTGAAACTCCAAGAAAAGCTCTTCTTGGACTTCTATTTTAGTTTGTCTAAAAATCGCTTTTGCAAATTTTAAAAAAGTAATTTCGGGGTTTTTTTCAATATAAAACCCGCGGTTTTTTTGTACTTGGTCTAAGTCTATCTTAACTTCGCCAGACTCAACAAAAAAACGAATTAAATCGCACTTGATAAATTTCTTTTTACTAACCACACAAGTGCGGGGGTTATTTAGCATCAATATACTATTCCCTCTTCGTAGGCCTGAGTGGCTGATTTAATGTCTATTTTTTTCCATTTGATTGCGTTCATTGCCAAACGTACGTTTAAGCCGGCTTTTCCAATTGCAAGAGATAGTTGGTCGTCTTTTACAATCGCAGTTGCTGCTAAGTTTTCGGTGTCAATTGCCACAACTTTGACAATTTCTGCCGGAGTTAGTGCGTTTTTAATTAAGTCTTCAGGGTTTTCTGAATACTTAAATAAGTCTATGTTTTCGTTGTTAAGCGCACGGCGAACATTGCGGATACGAATGCCGTTTTCACCAATACAAGAACCAACCGGGTCAATGTTTTCGCGATTTGACTTAACACAAACTTTAGAGCGTTCTCCGGCTTCGCGAGAAACTCCGATGATTTCCACAATTCCTTCTTTGATTTCAGGAATTTCTTGTTCAAGTAGTCGCTCTACTAACTCAGGGGCTTTGCGAGAAAGTTTTAAGTTTATTTCTCTTTCTTTAGAAACTGAGGTTAAAACAACTTTTAAAGTTTCACCTTGATGTGGGTTTTCAGTTTCAAGTAGTTGGTCATAGGGAATAAAGGCAGAAATGTCTCTGCCAACGTCTACGCGAATACCTTTTTCGTCAGTTGAAATTACACGAACACTAATAATTTGGCCTACTTGATCTAAGAAATATTGAAAAATATTTTCTTGATTAAGGCCACGAATTAAAATATTAAACTGGTCTTTAACTTTTTTAGCAGCGTTGTAGCCAAACTTACGTGGGTCTACCTCTTCTTCAATGATATCGCCAACTTTAGCGCGTGGTTTCTTTTCGTGGGCTTTTTCTAAAGTAATTTGCGAAATTCTTTTGCCATCAAAACGTTGTGCTTCTGAGTAACTTGAAACTACTAGGCGCTGTGTGTAGACATTGACTTCTTTGCGCTCTTCGTTAATGTTTACACGGCAAGACTCAACTCCGTGTTCAGAGCAGCAACCTAGCTCAAGCGCTCTTTTAAAAGCATCCTTAACGCGTTCGCGGTCTACTTCGTAAAGTGTAGTGATGCGGTCAATTAGTTCAACTAAATCTTTTCTTTTCATATTTTTTTCTCCTTATTTTTTTAAAAAAATTACTACTCAAGTGTAATATTTGAAAGATTTTGAAATTTGATTTTCAGAGTTTTTTTAACTGCTTTAACTTTAGTTTCAAAGTAAGCGTGTTCTTCGTCTAACTCAGTCAGTGTAGCACAACCCTTAAACTGAGGTGAAGTGAAGCAAAGTGATTTACCTAAGTACTTTTTAAACTCAGCCTGATTTTTAGCCGAAACATACAGGCCTTTTGACTCAACTAAAAAACCATGTGAAGTGCTTAGCTGTGGAAACTCTAAAGACAAGGTTTCAGAAATTTCGCCCATTAAGTCTGAGTTAACGGAATTGGTATCTAGAGTAATTAAAATGTAAGGTTCACCAAACTCAGTGGTCTGCTTAACTGAAAGCACTTTGATTTTAAAAGTTTCCTCTACTTTTAATTTAATTTTTTCAAAAGTTTCTTGCAAAATAAACTCCTTTAATAAAATTGAGTGGCACGGCCACTCAATTCAATGTATCTATTAACTTACCTATAAAGTATACCACAATATAGAGGTTCTTTGAGATTTTTGGGTTTTTGTGCTTATTTTTGGTGTTTTGTATAAAACTTCGTGAAGTAAAGTGTTAAGTTAGTAATTTCAGAGAAGACAAAAAGCACTGCACTGAAGCCAAAAATAGTTAAAAAACCACGCCATGTAATGTGGCGGAAGTTAACTAAACTAAATGCTTTGCCACCAGGAATAAAAATCAAAGACATTTGCAAAGCAAAACAAATGATGACAGCAATATTTAAAAACCAGTTAGTTTTTTGTTTATAAAAAGGTTGAAGACGGTTGCGAGTAGAATAGACAAACATAAACTGAGCAATACAAAGTGTATAAAAAGCAGCAGTTGAACCAAACAACTCTTTAAACTGATTTAAAGTAAAACCGTTGCCATAGTAAGAAAGGTCAAAGTTAAGAGAACTTGCTACATGCGGAGCGATTGAATGGTAAGCAATTAGGTATGCTGCGGTTGCAGACAAACCAAGTACCACGCCTTGTGTAAAGATTAAAACACCTAGTCCATTTTTAAAAAAACCGGCTTTCGGGTCTCTTGGTTTTAACTTCATCACGTTTTTATCAGTTTTCTCAAAAGCAATCGCAATTCCGATAAATGAGTCTGTTGCTACGTTAATCCACAAAATTTGGGTTGAAGTAAAAGGCTCGAGTTCTTGCCTAAAGAGAAACAGACCGATTAGCGAAATTACAAAAATTGTAATTAGTTCACCAATATTTGAAGCAAGTAGAAAGTGCAGAGCTTTTTGGATATTTGAAAAAATCCCACGACCCTCTTTAACTGCTTTTAAAATTGTTGCAAAGTTATCGTCAGTTAAAATCATGTCAGCCGCACCTTTTGCGACCTCTGTTCCAACTTTACCCATAGCGACACCAATTTGTGCGGTCTTTAAAGCAGGACCATCATTGACGCCATCTCCTGTCATTGAAATGATTTTGCCGTGTTTTTTCCAGGTTTCAACAATTCTGACTTTGTTTTCAGGTGAAACTCGTGCGTAGACTTTGATGTTTTTAATTTGCGCGAAAAACTCATCATCTGACATTTCGTCTAACTCAACACCAGTAATTGCCAGGTCTGAGACAGACTCTATTATTTTTAAATCTTTGGCAATAGCCTTAGCAGTTTGAACATTGTCACCAGTTATCATAATCGTTTGAATACCGGCTAGTTTTGCGTTTTCAATAGCGACTTTTACTTCTTCACGAGGTGGGTCTTGCATTGCAATTAACCCCAAAAAAGTAAGGTTGATTTCTTCGTCCGTAGTGTATGGACTGTTAATACCGGTTTCTTTAAAAGCAACTGCAAGTACTCGATATGCCTCGTTTGCAAGCGCAGAAATAGCAGGTCTTGCGGTTTCAACTTCCGCAGTATTAGTGCAACGTTTAAGTAAAACTTCTGGAGCGCCTTTGACAATCAAGATTTTTTTGCTTTTGATTTGATGAATTGTTGACATCAATTTACGCTCAGAGTCAAAAGCAAGTTCTGCAATTCGTGGGTACTTTTGTTGAAGAGTTGTAAAGTCAATTCCGTTGTTTTGTGCAAGTTCTACCAAGCAACTTTCAGTTGGATCGCCAACAACATTTCTATCTATAATTTCTGAATCGTTTGAAACTGCTGCAAACTCCATCAAATGAGTTAAATCAGGATTTGATAACATAAGTTCTTCGGCTAAATAAGTTTTGCCTTTTAGCCAGAGTTTTTTAACAGTCATTTTATTTTTAGTTAAAGTTCCAGTTTTATCACTGCAAATTACTGAAGTTGCTCCCAGAGTTTCAACCGAAGTTAAAGACTTTAAAATCGCCCCACGACGCGATAGTCTTTGCATACCAGTTGCTAAAATTATCGTGATAATAGCAGGCAAACCTTCAGGAATTGCAGCCACCGCTATAGTAGAGGCAAGAATCAACAAACTCAACCATTTTTGTGCGCTAACTGCGGTTTTTGAAAAAATATAAGCCTCTGTGATGTTCACAGCAAATATAATAAAACATAGTAGAACTGCGGCTAGTCCTAGAAATTTTCCGAGTCTAGAAATTTGTTTCTGCAGTGGTGTTTCTTCGGATTTTGCTGCCTTTAGGGCACTTGCAATTTTACCGATTTCTGTTTTCATTGCAGTTTCAGTAACTACACCAACTGCACGGCCGTATGTGACTACAGTTGAAGAAAAGCACATATTGCTGCGTTCCGCTAAAGGAGTTTTTGGGTCAATTAAAACTGCTGAGTTTTTTAAAACTGGCAAAGTTTCGCCAGTTAAACTAGATTCGTCTACCTTTAAAGAAAAACATTCAAACAAACGAATGTCTGCAGGCACTATGTCTCCTGCTTTTAAAATCACAACATCACCAACTACTAAATTTACTGACTCAATTTGCATGATTTTGCCGTCTCTTATCACTGTAGCGTGTGGCTGATTGAGTTTTTTAATGGCATCCAAAGCCTTTTCTGCCTTCATTTCTTGTAATAAGCCAAGTAAAGCGTTGAAAACCACAATTACAGCAATCACCCCGCCTTCTAAAAACTGACCAACTACAAATGAAAGCGTTGAGGCTAAAATTAAAATTATGACCATCAAATCTTTAAATTGTAAAAGTAGTCTAAAGAAAAATGAACGCCTTTTTTCTTTTACAAACTCATTTAACCCATTTTTTTCAAGTCTAACGTTTGCTTCTACTTGAGTTAAACCAGACTTAAGGTTGGTGTCTAAGTTTTCTTTAATTTCTTCAATTGGCTTTAAAAAGTTTTCCATATCACTCCTTTTTTACTTAAATGCTTTCAGACTCTATAAACTTTTTGGAGAGGCAGTACTTTAAAATACAACAAAGGTTTGCAAAGTATTTTATAGCAAGTGAATTAAAAATTCAGAACTGCTAGAAAATAAAAATATGTTTTGATTTTATTGTAGGTTTTGTGTGTTCGAGAATAACAATTATCTCAACCCTCATGAAATAGTTAAAGAGTTTTGTAGTTTCAAGTTTACTAAAACTGGACAATCTATTTAATTTTCAGTTTGTCAAAATTATTACCACAATCCACAAACTGTTGCATATATCTTTCCCAAATACTCGGATCATAGAAGTCAAAAAAATGCGGGTTGGACACTTTTATTTTTTTTATCGCATCTTCTCTTAATTTCCAGTTTTCTTTTTCTTTTTTATAATAGTAAAAATCTAAAATTTTTAGATATTCCAAAACAGAAATTAAGACAAGAATTTTAAATATTCCATAACCTGCTAAAAAATATACATAAAAAATATAATTTGACAAAAAAATAAAAAGGGTATGAAAAATAATGTCAAAAACCATACTAAAAATAAAAAAATATGTGTAAAACCACATTTTTGGCCTACAGATATCGTTTTCTTTAAAAAACATGTTTTCTTTTATAAGCCTACCTACATATATAGTGAATGATTGAAACCCTCTTTTAGACCAGGGGATATCTTTTTCTTTTAGAGTTGATTTCTTCAAAAATAATACATATGCAGTGAGAGACCAGCTTCGTGCAGTATTTCCTAAATATACTGAACTGTAGTTTACAACAAAGCTGCTTAGTACTGAAATAAATAATGCTGATGTTACTTTAAAATTAAGAATATGCATCAAAGCAATCCTTTTAAATATTCAGAAATAAAGTTTATCGTCTGGTCTATTGGGGTACTTATAATTGCTTTTCTCGCAACGGCACCACATAGAGCTTTGCTGGTTGCCTTTGCTAATGACTTTCCGTATAAGTTGTGTATTCCTTGCAAACCTTTAGCAGAAATTTTTCCTGCTAATCTTTTTTCTGTTGTTATTTTTATTATGTTGGTAATTCTGCTTACACTTGAGTTTTTCATAACCATTGTTTTTATGTCTAATTTAAGCAAGCTACTAATTTGATGTGAAACAACAGCAGTAACCGCACCAAACATACTTGCAATTGCGGCTTTTTTATAATCAACACTATATAAATCGCCACCGTTATCAATTAAATCTTCACCAAAACTTTCCATAAAACCAGTTGCAGCACCGATAGCGACAGAACTAGCTAAGCCAATGCCAGAAAACCCCGCAGCACCATTAATTGCACCCATAGCACCGGCAAGTAGCGCTTTCTTCCAATTTATTGTGCCATTTTCAGATTTTTGTTTATAACAACTATATCCAACACCAACGGCAGCACCGATAATAGCACCAATTATTAATGCACTGAAAAATAATTGGCCATCTTTATCAATGTAATTAACAGGGTTGTTTTTACAGTAGCAAAATAAGTTGTTGGTAGATGAATATTCGTTTTCTACAAATAAAGGATTGTCAATGTTTAGCCATCTACACCACTCAGGTACATAGTACCTGGTTGTGCAGTAATACATCTGACTTTCTTTATCAAAGTAGTATCCTTTGTATCTAAATGGATTGATTTCAGCGAGATTATCTGTAGAATTGTCAAAATAAACATTCGTACTTCCGTAAGCATTGCTTTCGTATCCTACTATTCTTTTGCCGTCTTCGTCAACAATACCCAAAATATTTTGTAAACTGTCCTTTAGATAAAAATAATTTTTGGTATTATCTAAAATAAATCCATAAAGTAAATTATCCTCATCATACAAAAAGTCTAGTCTACGGTTATCTGAAACTTGTGAAACTAATTTGTCGCCATCATAGTAGTAATAAATTGTTTCGTTTGGCCTGATTTTCTTAATTCTAAGTCCTTTATCGTCGTATTCATAAGTGAAAGTTTTGCCAAGCTTGTCAGTAAACTTAACTAATCTTCTGCCCTCAAATAAATATTGATTACCTTTATAGGATTTTGGGTTAAAAATGTTTTTATCGTCGTAAATAATTTCGTTGTCATTTACCTTAACAAGCAAGTCTTTAATTTGGTCTGAGTATTCAAAAGTAGTGTCGCCATATTTTAAAATATTGCCGTTGTCGTCATACAGGATAGTTTTGTCGTCGTCTTTGGTCAAAAATCCACGAAAATCATAGCTGTATACGTGGTTTTTAAAAATATTGTCTTTAATAGATAAGACATTGCCAAGTGCATCGGTCTCGTATGTACGGCTAAGTTCACTGGAATGCTTGAAATGGTGTAGTTCTTTAGAAATTTGCTTAGAGATATATTTTTGGTCGTCTTCTCTTCTCTTGTAATCAAAAGTAGTAGACATAATATTTTGACCAGCTTTGTGTAAAACAATATTTTTAAGCATACCAAGCGTATCAAACTGTTTGTTTTGAGAAATGCCAATAATTTCTTCTTTAAGTGCTTCAAGAGTTTGCATTTCACAAAAAGCAGGTCTGAAAGCAAGCATCTCAATTTGACCTTGCAATTCCATACAATCGGCTAGGTAGCCTAAATTATAAGAGCTATAATCTGAAGTTAATTTTCTGCCAACAGATAACTTTAAGTTGTTCCCTAGTCCAGATTGACTAGAAATCCAAATATATTCGCTATCGTCAAGAATTAGTCTAAAAGAAGTAGATTTAGTAAACACGTATCCATTGCCTTCGTCTACTTCTGTAAAAGAAAGCGCCACAAAATGCCAATAATTACAAGCAAACATTAAATTAGTTTCTTTAGTTTCGCTTCCATATTTTATAACTAACTTAGAGTCTTTATTTTTAAATAAAGCAATTTTTTGATTTTTTTCGTCAATTGCTTCAAACAAATATTGCATGTCTTCACTTGTATCTGAAAACGCTCTAAATGAAATAGTTCCGGTTCCATTAGCCAGAAAGTCATAAACCAACTCGTTGCCGTCTGCCACAAAGGCATATCTTTTGCTTGCGTTGTTGAAGTTAAACGTGCGGTCTTTGTCGTAATTTGAAATGTTTCTTGTGCTAAAACGGCTAGGTTTTTGGCCGGTTAACGAAGTTACTGAGTTTTGCAGTGGGAAAATTTCAAAATCTTTTAAATTTTTTTGAGTAATGTTAAAGTAAGTAGTTTGACTGAAATCAACAGTTTGAGCATCTGCGTCTACTAATTGATTGTCAATCAAATAGTCTTTAGTAGCACGGTAATATCTTTTAATTTCTGGTACATCAATGTAGGTTTTTCCAGCAATATACAGACAAGTAACTTGACCGTAGAAGTGGTAATAACTGCTTTTGCCGTTGTATTCGTGTCCAATGTTGTAAACTAGATCAGTCCCGAGGTCAAAGTTTATTCTTGGGTCGGCTTGCTGATAAACTTGAGTATGCCCATTTAAAGAAAAAGCAAACTCAGAAACTTCAGAATACCCTTGTCCGTCTGCTCTATTGAAAAAAGAAAGCGCAACAAAGTTCCACTCTTTTTCTTTTATTGAAAAATCACTAGTTAAAATATCGTGTGTTTTGCCAGCAAAATCAACTACTTTTAAAGTGATTTTGCCGTATTGTAAATAGAGACCAATGCTGTCGTATGCATTGTTGTCTTTGCAACTAAACAGACATTGATAGTAGTTGCCGTATTCGGTTTGTTTAAACCAAAACTGAATACCGCCGTTTTCTAAAGAAAAAGGACTTGGCATATCTAATTTGTAGCTAAGTAATTTTTTGTTATCTAATTTGACATAAGGAATTATACCTTCTAGATAAGTGTTTAGTTCGACAGGTTTTTCGTCTTGGTGTTCAATTGATTTAAGTAATTTGCCTTTTTTATTGGTTAAGTTAGAATCATCACTAAAAATACCAATATATGCTCTTTCACCCGCAAACGCCTCAACAATAGTTTCAGGGTAAGAACCTTTTGAGCGTTCAACTGTATCGTATGCAAAATTTAAATTGTGATTATCTACTGTAATTGATTTGCGGTTAACATTACCTAAATTATCATGTGACTTATTGATTTCAATACCAGGATTTTGAATTTTTATAATTTCGCCATCTTCGTCGTAAAGAAACTCTTTAATCTTTACGCTGTTTTTGTCAAAAACCGCAATAATTTGGCCTTCTTCGTTGTATTGATATTTAAATCGTAAAGACTTCATGCTATCTATTTGGTAGTAAAGGGAGTCTAGTAAATTGTCTGAATTGTATTCAAACAAGTAAGCGTCTCCTTTTGTTCCAAATCTGATGCTTAATAAATCATTTGAAATTGGTGAGTATTCATAAATAAATATGGGAGTTTTATTTATAAGAATTTGTGAGATATTGCCAAAATCATCATATTTAAACTCATATTCTGAGCCATTTTTTAACTTTATTTTAGTTAAATCTTGCTTTTGATTGTATTCGTATTCTGCGTGTGCAGATAAATTATTTAAAGTGGTTTTAAAGTTTTTAATTGTGCTGTCTTCGTTGTATTCAGTTAAAGAAACTACACCAAGTGCGTTGACCGCTTTGGTGATTCTACCTAAACTGTCGTATTCAAAAGTTTTTTTGTTTTCAAGTTCGTCTATTTCTCTGACTAACATTCTGCCATCTTTAGTCCAGTCTTTTTCAACTTTTAAAATGTTTTTGCCGTCAGCTGAAGAAACTGTTGTAGACAATAGATTAGATTTGTGAAAATCACAGTATTTATTTTCTAAAAATACACCATAGGGATATTTAACATATGCAACGTTGCCTTCTTTGTTGTAGTAGTATTTAGTCGCTGCTCCTTCTGGACCTGTGACACTTTCTGGAAAATTATTTGCGTTGTGTTTAACTTGGACGCCAATAGAGCCACTTGAAATATCTTTAGGGTTGCCAGACTTATCGTATGCATAAAAAGCACCAAATGCTTTTTTAAATACTTGAATTCCGCCAATTTCAATTGAAGCATTTCCTGTAAATAATATGCTTAATTCAATTGAATCAAAGGTTTTAGTTGCAGAAATTCCTAAAGTCATTAAGTCAAAGTTGGCATCTATTTTTTCTTTCTTAAATACATCACTGTCTTCGCCACCTGCGGTCAGTCTTACTTCAACCTTTGATTTATCTGTTTTTGGCGTTATTTGTCTACCCCAAATTGCGACGAATATTTCGTCAGTGGCGATGCCACTAACCGGAATATTAAAAGTTATACTACCGCCATTTCCAGTAGTTTTTGTAAGATAAACGCTTTCCTTTAAGAAATTTTTAAAAAAACCAGGTTTTAAATCCACTTTTTGAACATCAACTCCGTTTTTGGCAAAATCGGCAACAGTAGACTTAAATAAGTTATTTTCTTGGTCTAAAACAGAAATAGGTGTGCTTTTGGAAAGCAGTTGTTTAGTTTCGTGGTGATATTCAGTTTCAACTGCGTTCATTTGGCTGTCAAATTCAAAAAGCGGGAAATCTTTATCATCAAAAAACACATAACTTTGCTCTGGTTTTGCGGGGTTAGCTAAGTTAGTTATAGTAGTTTTTCTGTCTTCGTATATTATTATATTTTTGTTTCTTTCAGTTAAAGAATCTCCAAAAACTTCAGCAAACTCAACTACTCTATTGTCTACAAATCTGTAAACAAGACCACGTTTTGAAATCGCGTTAAAAAGTGTGATTTGGTTATCGTGGTAAATAATTTTTAACTCAGAAATTATTGTGTTATTTTGCTTGTGTGTAACTTTTTTTAACTTGCTGTTTTCGTACTCAAGAGTTGCAAAATAAACTTTTTTATCATCTTGAAAGTAAGCAACTTCAGAAATAAACTCACTAGTTTTTTTTAAAACTATTTTGCTGCCGTGTGGATTTACAATTCTTTTTTCAACATCTACAAAGTCAAAAAGAAGTCTCTCGCCGTTTATTCCTATCATTTCACTAGGATAGTTAACACTTATCGGTTCTTCAAAAATTGTTTTGTTTCCGTACTTATCTTTAATTTCAAAACCTGACTTTAAAAGATATTCGTCGGAAAAGTTATGCACTTCTGTTTGAGTCTCTGAATTTTTAAAATCAGGTTTCAAGTAATCATCTACAGAACCATCTGCATTAAAAACAGAAATTTTGCCTTCAGTATTTTGAATTTTAGTAAAATAATTTAGTTTAAAGCCTTTGCCGAAAAACTCTTTTTCGGCATTGTTTTGGTGATTGTAGATTAAACTGGTTCTAATTGGGCCAATACCAACGTTTTCAATTAAAGGAATGATGATGTGAAAGTTTGCGTCGTTCTTGTTGATGTTGATTCTGGTTTTTACCAAACTACTAAGAGAATGAGTTAAAAATTTACAATAACTTTTAAGTCCTTTGTTTGCCATTTTTACTCCTTTTTAAAATACCTTTGTGCAGCTATTTATTTCTTTTAGTAAGTTTTCGCTTAAATACGGTCCAACTTCTATCAAATCAACAAATCTTTTGAACTTATCAAAATAAAGTTGCTTTATGGTTTCTTTAAATTTCTGCTTGTTTTCTTTAGTAATATCTAAAGAAAACTCAGCAAGTAAATCAATATCTGAGTCTAGTCTTTCGGTGCCTTGTGCAAAGGAACCGAAAATATACAAATGTTTAACTCCAAATTGAGTAAGTAAAACCTTATCATCAGACAAGGTTTGAAAAATTTCTTTAAAAGTCAGTTTTTTTAAATTTTGATAATAAGATTTGTCTTGTTTTTTACTTTCTAATATGAATTTAGTAATATAGCAAACTAAATTATTTGAACTGCCTAAAATATATAATTCACTTAGTTCATTTAATATCGTTTCATTAAAAACCAACGCAGGAATGCCAAACTTTACAAACGAATAGTTTAAAAACATCAAACTAATCAAAAACCTATATTCTGTATCTAATTCCACCATCGTTTGGAATGTTTTGTGTGAAAAAATAATTGAGTTTTCCAGTGAATTTTCAACACAAGTCTTGAAAAATAAATCTGTTAATCTGGTAATTAGGTCAGCAGTTGGTTCTTCTTCTTTTAAGATATAGAAAAATTTCTTTAATAAACTAGAAGAAAAGACATTTTGATTATTGCTGAGTAAATAAAAGTAAGCGTCATAAGAGTTTTTTAGCGTCTGTTCTAGTTGAGTTTGGATTGGTGTCTCCATATAAACAATTTGTTTAAACAGAGTATGCCTGAAATCGTAGCCCAGATAGCGAAAATACTTTTCAATAAATTGAGTAAGTTTTTTTCTGACAATCAATTCAGTTCCGCGCTCAATATTGAAATACATAATCTAAACTCCTTTTTTGTTTTAACTGGACAACTTTTACAAAACAATTATATCAAGCACTAACTCTAAAAGTAAAAGTGTTTGTTTTCATAAAAAAACTACCAAAGTAGAAGTCGTAGCTTTTTGCTTTGGTAGTTTTCAAGTTTTTTAACTTATCTTTGAGACATAACTTTAAGTTCAGTAAGTAAGTTAACTAAATCTGTGTAAATTTTTGCGTCTTGTCCGTCTTGTGGGTCTTTGAAGTACTTGCCAATTTGATAAAGTTGACGGTAGTTTTCAATAGTTCCGGTTTTAGCGCCAAAAACTTGGCCATAAACTAATGAAAAAATACTGCTGATTGCCGGATGAATATTTTGACCATCTTTTGAAATAAAGTCAGACAAGTATCTAGACCATTTAGAAACCAGTTCAAATAAGTCTTTGTCGCCGCCTGGTTTTAACTCAGTAGTGTAGTTTTTATTTTCAACTTTTAAGACTAAGCCCAGAATAAACTCATGAATATTTTGAAATGCTTTAACATTGTCTTGGTATTGTCTAAAGGCTTTAGCTCTATCTTCCTTGTTTGTGATTTTATCTAAATCTTTTTGAGCAAAGTTGTTAAAAAACTTGCCGATTGAGTCAAACGCTGCTTTGATTGCATCTTGAATTTTTTCTTGTTTTAGCAGTTCTTGAACTGCTAAAACAGCTTTGTTTAAAGCACTTTGCGCTGCTTTAAAATTAGCAATTTCTGCGTCAATTTTACTTTGTTCAACTACATTGCCAGCGCTAATTTGGTCTTTTAAGTTACTTAGTTTACTTTGACTTAACTTCAAAGCGTAGATGTTTTTGCCAAGTTCAACAAAACTAGGAAAAAGCGTAGCAATTTCTTGCCAAGCACCAAGGTTAGGTAGTTTTGGAAATAAGGCTTGCACTTGTTTTAAAAGCAAGTCAATTGATTTTTGGTTAAGTTCACTTTTAATAAAGTCAATTACTTGTTTTTTGTATTCAGGATCTACTTTGCCATCTTTTTTGAAAACGAAATTATCTTCAATTAGTTTAGCAATGCCATCGGCGGTAAGCAGACTAAGTAGTTTTGAAAAATCAAAGTTTTGTAGTTTAGGCACAGGTTGTTTTAAGGCTTTTTGAATTGTGTTGTAAAGGTCAATGTAGTTTTCAAGAATACCAGGGTTTTCTAAAGTTAATTTTTCAGGGAAAACTAACTCGCCTTTTTCGTTTTTAAATTGAGAAATAAGTTTGCCAAATATACCATCATTTGGAAGTTCGCCGTCTTTAATTTTATCAAGGCCAAGTTTAGACATTTGGCTTTCAATTAACTTAATAATGGTGCTAAGGACTGGGATTTTTTCATAAATCTCTTTGGCTTTAGCGGTAAACTCTGCTTTTTTTAAAGTTTCTTCAAGTTGTTGATATTGAGCAAGTTTTGAAGCGTCTAATTTAACAACAGTAAATAAAAAAGTGTGTGTAAGTTCACCGGCTATAGCGGTTAACTCAACTTCAACGTCTTTAGTTTGACGGTAAACTTGAACTTCAAGGCCTGCTAATTTAGCGACTTCTTTACCTTTAGTAATTTCATAACTAATTTCGGTGTTGCCTAACTTAGCGGGTAGCGTGAAGTTTTTATCAACTCGACCACTTGGCACTGCAAGTTTGCTTAAATCTAGGGTATCTGCTGGTTTTTTGGGTTCTTTTTTACAAGATGCTACTAAAAAAGCAGATAAAACTAGGGTAATTAAAAATAATATTTTTTTCATAATTTTGCTCTCCTTTATTGTTTTGAAAGTAGGTTAATTTGTGAATTTGTGTTCACCAATATTATACATCAGCCTGATTTTGACCGGGTTCCACTTTTTCAATATAGCGACATTTTGGAAAACCTGTACAACCTTTGAAGAACCCATATACAGATTTTCTTAAAATCAGTGGTTTTTCGCATTTTGGACAAGGCTCATCTAAAATTTGGGCGAACTTTTTAGACGGCATTTTAGCCTCGGCAACAGCCAAAGTCTCCATAAATTCACGGTAGAATTTAGTTAAAAACTCAACTTTGTCAATGTCTGCGTGCGCGATTTCATCCAGTTCTGTCTCCATTTTAGAAGTGTATGCAGGATCCATTAGTTTAACAAAGTACTCGTCAAACGAAGAGACTAAATCAAAGGCTAGGTCGGTTGGAATAAATTGGCGTTTTTCCACGTTAATGTAAACTCGGCTTTTTAGAGTTTCAATAATTTGGGCGTAGGTAGAAGGGCGGCCAATTCCCAGTTCTTCCATTTTTTTAATCAAAGAACCTTCGTTGTATCTAGCTGGTGGCTGGGTTTGCTTTTCTTCAATTGCTAGTTTTGCGTCAATTTCTTGACCTAACTCAAAAATTGGCAAGACTTTGTCTTCGATTTTTTCGTCAAGTATGCGGTGTCCTTTAAACTGACACACACTTTCGTGTGCCTGAAATAAATGTCCGTTTTTCGCTAAAGTCACGGTTTTGTTTTTAAAAACAGCAGCGGCTAAATTAGCAGCCAGTGCTCGGTTGTAAATTAGGGTGTAGATTTTAAGTTGCTCAGGAGTTAAAAAATTAGCCATGGCAGTGGGTGTGTTGTAAACTGAAACTGGGCGAATTGCTTCATGTGCGTCTTGCGCTGCAGCCTGATTTTTCTTAACTGGATACACACCTAAATATTCAGCGCCATAAGTATTTTCAATGTAGTCTTTAGCCTCTTGAATAAAAGCGCTAGACACTCTAGTTGAATCTGTTCTCATGTAGGTAATTAAACCAGTCAGTCCATTAGTTGTTTCCACACCTTCGTATAGGCTTTGTGCAACTTGCATTGTTTTTTTGGCAGACCAACCTAGTTTATTTGCAACTTCTTGTTGAAAAGAAGAAGTGGTGTGTGCTGGTTTTGGATAAGTTTTAGTCTCACTTTCTTGGATGTCTTTAACCAAATAAAGTGGAGTTGCTTCTCGCTCTACTTTTTCTTTAATTTCTTTAGTAACTTCGTGTTTTTTAACAGAAATATAGGGAGCCTCAAAACCGTTTCCTACTAACTTTAAGTCAAAGTAAGTTTCAGGCACAAACGCTTTAATTTCTTTTTCACGAAGTACAATTAATTTTAAGACCACAGTCTGCACACGGCCGGCTGACTTGCCGCCAATCTTTTGTCTGGCAAGTTTAGATAGTTTAAAGCCAATAATTCGGTCAACCATGCGTCTAGATTCTTGTGAGTCTACTAGTTTCATGTCAATTTGTCTAGGTTCATCTAAAGCCTTTTTAACCGCAGATTTAGTAATTTCGTTAAAAACTATACGAATTGGCTCGCGTTTATCTAGACCTAAAACTTCAGCTAAATGCCAGGCAATACTTTCACCTTCTCTATCGGGGTCGGATGCTAAATAGACTTTTGTGCCTTTGGCTGCTTTTTTTAAGTCAGCAACAATTTTTCTTGATTTGGTAATCAAGGTGTAGAGTGGCTCAAAATTATTTTCAATGTCAATGCCAAGTCCACCAGGTCCCGCGATTTTTAAGTCGCGGATGTGCCCTTTTGAAGAAAGAACATTAAAACTATCGGCTAAATAGCCAGAAATTGTTTTTGCTTTAGTTGGAGATTCAACAATAATTAAGTCCTTCATTTAAAAAACCTCTAAAACAAATAATAACACAATCAGACTTCAATGCTTGGCAAATCAAAATAAAGTTTACCAATTTTACCGTTTTGGATGTCTTTAATTAAAAAAACATATACTCGCTCGTAATCTGGCTCTTTTCCTTTAAGGACAGCACCGGTTTTTTGGCAAAGTGAGTCAAGCAGTTCAATTACGCTTTTGCTTTCGTCAACTCCGTATTTGTTTTTAATCAGACCTGGGAAATATTTAGTTATATATTTAAGTGCATAGATGCAGACCTCGTCCAGTGGCAAAATTTCTTTAGGAATAGAGCCGAGTAGCGCTAAGTTTAAAGCAGAGTTTTGCTCAAGTTTTGGCCAAAGTAGGCCTGGTGTGTCAAATAAATCAAACTCGGGGTTTAGCCGGTAAAGTGTAATTAGTCTAGTGACACCTGCTTTGTTTTCTACATTTGCAACTTTCTTTGCCGAAAAACGGTTGACTAAACTAGACTTGCCAACATTTGGAGTACCAGCAATTAACGCAGTGATTTTGTTATTCTGAATTCCTTTTTTTGCGCGTTTTTCAAAAATAGACGGAGCTACGGTTTTTTTAATAAAGTTATGAATACCGCTAATTCCAGAGCCAGTCAGTCCATTTACTTTAAAAGAAAAGTAGCCTTTTTCTTTTAAAGTAGATATTGTTTTTTCTAAATGTTTACTTTCTACCAAATCTGTTTTGTTTAACAAAAAAACCACTGGTTTGTTTTCAAAAACTTGAATAAGTTTCGGATTAATTGACGAAAAAGGCATTCTGGCATCCAGAACGTGAATTAAGATATCAATGTTTTTCTGAATTTTTTCAATTTCACGAAAAGCCACTGCCATGTGGCCAGGATACCAGTTGATTTCCACTAAATCACCTCACCAATGATTTTTTGCACAAATAAAGTGCCTGATCTTGAGTCTTGAGAATTTCTAAAGTTATCGCCAAAAAACAAGTAAGTGTTTGGCTTTACTCGGTATTTACCTGGCTCATTTGTTTTATTTAAAGTATAATTTTTAATATTGCTAATTTCGTTGTCTTTAAACCAGGTAAAGCCAAATGGTCTGACTTCTTTATTCTCCACTGTTAGGCTCAAATAAGAGATTTCTACAGTGTCTCCGGGCAAAGCGTAGATTCTTTTAATTACGTTAATGGTCTGGCCACTGTTTGTTTTGACCGAAAGTACGTAAACTCTGCCACGAATTGGCTGAATGCGAAAAGTTTTAATGGCGACTATTTGACCGTCTTCATAAGTCGGTTGCATTGACTTGCCTGCTATTCTGACTAAAGAAAATAAAATGATAGATAACAGGATAATTAGAAAAGCAATCGCCACAGAAACAGGTTCAAGCGCTTTTCTTATCCTTTGATACTTAGATAAGTTTAAAGTATTAAAGTAAGTTTTGTTTTTAATTTCTTTAATTTGAAAGTAAATATTTTTTGCGCAATACGGCAAGAAAAATATAAGAAAAACCACGCCAACTATAAATTGCGAATTGGTATAATTTTGTTTAATTAAAAATAAAGTTAGTAAGGTAAGTGGTATCACAAAAAGAGAAACTAAATTAGTATAAGCAAATAGTTTATGTGCACGCGTTGCTTGAATTGGGCTAGGTAGGGTATGTTTGATTTCCATAAGTTAAATTAAAAGTTTTTCAAAATTTCTTCAAGTCTAACTGAGTTAACTTGGACTTTAGATGGTTTATTTGGACCTTCTGCTGGTGCACAAATTCCAAAACGCACAAAATCAGCGACGTATTTTTGAGCAGCGTTAAAACCTACTGCGAAATTTCTTTGAATGGCGTTAATCGACGCACTTTGTTCTTTGACGACAAACCTTGCAATTTCTTTGAAAAGTGGACCGATTTCGGTAGTTTGTTTTGCGCCAAATTTACTTGCTAGTTTATCTGAACTAATTTCTGGCTCTTGTCTGGCGTAGTTAGTTTTAATGTAGTCAATTGCTGAAAACAACTCTTCATCTGAAATATATGCGCCTTGCAGACGAACAACTGTGTCTAATTCTTTGAAAAGCATATCACCGCGGCCAAGCAAACGCTCACATCCTGTTTCGTCAATTATGGTAGAGGAATCTGTGTGAGTTGCTACTTTAAAGCCAATTCTGGTTGGAATATTTGCCTTAATTGTGCCTTTTACAACATCTGTAGTTGGACGCTGAGTGGCCACAATTAAGTGAATTCCGGCGGCTCTGGCTTTTTGGGTCAGTCTTTGGATTTTTGCCTCAACTTCTTGGCCGTATTGTACAATCAGCTCTGCTAACTCTTCAATAACTATGACAATATAGGGCATTTTGTCGCCAAAAACTGTCTTGTTTTCCACGCGCGCGTTGTAGTTTTCGATGTTTTTGCATTTAGCCTCGTCCCAAAATACTTTAAAACGACGATCCATTTCACTAATTGCCCAACTCAAAACAGCTGTTGCTTTCTTAGGGTCGGTAATTACCTTGGTAAGTAAGTGTGGCAGACCCTCGTAAGGTTTTAGTTCAACAACTTTAGGGTCTATTAAAATTAGTTTTAACTCATCTGGTGAGTTTTTTAAAATTAAGGAAGTAATAATGGTGTTTACGCATACTGACTTACCTGAGTTAGTAGCGCCGGCTATTAATCCGTGCGGCATTTTAGTAATATCTAGGTTTACGATTTTACCGTCAATGTCGATGCCAAGCGGGACCACTAACTTATTTTCAGGTGCTCTGAATTCGTTTTCGCGAATTACATTTGAGTAATTTACGATTTCTGGGTTGATATTTGGCACCTCAACACCAATGTAAGGTTTGCCTGGAATTGGAGTTTGCATACGAATAGAAGTCACAGACAAATTCATTTGCAGGTTATGAATTAGTGAGTTATAGCGGCTAACATTAGTTTTGCTGTCTGGCTCAATTTCGTATCTAGTTACAGTTGGTCCTTTAATTGAGTTTACAACTTTACCTGTAAACCCAAGTTCAACGATAGTGTTGTCAATAATTTTAATTTGTTCAAGCAACCAGTCTGGTTTATCGTTTAGACTTAAATTAGACTTGTGAAATAAGTTAAGCGGAACAAAGTATTCGCCTTCCTTTGGTTTTGCAGGTTGGCTTTGCGAGTAAGTCTTTGCTTGAACTGTGGTTTCGCTTGGCATTGGTGAAACTTCTTTAGAGATAGTAGGTTCAATTGACGGACTTTTAGTTGTAGTTTGAGTAAAACCACGCACTGAGTTTAAAATATCGGCGTCTGAGTTTGCAGAATTAACGCTAACGCTTGGTTTTTGAAATTCACGAAAATTAGTTTGAACTGCGCTTTGTTCTTGAAAGTAAGCGGGTTCCTGAGTTTTAGCCTTTGTGATTTTAACTTGGCTGTCTGCAACTCCGGCTGCTTGAAACTCAGCACTACTTTTGAAAGTTTCTGGCTCAAATGTTACGCTGTGGACTTCATCAAGTTGTTTAGAGGGGTCTTCTACAACCACTTCTACAAAACTAGTTCTAGGTTTTTGCTTGCGAAAAATTGGCGAAATTGTAGTGCCTGTGTTGGTTTTCTCTGGTTTTCTTTGACTGGCCTGATAAATTTGCTCTTGACCGTCTGTGGGAATACTTAAGATGTTGTTAAACTCATAATACGCGTTTCCGTATTTATCAATAATTTCGCTTTGTGTCATTTTTTTGTCAGCCACGCTACGAAAAGCCTCGTATTTTTCCAAGGCATCAAAACCTTCGCCAACTATTGCTTTTGGATTTGAAATGTTTTTAACGTTTCTACCAGTTCCAGGAGACGCCACTATAGAAGGCGTAAACTCCTCGGCTTCTCTAAGTCCATTTAGCGGGGCAAATTGGTGAATTTTAAATTTTTTAAATTGTTGGTTTTTAGTTAGTTTTTTAACTTTTTTTCGCCAGAAACACATAATTATTTTGCTCCTTTTTCATTGTTTTGATTAACTTGCTTGTAAAGTTCTTCAAAAAACTCTTTATCAGTTTCAAAAAACATATCGCTGTTAAACATTTTTTTAGAGTAAATTTTGTAAGTCTCTTCACCGGTAATTTTAATAATTTCGTAGCCGATTTTGTCAAAAATCTTGTCAATCAACTTATCAAAAGTCAAAGTTTTTATCCAATAAAGCGGATTAAAAAGTCTGGTTTTAGAGTAAGCCTTGAGAGGCGCGGCACCAGCGAGTTTGGAATCGTCAATTTCACTTTTTACTGACCTGAACTGATCAATTCGCTTCAAAGTCAAACCTCTAAATAAACTAAAGATTTTGGCCGACATCATCTCATCAATTCTAGCAGCCACATAACTTGCAAACAAAATAGTTTCATCAATTGTCAGCTCAAGATACGGTTTTTTTGATTTTGGAAAGTAAAGCGAAGTAATGTCATAGGCCAATTGTTTAGAAAGCGTGTAGGCAAACCCGATTTGGCCTTGTTCTTTTTTAGCAACTTTATCGGTTTTATAGAGTTGTAAAGTCGCAACAATTGCTCTTTGCACATCGATTTGCATATCTTTTTTGGCTTTTTTGACGCGAGTTTTTTTATTTATCGCAATTAAACATGCATAAATGTAGAAAAGCAACATCAAAAAGAAACCCAGCGCCACACCGGATAACATCATTAAGATAGATGAAATTAAATTTTCAGGGGCAAACGCTTTGCCTAAAGTAAAATAAATTGTTGCCTGCATACTTTATATTATATAATAATAAGACGTCTTTTTAAGACATTTTAAAGAAAGTAAATGAACAGAAAAAAAGAAATAATTAAACTGGATTTAGCATTTTTAATTCGCTATATGGGAGACGCTTTGTTTTACCCATTTATGTTTTTATATTTCCAAAGTCTGGGCTACAAAAACGACCAAATTAGCTATATTTTAATTATTTTTCCACTGGTTTCTATATTTATTAACCCGTTTTGGACATATTTTGCAAAAAACATCAATAGAAATATCTTTTTAATAGTGCTGTTAACAGCACTTGAAACTGGAGCAATTTTAGCCTTTATTTTCTTTACAAAAAACATTTACATTGTGGCCTTGATTTCTTTGGCAATCGCTATTTTTAGTCAACCAATTTACTTGCTTTTAGATTCTTTTGCAGGTGGTTTTTGTGAAAACAATGACTATGAGTTTGCAAATATCCGCATATTTGGTGCAATCGGCTACGCCTTACTTTGTGTAGTTGGTGGTTTAGTTGCAGATTACTTTGGTTTCAAAGTTTCTTTTTTATCAGCAGTTACTTTGTTCGTTCTAGCTGGAGTTTTAATCTTTTTAATTAAGCCAATTAAGTTTACCAAAAGCGCGAAATTTGCTGAAAAAACTCAGTTAAAACTACTTTTTAAAAACAAAAAGTTTTGGGTATTTACCGCTATTTTTGTCTTATTTATGAGCACTTTTAAGGTTTTTGACCAATTTCAACCAGACTACTTTTCGGTAGTAGGTTCAATCAGCAAGTCTTGGTATGGCGCAATTTTAACTGGTTTTGTGGTGGTGGAAACTATCTTTATTTTTTTACTTGCTAGATACTTAAAAGAAGTGGACTCTTACTTGCTTTTTGGAGTTGCAGTTGCGCTTACCTTGTTTAGGTTTTTTGTCTATATCTCTACTGACAATATTTACGCAATAA
The DNA here is from genome assembly GCA_963541505.1 of uncultured Acholeplasmataceae bacterium. Taxonomy (GTDB): domain Bacteria; phylum Bacillota_I; class Bacilli_A; order Acholeplasmatales; family Acholeplasmataceae; genus CALISC01. Next base: position 29,090 of record CAUTSJ010000002.1, read on the forward strand.
TCGCAGTAACTTTGCTTAGAAGTGTATCAATGGCGATATTTATCTTTGTTTACTTTAAACTACTATTTAGCCTTGTTGCCCCAAATAACTTTAATTTCTCGGTCATAATTATTAACTCACTGGTCAATGTTTTGTTTATTATTTTAAATATTTTAGCCGGAAAATTGACTAAAAATCACGACTATTTTTACTTCTTTTTAATCTGTATTGCGCTATGCGGGGTTGCTTTTTTAATCTACGCGCGTGATATAATGAAAAAGATTGAAAAGGAATATTTTGATATCAATGTTAACACCTGGTCAAGTATATAAGTTTGAAATAATTAAAAAAACTGACATCGCCTATATGGCGAAGAATTTTTTTGACGAAGAAATTTATTTCCTGCATTTCAATGAAAGTGAGCACACTGATTTTAAACCAGGTGATGAAGCTGAGCTCTATCTTTTTATAGATAGTAAAAAAAGACCTGCTTTGACTGTCAAAAAACCAATCATTCAAAACGGTGAAATGGGTTTCTTAAAAGTAGTTGGTAGAGTTGATGACCTTGGTGTATTTTTGGATAATGGGGTTGCTAAGCACTTACTACTTTCTAAGGATACTTTGGGTGAAGACCGAGAAATCTGGCCACAAGTTGGCGACTACGTACATGTAAAGCAGTTTTTTGAAAAGAGATTAGTTGCCAAAATAGTTTTTCCAATTAAAATTTCTGAAGATAAGTTCAGTGAAATGGAAATAGTGAACGCTCGTGTTATTAACATCGGAAAAGACGGAATTAACTTACTTACTCCCAACTTAGTTAAGTTATTTGTACACAAATCATGTATCATTGACAAAGTCAGATTAGGTCAAGAAATGGCAGTCGTCATCCGCAGACGCAACTTTGATGGCTATAACTGCACACTAAAAGAACTAAATAAGATTGATATTTTTAATCTAAAAGCAAAAGAAATTCTTTCCTATATTCAAAAACAACCAACTCATACTATTAAAAATAAACTAACGGCTGAACTGGTTGAAAAAGAGTTTAAAGTTTCAAACCGTAGATTTAAAGAAATTTTGCACTATATGCTTGAAAAAAACCTAATTGAAATTGAAAAAGGTATTGTTAAATTAACAGGTGAACGCCATGGCTAAAAAATTTGTTTCAAAAATTACTGATATGAATGTAGATTTTGGTAAATGGTACCAAGACCTTTGTGTTGAGGCTAAGTTAATGTCTTACTCAGACACACAAGGCTTTATAATCTATCGTCCATACGGCTACGCAATTTGGGAGAAAATTAAAGAGTTTTTAAATGCAAACTTCAAAGCAACCGGACACAGTAATGTCTACATGCCGATGTTAATTCCACAAAGTTTATTTCAAAAAGAAAAGGACCACATTGTGGGATTTGCTCCAGAAACTGCGACCGTTACAACTGCTGGCAGCAAAACCTTAGAAGAAAATCTAATCGTTCGTCCAACTTCAGAAGTTCTGTTTACTTCACACTTTGCAAGTGTTGTTGAAAGCTACAAAGACTTGCCACTTAAATACAACCAATGGTGCTCAGTTGTGCGTTGGGAAAAAACTACTAAACCTTTTCTACGTGGTCGTGAGTTTTTATGGCAAGAAGGACACACAGTTCATGAAACTGCGAAAGAGGCTAAACAAGAAACTCAAAAAATGCTAAAAGTTTATGAAAAACTTGGCAAAGATTTACTGGCTATTCCTTTTGTCTCTGGTAAAAAAACCGAAAAAGAAAAGTTTGCAGGTGCAGAGGCAACATATACAATTGAGGCTCTGATGCACGACGGCAAAGCCTTGCAGTCTGGAACTTCGCATTATTTCGGTGATGGTTTTACTAAAGCATTTGGCGTGAACTTCCAAGATAAAAACAATAAACTTTGTGCACCTTTTCAAACTTCTTGGGGAGTAACAACCAGATTAATTGGTGCAGTTATTATGGTACACGGTGACAACGACGGACTGGTTTTACCGCCATATCTTGCACCAACTCAAGTAGTTGCGGTACCTGTGCTTCCAGATAAACTAGACAAAACACAGGTTGATTTAGTAATTAAAGCAATTAAAAAATCAAAATTAAGTTACGAAGTTGATGAAAGTGACAAATCTCATGGCTTTAAGTTCGCGGAAAGCGAAATGAAAGGTATTCCTTTTAGAATTGAGTTTGGCCCAAATGACTTAAAAGAAAACTCAGTAATTGTTTTTAAAAGAAATACTCGCACTAAAACTAAAGTTTTAATTTCAGAGCTAAGTAGTTTCTTAAAATCAGAAATTAAAGTTATGCACAAAGAAATGTATGAACGTGCACTTGAACACTTAAACTCAAATATTCGCCAGGCTAAAAATTATGCTGAGTTTAAAACTTTGATTGAACAAGGTGGCTACGTTTCTATTGACATTAATAAATCTGCTGAAGAAATCATTAAATCAGACACAACAGCGACCGCGAGAGTTATTAGCAAAGAAAAACCAGAACTCACAATTTGCCCAGTAACTGGCAAAAAAGTAAATTACAGAGTACTATTTGCCAAGGCTTATTAGTGAAACGAAATTTTCTCTCTGCTTTGCTTAAAAATATAGAGCAGCATTAAGAGAAATAAATAAAATATTTTGTAAAAGAAATATAAAATTTCTGTGTCAAAACAGTTTCCAGAAAGCGGAAGCATTAGCAAAAAATAAGTAAAGTTACCCTTTAAAAAACTAGAAATAATTGTAAAAATAATAAAAAAGGCTTGAATGATAAAAATCGCTTGCCTTTTTTTATTTTTGACAAATATCAAGATGAAGAGCAAAAGGTACAAACTATCTAGCGGTGTTATAAGCAAAGTTTTAAACTGACTGTATGTCAGAACCGGATATTTAGACAACTCAAAGAAAATAAAGGAAAGCGAAATAAAAAAGAGTGAGTATAAAAAAATAAGCGCAAAATAAAATACTAACTTTGCGGTGTAGACTACTTTTCTTTTTACAAAAGGTATTAGTTGCTTAATGTGTTGCTCATCGTGATTGATAGTCAACAGACCTGTTGTGATAATTAGAAATATTTTTAGAATTTGAATATAGACGCTAAAAATTTGAGTGGTTTTTTCGCTTTGTTTTAAAAATACATCTTTGTCTGCGAAGTTAGGTGAGTAAACCAAAAAGAAAAGTGGCAAAAATATTATCATAGAAGCAAATATTAACACCTTTGCTTTTTTGTCAAAATAAGTTTTAAAAATATAGTTCAGCATAGTGTTATCTTTCTTGTTACAAAACTACTAAAAACTTCTGGGTTATGTGAAATTATTAACACAGTTTTGTCTTTAGTTTCTTGTTTTAAAATTTCAACAATTTTCTGCTTTTTCTCAGGATCAAATCCAGAAAGAGGTTCGTCTAAAATCAAAACTTCTGAGTCTCCGATAAGAGTCGCTAAAAAGGCTAGTTTTTGTTTATTTCCTTTTGATAAGTTTTTAATTTCTATATCTAAAGGCAGTTCTAAAAAGTCTATGTGTTTTTTATTAACATAGCCTTTTTTAGTTTTTGCGATAATTTCAAGATACTCACCTGCCTTTAAATTTCTTGGCAGATCTGCTTTTTCGGCAAGATAAGAAATCGGTTTATTTGTCTTTTTTAAAACACCAGTTTTTGGTTTAATAAAGCCAATTAAAAGATAAATTAAAGTTGTTTTCCCACTACCGTTTTCACCTATTATTAAGGCCTTTTCGCCTGCTTTAATTTCCAAATTATAAGGTTTTTTAATATAAGGAACTACTACATCTTTAAGCATAAATACTTCTTTTAAATTAGAGTTCATAAGTATTTACCCAACCTTTTTCTTTAATGTTTTCAAAGTCTAAAAAACCTTCAAAGTCGCATCTGATATCTCTTTTTAAACAGTTTTGGTATATAGTTTTTTTGTTATTATCTAGTTTAACCACAGCAATAATAACTGGCTCTAAAACAGGAATCGCTAACTTTGAGTTTGTAAAAAAGAAAGTAGTTTCCTGTTTATCGTTTTTACTAACTGAGTATTTGTCATCTTTAAATAAACTAAAATAAAACTCAGCAGTATCAGATACAAAGTCTGCCAAAAATTTAACTTCAAAATTAGTGCCGTTTTTAAAAAAATCCTTTTCAATTTGGATTTTTTTAAAACTAAAAAGCACATCTTTCGAGTCAAACTTATCGGCTTGTGCGATTTTAAATTTGCCAAGTTCTAGGTTTAAGACTTGATTGGTAATAAATGTGATTTGAAGTGTTGTAAACTCTTCACTATCTGTAAGCAGTTTTGGAGTAAAAAATTCTAAAGTGATTTTAAATAAGTTTCTTTTTTGGTTTAAGAAACTTTTACTCATCTTAATTTCTTTTAATTCAAGAGTTAGCTCATTCTTACTATTTAGCCTAGTTAGGCTAAAATACTTGATATTCTTTATTGAGATTTTAGTTGTTTTAGAGTCAGTATAAAGATAAATTTTAAACTTTCCGTTAGCACGATATATAACACTTCTTTGTTCTTTAATTAAATAAAGACGTTCTGTCTTCTTCAAAAGTAGACTAGTAAATGAATAAACACCAAATAAATAGACAATGATTACTACGCCAAAAAGCAGTACTAGTACTGCTTTTTTCATAGTTTTGCACTCGTAGTGTGAACTATTTTTGTTGTTTCTGATACCTTTAAAAGATTGTGAATTCGGGCAAAGGTACTTACCAGTAAATCGCTTTGTCTGGCGATTTTAACACCATCTTCAGTGTCTACAAATATCAGAATAAATGGACTATAAGTTTGCCATAAATTAAGTGCACTTTCTTTTCTTTTGACAACGAAGTTCACTCTTTTATTTTGTTTTATTTTTTCGTAACTGTAATCTGAATTACTCAAAAGCATTTTAATGTCTTTAACTTTATCGGCGTATTCTTTTAAAATTGAAAAAGAAAATTCATAAACTTTTAATTGATAATCTACGCGGTCTTGATAATTTCTACTGTCATAAGTTACGTTAACTGAGTATTCTAAAGCAAAAGGTTTTGCAATTAAACTAGACTGAATTATTTGAACTAACCCAATTTCTAAAGATAATGTTTTGCCATTTTTAAAATTAAGTACCAAAAGACTTGAGCCAAAAGTAATATTCTTTTTAAACTCGTCAACTATTGAAACTGTTAAAATATTTTGAAAATATTTAGTGTTATTGCTGTTTTCTTGAATCTCTTCTGGGCCTCTGTATCTTGTCTCAAGATGTTTGGCTTGAATTGATTCACTTGTGTTTTTGTTTTTTAAATAAATAGATTTAATTTTGTCTGGACTTAAAAACCAAGGACTTTTTCGGTTAGTATAAAGATAAAAGTTTTGTCTGTTTTTATACTCAGTAAAAACACTAGTTTGTTTAATTGCTTTGACTTTAAAGTTTTTTGGAACTAAATACACCGTAATTAACACTGAACAAACTATTAAAATCGCAAAAATCGGTGTTAGAAAAACTAGGTGCTTTAATTTTGTTTTCTTTGTCATCTAGTAGTCTCTTTCTATTCTATAAGAAATGTAGATACCAGTGTGTTCAACAAATTGAAACTCACCCCAGTCTTTGTATATCCAAAAAACACTACGCGTTGCGTATCCATTAAAAAGATAACCATATCCCATTTTTCTGACCACTAGTTTACAGCCAGGTTCAATTTTAATAGTTTTAATCTCTTTATTTTTCTCGGATTTACTTTTTTCTAGTTTATTTTCAAGTTTACTTTCAACACCTGCTTCGCCTTTTGCATTAAGTGGCGATTTAGTTGGTGTACTAATAGTACCACTCATACTCATTTTAAAAGAACCACTTTGCGTATACTTTTCACTTTCTTCAACGATTCTCTCTGTTGTAATTTCTTGTATTGTGCTAGTTGAACCTTGATTAGAAAATTCAGATACAACTTGCAAAACAAAAGAAACCTTTTTTGCGTAATTAAGATAATATACATACTCTTTTTTTATATGCCTATATGAGGTGTTTCGTTTTGCAATCTCTAATCTAGCTCTTTCATTTTTATCTTCGTCTGACAACTTCTTTTTTGGTTCTTCTGTATAAAAGTTAATCAATTTTGCTGTTTTATCTAGCATGTAAAACCGAACATACGGGTATAGATTTGTCTTTGCACTTACTTTACCAGGATATAAAACACTTAAAAACAATGTGCTAACTAAAATAAACGAAACAAGTAAATAAAGTTTTTTCATAATTATCACCTCGACTATATATTTATATGAAAATCTTTTTTTACTTAAAAAAAATTTATAGAACCTTAAAATATTTTACTTAACAACAATATGTTTTGGAGTTAAGTACTAAAGTAACGAGTTAAACCGTTATAAATCGATATTTGTAGCTATAATTTCAACAATTTTTATTGTATCTGAAAAACTCAAGTCTTTAATGTATGGGTTATCTTTTAAGTAAGCAGTCCACAATTCCTTAAGCTGTTTATCATTTTTTATATCAACAATAATATCTTTTGCTTCACGCAAAGTGGGCAGACTTTCTCTTTTGGTAGCAGTTGAAATAATTGCTTGTTTCAAAACAACAAAGTCTATATCGTTTTTCTTTAGATTATACAAACTATAGAGATCATAAAAATCTCTCATTCTAGTTGTAGCAATATTTCTTTTAATAATACTTTCGTATTTTTCTGCAAATATAGTTTCAAATGGATAAGCCATGACACTGATGATTTGTTTTTGAAACATACAACGATACTGATATTCAATTTCTTTAGGTGTTACTAAATCTCCCGTTGTAATATCAATTTTTAAACTATTTTTTATTTTATCTAGACGGCTAAATAAGTTTACTCTAAAGTATTCATGTTTGTCTTCTTCTCTTATGTGTCTTATGTTAACCATTTCAAATTTTATGCCGTCTTCTACAACGGTGTTAATGATGTCTAAAATAATTCTGCGAATATTTTCTTTTCTTGCAGCAATACCTTTAACAGTCGTGTCAATGTCTGATGTGGTACGATTTGAAATCCCAATCATTGATGCAACAAGTAGTCCACCCTTGATAATAAAATTTGCTTTATACTTTGATTTTGACAGTCTTTCTAAAAATCTTTCAAAGAAAAACATTTGTAGAAGTTCTTGAGAGCTAAGATTTTTAGAATTTGCTAAATTTCTTATTTTGCTTTTTATACTTTCAGAACTTATCATTTATAACACCTCAATATATTTTCTGATTTCATTCTCAATACCAAGTACTTTGCTATATTTAACAAGAGTACGGATATTTTTATTTTTACTGTTAAAGTATTCAACAATGGCGGTTGTAAATATTTGTCTATCAATAGTTTTTCTCTTTGATACAATATCACAAACGCATCTTTCCATATCGTAGCACTTTACAGTTGAACCAAGCGGTGTTTTAATGTCAACTATTCCCAAATTAAAGTGTTCTTTCTTTACGTAATGAACCTTGATATTTAAAAGTTTACGTTTGATGTGTTTGATGTTATATCCTTGTGGAACTGTAATGTGAAAAATACCTGGCGTTCTATCGCTAAAAGAGTGTAGATATAGTGCGGTGTGGAAAGAAAAAACTACTTTTCGGCAGTTTAAAGAAATTGTTGCAAACTCATCTACAATTGCGTTTTTTAATTTATAAACACCATTTTTAACCCTCTCTAAAAAACCTTTTTTAGCAAGTGCGGCAAGTGTGTGTCTTTTAACACCCAGTTCTTTTGCTTGTTTATTTGTAATAACATCGTTTTCTTTGAAATATGTTTCTAAAATATTCATATACTGTCCTTACATTTGCTCTTTAATTATATATTATTAAAGAGTGTTTGTAAAATAAAAATATTGCAATAGACAAAAAAGAGATAGTATTTCTACTATCTCTTGCTACTAATCACACGGTAATTTACTTACACTTGTAGTGTTAATATGTTCTTACTGAGTTTTACATACAGTTACCCTACAAATTATGAGTATTACACTACTTTTTTCTATGTGTTCTCTAGTTTTTTTGTAGAAGTATTTTACTTTTTATATCTAGTCAGACAATTTGGGGCATTTACCCTACTTTTTTGTGTTTTGCCCTACATTACCCTACTAACTGTTTTGCTGTATTTTTTTAGTCAAAAGTGCCACAGTTTCAACGTGTGCAGTATATGGAAACATGTCAAAACCTTTAATTGAAGTAATTTCATATTCTTCTGTAAGCATTTTTAAGTCTTTAACTAAAGTTTCAACATTACAAGATACGTAAACCACATTTCTTGGTTTTTTTGCGCAAATAAACTTACACACCATTTCACCCAGCCCAGTTCTAGGTGGGTCAAATAACATGACATCAAAATCGTGTTTTTTATAGTCAACCCAAGTCAAAACATTTGAAACCACGGCTTTAGCGTTTGGTATTTTGTTTTCGTATATATTTTTCTTTAAAGCCAACACTTGGTCTTTAATTAACTCAACGCAATATACTTCTTTGACTTTGCTGGCAAGTTCTAGTCCAAAAACACCAACACCAGAAAATGCATCTAAAAGGATGTCAGTTGGTCTAAATATTTTAAAGTCTTTGATGTATGCGAGTATGTTTTGAAATGTATGGTAGTTTAACTGAAAAAAAGAGTTTACTGTTATATAGTAATTTTTATTTAAAAAGTTAGTGTTAAAAAAGTATTGGCCTTTAAGTAATCTATAGTCAGCCTCATGCTGTTTTGAGGTTTTGTCTTTATAGACGAAAACACCAAATTGTTTAAGCGAAAATTCAGAACTATAAATTAAGTTAGTAAGTTCTTTGAAATTATGCTCACCATAAACATGTAAGTTAACTGCTAAATCCGAGTTAGTTGATTTGCGAACAGAAACTGCAAACAAACCAAACTGTTTTTTGGCAACTACTGGAAAGTTAACTTCGTTAAGTGCTTTTTTAAAATAATTTAAAAAACTAGTGATTAACTCGTCTTGTGAAATTAAGTTATTAGTAGGTTCAACTAAATTAGTGTTTGGTCTGTATAGACCCCATTCAATTGTTTTGTTGATTTGTTTAAACAAAACTGTAGTTTCATTGCGATAATTTAAAGGATTTAAAGCGCCTTCAAAGTGTTTAAAAGTTTTGTGGTTGATGTGTTTTCTTAGTTTGCCTTTAACATGAAAAACTATTTTTTTGTATTTATATTCAAGTGTTGCTGGATAAGTTAGGTGGATTAGAGGAAGCCCAATAGTTTCTGAAAAACTTGCCAAAACCTCTGCTCTTTTTGGCGACCTTTGAATAATTTTAAGAATTTTGCCAATAAGTGCACCACGGTTGTTTTTCTCAATTTCTGCTTCTATTTCTTCGCCTTCTGCAGCCCCATATATGTAGACTGGTTGGTTGTTTAAGTAAGCGATGCCTTCACCATCATTGCCAGTTTTTAAAATATTTAATTTTACTATTTCTTTTCTATCCATACACAAACTCTTTCACCCATTTCAAAAGGCAAGACAAACTTAGTTAGGTAAATATTTTTAACTAAATTAACTAATTTAGTTTTTTTAAACTCAGCAATTTCATCCTTGGCTTTGGCTGCTTTATAAAAACACATCTTGCCACCTTTAGTTAATTTCGGTAAAGCATACTTAACTAACGAAGTAAGGTCAGTAACTGCACGGGCTGTCACTAAATCAACAAAAACTTCTTTAATGTTTTCAACTCTATCGTTGATAACTTTTAAATTAGTTAAGTTTAATTCAGTTTTAACTAATGTTAAAAACCTTGCTTTTTTGCCGATTGACTCAGTTAAAATAACTTCAATATTTGAAAAAAATAAAGCAATGACAATACCTGGAAACCCGGCACCTGAGCCAATATCTAAGATAGACTTAGGTTGAGTTAAGTCAGGGTTATTAAAAAAAGGCAAGATAGAATCTAAAACATGCTTAACCAAAAACTCAGTTTTATCAACGATTCTAGTTAAATTAACTTTTTTATTTTCTTCAATTAAAAGTGAGTAATACTTGTTAATTTTTAAAACTAGTTCATCTGTTAATTCAATGTTAAATTTACTAAAAAGGTCTTTCATGGTTATCTATTCTCTTTACTTTTTTGAATGTAGATAGAAAGAATTTGAATGTCGCTTGGATTAACTCCAAGTATTCTTGAGGCTTGTCCTAAAGTTTTTGGTCTAACTTTCTCTAATTTTTCTCTACATTCAAAGGCCAAGTTAGCAACTTGGCTGTAGTCAATGTCTGCAGGAATTTTGAAGTTTTCAAGGAACTTAAACTTCTCAGCAGTCTTTATTTCCTTTAAGATGTAACCTTCGTATTTAATTTGTATCTCTGCAGCAAGTTTTACTTCTTCTGGAAATTTTTCTTTTATAAAAGGGCTTAAAACCCTTAAATTGACCTCTGGTCTTTTAAGTAAATTTGCTAAAGAAATAGACTCATAAAGTGATACATTATATTTATAAAGATGGCTTAAAACCGACTTAGTTGGTGTTATTTTTGTGTTTGCTAAAATCTCGGTTAATCGCTTAACAAGACCTTTTTTAAGTAAATATTTTTGATATGTTTCGCTATCTATCAGACCTCGACTATAAGCAATTTCAGACAGTCTAAAGTCAGCGTTGTCATCTCTTAAAAGTAGTCTATATTCAGCACGAGAAGTCAACATTCTATAAGGTTCATCTGCACCCTTTGTAACTATATCGTCAATCAACACGCCAGTGTAGGCCTCGTTTCTTTTTAAAATAAGCGGTTCAATGTTGTCAATTTTAGCAGATGCATTTGTGCCTGCAATCAAACCTTGACAAGCTGCTTCTTCATATCCGGAAGTTCCGTTGATTTGACCCGCGGTAAACAAGTTTTTAAGGATTTTGGTTTCTAAAGACAAATATAGTTGAAAAGGATTGATAGCGTCGTACTCAATTGCGTAGCCGTATCTAATTATTTTACCTTCCTCAAACCCAGGCAAACTCGCAACTAACTTTCTTTGCACAAAACGCGGAAGTGATGTAGAAAGGCCTTGTAAGTAGGTTAAATTGTTTTTAATACTTTCTGGTTCCACAAAAATTTGGTGAATATCTTTTTCTTTGAATCTGACAATCTTGTCTTCAATTGAAGGGCAATATCTAGGACCTCTGCCTTCTATTACTCCTGAATACAGTGGTGAATATTTTAGATTTTCCAAAATCGTCTCTTTAGTATTCATGGTAGTATGGAGGGTATGTAGATTTAAATTTGCTTTGTGTTTGGCTTTTGAGTAGTAAGAAAATCTAAGTTCTGGGTTGTTCTCATCTTGATTTGCAAGTTCAGCAAAGTAAATTGAGTTTGAGTCAATTCGCGGTGGAGTTCCAGTTTTTAGTCTCACAATTTCAAAACCCGCTTTTCTTAAAGACTCAGAAATACCTGAAGTTGTGCGTTTGCCGTCAGGTCCAGTTTGATAAGTCTCACTGCCTATCAAAATTCTTGATGCTAAATAAGTACCAGTTGTCAATACCACAGTTTTAGCAAAATACTTTATGTTACTTTCAGTAACTGCACCGACTACTTTTTGGTTTTCAACTAACAACTCAGTTGCGTATTCATGCAAGAAAACTATGTTTTTGAGTTTCTTTAATTCTTTTAACATGTTTTTTGGATAAATTTCTTTGTCAATTTGTGCGCGAAGTGCCCAAACGCCTGGGCCTTTGGATGAGTTTAGCCTACGCATCTGAATAGTAGCGCTATCTGCAACTTTGGCCATCAAACCACCCAGTGCGTCAATTTCGCGCACTAAAACACCCTTTGCAGGTCCGCCAATTGACGGGTTGCAGGGAAGGGTGGCGATTTGAGATTTGTCTCCTGTGATAAATAAAACTGACTTGCCTAAACGAGAAAGGGCAGCGGCGGCCTCAATACCGGCGTGCCCTGCCCCAATTACGATTGAGTCAAATATGCGATTATTTAACTGCATTTTCAATAAAATCCACTAAATCTGCATTGGTGAATTTTAATTTTTCGCGAATTTCTGCTTCAGATGAACTTAGTCCAAAATTATTTATTCCAAAAACATGAGGTGTGTATTTATACCAAGAATAAGCAGAGCCTGCTTCTACTGCTACAATTTTAGAGTTTCCTAAAATCTCTGCTTGCTCAGATTTAGTAAGTCTGTCAAACAAGAAGCAAGAAGGCATGGAAACTACGCGAACACCTTGACCTTTAATTTCGAGGACATTTGCAGCCTCAAGCGCTAATGCAACCTCTGAACCTGTTGCAATTAAAGTAAGTGAGTGTTTGTTTTGCTCAGGCTTAATAATGTAGGCACCTTTTTGAATGTCTAGGGCAGAGTTTGGGTTTTCTAATACGTTTTGGCGAGTTAAAACCAAAACTGAAGGAAAGTCGTTTTCAGAAAGCATTAACTTATAAGCCGCCAAAGTTTCTTTATAGTCGCATGGTCTAATCACGTTTACATTTGGCATACATCTAAGTTGTGTAAGATGCTCAATTGGTTGGTGGGTTGGCCCGTCTTCGCCTAAAAATACAGAATCATGGGTAAAAATATACATTACTGGGAGTTTTTGCAGAGCAGATAGGCGGATTGCTGGAAGCATATAATTAGAAAAAACAAAAAAACCAGAGACAAAAGGTCTAAGCACGCCAGTTTGTGCAATCCCATTGGCAATTGCTGCCATTGAGTGTTCGCGAACTCCGAAGTTTAAGTTACGACCAAGTCTGTTAGTGTGGTCAAAATCACCGTCTATTCCTTTTACGCAAGTTGATGAAGAAAGGTCAGCAGATCCGCCAATTAACGCAGGAACTTGGCTAGAAATATAGGTCAATATGTCACCGGAAGACTTACGAGTTGCTTGTTTTTCGGGGATTTTTGAAAGCAATTCACTTAAATCAAAGTCTAGACTTTGCTTTTTAAGTGGTTTTAATTTAGAGTAGGCTGTGTATTTTTCCAGACCTCTTTTTAAGAAATTATCTAGAAAATGTTTGTAAACCAGCGGATCTACTTCAAATGGTTTGTAATTGTATCCAAGTTTTTTGGCAAGCAAGTCGCGTTCAGCCGTGCCAAGTGGAGAACCATGGACTTTGTTGGTAGCCTCTTTTGTTGCACCTTGGCCAATTGTGGTTTTCATTTCAATAACAGTAGGGAGTTCTGATTCTTTAGCTAAGCGGATTGCTTCTAAAAACTCAGCCTTGTCGTATGGATTTGTAACTAAAATATAGTTCCAACCATCTGCTAAGAACTTTAATTTAAAATTAGTTTCACATGTTAAAGAAGTCGGACCATCTAATTGAATGTCGTTTGAGTCAAACAACATAATTAACTTATTTAGTTTAAGTCGGCCGGCTAAAGAAATTGCTTCCATAGCCACACCTTCTTGCAAATCTCCGTCTCCGCATAAGCAGTATGTATAGTAGTCTGTGTATGTGGGTCCATTTACTTTGTTTAAATGAGCCTCTGCAATTGCTGAACCTACCGCCATTGCAACGCCTTGTCCAAGTGGACCAGTTGTTGCTTCAACTCCTGGAGTTTCTCTAAACTCAGGATGACCAGGTGTGTTTCCAGGTCTTCGGAAGTTCTTTAAGTTATCAATTGTTAAATCAAATCCTGCAAGATGCAAAAGTGAGTAAAGCAAAGCAGAACCATGGCCTGCAGATAAATAAAAGCGGTCGCGGTTTGGCCAAAGTGAGTCTTTAGGGTTTTGATTGATTGCGTAGTTGTAAAGAAAGTAAAGCGGAGCGGCGGCTCCTAGAACTATCCCAGGATGGCCTGAGTTGACGTTGTTAATGGTGTCAACCCCAAGCATCTTAAGGGTATCTATACAAAGTTTATCTAAATCTTTTTCAGTTCTCATTATTTTTCTTTAGATTCTTTGGCTATTGGTTCTTCAACTTCAACAGGTTCTGTTGTTTTGTCTGCTGAATTTGCAGTAACTTCTTGATTTAACACGGTTTTTTTGTATTCCTCAGTTTCTGCTTCTAAGGTTTTGAAGTTATCTTCTCCAACTAAGGCTAAAATGTTTGTAAAAAACTTATTGTGAAGTGCTGCCATTTTTTTAGTAATTTGGCGAGAAATTCCGAAAACTAGACCAAAAACAATAATTAAAAGCCCAATTAACACCCAAAATGACCAAGATTTAACTTGCGGAAACTTAGAAGAAAGCACAGCAATAGTAGTGGCGGCCGCAATAAATCCAATTAAAATTCCTAAAAATACTGGAATAAAAATACGGTTTTTAATTGAGTTAATCCCGTCTGCGTAAGCCAAGTATTCAGCGTTAACATCTTGCTCGTAAAGTCTTTTAATTGAACCTGTTTCAAAGTAATCCTGATCAATTAAAAGTCTTGCAGTTTGTGGAGTAATGTCCCAAACTTTAAGTAGACCTTTTTTGTGCCAAATGGCTTTTTCTGAATCTGTCATAAAGTAAATTTCTAGAGTTCTTTTGTCAATTTGTTGAGTGTAGGCAGGCACTCTGTCAGTTAAATTGAATTTCATAAATCCTCCTTACTAGGGTTTAAAAAATGTTTCCTTTTAAAGACCATTGGCCACAGTGGCTATACCTTTATGGCTGCTTCAATCAAGACCTGACCCGTTCAGATAAGTCAATCGGCCAATGGCTTTTAAAAGGAAACATCTAAAATCTTTGCCTTTACAGGCGTTTAAAGAATTTTTTTAACAACTCAGCGGCTTCATCTACCTTAACAAAAGTTAATTTAGTGTGAGCAGTGGGTTGTAGAAAAATCTCTTTTCTGATCTTTTGACTAAAAACCGTGGGGTCTTTGGCCAAAAAAATACATTCTTTTAATCTAGCAACGGCAATCGCTGCCGCACAAAGCACACAAGGCTCAAGTGTCGATATCATCACGCAATCTTCTAGTTTCCAAGTTTTAAGATGTTTGGTGGCTTTCTTTAAAGCAGTGATTTCAGCGTGTCCAAAAATATCGTGTTTGTGTTCTTTGGTGTTATAACCAGTTGCAATTATTTCACCATCTTTTAAGATGAGCGCGCCAACTGGCACTTCTGCACAAGCCAAGGCTTTTTTGGCAAGCCTAAGAGCATGTGCAAAATGTTTATTTCTATTTTCCTGGTTTTTGTTCAATATTGTAGCGTTTGTTAAACTTATCTACACGACCTTGGGCTTGGACAAATTGTTGTGTACCTGTGTAGAAAGCGTGGCATTGTGAACATGTATCTACCTTAATTTCTTTGGCAGTAGATTGAGTTTTGAACTTAGAACCACAAGTTGAACAAATAACTTCAACTTCATTAAATTCAGGATGAATTGCTTTTTTCATGTGTATAAACTCCTTTTTTGGTAGCAGTCTACCATTATTTTAACACATCCGGCTTACTTTAAAGTAAGGCGGATGTGTATTTTTGCTATTTTGTTTGGTTAATAAACTAAGCGTTTTTATCATCAGAAACTTTGGTGTAGTTAAACTCAGTTTCTTTTAAAATTCCGGTTCCCGCTGGGATTAGTCCACCGATAATCACGTTTTCTTTTAGACCTTTTAGTTGGTCAGGTCTAGAAGAAATCGCGGCGTCTGTTAGAATTCTGGTGGTTTCTTGGAAGGAAGCGGCTGACAAGAACGAGTCATTTGAAAGTGAGGCTCTAGTAATTCCAAGTAGAATTCTTTTACCAATTGCTGGACGTGTACCTTGTTCAAAAGACACGCGGTTGGCTTTCAGGAAGTCTGAGTTAGAAACCACGATACCTGGAAGTAAGTTAGTGTCGCCTTCATGGATAATCATAATGCGTTTAAGCATTTGTCTAATGATGATTTCAATGTGTTTATCTTGAATGTCCACGCCTTGAGATTGATAAACTTTGCGGACTTCTGCCAAGATGTAGTTAGAAACAGTTAAAGTATCGGTAACGCGAAGTAGTTCTTTCGGGTGAATAGAACCAGGGGTTAATTGAGTTCCTGGTTTAACAGATTCGCCAACTTTGACCAAAATATCTGAGTTTGACTCAATTGAGTAGGTGTGAGTTTTGCCTTGACGGTCTTCAATAACCACACTAGGTTGTCCGTACTGTGGACGACTAATTTGGCTAACTTTACCAAAATACTCAGAAATCACAGATTTTCCTTTTGGAGTTCTAGCCTCAAAAAGTTCTTGAATACGAGGAAGACCTTGAGTAATGTCGGATGCTGATGCCACACCACCGGTGTGGAAAGTACGCATCGTTAACTGAGTACCAGGTTCACCGATAGATTGTGCTGCCACAACACCAACGGCTTCTCCGACTTCTACAATTGAGTTAGTTGCTAAGTTTAGACCATAGCACTTCACACAAAGTCCGTCAATCGCAGAACATGTTAAGTTAGTTCTAATTTTGAACTCAGAGTAGTTTTCGGCAATCTTAGCCGCAGCCTCTTGAGTAATCAGTTCGTTTCTGTCAACTATTAGTAGATTGTTTTTGTCATACGCCTTTTGGGCAGCAAAGCGACCGTGTAGTCGTTCTTCAAGGCTGCAAACTACTTTTTGGTCTTTATCAAGTATATCTTTTACAAACACCCCATTCTCAGTACCACAGTCATCCAAAGTAATAATTACGCCTTGCGCAACGTCTACAAGTCGGCGAGTTAAGTAACCAGATTGTGCGGTTTTCAAGGCAGTATCGGTTGAACCTTTGCGGGCACCGTGGGTTGAGATAAAGAACTCAGAAACCGTTAGACCTTCTTTAAATGATGATTTAACCGGCACTTCGATTTGTTCACCCTTAGGGTTGTTTAAAATACCTCTCATACCGGCTAACTGCACGAAGTTTTGAATGTTACCACGAGCTCCAGAATCCGACATTACGTAAATCGGGTTTTCGCGGTTCAGTTCTTGCTCAAGTCCGCGAGAAATCTCAGTTTTAGTGTTTTCCCAAACGTTAATAATTTGGCGAGAACGCCCTTTGTCTGTCAACATACCCATGTTAAAGTAGTTAGTAATTTGCTCAATTTTAGCCTGAGATTCTTTTAAGATTGCGGCTTTATTTGAATAAACCTTGATGTCGTCGTAAGAAATTGTAACAGCAGAGACAGTTGAGTATTTAAAGCCTAGGTCTTTTAAGTCATCTAGCATCACAGAAGTTCTAGTAACATCGTAGTGTTTAAAGACAGTGTCAATGATTTTTCCTAAAAACGATTTTTTAAAAGGTTCAGGTAGTGGTTGGTCTTTAGTTTGAGCAAAATAAACTTCTGGGTCCTTGTTGCAGTCAAGTAAGTAAGATTGAGGAACCCCTTGGGTTAAGTTATACTCAGTTGGTTCGTTTAAGTAAAAGAAACCTTCTGGCATAATTTCGTTAAAAATTAACTTACCTAAAGTGGTAATCAAGAGTTTGCCTTGAATGTCTGCAGTAAAACGACGGTTAAGAATTTGTGGACGCACTAAAATTCTGGTGTGGTAGTCAATAATGCCGGCACTTTGTGCGTTTTTAGCCTCGTCAATTGAAGATATTAACATACCTTCGTTTTTGTGTTGATGAGTTTTAGGGTCAGCCTCAATATAGCGCTCTTCGGTTGTCAAGAAATAGTTTCCAAGCACCATGTCTTGAGATGGAGTTACAACTGGTTTTCCGTCTTTCGGGTTTAAGATGTTGTTAGAAGCCAGCATAAGTAGTCTAGCCTCAGCCTGCGCTTCTGGTGAAAGCGGCAAGTGCACGGCCATTTGGTCACCGTCAAAGTCGGCGTTAAATGCAGTTGTTGCCAAAGGATGCAGACGAATGGCTTTACCGTCAATTAGTTTTGGTTCAAACGCTTGGATTGACAAACGGTGCAAAGTAGGCGCACGGTTTAAAAGCACTGGGTGTTCACGAACTACTTCTTCTAAAACTTGCCAAACTTCTTTAGTGCGGTTGTCATACATTTCAACGGCTTTTTGGCGAGTTACTTCTAGGTTTTCTTGCAGGCGGTTAATTACAAACGGTTTAAACAAAGTGATCGCCATTTCGCGCGGAATTCCGGCCTGATACATCTTTAGGTTCGGACCCACAATAATTACGGAACGACCTGAGTAGTCAACGCGTTTACCAAGTAAGTTTTGGCGGAATCGACCTTGTTTACCACGAAGCAAGTCAGAAAGTGATTTAAGTGGACGTGCGTTTGAAGCAAGCGCTTTTTTGTTTCCACGTTTTGAGTTGTCAAATAGTGAGTCAACGGCCTCTTGAATTAAACGTTTTTCGTTTTTAAGAATAAGCGAAGTTGTAAACTGGTCAAGTTCTTTTTTTAACCTGTTGTTACGATTAATTATTTTGCAGTAAAGGTCGTTAAGGTCAGTTGTTGCAAAACGGCCACCGTCTAGTTGAACCATCGGACGAAGGTCTGGCGGAATTACCGGGATTACTGGCATAACAATCCACTCAGGGCGGTTGTCAGATGAGTAGAAGGCCTCCACTATTTCCAGGCGTTTGATAATGTTTTGACGTTTTTGTTTAGTAGAAGTTCTGAATTTTTTTCTAAGCACGCGGATTTCGTGGTCTAAGTCAAGCGCTTTTAAAAGAGTTTGAATGGCCTCAGCACCAGTTTGCGCCTGAAAGCGTCCATAGTACTCTTCGTTAATCGCGGCGTAGTCTTGTTCTGACAAGATTTGTTTGCGTTTAAGCGGAGTATTGCCCGGGTCTGTCACGATGTAGGCTGCGTAGTTGACAACTTCTTCTAAAGATTTGGCTTTAATTCCAAGTAAAATCGCAAGTCGTGATGGTGAATTTTTGAAAAACCAAGTGTGGACAACTGGGCTTTTTAGTTCAATGTGGCCCATTCTTTCACGGCGAACTAGAGATTCGGTAATCTCAATTCCACATTTTTGACAAATTTGACCTTTGTTGCCACTTTGTTTCTTACCGCAAGCACATTGAAAGTCTTTAGTTGGCCCAAATATTTTTTCGCAAAACAACCCACCAACTTCTGGCTTGGCAGTTCGGTAGTTAATGGTTTCATGAGACTTAACTTCACCGTAAGACCAAGTTCTGATTTCATCTGGTGACGCTAAGCGAATTCGCATGTGGCGGTATAGCTTAGAGCCAGTGATGTGTGTATCGTCAACTGATTTTAAACGCTCAGCGACGTTGATTTCGGCAACCTTAGTTTGAGATGAAACTAAGTCTAGTTTTTCGTCAAAATCAGCCTCAGTTAACGGAGTTTGACCGTAGAAGGCAAAAAGTTGATTGGTTTCTGCTAAAAGAAAGTCGTCGTCTTTTAAAATTTGAAATAAGTTAGAACGTGGTGCGGTTAAGATTGACTTAAGGTCAGTAAATCCGCTTTCTTTGAAAAACTTAATGACTTCACTTTCGGTAAATAGTTGTTGAATTTTTTCAGGTAAATAGTTTTTAGTCAAAAGTGTTTTAATGTCTTTCTGTACATCTTCAGTGCACTCAGAAAAGATACTTTGGTATTGAGAAACTGAAAATAAGTTTAAATCACCCAGTGTGTGAACGGCGATATTTTTTAAGAACTCTTTTGTTTCTTCAGAAATGATTTTAATGTCTTTAATGCTTTGTTTTTCGTAGGCTTTTAGCATTTTTAAATACCTCCATTACTGCGGGCAGGTTTTAAGTCAAGCAGTGATTTAACGGCGTCATTTTCGCCAGTTTCTGAGTTAATTAACTCAACGTAAATACCAAGGGCTTGCAGTTCTCGGGTTAACACGTGGAAAGATTCAGGCAGAGATGGACGCGGAATTAAATTGCCTTGAGTGATTGCAGAGTAAGCTTTGTTTCTGCCAACCTTGTCGTCTGACTTGATGGTAAGCATTTCTTGAAGGACGTGTGCGGCACCATAACCATACAGCGCCCAAACTTCCATTTCACCTAGTTTTTGACCACCATTTTGTGCCTTTCCACCCATAGGTTGTTGAGTTACTAAAGTATAAGGCCCGACGTTTCTAGCGTGTAGTTTGTCGTCTACCATGTGCGATAACTTAATCATGTACATCACACCAACTGAAACTGGATTTCTAAAAGGTTCACCAGTTCTGCCGTCGTAAAGTGTCATTTTACCGTTTAGTGGTAGGTTTGCTTCTTTTAAGATATCTACAAGATCGGCGTTTTCAACCCCGTCAAAAACCGGAGTTGCGATTTTAATTCCAAGTTTTTTAGCAGCATATCCTAGATGCAACTCCAGGATTTGGCCGATGTTCATACGAGAAGGTACACCAAGTGGGTTTAGCATGATGTCAACAGGTGTTCCGTCTGCCATGTATGGCATGTCTTCACGTGGCACGACTATAGAGATAACACCTTTGTTTCCGTGGCGGCCGGCCATTTTATCACCTTCTCTGATTTTTCTTTTTTTAGCAATAAAAACTTTGATTTGTTCGTTTACAGAAGGAGGTAGTTGGTCTTTGTTTTTCTTAGAAAAGTATTGGATTTTTTGAACAATACCGCCACCACCGTGTGGAACGCGAAGAGAAGTGTCTCTGTATTCTTTAGATTTTTCGCCAATAATTTCTTGAATTAGTTTTTCAGCCGGAGAAGGTTCAGCACCACCTTTAGGGGTGATTTTACCAACTAAAATGTCACCTTCTTTGACTTCAGAACCAAGCAAAATTACACCTTTTTGGTCAAGTTTAGCTACAGCCTGGCGGTTCGCATTTGGAACTTCGTTGGTAAATTCTTCTTTTCCGATGTTGTTGCGAAGGTCTCTAGTTTGAATTTGGTATTCGTCAATATGCACAGACGTATAGACGTCGTTTTTAACTAAGTCTTCAGAAACGATAACGGCGTCCTCAAAGTTATAGCCTTCCCAAGTCATGAAAGCAACTGTGACGTTGCGGCCAAGCGCAAGTTCTGCGTTGTCAGTAGAAGGTCCGTCGGCAATAGTTTCGTTTAGGTCAACCCAGTCACCAGCGTTGACAATCGGTTTTTGCACGATTGAAGTATTTTGGTTTGAACGTTCATAGTTAATCAGTGTATAGACATCGGTGTCAGCTAGACCATATTTATAGATTTTAATGGCTTGCTCTGCAGTCCAGTCTGAGTTTGGAGCAAACAAAATTTCACCGTCGTATTTAATGGTTTTTTCAGGAATTGGAAGGACATCTATGCGTTTGGCGTCCACGTATACCGCGTATCCTGCGTTTTTAGCAATCACTGAAGTACCTGAGTTTTTAGCAGCACGGTACTCAATTCCGGTTCCAACTAGTGGTGCCTCTGGTTTGATAACTGGCACGGCTTGTCGTTGCATGTTGGCACCCATTAAACAACGAGACGCCTCGTCGTGTTCAAGGAAAGGAATGGTTGCGGTTGCAACAGACACGATTTGTTTAGAAGAGACGTCCATGTATTCAACATCTTCGCGGGCAAAAATTCCAGTTTCACCGCGCAGTCTACCAGTAACTGTCGGCTCTTTAATAGTCCCGTCTGGGTTTAACTCAGTCGCGGCTGAGGCAATTACAGCGTTGTATTCCTCGTCTGCAGTCAAGTAAAGATGGTGGTCTACTACTTTTGGCACGCACACTCCGTTTACGCGATTTGTGCGGTCAAGTTTAAAGTAAGGAGTTTGAATGAAACCATATTTATCAATTTTGGCATAAGAAGAAAGTGAAGAAATCAACCCAATAGATTGTCCTTCTGGGGTTTCAATTGGACAAATTCGGCCATAGTGAGAAGCGTGAACGTCTCGGACTTCAATACCTGCACGGTCGCGAGAAATACCACCGCTTCCAAGTGCCGATACACGGCGTTTTTGAGTAAGTTCGGCCAAAGGGTTGGTTTGGTCCATGAACTGAGACAATTGAGATGAACCGAAAAACGCATTTAGTACAGTTGTAAGTGGTTTAGTGTTCATAATTGCCGGAATCGTGATGTCTGTAAAAGACTTAACCGACATTTTGTCTTTAATGTTTTTCTCGGCTCTAGCCATACCAATTCTAAATTGGTTGGCGAGCAGTTCCCCAATTAAGCGGACACGACGGTTTCCAAGGTGGTCAATGTCGTCAGTTTGCCCGATGTTTTCATATAAGTTCAAAAAGTAAGAAATACCAGCAACGATGTCTGAAACCGTAATATAGGTCTTAGCCTCACGACTGTCATTACCAATTACGCGAATTGATTCAGATTCACCTAAATCAGTTCTCTTAACAACATCCAAAATTTCTGCGTACACTGGTTGTCTTTGTGCAGGTTTTTCAAAAACGTTTCCAGTTAAAAAGTAGTTTAAGACTTTTTCGTCAAGTCCATTTCTAAGTTCACGAAGAGTTCTTAGAACTTGCTCGTCAATTTGAGTACCGGCGTCAAAAACGACTTCGCCAGTTTTGATGTTGTAAATTGGTTCTGTGGTAACCAACTGCACGTGGTCGCCTTCTCCAACATACTCAGTTAAGACAGCTGATTTGTCGATGTTTTGCAGAGAGTTATCGGCAGAAATAACTTCTTTTCTAAATAAATGACGGTTGGCATCAAGTACTTTTAAAGCCTCTTCGTCAAGTAAAGTATTGGCCGGAAGCACAACTTTTCCTTTTGCATCTTTTAAGTCCGCAGCAAGATATGTGTTTTTAACGCGGCTAAGTACGTCTAGTTTTTGGTTAAATTTATAGCGACCAACTCCAAGTAAGTTGTAGCGACGAATATCAAATAAACGTTGGCGAATTAACTCGCGTGCGCCTGAAACTGGAATAATTTCGCCTTGTCTTAGTCTAGAAACAATTTCAATAACTGCATCATCTGAAGTTTTGGTTACGTCTTTCTCAAGAGTTTCTTTAAGTTGCTCTGATTTAAATAGTTTGTCAATTTCTTTGTTTGAAGAAACACCAAGGGCTTTAATAAAAGTAGTTAGCGAGATTTTTTTAGAGCGGTCTAATTTTGCCCAAAGCAGTTCTTTGTTGCCCTCTTCAAACTCAACCCAAGCACCACGGGTTGGAATCATTTGACCTGCGTAAATAACTTTGTTGATTTTTTTGTTGATGTCTTTAGTGTAATAAACTCCACTTGAACGCACGATTTGTGAAACCACCACGCGTTCAGCACCGTTGATGATAAAAGTAGCAGTTGGAGTCATTGAAGGCATTTCTGTCAACAAGACTTTTGCTTCTCTAAGTTCACCGGTGATGCAGTTTTCTAACTTCACATCGGCCATCACTTGTGCTGAGTAGGTGATGTCTCTGGTTTTAGATTCAGCGATTGTGAAATTAGGTTCTTGAACTTCAACGCTTTCAAAGTACAGTTTAATGTCCCCGTTGTTTCCTTCAATTGGCGAAAGTTCCTTTAGCAATTCAAGTAAGTCTGATTTGATAAATTTTTCAAAAGACTGCGTTTGAATTTCAATCAAGTCTGGCAAGTCAACATCGTACATCATTTTTGAGTAATTACGACGTTCGGTTTTTTTGCCATATTTTATGTTTTTAAAACTCATTTTTCCTCCCGTTTCATTGTATATATTATATATAATATATAACTCGTTTTTTTGATTAGCGCATATACGAAAAAATGATACCACAAATTGAATTTTTTGCCAAATAAAAACAATTGATTGATTTGATTTTTTTCATAAAAAATGGCCTTGTTTTAAAAATCAAGGCCATAATTAAATTATTTTTTTTAAGTTATTCTTAAGTGTTTATTCAGACAACATTTGAATCTCTTTAAGGTAAATGTCTAGGTCTGCGTCAATCGGGGTTTCCAGAATTTTTGGAATGTCTAGAAACTCAGGGTTTTGAACGATTGCTTTCAGTGGTTCAAGACCTATTTTGCCTTTGCCGATGTTAGCGTGACGGTCTTTGTGGGAAGAGAGGCCATGTAGTGAATCGTTGATGTGAAATAAAAATAGTTTATCTAGACCTACTGTTTTTTTAAACTCGGCAAAGACTTCGGCTTGATGGTCTTTAATGTCGTAGCCTGCGTCAAAAATATGGCAAGTGTCTATACACACACCTAAGTCTGGGTCTGGATAAGTGTGAATAATTTCGGCGATTTCGCCAAACGTGGTGCCAACTTCGCTACCTTTGCCAGCCATTGTTTCCACGGCTATTTTAATGCCAAAGTTGTTGTCGTGAACATACTTAATTAGCAGACTTACGGCTTTTGCAACTTGTTTTAAAGAAAGCACACGGTCTTGAGTTAAAGCAGAGCCTGGATGCAGCACAAACATGCCAGCGCCAAGTTCGTGTGAACGCTTCAGTTCATTTGAAAAAAAATCTACAGACCTTTGCCATTTTGCGGTGTCAAGCGAAGCAAGATTTGCAATATATGGGGCGTGGACTACAAAGTTTTTCTTAGGAATTGATAAAGCCTTTAGCATGTCATTTCCTTCTTTGACAAAACAAAGGTTGGTGTTAGTGCGAAAAGTGCTTTGTGGTGGCCCTGTGAAAATCATTAAAGCAGTAGCCTGGTTGTGTTTAACTTCTGCAACCGTACCTTTTAGATAATCTGGTTTTTTAAATGAGTTGTGTGAACCTAGATTAAAGTTTTTCATAAATTCTACCTTTTTCCTTTTTTAAACTGAGCACGAAAGCCCTTAACTTTAGCAGCTTTCACAGCTTTTTCAATGGCTTTTTTGTTTTGCTTTTTGTAGTTTGGCTTAACTTTAGTTGGTTTTTTAACACTCTTGACGGCAGCAATAATTAACTCACTTTGTTTAGACTTAGGTTTTTTTAACTCAAAAACCTCGTTGTTTTTAACTTTAAGCTCAATAAACGGTGAATTTTGCGGTTGATAATTGTAAAGTCGTCTTTTATCTAAGTCAGTGTAAATTGTGTAGACTTCGCCAAAGCGGTTGAATCTTGCGGTTCTGCCTTGACGGTGTTCAAAAATCGCTTTGGTTTTAGGAACGTCTAAGTTAAAAATATGACTAAAGTTTAAGTCAATTCCTCGTGAAAACAAGTCAGTTGCAACAACTACTGAGTATTTTTCTTCAGTTAGTTCTTTATAAATTCTTTGGCGTTCTTTTAAATCTAGGTTGCCAGAAATTAAAACGCTGTTTGGAATTTCTTTAACAATTTCTTCGTAAACTTTTTTAAGCTCTACTTTTTTTGAAACAAAAACCAGCGCTGTATAAGGATTTTTTGCTTTCAGCAAAGCAACTAAAGTTTTGATTTCTTCGCCAATTTCTGCTCTGGCTATATAGTGTTTTAAATTAAGGTGTGAGTTTGTTTCTTCAAGCATTAAAAAAGAGCCAAAAAAAGCCTTGATAAAAGGTTTCATAGACTTTTTAACAGTGGCAGAAACTAAGATAAAACGACTTTTTTTAAAGTATGTAAAAACTTGGTTAAGTTCTTCCATAAACTCAACTTCAAACATAAAGTCAGCCTCGTCTGCGACTAAAAACTTAAACTCAGCCTGATTAAAAGCGCCTATTTTGATTAGCTCAGTTGCTTTTTTTGGAGTTAATATAAAAATTTGTTTACCCGACAAACTTGGTTTTTTAGCGTCCAAATAAACTTTTTCGGCAAATAAGCGCTCGAAAACTAAAGCAGTTTGCAGACAAAGTTCGGTAGTTGGACACAAAATCAAGGCTTTGTCTTCACGCTTTAAGCAAAGGTAAAGCGGAACCAAATACGCAAAAGTCTTGCCAATTCCGGTTTTCGCCGAAATTACGACATTGACATTTTGCTTTAAAATTGTGTTTATCGCTCTTTTTTGAAAAGCAGTGAACTCAGATATATTTAATTTTTTAAGAATTTCTGTAAATTGTTCCATCTCTTTAATTTTAACTTATTTTAAAAGCATTTGAAACTGTTTTTAAAAATCACTCTGGCTTAAAAAAACCGCTGTTTAAGTCGTTTTTTGGCTTAATTTCTCTAAAGTTAGAAAGACCAACTCCAAATAGCCGAATTGGCACGTCAATTTCTAGTTTTTCTTTAATGAAATCTTCAAGAGCATTTTGAATGTCAAAAGCGCTAGAAATATAGTAAGTTAAAGTCTTTGCGCGAGTATAGGTTTTAAAGTTAGCGGTTTTAAACTTAAAGTTAACAGTTTTAGCCTCCAGTCCAAAGTTCTTGAGTTGGTCTGCTAAATCTAGGTAAATCGGTTTGATTTTTGCAATGATTGCTTCAAGAGAATCGACTGCGTAGTTTAAAGTAACTTCTCTTGACATACTTTTGGGAACACTTAGTTGATACGGTTCGATAAAGTCTTTAGAGTGGCCAGAGACCGATGCCATAATTTCTAAAAGATGTTGCGGACGGTAAAGTTCGGCTAACTTTCTTTGATTTTCTTTTGAAATAAAGTCAGAAAGTGTATAAATTCCAAGTTCTTGCAATGCTGCAGTTGTGGATTTGCCAAACCCGTATAGTTTGCCAAGTGGCATCTCATAGATTTTACATTTAATCTCATCGCGGTAAAGTGTAGAGATACCTAAAGGTTTATCTAAGTCAGAAGCGATTTTGGCTAAATATAAAGTTTCTGAAATCCCAATTGAAACAGGTAGTCTATAGGTGTCCATTAAATGTTTTTGAATTTGTTTTGCAAGTTCAAGCGGATCAACTTTATGAGTTTCTAAGTAATCTGTAAAGTCAACATAAGCCTCGTCAATTGAGGCAATTTGTATTTTATTGGTAAAAGTAAATAAATAGTCGAAAAATAAGTTAGAAAAACGATTGTATAGTTTAAAGTCAGTCGGCACTATCACAATTTTTGGATACTTGCGTTTAGCCTCAACTATCGTCATTCCAGACTTTATGTCAAAGCGGCGAGCAGAATAAGAAGAGGTTGAAACTACTCCTTTGTTTAAATGAGACTGATCGGAACCCACGACAAAAACAGTGTGTCTAAGATAAGGTTCTTTTATCATGTGACACGCTGCAAAAAACTGGTCTAAATCTAAATGAAAAATATAGGTTTTTTTCATTCTGCTCCTTTAAATATGGTAAAATAAAAAAGAAATTGCGAGGTGAATGCTGTGGCTGAAGATAAAAAAGTTGAAAATCTTGAAACAGAACTAACAAGTTCTTTAAAAAAAGAACTAAAAGAAGATAAAAAGAAAGAAAAGAAAGCCGATAAAGCCAGCAAGGCTCTTAAAGATAAAAAAGAAAAAAACCTAGAACCTGGAGTAATAATTTTAAAAAACCCAAGCAAAACGCTAAAAGGAAAAATCATAATTTGGGTAATTCTGGGTGCAATGGCACTTTCATTTGTGGCTGCTTTGATTTCAATTATCTTAAAAGCAAACGGGGTTATTTAAAATAATACAAATTAAGTTTCTTTAAAAGGTTGATTTATTCAACCTTTTTTTAATTTTCAATCGCTGCTTTGATATCGGCTAAAGTTAATTTAAAGTCTTTAAGCAGTTCTGCTCTAGTTTTTTCTGAAACTAAACAATGGTCTAAGTTTAGTGGAATAACTTTTTTGTTTAAATTGTGGAGGTTTAAGAAATCTAAAACTAAACCATAAAGCAGAGAACTTGTTTCTTCAACTATGACAATTTTTTGGTGTTTTTCAACTTGATTTAAAAAACCTAACTCGTCTTCTATCTGAGAAATCAGTCTAGCGTTGACTAGTGTGAAGTCTTGGTTTAACTTTTGATAAATTTCTTTTAAAATTGGTCCATAACTTAAAACTAAAGTATTTTTGCCTGTTTTAAGAGTTTGCCAAAACGGCTCTTTTTTAAATTTTATAGAAAAGGTTTCGGGGTCTAGGTCTTCGTTCAGTGGTAGTTTTGGATAAGCAATGGCCTTTAGTCCAGGTAAATCAAAAGTAGAAGAAAGCAGTGTTGCGTAGTCTGAGTCCAGACCACAGGCAAAAACTTTGGTGTTTGGAAAACAACTAAGCAGTTTAGTAAAGTAAGTGCCTTGGTGAGTAGCGGGGTCGCGATTTGTTAAAAACGCTGAATTTAAGAGTAGTGTTACATCCAAATTAACTCGGGCAATATCTGAAAGCAGGTAGTCAAGCGAACGCTGAATAAAAGTAGTGTAATACGGCAATATTACTTTCTTTTTATTTAAGGCTAAACTAGCCGCTAGCATTGCTGAGTTTCCTTCTGCTATACCTGAGTCTATAAATCTATTTGGGTATTTTTCTTTAAAGTCCTTGGTGAAATTACCAAGTTCCATACCACTTTCAATTAAATAAAATTCACGCAGTTTAGCAAACTCACTAATAACTTTTCCCATGATGTAAGGGGTTTGAGTTTGTGTTGAACTAGTGTATGAATGATACTTACCACTTACATCTGAAACCGCTTCAACAAGCCCTTTTCCCTTAATTGTCTCAACTAAAAACACAGCAGGTTCTTTCACCTTTAAAACAGATTTTAAAACGTCAATTAAAGCAATAACATCGTTGCCTTCTTTAAGGTAGAAAAACCGATAACCCAAGGCCTCAAAGTAAGCCCTTGCTTTGATGGGATCATTTAAAGTGTGTCTAAACGCACCAACGTTTTCGACAATTGAGCATTTGTTGTTGTTAATAATAACAGTGCCAGGCAAGTTATATCCACTCAAAGTATTTAGTCCTTCAAAGGCAATTCCTGAGTTTAGTGCACCGTCTCCTATCACTGCTATATTTTTGTTTAATGGGTTTGTTAAGACAAATCCCGCTAAAGCAGACAGAGATTGAGACGCGTGTCCCGCTTCAAAAAAATCATATTTAGATTCGCTGTATGCGGTGAACCCCGAGATTTTTCTTTCGCCAAAATTAATAAAACCACTGCCGCGACCAGTTAAAATTTTGTAAGTGTATGCTTGGTGGCCAATGTCAAAAAGCAGTTTATCTTTATCTAAGTCAAGTAAATAAACCAAGGCCACAGTTAGCTCAATAGTTGCTAAATTAGAACTTAGATGACCACCAGACTTTAAGATATTTTCTTTAATAAACTCTCTAATTTCCGCGCAAAGTTTTGGCAGGTCTTGGACTTTGATCTTTTTTAAATCAGCGGGTAAAAAGTCAAGTAAATTAAAATTACTGCTCATTTTCGATTGCTTTTTTAGCAACCTCTAAAATTGAGTCGGCTTTTTGAATTAAGTCCTTGGTTTGCTTATAAAGTTCAATTGAAGCCATGATGTCGTTTTCTTGATTTAACTTATCAATATTTTCCTTTATTTTTGCAAACAGCGCTTTTAATTCTAAGTTTTTTTCTGAATTGTTCATGTTTTACACTCCTTTTATGTTAGTGACTACTACTTTTAAAGTACCGTCTTTTAATTTAATTTCAAGGCTGTCGCTGCTATTAACTTCTTTCACGCTTCTAACCATTTGTTGGTTTTTAAACACCAGCGCATAACCTTGGCTGAGTTTTTTATTTAAATCAAAATTATTTAGTTGTTCTTTAAAAAGTTTTAACTCAAATTCTTTATTTTTAATAATTTCAGGGATATTTGGTAGTTTCAGTTTAAAGTCTGCAATTTGACTTTGTGCAACACTTAAAGTTTTGTGCATATTTGGAAGTTTGGCGGTGAGTTTATCTAAATACTCTTTGTTTTTGTTGCAAGTGTTGATAACTGAGTTTCTGCATCGCTGCAAAGCCAAAGCAAGGGTTGCTTGTTTTTTTGAATAAAGAGCGGCAAGATTTGACTTTGCTTGGTTTTTAAGTAAAAGTAGTTCTTGTTGAAGTTTAGTTAACTTACTCAGTGGAGACACTCGCTCTAATGCGACTTCATAGGTTCTCAACTCTGCGTTTTCTTGATGTATTTTATTTTTTAAATTAGTTAAAATTATCTGACTAAACTCTACTAACTTATTTTGAAAATCGAGAGTTGTAATTTGAGTAATTATTGCAGCGGCGTCTGTTGGAGTAGAGGCAGAAACGTCCGCAACGTAGTCAGAAATTGAGACATCTCTTTCGTGTCCGACTGCAGAAATCACCGGAATTTTAGAAAAATATATAGCATCTGCAACTTCTTTTGTGTCAAAAGCCTCAAGGTCTTCTTTAGCACCACCACCGCGCCCAACAATTAAGACTTCTGCTTTGTTTTCTAAGTTTGCGCGTTCTATCGCTTTTTTAATTTCAATTGCTGCGTTTTCGCCTTGGACTAAGGTGTTGTAAACAATAAAGTCAATTAAAGGAAAACGTTTATATGCGTTTTCTTTAATGTCTCTAAGTGCCGCACCTGTAGCCGAGGTTACAATACCGACTACCGCTGGGTTTTCGGGAATTTTTCGTTTTCTTTCTTTTTCAAAATACCCAAGGGCCTTGAGTTCTTTAATTAGTTTTTCTTTTTCTCTTTTCTTTTTGCCCTCGCCGTAGTCATAAACCTGCCAAACTGTAGCGGTTATTGCACCACCTTTTTGGTAGTAAGAAATAGTGATGTCAACAATCACCTGCATACCAGTGTAGGGAATGAAATCTAGTTTACTTGCAGTGCTTTGCCAAATTGCGCATCTTAGTGCGCTTTCTTTGCCAACTAAGTTAAAGTAAAGGTGACTTTTGGGGTTTTTAGCCTCGTATTCTGAGTAAGTTGCTTTAACTTCACCCAACACAAAAAAACGACTATAGCCAAAATTATGTTTAACTAAATCTGCGATATTTTGGCTAAAAAAGTCTACTTCAATAACGTTTTTATCTGTATTATTTTGAAATTCGGCTCCAGTCATTTTAAATTAGCAACGATGTTTTGCAATAGTTTATTGGTAAACTTGTGTTGTTTTTCGTCATCTAAATCTGAAAACAACTTAGTAATTTCAACTGCCTCGTTGATCGCAACTGGCACAGGGGTTTTTAGTTCTTGCATTTCAAAAACAGAGTACTCAACAATTGCTTTATCTAAATTAGAAAGTCTATCTAAGCTATAACCAATTAAAGCGCCAGAAATTGTTTCGTCAATTTCTTTTACTTTAGTTAAAAAAAGCAGAAAAATCTCTTTTTCTTCGTCTGTTAACACTAAATTATTTTCAAGTCCTAAGTTATAAAGATAGATAGATTTAATTAAATTTAGCCTAGTTTTTAGTTCTTTTTTCATTTTATTCTCCAAAGACATTTTAGCATAATTTAGTGCCTTTTTAACCTATCGTAAAGGTTTTTCACCTTGATAAACTTGTTGCTTAAATGCGCCCGATTTATTTGTTTTTTAAAGGTAGAAATGTAAATTGACTTAAGTTCAGAAAGCGAACTATATGGATGTTTTAATCTTAATTTCATGACTCTTTCAAGTTCAGGGTCAAGTTCGGTTTC
Organism: uncultured Acholeplasmataceae bacterium; assembly: GCA_963541505.1. Lineage (GTDB taxonomy): Bacteria > Bacillota_I > Bacilli_A > Acholeplasmatales > Acholeplasmataceae > CALISC01. The sequence continues at coordinate 60,058 of CAUTSJ010000002.1, forward strand.
CAGGTTTGCAAAGATAAAATTAATTTGATTAATTTGTTTAGCGGCGACTTCAGAAGTTTTCTTAATGTTGGCAGTTTCGCAATTCACTCGACGGCGCAAAGCAGTTGCCACTTCACGGTCTATTTTACAGTTAGTGTAGCGTTCTGCAATTTTGTTTAGTTCTGAGTGATTTAAAAAATCAACAATTTGGTCAAACGACTTAATGTATAACAAAAAATGGTCCAAACGTTTGGAAATTCTGGCGTCTAAATTATATTTAAGTAGGGTTTTTTGGACAAAAAAACAAGAATCTATGTTTTTGAATTTAAACTCCAGGTGATAGTTTGCAGAACTTGGTGAGTTAATTGAACCAAGTATTAAAAACAGAGTTTTAAAAAACAAAGGTTTAGATATCTCTTCGACTACTGATTTAATTTCTGGTTCAATTTCCAAAAAATCAGGATACGAAAAAACTACCTTTTTAGAGCCATAGTTAATAAATGCTTTAACTTTTAGTTCTTTAAAAGCAGAGTCGTATAGTTCAAGCAGTTCATAAGGCATTTTAAACTCATAAAACTCGCTGTCTTGACCTACTAGTTTTTTTAAGTAAAGAGCCAACCATAAAAACTGTTTTAACTCTGGTAAGGGTAGTTTTGAAATGCTGACAAAAACCGCCTGCTTGCAGTACTTAGAAAAAGAAACTCCAAGTTTTTTTAATTCATCTACCAATAGTTGGCTAGAATTAGCCATGGTTTTTTAAGTATTTAGCAATTGCAGAAACTGCAACGCCACCGTCAGCAGCGGCTGTAATTACTTGTCTAACTGCTTTTTTTCTAACGTCTCCTGCTACAAAAATACCAGGAATAGAAGTAGATAGGTCTTCATTTACTAAATAGTATCCCCATTCCTTTTCCAGTTCTGCGTCAAGCAGTGCAGACTCTGGAACTTGACCGATAAAAATAAAAATGCCATCTACAAAAACTGACTGATTTTGGTCAAAGACATCAAAGTTAATTCCTTTAAGAGTGTTGTTTTCATCCAAAATTTTTTTAATTTTTGCGTTATATATAACTTCAATGTTGGATTTTTTAAATAGTTCTGCTTGCCCTTTTTTGTCAGCGGTTAAGTGAGGGTCTTGAGTGATAACTGTAACTTTTTTACAAATATCTGCTAAAAAAGTAGCCTCGTCAACAGCAGCGTTGCCGCCACCTACAACCGCAACTTCTAAATCTTTGTAGAAAAAGCCGTCGCAAGTTGCACAAAAAGAAATACCGTTGCCAAGGTATTTGGCTTCGTTTTCAACGTTTAGCGTTCTGGGTTTTTGACCAGTTGCTAATAGCACTGTTTTAGTTTCATACGAATTTTGATTTGTTGAAACCTTAAAACCATTTTCAATCTTTTCAATTTTTAAAACGTTTTCTGCAATTATTTTTGCACCTAATGATTTGGCGTGTTCGTGCATAGACTTCGCCAAAGCACTGCCTTCTATTTTGCTAAAACCTAGATAGTTTTCGATTTCTTTTGTGTTAATAATTGCGCCACCTGGTACTTTTCGTTCAAACACTAAAGCATCTAAGTTTTGTCTTGCTGCGTAAATTGCTGCGTTCAGGCCAGCAGGACCTGCGCCAATAATAATTAAATCTTTCATAATTAGTTAAATAAATCCTTTAAATCCTTTAAATCGTTAATCTTGTAAAGTGCGGTTGTAGAGCCGTTTTCGGAAGTTTCTGTGCTATAGAAAACTGTCTTAATTTCAATCACGTCTGCTAGCTTTAACATTTCTTCGCTTTCTGAAATCACACACGCTCTTTCTTTTCTCATCAATTCGTTTGCTAGAAATGGGTTTTGCTCATCTTGCAGATAAGCATTTTTAAACGAACAGTATAGGGCGCTTTCAGCCAGAGTTTGTTTTAAGTTAAGTTTAGAGAAAACAACTGTTTTAATTCCAAATAGATAGTAGTAAAGTTTAAACTTCAAAATAGCCTTATAACCCAGTTTTAAAGCAAGATCTGCGTCTATTAAAAAGTAGGCAACAGACCCGACTTTCTCACCTTTTTCGTTAACTATATAGCGCCCTTTTTTACCAGGGTCAAGGTATGTTTCGTAGTGATAAGGAGTGGTCTCTGTGTAGTATGGAATGTGCACAAAGTAAAGATACTTAACACCAAAGTAAATCAAACCACCAATTATAAACAACACAGAAATTAACACATTTTGTTTAATCTTGCCAATCCATAGCGGATCTTGGCGAAAAGGTTCAATTAAAAAGCCACGAATCAAGCCGTAGGCAACAACGTAGAGTCCAAACATATCTCCGACTTTAAGTAGTTTAAAACGGCGAATTACCAGCAAAGAAATTAGAATAAATAAATTAGCCAAAGACTCATATAAGAAAGTTGGGTGCCAGTAGCCAATTTGAGTTGAATTGTTTCCACTAAAGTACATTTGCTCGCGAATAAAACTCGGCAAGAAATTAAGACTTTGAGCAATTGTGCCGTGTGCCTCGCGGTTTATAAAATTGCCCCAACGCCCAGCAATTTGGCCGATTAAAAAACCAATTGCCACAATATCTAAAATTAAGAGCATATTGATTTTTCTAACCCAGCAGTAAATGGCTGCTGAAATCATGGCCACAATTATCGCACCGTGAATCGCAAGTCCTCCGCTTCTGAAATCAAAAAATTGAGAAAGTGAAGCGTTTGGGTCAAACAGCAGGTAGTAAAGTCTAGAGCCTAAAATTGAAAGTGGAATAATTATTAAAACTCCATCTGTGGCGTGTGATACCGAAATATTTGATTTTTTTACTTCTTTTAGCGAGGTATAAACTGCGGCAAATATGCCAAAAGAAATAAAGACAGCATACCATCTAATGTCTTGTCCAAACACTGAAAAGGCTGTTTTACTGAAACCAATTGCACGGTCTGGTGCACGAAAACCGTTTGTAGCCAAAGCAAGTAGTGCGATAAAAATCAAGGTTAGCATCGGAAACGTTAAAGTTTCCCAGTACTTATTAGTAAAGTTAAAAAACTTAGTTTCTCTGTATCTGGCTGTGAGTTTTTGTATTTTTCTAATCATATTTTTAATACCTTTCTTAAATATTTTCCAGTTAAAGAATGCGGATTTTCACAAACATCTTGAACAGTACCTTTAGCAACAATTTCGCCGCCTTCATCGCCACCATGTGGTCCAAGGTCAATTATCCAGTCGGCTTGTTTAATAACGTCTAAGTTATGCTCAATTACCACCATTGTGGTTCCCTTGTCTACTAGTTTATGCAGAACCTGACAAAGTTTTTTAACATCTTCTTGATGGAGTCCAGTTGTTGGTTCGTCTAAGATAAAAATAGTTCCAGGTCTGATTTCTTTGTATAGTTCAGAGGCTAATTTAACGCGTTGAGCCTCACCACCAGACAAGGTATCTGAGGCTTGGCCTAATTTGATGTAGCCAAGTCCGACTTCCTGCATCACGCATAGACGTTTGTGGATTTGAGGGAAGTTTTTAAAAACAGAAACTGCTTCTTCCACGCGCATCTCAAGAACATCTGCGATGTTAAAGTCTTTGTATTTAACTTGCAGGGTTTCTGAGTTGAATCTAGTGCCATTGCATAAACTGCACTTTACATAAACATCTGGTAGGAAGTGCATTGAGATTTTCTTAAGTCCATCACCTTTGCACTCCTCGCAACGCCCACCTTTGACGTTGAAAGAAAATCTACCTTTTTGATAACCTCGTTGTTTTGCTAAAGGAAGTTCTGCAAAAAGTCCACGAATATAGTCAAACACACCGATGTAAGTTGCTGGATTAGAGCGCGGAGTTCTGCCGATTGGGGCTTGTGAGATTTCAATAATTTTCTTTATCTTTGAAAAATCCTGTACCCACTCAACTTTTGGTTTGGTTTGTTTAGTGTCACCTAATTTAATTTGAAGAGATTTTAGCAAGACATCTTGCACTAAACTAGACTTGCCAGAGCCAGAGACACCAGTGACAACAGTTAAAACATTTAAATAAAATCTGGTGTCAATGTTTTTTAAGTTGTTTTCGTGGGCATTTCTGATTTCTATATAGTCAAAATCACTAATTTGGCGGCGTTTTTTCGGAGTTGGCACTTCTGTTTTACCAGATAAATAGTAACCTGTTAGTGATTTTGGTTTTTCAATAAAATCTTTTGGTGTACCTTCGGCAACTAGCTCACCACCAAAATCTCCGGCTTTTGGGCCAATGTCAATAATCCAGTCAGCAGCTTCCATAGTCTCGGTGTCGTGTTCTACCACTACCAAAGTGTTGCCAAGGTCGCGCATTTTGCAAAGAGTGCTAATTAACTTTGCGTTGTCGGCTTGATGTAGACCTATTGAAGGCTCGTCTAGTACATAAAGAACTCCTGAAAGTTTCGCACCAATTTGTGTGGCTAGTCTAATTCGCTGCAGTTCACCACCAGACAGAGTAGCGGCTGAACGATTTAAATTAAGGTAAGAGAGTCCAACGTCGTTAAGGAAATTTAGGCGGTCTTTAATTTCTTTTAAAATGCTTAAAGAAATTGCATTTTCTTCTTCGGTTAAAGTTAAGTTATTTAAAAACTTAAGTAGTTTTTTAACCGATAAATCAGAAAGTTCAAAAATATTTAAACCATTGATTTTAACCGAGAGTGCAGACTGATTTAAGCGTTTGCCTTCGCATTGTTTGCATACAGATTCTTTAGCGAACTTACCCAACCACTCGCGGAACCACTCAGCGGTTGTGGTGTCAAAACGTCTTTGATAGTGATTAACAACTCCTTCAAACTGCTCTATTTTTTTAGTTATACGCCCGCTTTTTGAAATTAAATTAAACTCAATTAACTCAGGACTACCAAAATACAGTTTTTGTAGTTTTTCTTTATCTAGTAGTTTTAGTGGAGTGTTTGTGTCAATTTGAAAAAAGTTAGCCGCAATTTCAAAAACTTGCGATTGCAGGTTATCTTCGTTGTTGTTTTGTGCAGGAATAATTGCGCCTTCTTTTATTGAAAGTTCTAGGTCAAAAACCAGTTCAGGTTCAATTGTCATAATGCTGCCTAAACCTTTGCAGTTAGGACAAGCACCTATCGGCACGTTAAACGAAAATAAACGTGGCTCAATTTTTGGAATTTCAAAAATTTCGTCTTGAAAGTGATAGTGTTCAGAAAAAGGAGTAAGTTCATTTGTCTCTATGTTTCTAATGTAGATAACCTTGGCGTTTTCTTTAAATGCAGTTTCTATAGTTTCAAAAATTCTTGAAACTTTGTCATCTGAAACCGTGATTGTTGAAATTATGACATAGAGAAAATCTTGATTAGTTTCTATTTTTTCTTCGTCAATTCTAATGACCTGACCATCTACTAAAACACGGTTATAACCTTTCTTTTGAATACGATTGAGAAAATCTAGATTATCTTCATTTGGCTGTTTAGTTTCTTTGATTAAAATTTGGATTTTAGTATTAAGTAACTTCATTGCAAACGCAGTGATTTCTTGAATAGTTTCTCTTGCTAAAGGTTTGTTGTCTAATGTAAAGGGTTTGCCAATTGAAGCAAACAGTAGTCTGATGTAGTCATAAATCTCGGTTTGTGTACCTACCGTTGAGCGAGGGTTAAAAACTGAACTTTTTTGGTCAATCGCAATACTAGGCGAAAGTCCTTCTATCTTGTCTACATTTGGTTTTTCAAAGTTGCCAAGAAACTGACGAGCATATGAAGAAAGTGATTCAATATATCTGCGCTGTCCTTCTTGATAAAGGGTATCAAAGGCCAGTGTAGACTTACCAGAACCAGAGACCCCTGTTACTATCACTAACTTGTTTTTAGGAATAGATACATTGATGTTTTTTAAGTTGTTTTCTTTAGCGCCATAGACATTTATGTATTTAGTGATATCGCTTTTCATTTCAACAATTCCTCAAGGTCTTTTTCGTAAACTAAGGTTGTGTTAAATTGTTTGGCTTTGCTTAACTTAGAGCCTGCGTTTTCGCCAACTATCAACACATCTGTTTCTTTACTAATAGAAGATACTAAATTAGCGCCTCGTTTGGCCAAAATGTCTTGCAATTCTGCTCTTTTGTAGTTTTGAAGAGTACCAGTAATCAACACTTTTTTACCGCTAAAATAACTGTCTTGAACTGCAAGTTCTTCTTCTGTTAAAACAAAACCATTAGTTTTTAAAAACTCAACTAATGCTTTGCCTTTTGGGCTGTTAAAATAACTTACTAAAGAACTTGCAATGCTTGGGCCAATTTCGTTAATTTGAGAGATTTCTTCTTCAGTTGCTAAAAGCAAAGCATCTATATTTTTAAAGTGTTTTGTAATCAAACCTGCTACTTTTTTTCCAACATTTGGAATACCAAGGGCAAAAAGCAGAGTTCTAAAAGGTGCTTTTTTAGATGCTTTAATTTCTGTTAAAATTTTGTCAACAGAACGGTCTTTAAAGCCTTCTAAGGCGATTAAATGGCTTCTAAAATTATGAAGGGTGTAAATATCTTGGATGTTTTTAATGAAACCTTGGTTAAATAAAGTCTCAATAGTTTTTTCACCCAAGTCTTGGATATTCATGCAAGCTCTTGCACAAAAATGAATTAAACTGTTGATAACTCTGGATTCGCATTCTAGGTTTTCACAAACCCAAAATGCTTGTTTTTTTGACAGGTCACTGCCGCAAGCAGGACAAGTTTTAATCATTTCAAAAGGCTTAGCGGTTGCTGGCCTTTTTTCTTTAATTACTTCAGTAATTTCTGGAATGATTTCGGCTGCTTTATAGACTAAAACATAGTCACTGACTCTAATGTCTTTTTCTTTAACAAACGCTTCGTTATGTAGTGTTGCTCTTTGTACGTAAGTTCCTGAAACAAAAACGCGGTCAAACTCAGCGACCGGAGTAACTGCACCTGTTCTGCCAACTTGGTAGACAATTTTGTTAATTTTAGTTTCTACTTTTTCAGGTTCAAATTTGTAGGCAATAGCCCATCTAGGCGATTTTACAGTAAATCCTAAACTAGCCTGCACTTTAAAGTTGTTGACCTTAAAAACAATTCCGTCAGTTGCGTAGTCTAGATTTTTTCTTAAGTTATCGTAATAAACTACACTATCTGTAAGTTTGTTTAGTGTTAAAGTTTTGTAGTTAGGATTAACTTTAAACCCTAGTTTTTCAAGGTATAAAAGAGCCTCAATTTGGCTGTTAACATTGTACTTTTCGGCGTCCACTAAAGTATAGATAAAAATGTCTAGTCCGCGTTTTCTGACAATTTCTGTGTTAAGCTGTCGAATAGTTCCGGCTGTGGCGTTACGGGGATTTGCAAATAAGTTCTCACCAGTTTTTAAGCGCTCTTCATTGATTTTTTTAAATTGTGAGTTTGGCATAAAAATCTCGCCACGTACAGTTAAAGTCACAGGTTCAGTTAGTTTAAGTGGCAAAGAATTGGTTTTAACTACTGTTTTAGTTACGTCTTCACCAACTTGCCCATCACCACGAGTAGAGGCTTTTTTGAAATATCCATTTTCATAATCTAAGTTAATTGCCAAACCATCAATTTTGAGTTCAGAGACAAATTTAGTGTTGGGGTGTTTTTCGTTGATTTTGGCAAAAAAACCAAAAAGTTCGTCTTGCGAGTATACGTTATTCAAAGACTTCATTGGCACAGGATGCACGACTTTATCAAAGCCTAAAAGAATTTCTCCACCTACTTTTAGAGTGGGGGAGTCTGGTCTTTTAAGTTCAGGAAAGTCATGTTCTAGTTGTTCAAGTTCCTTGACTAGCATGTCATATTCAAAGTCAGAAATCAAAGGTTTATCTAAGGTATAGTATTGCTTTGCGGCCTCGTTAATCTGCTTAATTAAATTGTCAATTCTGTCTTTTTTTGCCTTCAAATCCATACTTTGATTATAGCATTTGACAAAAATAAAAATAGTTACAACGCTTTTCAGTGTTTAAATAAATTATTCAAATTGCAAAAATAAAAAGAAGGGATATAAAAGCAAAAAATAATTAAAATAACTTTCTGTTTTGTATAATTTTATAGGTGATTTTAAGACTTTAAAAAAGGAGAAAACATGCAAAGAAAAATTTATCTAGCAGGTGGTTGCTTTTGGGGAATGCAAGCGTATTTTTCTAAACTAAAAGGACTAATTTCCGAAGTTGGTTATGCAAACGGTAACACTAAAGAAACAAACTACCAAAAAGTTTCTTCAACCAATCACGCTGAAGTTATTAAAATAATTTACGATGACCTTTCAATCAGAACTGCTGAAATTATTGACAGATTTATGCAAATCATTGACCCTTTTTCTTTAAATCGTCAAGCCAACGATATTGGCAGTCAGTACAGAACTGGAATATTTTTTGAAAAAGGTGATTTCTTTACTAAGAAAATCGCTGAACTTTTTAAAGCATATGTTGAAAAGATTAACGGAAAGAAATCACATGTTATCATCGAAGAAATTAAAAATTATGTCAAAGCTGAAGAATATCACCAATACTACTTAAAGAAAAATCCAACTGGCTATTGTCATATCAACCCAAACGCTGTTTTTAATTCGCTTAGCAATTTTAAAAAATTAGATACAAAAGAAATTCAGAAACTAAACTTAGATAAACTAAGTTTAGGTATTATGCTGAATAAAGAAACTGAATACCCACATTCAAGTGAGTTTAATTTAAACGACAAAAAAGGTATCTACATTGACAAAATTTCAAAAGAACCACTTTTCTTAAGTGAAGATAAATACGACGCAGGTTGTGGTTGGCCTAGTTTCACCAGACCAATTTTCCAAACTGCTCTTAACTATTTTAAAGACAACACACTAGCAGAAGAGCGGATAGAAGTGACTTCAAAAATTCAAGACTCACATCTCGGACATGTCTTTCCCGCACTTGCCGTAAAAACAGAAACTGGGCTTAGATATTGCATTAACGGCTATGCACTTGAGTTTATTGAGTTTGATAAATTAAAAGATACAGTATACGAAAAATACCAGTTTTATTTTACAAAGTAGCTAATAAAGTTTTTAAGTTAAACTCACTTCTTTATTTTGGCAAACTAGGTAATTTTAATCTAGTTTTGTTATAATTATTTTGCTTACAAAAAGAGGTTGTCATGATAATTTTAATCGGTAAAAGTGCATCTGGAAAAACTGAAATTGCTAAAGAACTTATTAGATCACACGGTTTTAAAAAGATTATTACGACTACTACTCGCAAGCAAAGAATTGGTGAACAAGACAAAATTGACTACTATTTTATCTCAGAAAACGAGTTTAAGGCCAAAATTCAGTCAAATCAGTTTATAGAATGCTCAAAATACGCAAACAACTACTACGGAATTACAAAAGACGCAATAATTTCAGATGGTGTCGTTATTTTAGACCCCTCTGGCGTAAACGCCTTGCTTGATTTTCTGGATTTCAATGCATTTGTTTGTTTTGTTGAAACTCCTAGGTTTGTGCGCAAACGTAGAATGAAAAAAAGAGGAGATGACAACAAGTCTATCCAAAGCCGTATTCAAAGCGATGACTTGATTTTCAATAAGTTGTTTTTAAATCAGGTAAATTTAAGTTTAAAAAATTGTGGGCTATTTTCAATTAAAAGTCTAACCAATAAACTAATTAAAAAATATAAAAGTTGGCAAAACAAAATTAAATAAACGAAAAAAATGACCATCAAGTTATGATGGTCATTTTTTTAAACAAGTCCTGGCGTCTTGTTAAATAAACTTTTCTATCTTTTTGCAGCAACTAAACCGTAGACTTTAGCAACATCTGTAAAGCCATAGTCCCCGGTTTCTTCAATGTATCTAACTAAATTAAGATTAGTGCTTTCTTGCGTTGCAGTCCACCAATATTGATTTGAGTCTACAAAAAACTGTGGCATCCAGTTTTCATGGTTGTAGTTTAGCGGTCTAAATTGAGAGAAGTTAACGCCACGATAAACTACATTTGGTCCGTTTATTTTGCCAAGTACAGCAAGCGCAAAATCAGTTGGGTTTTTGATTAGTTTGAAACGGTTTGCCGGACTATCTGCAGTTTTTTCAACACCAAACTCACCATCGTCTGCTGTGACTGCAAACAGTTCAGTTTTCATGATTTCAGAAATATCTTGCAACAAACTTTTAAAAATAGAATTAGCAAATACAGCGACTTCAGGTTTATTGTCTTGATGAATACTAAACGGAACATAGTCTAAAATCATTTTAGTAAAATATGCCCTTTTTCCTGGAATTGGGTCAAACTCAACTTCTTCAAATTTAAAGTATTCTCCGTTTAATTTCTCATATGCATCGCCAGAATTTGTGTAAACCACAGTTCTTGTAAACTGAGCGGTTAACACTCTACCAACTGAATTATAAGTTGCAGGAGTTTGAAAAACAATTTCTTTTTGGATATCACTTTGATTAAGTTGAACTTTAGTTTGTGGATATAAATTTACGCCATCTACTATTGTGTGTTTGTAGTAAACTGTTATTTTTAAGTTTTTTACGACCTTTGTTTTAAAAAGTTCTGCTTTAGCAATAGGCGTGCCGTTTAACTCAATTTTAGTAACTTGGAAGTGTTTATCTTCTGGAAAATCTATGTTTTTAATTTCTTCACTGTGTCTACGAGTTTGCGCATCTATTTTTTTAGTAGCACCTTTTGTCTCAAATTCTAAATTATAAACTTTTCTTTTAACGTCAATTGTTACGCTGTTTTGAGCAGAGTCTGCAGATACAACTAAACTTTGTCTGCTAACTTTTGGTGTTTGATAAACGTTTTCGTCTGGATTTTTAAAGTTAACTTGGTGCGTTGAGCCAATTTTTGCGTTTAGTTCGCGAGTGTTAGTAATTATTTGGCCGTTTTCATCTTCTGTGTTAACAATATATTTAACCTTAACAGTAGAAGAAACAAAAACAGGCTTGATTTTAATGTTTTTATTGAACGCTATATTAAAGTCTATTTTATTTCCCTCTTCATCTACATTGTGAGAAACCACATGTTCCATACCTGCTACAACTTTTTTAACATTAAAAAGATGTTCTTTTATAGTTTGGCTTAAAGAATGTGAATACTTAAGTTCATGTATTTTAGTAAGGTCTGCGTGAATTGTATCTTGTTTGATTTCAGGGTCTGTTAAATCAAAAGCAACTGTGTATTTTTTTAACTCAAAATAAAATACTAATTCTTGGCTTGGTTTGCTTGCGTCTACTGTCAATTCAGGTTTAGAAAGTGCAAGGTTGAAGTTAATGTTGTGATTTGAAAAATCTTGTTCTGATTTTAGCGCAGTCCAGACTTTTTTAACTTCGTCTGACATTAAACTTACAGTTTTACCGTGTCCAAATTCACCAACAGTGCGGTATACACTTTTCTCTGTATTTTGGTTATTTAACTTTTCGAAAACTATTTTAATACCAACAACAGCTTTGCTTTTAACGGTGTTAATTTGTTTATTAGATTTATGAATTACTAGCACACTTGTTAAAGTGATTGTGAAAATTAGCAGAAATAAAGTTGCTGCAATTATTGAATAAATCGTAATTTTTTTCTTCTTTGACATATTTCTCCTTATTTGAACGCGCTTTAGTGCAAAGCGCGCAAATATTTAATTAGAAGGAAGGCAAGTATTATTTCTTGCCGACAACAACACCAAAAACATTGTAAACTGGGAAATAAGACCAGTCCATTTTGTTGTTAATATTTTTTCTATAAACAAAATACGACTTAGGATCAGCGTCACTTTGTTGAGTAGCTAGCCACCAAGAGCCAAGGTGACCAGGTGCATAATAAGGCATCCATCTATCGCTGTCGTAGTCTTCAGGTTTAAAGGCACTAATATCTTGAGCACGTAAAGACGTGTATCTAAAGACTTTTGGTTGCTTAATTTCAGACATTAAAATTTCGGTAGCATAGTCAGTTGATTCTTTTCTAAGTTTTTCAGGTTCTTTCCTGGCAACATCATTTACTCCAAACACTTTGTCGCTTTTATCAAAAGTTAAAGGGTGTAAATTAGTTGTTCCAAAAATTTTTGAAATGTTTTCAAAAAGACCTTTAAAGATAGAGTTTTCGTATTTAGAGTTTTCCTTTACATCTTTTTTGTAAATATTAAAAGGCGTGTAGTCAATAATTTTTTTAGAATAAAATCCAGTGGCACCAGGAATTTGGACAAACTCAACTTCTTCTAACTTAAAATATTTGCCGTTGAATTTTTCGTATTTATCTGCACTATTTTTTCTAAAGACATATGTACGAGTAAAATTAAATTTATGAGTTTTGCCATCTGATTTAAACTCAAAACTTTGTGGTTTTGTCTCTTCTCTAAAAATTTCTGCTTGCGTTAAATCAACTTTAGTTTGAGGGTATAAATATTTTGGAACAGAAACAACAATTTCGATTCTAACAGGTTTGTAGACTATGTAGTTTTCAACTTCTGCTTTGGTTTTTTCTGTATTGCCGATATAAAATTTAAGAATTTTATCTTTGTATAAACTATCTGTGTCTATTGCGCCGACTTTTGCACCATAATACACACCTCTGGCGGGTGGTACAACAAGAGAGTTTATAACAGTAAAAGAAACTGTAAAGTAGCGGCGTTTTAAAGTAATGGTTACTGTGTTTTCGGTGTTGTCAACAGATACTTTAAAGGTGGTTCTTGTAAACTCAGGGTCAAAATAAATTGCTTTGTTGTAAGCAAAAGAAACAGTGTGAGTTTCACCTATTTTTTGCTCTTGTGTTTGATAAGAGACTTTGTAATATCCATGCTCGTTTTGACTTTTAATAATATAGGTAATTTTGCGAGTCTGAATTTCAACTTGAGCATACAAGTTAAGTTCGTTTACTCCAACTATATGTTTTGTCTGAACTGGTCCAGAAATAGAATCTGACCAACCAAGGAAGTTATAGCCAGTTTTTGGCTTAACTAAAGGATATTCCACTGCTCTAGTTTGTTTTACTAACTTGGTTTTAGGGCCAGTGATATCAACGTTGTCATTTCCAATAAAATTTACTTTGGTAGTTTTTAATCTATAGTATTGTTTTAAAACAACTGAACTTCCGTTTTTATTTAGTTGTGCTGACAATAAGTTACCGTTGTGTGCTGTGTTTTTTTCGTATTTAGTTTTATCTAAAGCACTGTATTCAGAGTACTGCACATTTTTTGAAACTATATCTTTTTTTACTTCTTTAATTTCTTCAAAAGTGTTGTCAAGAGCACTGCTTTCGCCTTGCTTTTCAAGTAAATGCATTACTGTATATTCTACTTCTAAAGCGGTTTTAGTAAATACTGGTTTGATTTTTAAGTCCGTGTTATATGCTTTTTCAAAGTCTAAAGTATCGCCGTTTTCAAGTGAAAAATGAGAAAGCGTGAACTTGTGAGTTTCACTATCTTGCTTTTTAACTGCGAGCAACGCTGTTTTAATTTCTGCGGGTATTTTGTTTGTGTACTTTAAGTCAAGTGGTTGTTTTAAGATATCTGAAACCGTAGATTGGTCAATCCCACTTTCTGTAAAATCAAAAGTAATGCGGTAAGTTTTGGCTTTAAAGTAAAGTAAAAAATATTGCTTTTCGGCGCTAGAGTGAACTTTTAAACTTTGCGTTGACTTTGCTGAATCTGGTTTAGTTTCGTGGTTTTCAGAAGTTAAGTCATTTAATTTAGCCAAAATTTCAGAGTGCGTGATTTTAAGTTCTGTACCTACTTTAAAATCACCAAGTTTAATTTCTTTTTCAAAGTCTGCTGCACTGTCTAGAGTTTCGTAAACTGCTTTTAGATAAACAGGTTTTTTGGTTTGAGGTTTGATTTTATCTTTTGTTTTACTTTTAAAATGCATCGGTAAAGTAACTGAAAGTGCAAGGATAAAGGCAAGCAATAGCGCGAGTAAACCAATTAAAATATGTTTCTTTTTAATTTTCATATGCCTCCTAATTAAATTAAGTTATAGTGGCTCAAAACATATAAAAAGTCGTTAAAACTTTTTGTGTTTCTAATTTCTTCAATGTTTTTACTTAGTTTAAACGTGCTTACACTGTTTTGAGTTTTTAAAGTTAAGGTATTTTTTTCAAAAGAAATTTCACTAAAATCGTTGGGTGAAATTAAATAAACGATGTTAAAGTTTGCCGAGTTTACTAACTTAAACTTAAGGTCCTTTGTGACTGCAAAAATGTAAGTTCCTGCAGCAACAGTTGAATTTTTCACAACAAATGGCGTCTGAATTTCTGCGTCAAAAACTTCGCGTTCATGTTCTAGATAAATTTGGGCTTTATTGCTGTTTTTTTGCTCAATTGTATTAAAAGTAAAAGTTAAAATGATAGAAATACCAAACAAAATACCCGAAAGAGAAAGTAAAATAATATAGACTAACTTAACGCGAAAGTTAGCAATTAGAAAGAAAAAACCAACTAAAAATAAAATAAAAGCAGCAATAGTTAAAACAAAATTAACAATTCTTTTTGTCTGCATCGTCTTAAGCAAGAAACAGTGTGAGCACCGCTATCGTGTTGTGCAAAATATGCAGCACTGAAGTTACAACCACGTTTCGCTTTGAGTAAACATAGACCAAAGAAAATGCCAGGCCGCCTACTAAATATGCAAAGATATTGTAAGCAAATAAAGTAAAGGAAGACTCGTTGACTACGTGAATTGCGCCAAACACCAAGGTTGAAACTAAAACTCCTGGCCAGTTGGTTTTAAACAGTGAAAATATCGCTTTTCTGAAAACTAGTTCTTCAATAATTGGCCCAAAAATGCAGACTGTGAATATCAAGAACCATTTAAACTCACCTCGCATCGCAGTTTCTATAGTTTGTTGGTTTAGAGATTCACGAGAAAGCGCGTATCCATAGAACCCATCAATGCCTGAGCGCATAGATTGCACAACAAATCCACCAACTATTGAAACTCCGAAAGAGATACCAACGCCAAATAGTAAAACTAACCAGTTCTTATTTAATGCGAGCGCGTCTTTTTTAATAAATACAAAGTTTAGCCCAAAAATAGCGGCAAATCCGACTGCCATGCCGATGAAGTTAAATAAAGCAAAAGCATTGACTTGCGAAGTTATTTTTTCAGCAAAAAATACATCGTGTTTTAGTAGGGATGCAGTTTCTAGTTCATAGTTTGTATTTTTGCAAAAAAATGGTAGTTTTTGAATGTTTTGATCAATATACACGCGTTCGTAAACATCTCGTCTATCTGAACCCGCAAGTGGAACATTGGCAAGCAATCTTGAGTAAAGTACAGGATACAGATCTTTTTGAATTTTGGAAGTCAAACCAATTAGTCTACTGGTTTTACTAATGTAAATATCTGGAAACTCAGCGCTTGGTGCTTCTACTTTTTTATATCCTTCAATTTGACTGTTTTTTTGATGCTTGCGCACAACTACTGTGTATTTATCTAGTTTAACGTCTTTGATGTTAGAAAAAGTGCTAATAATTTTGCGGTCTTGAGAATCTGCATAAATTAGTTGTGGTAAGGTTATGCCAAAGCCAGCGGTTTCTGTGAAATCAAAGAAAACTAAGCGATTCAAGATTTTGTTTTCTTTTTTGGCTTGTTCAAAATTATTTAAGGTGGTTTGTTGCTCAGGAGTAAGTGT
Source organism: uncultured Acholeplasmataceae bacterium (assembly GCA_963541505.1). Lineage (GTDB taxonomy): Bacteria > Bacillota_I > Bacilli_A > Acholeplasmatales > Acholeplasmataceae > CALISC01. The sequence goes on from CAUTSJ010000002.1 coordinate 75,589, forward strand.
TTTAGTATTATCTGATTTAATTTTAAGAATTTCACTAATTTTTGCTTTTTCAGCAAGAGTTTGGATATACAAGTTTTGAAGTTCAACTAGGTTTGCGTAAACTACGCTACTTTCTTTGCTTTGGAAAGTTGTGTATTCACTAAAAGTTTTAGAAACTAAGTTATGTTCCTTTTCAAGTTCTTTGATTTTATTAACATCGCTAATTTTATAAATCCCGATGTTAGTTTTGGAGTGTTTAATTTGTTTAAAAAAACTCTCTTCTTTAATGGTTACCTTAGAAAGGATGTTGCTTTTGCCCTTATTGGCTTTTTGAAATATAGCCATAATTCCACTAACTAAAACAAACATAAAGAAGTAAAGCAAGAAAGTTAAAACTGCCCAAAGCACAGTTTTTTTAGTAACATCAAAGCGTTGTGGTGCTTTAGTTTTTTTAACTGGTTCAAACTGCTTTTCGTAGTCTGGTCCAAATTGATTTACTGGATCGGTGTTTGGTTTAGTTTCTTTAAGTTCATCTGGTTTCTTTTCAATGATTTCCATTATTGGCGCTCCTTACTTTTGAGTTTTCTGGCTCTTTTAATGCTGATTCTGTGCCATTTGTTTCTAGTTCTTGAGTTTCGACTTCTATAACTTCGTTTTCATTTGATTGGCTTTCAACGACATTTGAATCTATATTGGTAGTTTCAATAACTGCAGGTTCAATTAAATCGCTTTCAGCCTCTTGTGGTTTTGCTTGTTTATATGTATTCATTAGTTGTTTTTCTCTGACCTTCCAGGTTGTAGTTAAACAAAAAGGAACAGCAATAGCAATAGAAGAAATGCCAACTACAATAAAGGCGATTGCCAAAATTAAAGAAAAAGTCTTAGTTGGATCAAATAAATTGATGTAAAAAGGAATTAACATCAAAAATCCCGCCACTGAATACAAAATATCGTCCATATTTTTTTCAAACTTATAAAAATAAAGACCAATAGTTGCGGCAATTAAGTTAAGACCAAATATAGACTTGGCAACTATATAGCAAATTAAAAGGTTATAATTAGTTGGACTTTTAATAAAACTAAAGCCGATTGTAACTGCCAAAATTATTGATGTGATTAAAATATAATAACTTCTTTTTTCTTTAAACATATCAACTAATTATACTAAATAAACTTAGGCTTTGTTATAATATAGCCGTCTTTTTAATTTATTTTGAAAGAATCAAATTGAGGTATTTATCGTGAAAAAAACTATCTTAGTCGTAGGCCTTGATAATTTCGGGCAAACAATTTGCAAGGACTTGTCTGAAAACGGACATATTGTTATTGCGCTTGACCAAACTAGCGAAAAAACTTTAAGGGTTGAGCCGTTTGTTGAGCACGCTGCAACTGGTGTTTTAACAACTGCAGACATCTACAAGGACCTTGGACTTGGCCACGCTGACTGGGCAGTTGTTTCGTTTCCAACTCACTTTGACACCGCGATGATTATTGTAACTATCTTAAAAGATTTGGGAATGACAAATATTATTTGTCAGGTTACCAATGAATATCAAGAGCGAATTGCCAAAATGCTAGGAGCGTCGGTTACTATTTATCCAGATAACATCGCAAGTAAACAAACTGTTCGCAAAATCATTTGGCAAAATGTGCTTGAACACTACGCACTTGACCAAAACTACGGAGTTTACGAAGTGATTGTCAATACTAACCGTTTTGACGGAAAGAGTTTAAGAGAACTTCAGTTTCCCGAGACCTACTCTGTAAACATAGTCCTAATTCGCAGAGCAGGTGTAACTAAAATGCCTTCTAAAAATGAAGTTTTAGAGAAAAACGACGTAGTAATTGTGCTTTGCGAGCAAAACAAAATTAGTAAATTCCAAGAAATCTTAAATGACTAAACTGCTTTTTGCAAGTCATAATTTAAATAAAGTTAAAGAAATTAAAGCGTATTTTTTAAATACTGATTTTGAAATAATTTCTTTAACTGATTTAAATGACCATACTAAAATTGAAGAATACGGAAAAACTTTTCAAGAAAACGCGTTAATCAAAGCGCGTTATTTTTTCAATAAGTATCATTTACCTACAATTGCCGATGATTCAGGGTTAGAAATAGATGCCTTAAAAGGATACCCCGGTGTTGAAACTAAAAGAAAAGAAGCAGAAATCTTTCAAGACAAGGGAAAAAAGTTGTTTGAAAAACTTAAAGGTTTAAGCAAAAAAGCAGCTTTTAAAGTTGTGCTTTGTCTTTATTTTAACGGAGATGCTAAGTATATTAAAGGTGAAATTAAAGGTGAAGTCAAACCGCGCACAGAGTTTGTTGAAAATACTTTTTTGTATGACAACATTTTTTGGCCACAAGGTGCTAAACGTGCTTTTTGTGAGTTTACGATAAACGAAAAAAACAAAATTTCACACCGCGGGCAAGCTATTTCTAAATTAATGAAATCAGTCAAAAATAAGACTTTTTTATTTGATCCTGAAAAAACTGCATGCGCATTTATTAAAGACACTTTTGGTCTTGAACCTGAGTTTATAGAAAGACTAGAAAAAGGTCGTCAAAACTTTGTTTTTAAGTTTCAAATATTTGGAAAACCTTACACTATTCGCATCCCTGGCTTTCCAGTTTATCCATTTATTTCGTATATCGGCGAAGAAAAAATACTAGAGATTGCCGAAAAAAACTCAATTTGCCCAAAAACTATTTATAATAACACAGATACTGGAATTAAAATCTCTAGATATGTAGAAACATCCTTGGATATTAAACCTGACTTAAAAGAAGTGATTTCTAGACTGAAAACACTTCATCAAATTAAAAAAGCAGAATCTTTTGACTACGTTGGCCGTCTTGATGAAGCAATCAAAATGTCTAACTGTGTTACAGATAATTTGATTTTTCAAAAAGGATATGAGTTATTCAAAGCAGAACACATGGAATTGTTTAACAGATTTTCACCTTGTCAAATTCACGGCGATTTTCAGACTGTCAATATTTTGATAGATAAATACTCAGCAAAACCTTTAATTTCTGATTTTGAGTTTACTAGAACTGGGTACCCAATTGAAGATATCGCTAGTTTCACAGGGCTTAATTTAGTAAAAATTGAAGAATTTTTTACACTTTATTTTGAAAAAGAACCTAGTAAAACAGAAATTAAAGCTGTGCTTTTTGCGCGCCTTTTTCAAATGCTTTTCTGGAATGCGGTTGCTAATTTTAAAAAAGACAGTGAAAACGCAAGTTTATTTAATTTAAATTGGCAAGAAATTGAGACTTATTTAAATGATGAAGTTAAAAACGCAGTTAAAGCAATTGAGGACTTGAAATGAATATAGAGAAATTATTGCTACTTGAACGCACAGTAGACACAGTTTATATCATTAAGTCTTTTTTAGATAAAAACACAATCTCTTTGCAAGACTATCGTCGTGCGGTTTTTTTCATGCAAGAGATACTTTTGGAAAACCACAAACACAAAGAAGCAATTGAGGTTTCTAATTCAGTTTGGCCAAAGTTCAAAGAAGCCGAAGAAAAAGATTATCTTTTGTTTTTAACTAATTGGTTTTGGGCGTATTTAAGAAGTAGTAGTGCAATAAACGCTCGCGAGATTTTTTTAAAAATCAAAGAAAAATATGGATACAAAGTTGACTTTGATTTAGTTTACTTAGAGACAAACTTACTTAAATTAGAGCAAAAGTTTGACTCAGAAAAAGTTATTTCTGAACTTAAAAAACCAGATTTACCAGAGCAATACGCTAGATACTATTTAAAAGAACTAGTTTCTTTTTGTGTCAGCCAAAACAAATTAGACTTAGCGTATGACTATTTAAATCAAGCGAATGCTAGATTTGATGAACGTGACTTTGAGCAAGAACTTAAATTGTTATTTGCGCTTGGTTGGACAGATGAACTTAAACAAGTTTTAAAAGATTGTAAAAGCATGAGTCAATACAAAGTAATTTCGCAAGTTTATCACTATTGCATTGCAGTTAGTGAACAAAATAATCACCGCGCCGATATTATTCAGTCTGAATACGAAAAAGATATTTTAAAGTTAACTGATAATGACTTAATTTTAATGTTTTTAGAGGCTCAACTTAAGTTTTTTAAAGCAAACTCACAACGGAATAACGAAGAAAAAACTGCAAAACGTATCGCTAAGTTCCAACAAAAGAAAGACAAATCAACAAAACTAAACTTAGACGAAGAGCCTATTGTTTCACTTGAAGACGTTTCTAAACCTAACCTTGAAGTAAAAGAAAAAGCCATAAAAGTTGAAGCAAGAGTTTATCAAAACTTCTTTGACGTTATGACTTTTTATGCCAAAATTCCGCAAGACTTAAGTCTAAGAGAAACACTTCGTAGTCTTTTAATTAAAAGCGAGGCTTTGGTACCAGCGGCCGATTTAGTGATTTTAAAAAACCAAACCTTATATAACTACAAAAAAGAAAGACTTTACAACAAAGATATTGAAGATATTCAGTTAACCGATACTGTTTTTAGTAAACTAATCCAAGTTAACTTTGATAAAATATACCAACAAGGCGATTTAACTGAGTTTAAAAACCCGCTTACAGGCGGTTCTTACCTACCTGAATACCAAACACTTTACTGTTTTTCTTTAAGCAAAAACCTAAAGTTTGTCGTGCAAAGCCATAACTTTCAAGAAAGTGAATACTCTTACTTTAAGTTGCTATCAGCGCTTATTTTAGATGTTTTTGAAAAAGATAATAACTTACTTAAACTAAAACAAATCACTAACCTATTTATGACTTTAAAAGAAAACTCAAATCTAGCGTTTAAATACTACGTTGACGAACAAGTTCATCTAAGCACAGGAATGCGCACGCTTTTAGACGGAGTTGAAATAACTACACTAGACCAATACTGCACGCAAATTGCAGGTAGCGACAAAATTAGTTATAAAAAAGAGTTTTTAACTTGTAGTTTAAAACCAGGAAACTCACTAAAGCAAAAATATAGACTTAGAAAAAAACAAGTTATGGAACTTGCGAGTTCTGTAGATGTACTTGGCAAAATTGTGGTGTTTTCGCTAGTTTTAGACATCGACGAAGAACAAAGTACAATTAACACGCTTGCCGAAACCGCGAAGGTCAACAATATATACGGGCTGTATTCACACACCGAACTTGAGCACACTTTTCAAAATAAGTTAATTGATAAGTTTTCCTTAATTTTAATAGAACTCAACTTTGACAACCGTCACCTTTACTCTTTGGAACTTCAAGAAAAATATATCGCTGAGTTTCTAGATGTTTTAAAAGAGTTTTTCAACACTGAGTCAATTTACTTCATTCAAGACAACAAGTTTGTTTTGTTTGTAGATTTTAATGACATTAGAGCCTTGAACAATGTGCTTAGTGAACTAAGCAAAAAAACACAAAATATTGGCAAACAAAACTGCTTAGAGTTAACCTTCTTATTTACTGCCTCTGCGCTTAGATATCCTACTGCTACCTACAACAAAACTTTTAAAAAAATCTATAGGTTTGCAGACCTCGCATTAAACCTTGCAAAAACCAACGGCAAAGTTTTCCATATTTTTGAAAAAGAAGATTTACACCAAGATATTTTTGAAGACGACGTTATCAAACTAATTTTAAACTATCCAGATAAGTTGAAGTTAATGCTTTTGCCGATAGTTGATGAAAACAAAAATGTTGTGCTTTACCAAGCGGGCTTTAGTCTAGACGGCTATGACCTTGATTTTAAAGAAATCAAAGAGATTGCAAAAAAACACAGAAAAGCCACAGAAATAGATACGATTTTATTTAAAGAAGTTGTAGACGCACTAAACATAGCCACTGAAAGATTTGGCCAAATTTTTGATGTTCTTCTGCCGCTTTCCGCAGAGTCTTTAATGTGCCTGGACTTTAAAAAACAAGTCAGCAAACTGAAATACAAATATTTGGCACCGCACATTTGCTTCCTATTTCCAAACGAAGAAGAATTGCCTGGCATAGTTGAAAACTTCAAACAAAGTCTTGAGCAAAACAAACACAAAGTATTTACCAAAAATATCTCGGCTTACTTAAGATACGGTTTTCAAGGAGTTGTCCAAAGATACACAGATGGTATTCGTTTCACTGAGTTCATTAAGATGTTTGCCCTTGAGACCAAAAAAACTAACTCTTGTTTAATTGTCAAAGACTTAACTAAAAAAGAAGATTTTAACTCTTTGAAAAAAATCAAAGACCTTTGTTTTCAAGGTAAGTTATTCGCACCAATTTCAGTTAGCGAAATATTTAGTAAAATGCAAGAAAGTACAGAGTCAAAACCTGAGTTAGAAAGTGAAAACGAGATTTAAAAAATCTCGTTTTTTTATTTTTCAAAACCGCGAAAAACCGTCTATTTTTAGGTTTACTGTGTGTTTCGTGGTAAAATTAAAACCAAAGAGGTACTAATTTATGGACAGAATAGAAGACAAAAAACTAATTGGCCAAAAAGTCAAAGTAGAAAAAGAAAGAAGTTACGGAGTAGTTACCAGAATAGACTATGAACATGGTTTAATTTACGTGATTTTTGCTAGAATGCGTGAAGAAAAATACCCTTATCCAGAGTCAATTGACCAAGGTATTTTAACTCCAGTTGGAAAATAATTATGGAAATTTCAAAAGAACTACTTAAAAAATACAACAAAAGTTTCGCAAAAAACAAACAACTTAGTGCAATTAAAAGAGCGCTTGTGCGTTCTAAATTAGCAGATGTTGTCTATGTTCAAGAAAGTGAACAATTAGTCAGCACACATTTTTCACATGTTATTCCTGCTTTAAATATCTCAAACCAAAAACAGTCTGGTCGTTGTTGGATGTTTTCAGGTTTAACTTTTTTAAGATATCAAATAGCGAAAAAATTAAAACTAGAGAGTTTTGAACTTTCTCAGTCTTATTTGCAATACTATGATTTGCTGGAAAAAGTAAATTACTTTTTTTCAGTAATTGACAAAAACTTAAGTCTAGACCCAGAAGACCGTCGTTTTATGTTTATCAACGAACCTTTAACTGGAGACGGTGGCTACTGGCAATACTTTGTTAACTTAGTTAAAAAATACGGAATTGTGCCAAAATCAGTGCAACCTGAAAACGCGCAAACTTCAAATACTCACCACATGCAAAGTTTAATTACTTTGATTGCTAAAAAATACGCAGCCGACGCTCAAAGCAATTTCAAGGCAGGCAAAGTTGAATTAAATCGTGAACTTAGAGAAAAAGCATTTTTAGATGCTTTTAAAGTAATTTCTAGTTCAATGCCAGCTCCAATTGAAAAATTTGACTTTGAATACACCGATAAAGACAAAAAGTACCATATTGAACGCAACTTAACTCCGCAAACTTTCTTTGAAAAATACGTAGACATTAACTTAGATGACTACGTGACTGTGTCTTCAGACTGCTCGCGTAACTTTGAGTTTATGCAACCCTATGAACTTGAATACTGCACTAACATGGAAGGTGCACCTTGCCAAATTGAGTTTAACTTACCAAAACAAAGACTAATTGAACTAACTGTTGCCCAACTTAGAGACAACTTACCTGTTTGGTTTGCCTGCGATGTTGGCAAAGAAAGTGACTCTAAACATTTTGCAAGTGAAATGGTTGCGTGGAAAGAAATTTTTGGTCTAGATTTAGAGTACTCAGAAAAAGACAGGATTGAAATGCAAGAGCTAAGATTAACCCACGCCATGGTTTTCACTGGTTTTTCTGAAGTTAAAAAACAAGTTACTAAGTTTAAAGTAGAAAACTCTTGGGGCACTGAACCTGGTTTTTCCGGAATTTATCCAATGTCTATAAGTTGGTTTAAAAAATATGTTGGCGAGGTTATTGTTGACAAAAAATACTTAACCGACGAAGAAAGACAAGCACTTTTAAAAAAACCAATCTTAAAACAATACTTTGAATTAAACTAACAAGTAAATTAAAAGCCCCACAATGTGGGGCTTTTAAAATGTTTTTTAAAAAGTTAAGAAAAAAACTATTTTCTAACTTCTTTAATACGAGCAGCCTTAGTTGAAAGATTACGGATGTAGTTAAGTTTAGCACGGCGTACTTTACCGTGTCTAGTTACTTCAATTTTGGCAATTAGTGGCGAGTGGATTGGAAAAGTTCTTTCAACTGCAACACCGTAAGAAATTTTTCTAACAGTAAAGGTTTCTGAAACTCCTCTACCTTGTCTCTTAATTACCAAACCTTCAAACAACTGGGTTCTGGTACGTTTTTCTTCCTTAATGGTAACGTGTACTTTAACGTTATCACCAGGTCCGAAACTAGGAACATCTTGCTTTAAGTAAGATTTTGTTAACTCAGCAAGTAATTGTTGACCTTTTAAACTCATATCGGGTCCTCCTTGTAAGATTTTGAGAGAATGTGTTCATGCTAATTTTTAATAAATTATTTGAGTTGCAGCGGACCACATACCTTTAAATTGTATAAAATTTTTCTAAATAATTCAACTAATTTAACAATTAAATGCTTAACTAATAGAAGTGATTTTACTGTTAGTAAGTAGTGTGGCTTGAAATTTGTTTTGAAAAACATATTAGATTTTCAAGCATTGGTTAACAATTTATTTTTATCGTGTTTATGAGATATAATTTTTGTGTATTGAGAGGTGCTTAATGAAAGAAATTAAACTACAAAAACTTGAAAGAAGTCTAAAACAAACAAAAACCGCATTTATTTTATCTATAGTGTTGTTGTGCTCATTAGTTTTTATACCGGTTTTTGTTTTACTCGTATTACCGTTTTTATTAACAAATTTATTCGGACTATACATATTTACAATGATTATCTTTTCCACTGGAATAATTGCTATTAGCATTACCTATTTAATTTTCTACATCATTTCGCTAGTTAACGAGTTTGACATTGAAAAAGTTCACGATATTCTGTTGATTGTTGGTTTCTTTGTTTCAATTGTTGGAATCGTCGGACTATATTTAAAAGCCAATTACCTAAGAGACGAAATTGCAAAATTAAAGTTCCAAACAAAAGATATAGAAAACAAAGAAACAATTATTCTTTAAAAAGTTGTTTTTTAAAAAATAGAGTGCTTATTTAAGCACTCTATTTTTTTTAAGTTCAGAAACTATATAGCCAACAAAGTGAATAGAACCCGTAAAAACATAGGTTTTGTTTGCTTTAAAATTAAGTTCAGTAAGTGAATTTAAATATTGAATGTTTGGGGTTTTTATTTCGCTAAATGAATAACTTCGAATATCTGGAAAATCTAAATACTTAACTTCTATTTTTTCTTTTAAAAAAAGTTCAAAAATACCTGCGTAGTCTTTAGGTTTTAAAACAGAAAGCACCACACAAGGATTTTTTAGTTTTTTAATTTCAGGAATGATTTGAGAAATTGCTGCTGGATTGTGAGCACCATCTACTACAATATTTGACTTTAATTTAGCAAATCTAAAATGGATTTTCGTTTTTTTCAAGGTTTTTTGGATTTTTTTAACAGAAATATCGGTAAAGTTTAAAAAATAAGTTAAAATCAAAGCCAAATTTTGTTTTAAAAAGCCTTCGTTAAAATTAGTTTTAAAAACGTGTGTTTTGTCGTATACGACTTGATTTTCTTTACTGATATCAAACTTATTAAAATCAGTTAAAAAAACCGGAGAGCGGTTGGCTTCGCCAATTTGCTTAATTTCTTCAAAAAAAGTTGAGTCGTTTGTAAAAAACAACTGATGGTCTTTAAGGGTTGCTATTTTATCCTTAAAAATATCTTCAAGACTACTGCCCAGCGTTTCAGTGTGGTCAAGTCCAATATTAGTTAAAAAAGATGCTTTGTATCTAAAACAGTTTGTGACATCATTTTTCGCGCCAATTCCAGCCTCAATTACAAGACAATCGCAATTTTGGGCTTTAAAGTAAATCAAGGCCACCAAAAAAGTTAGTTCAAAAAAAGAATAGGCTTGAAAAAAACCATCATAAAGCAGTGTAGTTAGAATAGTGTATAGTTTTTTTGCGCTAATCTGTTTAGAGTTAACTTGGATACGTTCACTAAATTCAATGTAGTGAGGTGAAGTAAAAAGACCAACTTTCTTGTATTTACGTTCAAAAAGTTTGGCTAAAAAAATCGCAGTGCTGCCTTTGCCGTTAGTACCAACTACATGAACTTTAAAAGTGTTTTGAAAGTCTAGATTTAAATATTTTAAGGCTTTCTTTATCCTTAAAATATTTTCGTCTTTTGGATATCCAGTTCTAGTGTATAAGTGTTCAAGTAAAAGTTTTAATTTATCTTTGAAGTGCATTTTTAACTTTTTCAAACTCTTTTAAGTATTTTGCGTACTTTTCTTTTTCAGCATCAATTTTAGCAGTAGGAGCTTTGGCTAAAAACCCAGAGTTGTTTAAAATTGACTCAGATCTTTTGATTTCTGCTTCAAGGTATTTAAGTTGTTCTTTTAGTTGTTCTGGGTTTTGTTTTTCTGAGTGCACGAAAACCGAGAAATTAGCGTCAATTAACTCAGCAGATTCAACTTGACAAGTTTCTGCTAAATTCAGTTCAGCAAGTTTTAAAATTGAGCGAATGTTTTCAAGGTTTTCAAAAAGTATTGCTTTAGTTTTTGCATTTTTAGCAACTAAAGTAATAGACAGGGCTTTGGTGATTTTGTTTTCGGCTATATATGTGCGCACCATCAAAAGCACTTTTTTAAATATTTCAAAATCTGCAAAAACTGCCTTGTTGTCCTCTTTTTTAGCCTTTGGCCAACGAGCAGTGATTATGAGTTCTGAGTTGTACATTGAAAAAATGTTTTCAGTTACAAACGGAACTATAGGATGTAGTAGTTTTAGAATTTGGCTAAGCACATAGACCAAAATTTTGTTAGTGTTATCTTTAAGTTCATCTGCTTTTTTTTGAACTTTTGCAATTTCTAAATATTCAGATGAAAAGTCTTGCCAAATAAAGTTTTGCAGAACTTTTGCTGCTTCTTGAAACTCATACTTTTTAAACAAACTAGTATATTTTAAAATGGTTTCATTTAAACTTGCCAAAATATAGTTATCAGCCAGAGTTTTAGAATAAACCACTTTTACAGGTTTTTTGTAGTCAGTTAAAATAAATCTAGAGATGTTCCAAAGTTTATTTAAATTATTCCAAGCAGACTCAATTTTAACGCGGTCATATCTAATGTCAGTTCCAGGAGAAGACGATGTTACTAAGAAATATCTTAAACTGTCTGCACCAAACTCTTTAATAACATCAAATGGGTTAATCCCATTATTAAGCGATTTTGACATCTTTTGGCCGTCTGCTGCTCTAACTAGTCCATGAATTAAAACTTCTTTAAAAGGATCAGTTTTGGCAATATCTAAACTTTGGAAAATCATTCTAGAAACCCAGAAGAAAATTATGTCATATCCAGTTACGAGCAGTTGTGTTGGAAAGAAACGCTCAAGGTCACCAGGTTTTTGAGAAAGACAAGAAAGCGGCCAAAGAGATGAGGAAAACCAAGTGTCAAGGACGTCTTCGTCTTGGTGCCAGCCTTCGCCAGGTGACTCAATTTGTGCTTTAATTTCTGTGCCTTTATACCAAACTGGTATACGGTGCCCCCACCAAACTTGGCGAGAAATACACCAATCTAAAGTATCTGTCATCCAGTTGATAAAGATTTTTTTGAATCTAGCGGGATAAAATTTAGTTTTAGAACTACGTGCTAGTTTAGAAAAATAATCCATTTTTAAAAACCATTGAAGTGAAAGCCTAGGTTCAACTACTGTGTCTGTTCGCTCAGAGTAGCCAACTGAGTTAAGGTGTTCTTTTGCTTTGATAAACTGACCTGTTTTTCTTAAATCTAAAAGTAAATTTTCACGGCAAACAAAACGGTCTTGACCTTCATATTTACCAGCCATTTCATTTAAAGTGCCGTCTTCGCACATACAAAGTGGTTTGGATAAATTATGTCTTTTAGCAACCTCAAAGTCATTTGGGTCGTGAGCAGGAGTTACTTTTACGACCCCAGTTCCAAAGTCTTTTTCCACGTATTCATCGACAATTATTGGAATTTCTGTGTTGGTAGTTGGAATTAAAACAGTTTTGCCAATTAGTGCACTGTATCTTTGGTCTTTCGGATTAACCATTAGCGCTTGGTCGGCAAAGCAAGTCTCTGGGCGAGTAGTAGCAACGACTACTCCGTCAGTTTCACTTCCTTTAAATAAATATTTAATAAAGTAAAGTTTAGACTTACTTTCTTTATGCACTACTTCAATGTTAGAAAGTGCGGTTTTTGCCTGAATGTCCCAGTTAATGATTTTATAGTCTCGGTAAATTAAACCTCTCTCGTAAAGTTCAATAAAACGTTTTGAAACGATTTCAGAATGTCCTTTGTCAAGGGTAAAAAGTTCACGAGAATAATCTAAAGACAACCCCATTTTTTGCCATTGTCGGCGAATTGTGTCTTCGTGCTCTGTTTTCCAGTCCCAGGCTGCTTTTAAAAACTCAGTTCTGCCGATTTCAAAACGATTAGTACCTTGTTCTTTTAGCTTAGCGTCAACTTTTGCTTGAGTTGCAACTCCTGCGTGGTCAGTTCCAGGAAAGTAAAGCGCTGCTTTGCCCTGCATTCTTTGAAAACGAATTACTGCGTCTTGAAGGGTATTGTCGTAAGCGTGGCCAATGTGCAGAATTCCAGTGATATTTGGCGGCGGAATTACAACAGTAAAACCTTTGCCTTTTTGGGAAGGCAAAAAAGCATTGGCTTTAAGCCAACGCTCATAAATTAAATTATCGTTTGCAAAACTATATTTTTTATCCATTTTTTTCTAAATTAGTCTTTTTTAACGTGATAGCAAAGCCCGGTAATGTTTGCACCTGAGTGCACACAAATAGTTTTGGTTAAAAACGAACGAACTATCTTGATATCTGGACACTGTTCGCTGATTTTGTCTTCTAAATATTTAGCAAAGCGTTCATCTTCAATTGTTGCAATTGCCACAGTTTTTTCGTCAATCTCGCCTTTTTTATAGTGCTCAAAAAAAACATTAAACACATTTTCCAAGGCTTTGATGTGTGTGCCAATTGACTTTCTTGGCAAGATATCGTTTTGCTCTGAGTGAAAAATTGGCTTGATTTGCAAAATTGAGCCAATTAGCGACTGCATGCCAGAAACTCGGCCACTTCTTTTTAGGTAACTAAGGTCTTTTGCGATAAACTCAATAACCATGCCTTTTTTGTATTCATTTAAGAAATTTAAAAACTCATCAATTGACTGAACTTGGTCTTTAATTTCAACTGCTTTTTCAATTAGCATAGTTACACCTGAAGCAATTTGCCAGGTGTCAATGAAAAAAGTACGGTTTTTATATTCAGGCGCTAAGTTCTTTAGAGCAACTTGAAAGTAGTTTAAAGAAGCTGAGTATCTTGAACCTATTGCAAAATAAACTAAATAATGGTCATTTCCTTTAAGTTGACTTTCAATTAAATTTAGAAAAACGTCAGGGCTTGGGGCTGCAGTTTTTGGAACATCGCTAGTTTTGGCTTGGTTGATTTTGGCAAAAAACTCAAGCGCATCATTTTCACCGTTGTCAGGAAAAGTTTCTTCGTTAAAAGTAATTTGAAAAGGAAATTGAAAAATATCTGCGCTTTTTTTAAATTCAGGCGAAATATCTGGGGATGAATCGGTCATGATAATAATTTTTTTCATGCTGTTTTCTCCTTAAAATAATTAGTTAAATGTTCAATTAGTACTTGACTGGAAAAAGCAATTTCGTTATTTACAAAAAATAATTTTGAGCCTGGAAACTGCTTTTGAAATTGGCTTTTTTTACTAAATACTTTAGACTTTTTTTCTTTGTCTACTTTCGTAAAACAAATTAAAGGACAAATTCCTTGACGAGTTAAGTATTCGTTCATCTCTAAATCCTTTTGAGTTGGACCTACATAAAAATCCATTAACATTAAAACTAAAGAGTAGGCTTTAGTGCCAATGTAATTTCCAAGTAAACGCGTGAAGTTTTCTTGTGTTTTGAAGTCAACTTTGGCAAACCCGTAGCCAGGTGTGTCAACTAAATAAAACAAGTCTTTGTATTTAAAGTAATTTAGTGCAATAGTTTTGCCGGGTTTTTGCGAAACTTTCGCAATTTTGCTTTGAAAAAAGTTGTTAATAAAACTAGATTTACCCACGTTGCTACGGCCAAGTAGCAGCACTTCGGGTAAATCTGCAGGTTTAGTTTTTAAATCAAATACTGATTTTACAAACATTTAGCGGTGGTTAGTTTTTTTAAGCCACTAAGGCTGCTTTCAAGACTTCTTTAATTTCAGCAACTGGTGTGATTTCGAGGTCTTTAAGGACTTCTTCAGGGATGTCTTGAATATCACGGACATTGTCTTTTGGAATCAAGATTTGTTTTAAGCCTGAGCGGTGTGCAGAAATTGCTTTTTCTTTCAGACCTCCAATTGGCAGAATTTGGCCAGTTAAAGTAATTTCTCCAGTCATTCCGACTGTGTGTTTAACTGGTTTTTTAGTTAATAGTGAAACAATTGCTGTGCACATAGTAATTCCAGCACTTGGTCCGTCTTTTGGAACCGCGCCTTCTGGCACGTGGATGTGGATGGTGTTTTTTGCAAAAATTTCGGGGTCAATTCCAAACTCTTCGGCTTTAGATTTCACAAAAGAAAGCGCGGTAATGGCAGACTCTTTCATGACGTCGCCAAGTTTTCCGGTTAAAACAACGTCACCTTTACCGGCGTAAGTGTTTGCCTCAATTTTCAATGTATCTCCGCCATACGCGGTGTAAGCAAGGCCAGTTACCACACCAACTTGGTCTTTTTGGTCTGCGATATTGTGGAAAAATCTAAACTTACCAAGATATTCTTCTAAGTTGTTTTCGTTTATTTCTAAGGATGTTAGTTCTTTGGCTAGGAGTTTTTTGACAAACTTGCGAGAAATCGTGCCAATTAGTCGGTTAAGTTCGCGAATTCCGGCTTCACGTGTATAGTGTTGAATTAGTTTATAAATGCCTGAGTCTGAAAAAGTTAATTGACTTGGTTTAATTCCGGCTAGTTTTAAGTTATCTGGAATTAAGTATTCAGTGGCAATGTGGTATTTTTCAACTTCGGTGTAACTGCTTAACTGAATAATTTCCATTCTGTCCATTAAAGGCTCAGGTATATTTTCCAAGTAATTGGCAGTGGTGATAAACATCACTTTAGAAAGATCAAACGGTTCTTCTAAAAAGTGGTCTTCAAAACGGAAGTTTTGCGAAGGGTCCAAAACTTCAAGCAAAGCAGCAGCTGGGTCTCCGCGGTGAGATTTACCGATTTTGTCAATTTCGTCAAGTAAGAAAAGCGGGTTTTTAGTGCCGGCTTTAACCATACCTTTTAAAATACGGCCAGGAAGTGCTCCAACATAAGTACGGCGAAAACCTAGGATATCAGACTCATCGTCTGCACCACCTAAAGAGATTTTAGTAAAGTGTTTATTTAAAGCCTCAGCGATAGAAATCGCTAAAGAGGTTTTTCCGGTTCCAGGAGGCCCAACTAAGCAAAGAATTGCTTGTGGGACTTTTTTGGTTTTAATTTGAACAGACAAGTATTCAAGAATTTTGTCTTTAACTTGTTTTAGTCCGTAGTGTTTTTTGTCAAGTGCTGTTTTGACTTTTTTAATGTCAGTGCAGTCTTTTGAAAATTTGTTCCAAGGAAGAGAAACTGCAAAATCTAGGTAGGTTTTAATAGAACCCGCTTCAGGAGAATAAGAAGATGCAGTTTGGTATTTCTTTAATTCATTAAGCAAGTTAGCCTCAGTTTGCGCAGGCATTTTAGCAGCCAAAATTGCAGCTCTGATTTGCTCAATTTCATCAATCTTGCGAGCGCGATCTCCAAGTTCATTTTGAATCGCTTTCATTTTTTCGCGCAAAAAGTATTCGCGTTGTGCTTCGTCTATCGATCTTTGTACTTCTTCTTGAATTTTTTTCTCCAAAGAATTAGTCATAGACAAATACTCAAAGTCAATTAACGCAGTCTTAAGTAAATCTTCCATAGTATTTGCGTTTAGGTAGTTTAATCTCCGCGCAAACTCGCGAGTTAAACTATTGCCAAGCAGATAAACCTCTTCGGCTGAATTAAACTCAACGTTTGAAAGTTCTTTTGAGTCACCAGGTGCTGATTTTAAAAACTCACGATTTTTTTCAACTAACAGTTTTTGCGTAACTAAGGCTTTTTCAGATAAGTTTTGGCTTTCTACATCTGCGTATTCAAAGGAACACGAAGCAAATGGAGATTGGCTTGACACAGGAAAATAATTTATTAGTTTAATTCGTCTAGAGACATGGAATTTAACTTTATACGATGTTTCTGTGCCTGGTAGTTCATTTTTTATCTTAAAGCCAACTTTGGCAATTACCCCAAACTGCTCTAAGTCTTTTTGCTCTGGGTTTTCAATGTCTGGGTTTTTTTGAATTAATAAAATAATTTGTTTACCAGTTCCACGTTCCGCGGCGTCCAAGGCTTTTACAGAACTTGGTCTGCCAATGTCTAGACGAAGAGAAGTAGCAGGTAGTGGTACTGAGTTTCTAAGTGGAACAACGGGCAGTAAATTTTCTTGATTTAAATCCATTTTTATACGAGTTTAGCATTCTTGACAATAAAGTCGTGTGCTTTTCCAACTTTTATGTCTTTTGCTACATTTTCTTTGGTTAGTTGTTTTTTAACTTCTTCAACTGAAGTGTTGTATTGTTTGGCGATTGTGGCAAAATGATCCTCTATTTCTGCATCAGTTGCTGCTAGTTTTTCTGCGTTTGCGATGGCATCTAGTGTTAAGGCCTCGTGAATTTGTTCATATGCTGCTTTTTTCTCTTCGGCTAGTGCATCTTCTGCTTTTTTGCCAGTCATCTCTAGGTATTGTGTATAGTTTAAACCGTAGGCTTTCAGACTTTCTTCAATACGACGGCGATTACGATTGGCTTGCGCTTCAATCATAGCCTCTGGAATTTCAATAACTGCGTTGTTTGAAGCCTCTTCAAGTGCTTCTTTTTTAATGCGTTCGTTTTCTTGTTTTTCTTTTAGTTGAGTAATAACTGATTTCATGTGATCCTTGTATTGTTCAACTGTCTCAATTTTGTCTTTTTTCAGATCTTTGACCCACTCGTCAGTTAAAGCAGGTAGTTCAGATACTTTAACTGAATTAACTTTACATTTAAAAACAGCAGCTTTACCTTTTAAGTCAGCGGCCTGGTAGTCTTCTGGAAAAGTTACGTTAACGTCTTTTCCCTCACCTGCTTTTAGACCAATTAATTGTTCTTCAAAGCCAGGAATGAATTGGCCTGAACCAATTTTTAAATCAAAATCAGTGCCCTTTCCACCAGAGAAAGCCACGTTATCAACAAAACCTTCAAAGTTAATGTTGGCAATGTCTCCTTTTTCAACTAGTTTGTCTTTGGCAACTAGTTTGGCAGAGCGGTTAAGTTCTTCAGTAATTTTTTCGTCAACTTCTTTAGCAGTTACCTTAGTGTTTGGTTTTTTAATTTCAATGCCTTTATACAGCCCTAGTTTAACTTCTGGTTTAACTGGAATTGTCAAAATTACTTCAAACTCTTCTTCGGCTAGTTTTGGTTCTTTTGGATTTAGTTCAACATTAGTAGGTTCTGTAACTACTTCGTATTCTTTGGCAAAAAGCACATCTTCAAACTTAGCGTTAATAACAAAGTTCAAAGCATCGTTGAAAAGTGAAGCCTTACCATATCTGTTTTCATAAATTGAGCGAGGTGCTTGTCCTTTTCTAAAACCTTTGATTTCTACTTTTTCTTTTACTAATTGATATGCGTAGTCAAGTCCACTTTCAAAGTCAGAAAGTGAGACTTTTGCTGTCACTTTTATTTGATTTTTTTCTAATTTTTCTATTTTCATATATGTATAATTCCTCCGTGCATACCTAAATATTTTACCATAATATAATATATACAAAGCAGAGCAAGCGCCTTTTATGGTCTTGGATTTAATTAACTACACAGGGAGACTTTTTGTAAATGATTAAAAAAATTTTTGTTTTTGACATAGACGGAACCATTTACTCAAAAAAACACGGACAAATTTTGCCAAATACACGCAAACTACTTAAAGAGTTGAGCGAAAACAAAGAAACTCTGTGCGGAGTTGCAACAGGACGTGGAAAGCCAAAAATCAAGGTTTTAAAACCGATTTTAAAGTATCTTGATTTTTTGGTGCTTTCAAACGGGCAATATATTGAGTTTCAAAAAAAGTTAATTTCAAAACATTATTTTTCTAACCGCGATGTTGTTAAATTAAACGAAATTTGTGCAAGTAAACGAGTTAATTTAGGATTTACAACAAGTAAGTTTGCGTATTACGCGAATATGCACGACAGCGCTGAAAAAATGCGCGAAAAAGAGTTTAAATTTGCGAATAAGAAAAGTATTTTAAGTAAAGAAATATATTCACTTTGGTTGTCTTCAAACTATCCTGAAGACTTGAGTTCAATAAAAAATAGTTTTGATGGATTGGACTTTTATTTTTGGAATAAACAAAAAGGGCTAGATTGCACTTTAAAAGGTTTTTCTAAACAAAAAGGAATTGAAATCTTAAAAGTTTATTTAGCCAAAAACCTGTTAATTGGAAAAGATTGTAAAATAATTGCGGTTGGAGATGGCGAAAACGATTTTGAGATGTTAAAACACGCAGACATTGCTGTATGTATGGAAAACTCAGATTGTGTTGAGTTAAAAGAGAATGCTGATTTAATTGCTCCACCTGTAGATAGTGATTTGCTTTATTGTTTATTTAAGGATAAATTAATAGGAAACTAAACAAAAAAGTACCCTTAACCTAGTTTTATAGCAAGGGTACTTTTAACATTAACCTATTAGTGTTCTACATAGCAGATGTGTGTTTTGTTTTAGCTAAGTTATCTGATGCAAACTACAAGACCTATAACCAAACATATGTTGAATATAAGCTAACTAAAAAATAATTTAGCATTTTGAGTTTAAACGTAGTATTTAAGCCTAGAAAAATTTAAAAAAAAGAACCTAGTGTTGTTTTGCCAAAAAACTTTTTCAGCAAATTAAAAATAAAGGTGCGCAGATGCGCACCCTTATTAAACTTTTTGATTTGTTTATTTGCAATAAAACTTAAACAAAAGTTTAAGAATAAATGTATGGACGTGTTGGAACAACGCCACCAATGAAGTTCATTGAGTATACAGTATCAGAAAAATAGGTTTGACTTAAACGATAAACACCTTTGATTCCGTCAATATAAGAACTATTGTAAGCTATATGCTTTTCAGCAGTAAGGTATGCGTATTGACGCTTACTTTGATTGTTGTATTCATCATCTTTAAAATTCCAACTACTTAAATACTGAGATAAACTAGGCGGAATAAGTTGAGCAAAATCAATACCACGATAAATTTGAGTAGTAGCGCCAGTCCAAGGTCCAAGAATTTCTTTTGCATAGTCTGTTGGTTCTTTAATTAATTTGTTTATCTTGCTTGGATTTAAAGAATGATAAAGAGCATTATCGCCATGAGACCAGGTAGGTGGTGTAAGTTCAGCAATTCCCATTACCGCAGCAATATCTTTAAGTATTGCTTTGAAAATTGAGTTTTTGAATTCATATCCAGCCTGACCTCGGTTGGCAGATATAGTGTATGGCGAAAAGTCAATAATTTTTTCAGTCATTAGACTTTCTTTTGTAGCTAGTTTCTTCCAAACAACATCTTCAAACTTAAAGTATTTACCGTTATATTTCTCGTAGCGATTACCTTGCGAGTCTTTTACAAATACACGATTGAACTTAGCAACAAGGTCAAAGCCATCTGCGTTGAAGTTAAGTGTTCTTTCGCTAACTTCTTCGGCTTCAAGACTACCAGGATTTTCAACTAAAGTTTGAGGGTATTGATATTTAGTTTCTTCATACCAACCGAATTTCATGTAGACTTCTGTGTTTTTTGTAACTAAATAAGTTTTCATGTATGTCAAATTATGTTTTGCGACTTTTTGACCATCAATGCGGAAATCCAGACGGTCAAAGCCGTAATATTCAAGATTACGTATATCAATTTTGCCAATTGCAGCACCGTGTTTAAGTCTGCGTTCATATAATTGGTATAGATCTTGCGGTGCTCCCTCTACTTGGAAAGTTACTTTATAGATATGTAGTTTTAAATAGACAGTAATAACGTTGTATTGGTCGTCTTTGTGCACTGTAATAGTTGGATATGAAAAAGTCATTTCGTATTTTTCAGGTTCAGGGTTTTCATATTTAGCGGCGTAAAAAGAACCAATTTTGGCTTTGTCTTTTTTAAATTTAGTTATCTCGTATTCACCGTCTAACTTTTCCTTTCTGATTTCATAAGTAATGTCTCTTTCTTTGGCTAGGTAGACTGGAAATAAGTAAATACTTTTATCAGTTATAGGGGCAACAAATTTAGTTAGAGGTCCATCAATGTTAGCTGGATAATTAGACCAACCAACAAAGGTTTCGGAATCTGTATCCGGAAGTTTGCGAGATAAGTTAACCAAGCGAGTCATTTTAACCTGCACTTCTTCTGGATATTGATCGTTTATAGTTTTTTTGTAGTATACAGTGACAGACTTAAGTGAATAGTACTGATAAACTTTAGTGGTATTGACACCTGGCGTTAAGTCAGCGGTTAGTTGATTTGCTTTACTTTTATCTAAAAAGTAAAGGTCGTTGTTTAATTTAGGATATGCTTCGTATTTTGCACCAAGTTCGACTAATTGGTCTTTCTTAGTTTCAATAATTTCGTCATACTTGTCGTTTAGATCAGCAGACTCACCTTGTTTTTCAAGCAAGTGCACAATTTGATAATTGACTTTGTGAATTTCAACTTCAAAGAAAGGCAGAAGATCAACAGGTCCAGCAATTCTGTAAGTACTAAAATCAAAAGCGGAAGTTTCTAAATAAGCACCGTTCATATCCTTACTGTCTTGCCAATGTTTAAATGTATAAGTACGACCGTGGAAAGTAATATTAGGGTTAATTAAAGGTTTTGGTATTTTTGCACCATACTTAAGCATTAGTTTAGTTGGCATATCGTTTATTTTTAGACCTTGGTTTGAAAAGTAATAATGATTTATAAAATGTCTATCCCAAGTTATTTCAAAAACTTTGCGTATGTATCTTAACTTAAATACAGTAGAACCGTCTGGCGCAATATTTTGAGTCAGGCTATCTGACATTGTAAAACCGTGGTAGTACTTCCACATACCATCTTTACCGTCAACAGTTACCGAGGTGTTAGAAATTGCTCTTCTGGTAACTGTGCGAACTTCTTCGGCGATATCACCTTCAATTCCTTCAAAAATATGCTCAATTGTGTAAGTAGTGTAGTCTGGCGCAAATACTGCGTAGACTTTAGTAGTATTTCTAGTAATAATAAAATCACCTGGTTTTTCTTTTGGAGCATATGTCCAGCCAACTATCTTCCAACCTTTTCTGACGTTAGTATTTGTATTAAACCTAAAGTAATTGCCAGCAGTTGCTTGAATAGACGGCCATGTTGGATTTTCTACTTTATCTAAGTCATCGTCGTCAACTGTTGGCGTGATTTCAACAGTAACTTTTTTCTTTTTATATTTAGCCACTAAGGAAATGTTTTTATTGTATGCAACAGTTGGGTCAAACTTAGTGCCTGGGCCCCATAAAGTAAAGCGATCAAACTCATAATCAAAATATTGATCTGTTGTGATAGGCTTTATTTGAGCAAGCTCATCTAAGAATTTCTTTGAAACAGTTTGTGAATATTTAAGAGTTTCGCCGTTTCTAATATAGTCGCTAATAGAAGAAGAATCGGTTTCGTTATAGACACCAAATGAAACTGTGTAGGTATTGGCCTTGTAGTAAGCAGTTAAAAACTTCTTGTCTTTTTCCTTCGTTACTACCAATTCAAATACGGTATTTTGACTCTTTGTGTAATCGTTTATGTGATTAGGATGGGGATTGTTTCGCAAGTATTCACTAATAATTGAATCAAACCTTTTTAAATCAATTTTACCGCCAATTGTCACGTCAATAGGATATGGCAGTTCTCTGACTTCATCTGGTGAGTTGTCTAAAGTTTCCCAAACCAAACGAACGTATACAGGGCGAGTAGCCTGAGTTTCTTGCCACTTCGCTTTCAAAGTAAGGTCGCTGGTTACCGCAGTTGGGTAATTGTCTGGGTCAAATGAAATACTTGAGTTGTCTAAAGCATTTACCCAACGGGTAAATTTATAAATTACTTCGGCATTAGGGTCAATTCTAGTCGGGTGCTTAACGTCTTTAATGATTTGTTGGTATTTATACTGAACTGTGGTGTGCGAGTTGCCGTTAACTTCGCCTCCATTGTAGTCGTAAGTTACAGTAAAGATTTTTCTTGTGTAATTTAATACAAAACTAGTTTGCCCGTTTGCCAGGATTTTTTTCTCTTCAGAAAAAGGAGCAAGTTCAAAACCTTCTTCTAGTCTAGCCAGACGGTCGGCCTCAGTAACTTTGACAGTTGAGTTTACCACAGCTATTTTAGTTTCAAGTTCTATTTTTTCAGGGATATTGTCAACACCAGGTAGCACATGTTTAATAGTATAGTTCACAGTAGCTTGCTTTTCTTCAAAGAAAGCAACTAAAGTAATATCTTGGTTGACAGTAGTTGAAGTAAAGTCAAAAGCAGAAATTTCTTTATATTCACCATTCATGTCAGTTTTTAACTGCCAATGCTTAAAGGTATAACCC
The DNA here is from genome assembly GCA_963541505.1 of uncultured Acholeplasmataceae bacterium. Classification (GTDB taxonomy): domain Bacteria; phylum Bacillota_I; class Bacilli_A; order Acholeplasmatales; family Acholeplasmataceae; genus CALISC01. Next base: position 98,276 of record CAUTSJ010000002.1, read on the forward strand.
GACTTTTACACTTGTTTTCAAAATTAAAGCCAGCAACGGCTCAATA
>CAUTSJ010000003.1:0-79898 GCA_963541505.1 uncultured Acholeplasmataceae bacterium
CTTTTACGCCGACGATAGCACAAGCGTGTGAAAATAGGGAGCTGCCAGTTTCTTTCTTTATTTTAAATAATCACCCACGCCTACTTAGCTCAGTTGGTTAGAGCGTCTGACTGTTAATCAGAAGGTCCCAGGTTCGAGACCTGGAGTGGGCGCCACTTTAAAACTGAGTTTGCATCTACTTAAAAAAGTAGGTGCTTTTTTTATAAAGAAAGGAATTTATTTTATGAAAATTCTTGCAATTATAGACGCACAAACTGACTTTATTAACGGCACGCTCGCAGTTGGCCTTGAACCCTGGCAAAAAGCCAAGGAAGAAATTCTGAAGTTAAGTCAGAAAAATAATTACGACTGGGTAATTTTTACTAGAGACTGGCATCCTTCAAATCATTGCTCATTTAAGGAACAAGGCGGACCATGGCCTGCGCATTGCGTACAAAAGTCAAAAGGTGCCGAAATAGACCACGAACTGCTTAAATTGATATCTACAATTCCAAACAGCTTAATTATTTCAAAAGGACAAGACTCAAACCAAGAAGAGTACGGCGTTGACCTGCTTTTAAATTTCAAAGAAATTAACGAAAATACGACTGTAGATGTAGTTGGGCTTTGTTTTGACTACTGCGTGGCTGAGTGCGCACGCATCACTAAAGAAAAACACCCTGAAGTCACTGTAAAAATCTACAAGGCAGCAACAGTTGCCATTGACAAAACAGCGAATCCTAATGTTGGTATGGCTTCAGTTGTTGAATAGTATTAAAACACGAAAAAATCCCTCTAAATAGAGGGATTTTTTAATGAATTGTTAGTAGTTTAAAGGATGCAAATTACACAATTTAGCAACTGTTTGTTTTACTTCTAAAATAGTTTTTTTGTCTTTGTTAGTCAAAACTAAGTCAATTAGTCTGGCAATTTCCTTAAACTCAGCACCACTAAAACCACGAGAAGTTAAAGCTGCTGAACCTAATCTAATGCCAGATGTATATTTAGGATACTCTGTGTCAAAGGGAATTGAGTTTTTATTGACAGTAATATTTGCCTGCTCTAGTATATCTTGTGCAGCAAGCCCAGTTAAACCGGTTTTATTTTTTACTTCAAGCAATACTATATGGTTATCAGTTCCACCAGAAATCACACGGTAGCCAAGGCGACTAAACTCACTAGCCATGGCTTTTGCGTTGTCTAAGTATCTTTGCACGTATTGCTTAAACTCAGGTTCAAGCGCTTCTTTAAAGCACACGGCCTTTCCTGCAATTACGTGCATCAAAGGTCCGCCTTGAACCCCTGGGAAAACTGCCTTGTTAACCTTTTTTGCGATGCTTTCGTTGTTTGTTAAAATCAAACCACCGCGTGGTCCTCTAAGAGTTTTATGGGTGGTTGTTGTGACTACATCTGCGTATTTGACCGCATTTGAGTGCAGGCCAACTGCAACTTGTGCAGAAATATGGGCGATATCTGCCATTAAGTAAGCACCGACAGAATCGGCAATTTCTTTAAAGCGCTTAAAGTCAATTTCGCGGCTATAGGCAGAAGCACCGCATACTATTAGTTTTGGTTTAATTTCATTGGCTAATTTTTCAATTTCTGCGTAGTTTAACTGTTCAGTTTTTTTATCTAAGTCATAGGCAAAACACTTGTAAAACTGACCAGAAAAAGAAAGTGAGTAGCCGTGTGTTAAGTGTCCACCCGCGTTTAGGCCCATGCCGAGTATTGTGTCGCCAGGCTTTAAAAGCGCTAAGTAAACCGCGGCGTTTGCTTGACTTCCAGAATGTGGTTGCACGTTTGCAAATTTACAGTTAAAGAGTTTTTTGGCGCGCTCAATTGCCAATGCTTCAATTTCATCTATGTATTTACATCCACCATAATAACGGGCAGAAGGATAACCTTCGGCGTATTTGTTGGTCAAAATAGAGCCAACTGCTGTAAGTACGTCATTAGAAACATAGTTTTCAGAGGCAATTAACTCAAGACCAACTGATTGGCGAGCTTTTTCATTTTCAATAATTTTTTTAATTTTAAGATCTTTCATATGTTCACCTTTTTAAATATCTATCTACATTTAAAAATTAAATTAAATTCCACTGTATGCTTCTGCGATTTTGTTGATTTTTAAAGATATGCTATTTTTAATTTTTTCCCTTTTGCCATCCATACGAGAAATTGGTGGAATTATTCGGTCAAGTGAATCGCCAACACGTTCAAAATAACCAATTTTAATCGCGTTTTCAATTACTCGCTTTGCACCTTCTTTTAGCTTTTCTTCCTCAATTAGCGTATTTATTTCTTTTAGTTTTTCATTTTTTGCAAAATCGTAAAATGCTCTTATGGTGTCGTCTATATCTTTAAAATCTAACAAATTAGTGCTATCTATAAAGCTTAAAATTAGTGCTTCTTTAGCTCTGTAGCGTGTTGTTGATTTAATTAGTCTGATAACTTCTACTTTAATATTATCTAAATTGTTATTTTCTTTTACTTTTTCAAATATTAAATTAAGTATATAGTCTAAGTTTATTTCTTCTGATTTAAGCAAATCAATTTGAAACTCAATGTCAGAATAATCAATCCGGTTAGTTTGACTTATTTCATGTTTTTTTACTTTTAAATGTTCTTCACGAATATCTAGATAAACGCTTTTCATGTCTTGCATTTGTCTATCTGTAAAAATTTTTTCAAAATTACCAAACTCGTCAAAATTTTTAAGTATGTTCTCTGTTTTAATAAGCTCGCCAAAAAGCCGAACAAATGTTTTTTTGTCAACTTCTAAAGCAATTTCTCTAGGCTCTGGAAACTTAGTTAGAAGTTCTTTGCAAATTTCTGTGTAGCCTTTTTTTATTTCACCGCTTTCGTTGTCTTTAAAGCCGTTTATATAGTCGCCAAAACTTTTTTCTAAAATAATTTTTGTGCTATTTTCATCACCAAATATTTTGATTGCGTCTTTAGTCGCATCATCAAGGTCTCTAAAACAAACGATATTTCCAAATACTTTTTGTTTATTCAAAATTCTATTAGTTCTAGAAAAAGCCTGAATTAAACCGTGATAACGTAGATTTTTATCAACAAAAAGTGTGTTTAACTTTGGTGCATCGAAACCAGTTAAAAACATACCAACGACTATTAGTAAATCTACTTCGCAATCTTTAACTTTTTGTGAAAGGTCTTTGTAGTAATTTTGAAAATCATTGTCACTTAAAGAAAAATTTGTTTTAAAGTCGTGGTTGTATTCAGAAATAACTTTACTTAAAAACTCTTTGCCAGTGGAGTTTAAAGCAGATATCTCCATGCTTTCATCAGGAATTTCGCCTTTAGACTCTTCGTTTGGACCAAAACTAAAAATTGTGGCTATCTTTAATCTTTTTTCAGGTGAAAACTCTTGCAGTTTATTTAGTTCTTGGTAGTATAATTTAGCAGCTTCAATACTTTGCACAGCAAACATGGCATTAAATCCATTTTTTCTTTTTTCCTCTACCCTAAGATGCTCGTTTCGACAAGTTTTTGTGTTAAATACAGTTAAAATATGTTTAGAAATTTCGTGAATTCGCTCAGGGTGTAAAAAAGTATTTGCTTCAAGTTTTTTTAGTTTATCTTCATCTTTTTCCTCTTCGGCTGTCTTAAATTTAGGAACAATACTATTGTAGTCTACTTTAAACTTTAAAACTTTATGGTCGCGAATCGCATCAGTTATCACGTAACTGTGTAGTTGTGCACCAAAAACACCTGCAGTTGTATCTCCAGATAAAGAGTTTTCTACAAAAATAGGAGTACCGGTAAAGCCAAATTGATAATGTTTTTTAAAAGATTTGCAGATATTTTTTTGAGCCACTCCGAATTGAGAACGGTGGCACTCATCAAATATCAATACACATTCTTTTGAGTAAACTTCGTGTTTTGGGTTTCTCTTTATAAACTCATTTAGTTTCTGAATTGTGGTAACCACAATTTTGTTGTCGATTTTTTCAATACTTTTTTTAAGTTCGCGAGTGTCTTTACTACCGTTTACACTGTCTTGTTCAAATTTTTGGTATTCCTTCATTGTCTGATAATCAAGGTCTTTTCGGTCAACTATAAAAAAGACTTTGTCAATAAATGGCAGTTTTGTGGCAAGTCTGGCAGTTTTAAAAGAGGTTAGAGTTTTGCCTGAGCCTGTAGTGTGCCAAATATAACCGCCAGCCTCTGGTTTCCCTGCTTTATTAGTTTCATGGCTTGAGTTTATTTTCCACAAAATACGTTCAGTTGCTGCAATTTGATAAGGTCGCATAACTAGTAAAGTATAATTTGCATCAAACACACAGTATTTAGTCAAAATTTCTAAAATTACTCTTTTTTCAAAAAAAGTTTTAGTAAAATCAACTAAATCCGAAATTTTGTTGTTTTTAGCATCAGACCAATCGCAGACAAACTCATAGGCTTTTTTGGCGGTGTCAGTAGTATTTGCAAAGTATTTAGTGTATGTGCCGTTTGAAATTACAAAAATTTGAACATATCGGTAAAGTGAGTCTTTTGAATTAAAACTTTCTCTTGAGTATCTGTGAATTTGGTCAAACGCCTCGTGTAAATTAACGCCGCGCTTTTTTAGTTCTATATGTACAAGCGGCAAACCATTTACTAAAATTGTGACGTCATAGCGGTTTTTGTATTCCCCTTGAACTTCTAGTTGGTTCACAACTTGCAGGCTATTGTTATGGATATTTGTTTTGTCAATTATCTTAATGTTTTTTAAGTTTCCGTCGTCAAATTTAAAAGACCAAATATGGTTTTCTTGAATTTTTTTAGTTTTTTCAAGTATTCCATCGTTCGGAGAGTCTAGATATTCTTGCAGAAATCTTTGCCATTCTAAGTCAGTGAACTTTGTATTATTTAGAGTTTCAATTTGTTTTTTTAAGTTTTGTTTTAGTTTATCTGGAGTTTTTAAGTCAAGAATTTCATATCCTTGATCAAAAAGATTTTTAAGCAATTGTTTTTCTAACTCAGCCTCTGTTTGATAAGAGGAATCTAGTTTTTCTACTTTTTTGTATTCAGCTAAAATGATACCATTGGTCATTTCAACGATTGTTGATGTTTTAAACTCATTTTTTTCAGCTCGCATTTAAATTCTCTCCTTTTTAGTAACAACTGCAACAGCTTAAAATTAACTAATTGAAAGACAAAAGTTTTTCTCGGTAGTATTCAAATTGTTTTTGGCGTTGAGCGATTTCTTTCGGCAGTAAACCTTTTGCTTCAGATATTAAGCTTTCAAATTTATCTAGGATTTTTACAATTTTTGTTTGTATTTCGAGACACGGAAGCGGAATTTGAATTTTTTTGAATAATTCTCTAGAAACATTGTTTCTAGTAACACCAGATGCTGTTTTAATAATTTTTTGGCGTATTGTTGCTGATCTAAATAAATGTTTAGAAAAATCTGGTAGCAGTAGGCTTGGGTCATGTAATCTAAGAAAAAAACAAAAACTGTTTAAATAGATATCTTCACTAGGGGTTGTAGTGATAACCGAGGACAGCCCACATTCATCTAGGGTTTCAGATGAGCCTGTAAACAAAATATCGCCTAACTTTAGTTCCATATGTTTTTCGCCTGGCTGTATTTTAACTTTAGTATCTGTATTCAAGTCAGTTGCTGGGTTTGCGTGTATATTGTTGTAAGTAATGAATTTTGCGTTGCCATCTACAAAATCATTTCTAGATTTGCCAGTCATTCCGCCGTATAGTTCACCAATTTCGCCAATAGTTTTGTATTTTGTGCTAAATAGGTTTAAACCTGCGACTTTGGCTGCAGCTTTTAAAAATAGCAAATATTGGTTAGAGTTTACCCCCCCCATTGTGTCAAAAGCGAGCAGTTTTTCGCGGTAGTATTCGTATTGCTTTTGGCGTTGCGTAATTTCTTGTGGAAGTAGTCCTTTAGTTTCTGCTTGCATTGACTCTAGTTTATCTAGAATTTTAACAATTTTTTCTTGAATATTTTTAGATGTTAAAGGAACTTTAATATTATCAAGAAAATCTTTAGAAATGCTTGGTATTCCAACACCTACTTTTGTTTCTTGCAAGTCATACTGTTTATTTTTTAAGACATGAAACATTAGTCTGTTGAAAGTGTCATAGTCATATTGGTATTTTTTTAAAGCATCTTGATTTGGAATAACAGAATAGGCGTGAGCTCCCAACCAAAACTTACTTTCTAAAAAGTTAACAAAACCTACGGAACCACCTTGTGCAACTGTTATAGTGTTTTCATTACAGTTAAATATATCAACATAGCCTGATGGCAAAACTCCACCATTGATAACTGGATATTTTCCTACTTTTTGCATATTACTTTTGTTAAGTTGAACGCCTTTAGCAATATTTGCAACTTCAAATAATTTTTTCCATCCTAGCGTTTTTTCAAAACTATTTAATTTACTCTCTCTCTCTCTCGCACGGCGGTCAATTTGTTTAAGTATTCTTCGCTTAAAAGTAATTCCCTATAGTACTCATATTGTTTAACTCTAGCCCGCAATTCAGCCTGCAATTCAGCCTGCAATTCAGCAACATAATTTGTAAAATTATCAAGGATTTTAACAATTTTTTCTTGAACTTTTAAAGCAGGTATAGGTATTTCAATCTCTAATATTTTGCTCATATCTGGATGTTTAATACCAGAACCTCTGTAATAACTTACTATCAAATCAATTTTATTTAATAGGCTGTAGTAAATAAATTTATTTGAAACTTTTGTATTGTCATTAGATGTTGCAATTCTATTATCAGCAGCAATAAATTTACCATTAAAATATTGTACTATCGCATTTCCACCAGAAGGTATGTAAATAATTTCATCGTTATACACCGTGTATGCATTTTTTTCATTTGTAAAAAGATTTGATTTATACGTTGTTAATATTTTAATATCACCGTCATCGCAAGCGAGATTTCTTACTTTGTTTGATTGATAACATCTATACTTATTGATTTTAGGTTGTTTGTGTTTTGCAACTCCTTGAAATTTTTTATCCCGAGTCGTAATTTCCCATAATTTTTTCCATTCGACTTTTTCATTTTTAAGCAGTTCTTCAATCTTGCTCATCTTCAAACTCCTTAACAATTTCGTCTATTGATTTTCTAAGTGCATCTATTTTTGTGACAGTTTCTTTAATTTCATTATTTAAAACAGCAATATCAACCTTTTCTCTTGTGTCTTTTTTAGAAACATAGGAAGAAACCGATAAATTATATTGGTTTTCCTGAATTTCTTTTATATCTACATATCTAGAGAAATACTCAATTCCTTTTCTTTCTTTGAATTCTTTTAAAATTGCTTCTATGTTTTTGTCATCTAAAATATTGTTATTAGGTTCTTTTTTAAACTCAGCACTGGCGTCTATGAAAAGTATTTTGTTTTCTGTTTTGTTTTTAGCCATCACTAAAATACAAGTCGGTATACCTGTTCCAAAAAATAGGTTATCGGGAAGTTGAATTATTGAGTCTATATAATTGTTGTCAACTAAGTACTTGCGAATTGTCTGTTCGGCACCTTTTCTGTAGAAAATGCCTGGAAAACAAACAATTGCAGCCCTGCCTTTACTAGAAAGATAAGCTAGCGAGTGCATAATAAACGCAAAGTCTGCTTTTGATTTGGGAGCAAGGCGACCCGCTGGTGCGAATCTTTCGTCGTTTATCAAAGTAGGGTCATCATCTCCTACCCATTTAATTGAGTAAGGTGGATTTGAAACTATTGCATCAAAAGGTTTCTCTTCTTTGTGTTGTGGATTTAAAAGAGTATCTCCTCGCTTAATTGAAAAATTACTGTAGTTGATGTCGTGCAAAAACATATTCATCCTGGCTAGATTAAAGTTAGTGATGTTAATTTCTTGGCCATAAAAGCCTTCTTCTATAATGTGTTCGTCAAACTGTTTTTTCATTTGCAAAAGTAAACTACCGCTTCCGCAAGTCGGGTCGTATACTTTGTTTATCTCAGTTTTGCCAAGCATGACAATTTTAGCCAAAAGTTTAGACACAGTTTGTGGTGTAAAAAACTCACCGCCAGATTTACCTGCATTGCTTGCATAATTGGAAATCAAGTACTCATAAGCATCGCCAAAAGCATCAATTTCATTATCTTGGAAGTTTTTGAAGTTAATTTCAGCAATACCTTCTAAAATGTCTGTGAGTCTTTTGTTTCTTTCGGCAACAGTAGCGCCCAGCCTGTTGCTAGTGGTGTCTATGTCTTCAAATAAACCTTTAATGTCGTTTTCAGACTCATGGCCAATTGCGCTATTTTCAATTGCTTTAAATGTATTTGCCAAATCTACGTTTAGGTTTTCGTTGCTGCGAGCGGTTTTGACGACATTTTGAAACAATTGACTAGGTAAGATAAAAAAACCTTTTTCTTCAACTGTACCTGGTTTGTAATATTTTAAGGCCTCATCATCTGTAATTTTTGCATAATCAAAATCTAAACTTTCTACTTTGTTGAAGTGTTCTGCCAGGTTTTCTGAAATAAAACGGTAAAATAAAATCCCTAAAATGTATTGCTTAAAATCCCAACCATCTACAGCACCACGAACTTTGTCAGCAATGGACCAAATTTTACGGTGTAGTTCCGCTCTTTGTTCGTTTTCTTTGTTTGAGTTAGTTAAATTAGTCATATAATCTCCTTAATTTAAATCAATAATAAAATAAAAAGCCAACGCAAACATACGCTAGCCTTATATTTAAGCTATTTATTAAAATAATAAACTTTTAACTATTCAGTTTCAATAACTGCTAAATTTCCATCGTTTCTGCGGTAAATTATGCAAACTTTGTCATTTTCTACATTTTTAAAAATATAGAAAGAATGATCTAAAGTTTCCATTTTAAAAATTGCTTCATCTACAGTAATTGGTTCAAGTGCAATTGATTTAACTCTGACAATGTCTTCACCGTAAATACTGGTTTTTGCAATAGCATCTGCTAATTTTGCATTTTCTTCTTTAATACCACGGTTTTTATTTTTAGAAAAACGCAAAGCAAACTTATCTTTTTGTTTAGTTAGTTGACGAAGTAGTTTATCAACCGCTAGGTCAATTGCTGCATAAATATCTTTTTGTTCAACTTCAGCACGCATAGTAATTTTTGGTAGAGTTAAAGTAATTTCTACTTTTTGCATATCATTGTAAACTTTGCAAACAACTCTTACTTTTATATCGTCTTCTGGAATTAATTTTAAAACTTTTTCAAGTTTTTTCTCAGAGTATTTTTCAATACTATCGCTTGGAATAAATCCGTTTTTACCTTGTACTTTAATATTCATCATTTGTTCCTACCTTTCTTAAACTGAGAATAATGACGTTGGTTTTAAAAACTTTTTTCAAAACCTTATCTACACTTATATTATACTCTAACAAGAAGAAAATAGGTGTTCCTGTTTTAATTTTTTCACTAAAAACTAGCGCAAAAAATTGCAGGTATACCTCTTCTGGTATTTCTGGATTGAAGTGCTCAAAATAATATAAATTACACACGGATTTTTGTGCTGTTGGAAAAGTTTCGTGTGCTAAAGAAAAGTCGTTTGAACGCATACAAGTTTTACAAAAAATATTTCTATTTAACTTAAAAAAAGTAAAAAAGTTTATTTCGTTTTCAATTTCTTCTAAACATAAAAAGCACTTCATATTAACACACATATAGTTAACATGAAGTGCTTAAAATACTTAAAAAACTTATAAATTATTTAAAGCCCAAAGGATTCCAATAGCGGCACTTTCTGTAGTTAAAATGTTTTCGCCAAGCGAAACTATTTGACAATTTGAAAGGCTTTCAAAATACTTGCGTTCACTTATATCAATACCGCCTTCTGGACCAATTATCAACAAAATATTTTTATCTTTGAAGTTTATAAAGTCAAACTTTTTGTCAAATTCAGCCTCTTCATCTGCCAACAGTACCAAGTCGTATTTAGCAAAATCAATATCAGTTAAAGCGCTAAGCACTTTAATTTCTGGAACTTCAAAACGTTTAGCAATTTCAGCCGCCTCTTTTGCGATAGTTTCGGCTCTATTTAAGTTAAGTGGTTTAAGGTTTCTTTCGCTTCTATGAAAGGGTGCAAACATAAGTTTTCTTGCGCCATATAAGGTTAAATGTTTAATTGAAAACTCACATTTTTTAGGAATAGTTAAACCTTGCACAACATCTACTTTAAAGACTTTAGTTTGTGCTAACTGTTTTTGTTTGATAAAAACAGGTTCCTTTGCGTTGTAAGAAATCGCACCTAAAAAACACTCGTTATTTGCACAAACCTCAATTTGTGTACCTTCGCGTAGCCTCAATACATTTTTAATTTGGTGCTTAATTTCAGGGTCAAACTCCCAGTTTTTGGTAAAAAAACGGTGCACTTTAAAAAATAAAAAAAGGTTTACTTAGAAACCTTTTGTAATTAGTACACGACTAACGATGATAAATATTACAAATAAAGTAGAAAACACAGCCATTGTAATGTTTAAAACAGCCTCAAGTCCTCGCGCTTTTTTATTTTTAAATAATTCTGATTTATCACCGGAAAAAGCATCTTGCAAATCATCTTTAGATTGTTGCAGCAATACATTTGCAACCATTAAAATAGATAATATAAAAACTAGCCAATCACTCCAAAGCATTTGTGTACCTCGTTCAACTCTTAAATTATACCACGACGCCGTAATTTTGGGCCGATATTTAAGTTATTTAAAAATTATTCAAAGAGTTTCTAAATTTGAATAAAAACACCTTAAAAATAGGTGATTATGCTTCTAAAATCTGCAGAAAACGATAGAAAAAACTCTTTATTTATATTATAATTAAAAAGATAATTAAGGAGCAAGAAATGATTAAAAAAAATAAAATTATCTTAGTCGGAGACGGTCAAGTAGGTTCGTCTTTTGCATTTGCCTCAACAATTTTAGGAGTAGGCACAGAAATCGGGATTGTTGATATCAACAAAGCCAGAACAGAAGGAGATGCACTAGATCTGCAAGACGTGTTAGTACACGGTCCAAACGTCAAAGTTTATGCAGCTGACTATAAAGACTGTCATGACGCTGAAATTGTGGTAATTACAGCAGGCGCTGCTCAAAAACCAGGTCAAACTCGCCTTGAGTTAATTGATATTAACTTAAAAATTATGGAAGGTATTGTCAAAGAAATCATGAAAAGTGGTTTCAACGGTATTTTCTTAGTAGTTTCAAACCCTGTAGACATCATGACCTACGCTGTTAAGAAGTTCTCAGGTTTTCCAAAAGAACGAGTAATCGGTTCAGGTACAGTCCTAGACTCAGCACGTCTACGCTATGCTTTATCTGAATATTTAGAAGTTGACCCAAGAAACGTACACGCATACGTCATGGGCGAACACGGTGACTCTGAGTTTGCAGCATTCTCCGCTGCATCAGTTGCTGGACTTAAACTAAACAAATACCTTGGAAAAAGATGCGGAGTTAACTGCGATAAACTAATGGAAATTGAAGACTGCGTGCGCCACAAAGCCTATGAAATCATTAACCGCAAAGGCGCAACTTATTACGGAATTGGTACTGCGATGACCAGAATTTGTAAAGCTATTCTTTCAAACGAAAACGCTGTTCTTTCGGTTTCTGCATACTTAGACGGAGAATACGGACTAAAAGATGTATATCTTGGAACTCCTTGTGTGATAAATGCATCCGGAATTCGTGAAGTTCTACAACTTGAACTTGACGAACGCGAAACTAAAGCCATTCAAAAATCACACAAAGTACTTAAAGACATCATTGACCGTCAAGTTAATAAATAACAAATCAATTTAAACTAAAAAATAAATCTTGATTTAAGGAGTATTTAACTTATTTATGTTAGTAAACGCACACGATATGGTACACAAAGCACGCCAAGGTGGCTACGCTGTTGCTCATATCAATATTAATAATTTAGAATGGACTCGTTTAGTTTTAGAAGTTGCAGAAGAACAAAAAAGTCCAGTAATTATTGGAGTTTCAGAAGGCGCTATTCGCTACATGGGTGGCTTTAAAACAGTTGCACAAATGGTCTTTGCTTTACACGACGACCTTCAAATTACTGTACCTGTTGCTCTGCACCTGGACCACGGAACTTACGAAGGCACTAAAAAAGCGATTGCCGCTGGCTTTACTTCTGTGATGTTTGACGGTTCTCATTTTGCCTTTCAAGAAAACTACGCAAAAACTAAAGAACTGCTACAACTAGCTAAAGCCAAAAATATTTCTTTTGAAGCAGAAGTTGGAACTATTGGTGGCGAAGAAGATGGTGTGATTGGCAACGGAGAACTAGCTGACCCTAAAGAAGCCAAAGCCATGCAAGAACTTGGTATTGACTTTTTGGCCGCAGGTGTTGGAAACATCCACGGACCATATCCTCTTAACTGGAAAGGACTATCATTTGCGCAAATTGAACTGCTTTCCAAAGAAACTGCGAACTTTCCACTAGTTCTACACGGTGGAACCGGAATTCCTGAAGAGCAAGTTAAAAAAGCCATTAAACTGGGAATTGCTAAAATCAACGTCAACACTGAACTGCAACAAGCCTTTAGAGATGGGCTGCATGAATACTTTCAAGCAGGACTTGATCAAGTTGGAAAGGGCTACGACCCTCGTAAAATTCTGAAACCAGGAGTTGAACGCGCCAAGGATATAGTTCGCCAAAAAATGCAGTTTTTTGGTTCAGTTGGCAAATGCTAAACAAGCACTCTAAACTTAGTCAAATCAGAAAGTTTACGCAGTCTGATGACTTTGCTGTTTTAACTCGTTTTATTGAAAAAAACTACTTAGTTGCAGGGCTATTTGAAAATACAGTTTCTTGCTTAAAATTATATTTAGCTCCAGTTGATTTCACCAACAAAGAAATTGAAGATGCTTTCGGTTTAATGAATTATTTAGAGCGTCAAGTTGAGACTTTTAAAGAAATTTTAGTTAAACACCCTGATTCTTATCTTTCTGAAAAAGAAAAAGAAGTTTATATTTTAGGTTCCTTGGTAGAATGCGTTTTTTTATCAAGTCTTTTAGAAGACGATGAATCTGCGAAATTTGAGGCTTATTTAGAAGCTGTTCTTTACTTTTTAGTCTTTAATAAAGGTGACACACCTGATTTTAAGAAAATCATTGAAGACATTATGAAAGCACAGGCTTTGATGTTTGCAGAAATTGCTAGATTCGAGGACTTTGCTTTCGGTTTAGAGCAATCTCTTCGTCAAAACTACGGAGTTGAAATTAAAGAAAGATAATTTATTAAAATTTTAGATGAAAAAAAACCAAAACAATAAATTTTATTTTTTAAAACTAATTGTTCGTTTTTGTCCTTATTTGTTTTTTGGAGCAGCAGTACTAGTTGTAATTAACTGGTATCAACTTAAAATCCCTGAACTTTTTAGAGAAATCTTGACAATTTTTAAAACAAATAAAGCAGAACTAACCAGCAAAAAAATAGAGGTGTATAGCCATATCACCTCTATTTTAATGTTGCTTGGACTTTTAATTTTAGGTAGATTTATGTGGCGGTTTGCATTATTTGGCACATCTAGATTAGTTGAAAGTAAAATGCGAGTTGATTTGTTTGAAAAACAAACAAAACAAAGTCAAACCCACTTTAAAACCACTAAAACTGGTGCGCTAATGTCGTATTTTACACAAGATATTAACCAAATTAGAATGACTGTGGCACTGAGTTTCTTAATGCTTTCAGACATTATTTTTTTAGGTGGCTTTACTTTATATAAAATGTTCACGTTGTCTTGGGCTGCGTCTACTGCTTTTTTGGTACCTTTAACTTTTGTATTTTTAGTATCGCTTTACTTTGGCCGCCAAATGAGGGCGCACTTCAAGACTTCTCGTGCTAACTACACAATAATGCAGGACTTTGTTCAAGAGATTTTTCAAGGACACGCGGTAATTAAGGCTTTTTTAAGAGAAACTTGGGCATATGCTCACTTTGGAGTGCTTGCCAAAAACTACAGTGCAGCCTACTCAAAAAGCGCCAAGGCTGGTTTTAAAAATCACTTTTTTAACCAATTGATTACTGGTCTTAACTTAACTGTCTTAATTTTTACGCTTTCTTTAATCATAATTTATCCAAGTAAAGTGTTTGGTAAACTTGAATCTGAGGACATGATTTTGTTTATCACCTATGTTTTTACCCTTTCTTGGCCTTTGATTGCAATCGGTCATTTTGTATCAATGCTTTCTAAAACCTTAGTTTCAAGACGTGTATTTTTAAATGCCTTAAACAAAGAAAGTGAAACAGAAGTTAATTCCACCAAAGAAGTTGTGTTTGCTAGATACTTAAAAACAAACAAGAACATTTTGGCTGCTGATTTAACTTCAGAAATTGAGTTTAAAAACTTCAGCTTTGCATATCCAGATGACCCTAAAAACTTGGTGCTTAAAAACTTAAACTTAAAAATTAAACCTGGTCAAACTATTGGGATACTCGGCCGCACTGGTTCTGGGAAAACCACAATCGGCGAAATATTGCTAAAAGTCTATAGCTCTCAAAACGGCAAATGTTTAATTGGAGGAGTAGATATCAATAGTCTCTCTCAAAACACCCTTGCTGAGCAAATTGGCTATGTTTCTCAAAACGGGTTTTTGTTTTCAGATACTATTGCTGCCAACGTTAACTTTAAAAATAAATATCTAGACCAAGTAGTGCTTGACAAACTATATGCTAGTTTTGATTTAAAAAACACCCTTGCTAACTTAGAACACGGGCAAAACACCAAGATTTTGGAAAACGGCAAAAACTTATCTGGTGGCGAAAAACAGCGAATATCTTTGGCTCGTGCATTTCTAAATAACCCAAAAATCTTAATTTTAGACGACGCACTTTCTGCGCTTGACATGAAAACCGAGCAGAAAATCCTTGATTCTATTAACAAACTAAAAACACCCGAGATGGTAGTTATACTAATTTCGCATCGCATATCTTCAATCATGGCTGCCAACAACATTTTTATTTTAAAAAATGGTACAGTTGCAGATTTTGGCACACACACGGAACTTATTTTAAAAAACCAAGAATACAGACTACTAATGCAGACGCAGAGCATGAAAGGTCTTGAATAATGCCGAGACTTAAAGATGCTTTTACTAAAAACAACATAAAACTAATTCGTAAGCACCGAAAAACCTTGCTTACTAGTTTTCTTTTGTCTATTTTGTTCTCGCTTTCTGCAGCACTTCCTCAGTCTATTTTTGGCAAAATCATGAAAGTAGTTGACGGCAAAGGCACTTTTCTTGGGGCCACCGGTATTTGGGCTATTTTAATTGCTTTAATTGTCTTGACCTTCTTTTCAGTTTTCACAGCTCTGGCTAAGTTATTTAATTCAGTGCAACTTGACAAAATTGGTCAAGACTACGTTTTTCAAATTAGACTAGAAACTTTTAAAAAAATACTTTCGTTTTCAAGTGGTAACATGCAAAAAAACCAAACAGGGTCTTTAACTTCCCGAGTTTGCTCGTCTGCTGAAGAACTTTACTATTTTCTTTCAGCGCTTCTGCCAGGAATTTTAGAAAATATCTTTTTATTTGTTTCTATCTTTATCTACATGTTAATAATTTCGCCAATTTTAACACTTTACATGTTGATAAATATACCGGTTTTAATAATTTTAATAATTTTAACTACTTTTTTTACCAAAAAATCTTTTGATTTTTCTGACAACCAAAAGGCTAAAATCAACGGTTATTTGGCTGAAAACTTCCGCGGCATGAAGATCACTCAAGTTTTTGGCAAACAGGCCAAGAAGAACGCTGAGTTTCGCGTGCAAGAAAGAAAACTACTAAAGGCTAACTTAAAAATTATGCTGATGCACAACTTTTTAAGACCAATAATTTTCGGAGTTTCAACAGTTGCCCAAGTTTATTTGTTTTATGTGGCTTTTAACTTAATTTTAAAAGGAACAATTAAAGACATTTACATAGTTCCGCCTTTCTTTATTTTAATTGAAACTTTCTTTCACCCTATTTTGTGGTTTTCAGAGCAGTTTGTCGAAGTTCAATCTACTATGGTGGCTTCTGGCAAGATTAACAAAATTCTTGAAACTGAACCCGAAATTAAAGAAAGCAAAGGTGAATTGATTCAAGAAGTTAAGAAGTTTGACATTGAGTTTAAAGAAGTTCACTTTGAGTATGCCTTAAATGAATCCGTGCTTAAAGGTGTTAACTTTAAGTTAGAAAGTGGCAAAACTTACTCGTTTGTTGGTAAGACCGGCTCTGGTAAAACCACGGTTTTAAATTTACTTACCCGTCAATTTGACATTCAAAAAGGCCAGATTTTAATTGACAACGCAGAAATTTCTCAGTATTCCCTTTACGCGCTTCGTGAAAAAATCGGTGTGATGCAACAAGATGTATACCTATTTAATGACACAATTTTGGCAAATATTACTTTGAATAACCCGAAAATCACAAAGGAAAAAGTGATGGAAACACTTGAATTTCTTGGATGTACAGATCTAGTTTTGAAATACGAAAAAGGACTTGACCATATTTTGGAAGAAAACGGCAAGAACTTATCGGCAGGTGAGCGTCAACTTATTTCTTTTGCTCGCACAATTTGCAAAGACCCACTGCTGATTTTACTAGACGAAGCAACTGCCAACATTGACACTAAAACCGAAAGCGTTATCCAGGCATCACTTGATAAAATTAAGGGTAAATACACGCTAATTGTGGTTGCCCACAGGCTTTCTACAATTCAAAACAGCCACTGCATTTTTGTCCTTAAAGATGGTAAAATTATAGAAAGTGGAACTCACAGGGAGTTGCTTTTAAAAAAAGGTGAGTATTTTAACTACTTTCCAAAAAGTTAACTTATTTTAACTAAATTTTAAAGATACCGAGGTACCTATTTATGTTTTTAAAAAAATTATTTGACCCTTCTCGCAAACTTCTAAAGAAAGCAAAAAAAATCGCAAACAAAGTTTTAGCCCTAGAAAACGAATACAAAGCCCTTAAAGACGAAGATTTTCCGCGAATTACAAACGAATACAAGGCTGCTTTAAAAGCCGGCAAAACCACACTTGAGGAATTAGTTGTTCCTGCTTTTGCTTTAGTTAGAGAAGCCTCTACTAGAGTTACTGGCCTTACTCCTTTCTTTGTGCAAATCGCTGGTGCCTACATTATTCACGGTGGTAATATCGCTGAGATGAAAACTGGTGAAGGAAAGACTTTGACAGCCGTGATGCCAGCATACTTAAATGCTTTAACTGAGCAAGGTGTGCATATTGTGACTGTCAACGAATACTTAGCGACCCGTGAAGCAAAAGGTGAAATTGGTAAATTATTTGAGTTTTTAGGACTTTCAGTTGGACTTAATTTATCGCAAATGGAATCAGCAGAAAAACAAGTAGCATATGAATGCGATATTCTGTATTCAACTAACTCAGAGTTAGGTTTTGACTATTTGCGCGACAATATCTCTCTGTATAAGGAAGATTTAGTTGGAAAAAGAGGTCTGAACTTTGCAATAATTGACGAGGTTGACTCAATTTTAATAGACGAGGCAAGAACCCCGTTAATTATTTCTGGTGGTGCAAAAGACGATACCGCACTTTATCGCCGTGCTGATGGTTTTGCAAAATCTTTAAATGACGAAGACTATATTATTGACATTGAAGATAAAGCCGTTGAACTTTCTGAAAGCGGAATGTCTAAAGCCGAGCGTTATTTTGGTGTTAAAAACTTATACGACATCTCTCAAGTTGCGCTCCTTCATCGCATCAACAATGCAATGCGCGCAAACTACATCATGGCCAGAGACAAAGACTACGTCGTTGCTGACAACAAAGTACTTATAGTTGATCAGTTTACCGGACGTATTTTAGACGGCCGTCAGTTTTCAGAAGGTCTACACCAAGCACTTGAGGCTAAGGAAAACGTTAAAATAAAGCAAGAAACCGTAACTGTTGCAACTATTACTTATCAAAACTTCTTTAGAATGTATAAAAAACTAGCCGGAATGACTGGTACTGCTAAAACTGAAGAAGAAGAGTTTAAAGAAATTTATAATATGTTAGTCGTGGAAGTCCCAACTAACGTAAAGGTTGAGCGAATTGACGCAACTGACTTGTTGTTTGCATCTGCTTCAGATAAGTTTAAAGCCTTGCTTGATGAAGTTCAAGAGCGACACGAAAAAGGTCAACCTATTTTGATTGGCACAATCGCGGTTGAAACCTCTGAGTATTTATCTCAACTTTTAACTAAACGTGGAATTAAACACGAAGTCTTAAATGCCAAGCAACATGAACGCGAGGCTGAAATTATTAAAAACGCAGGGCTAGTTGGCGCGGTTACCATCGCTACCAACATGGCCGGTCGTGGTACCGACATTAAGTTAGGACCTGGTGTTAAAGAACTGGGCGGACTTGCGGTAATTGGCAGCGAAAGGCATGAGTCTCGTCGTATTGACAACCAGTTGCGCGGTAGATCTGGTCGACAAGGCGATCCTGGCTACTCTCGTTTCTACATTTCAGCAGACGATGAACTGCTGCAAAGATTCTCATCTGAAACTTTTAAAAACCGAGTTGCCTACATGCAAGGTCTACAACAAGATAAAAACTCAGATTCTGAATACATGCCGCCAATTGAGTCTAAAATGTTTTCATACATGGTAACCAATGCCCAGAAAAAAGTAGAAGGTATGAACTGCGACTCTCGTAAAAATGTCTTGAAATACGACGACGTCATGCGTATTCAAAGAGAAACTATCTATGCTGAGCGCGAGGCTGTGATTAAAAACCAAGATGTCCAAGAACTTGCCTACAAGATTTTAATTCAATACTTAAAAGACATTACTTTTGATCGTCTATACGGCCAAAAGAAAGGTCAACTAAACACTACTCCTCTGTTTAAATATTTAGACGGCAACATCTTTAAGTTAAATGCTATCAATTTTGACACTTTAAAACAAAAACAGTCTATAACCGAAATTGAAAAATATTTACAAGAACTTGCAGACAAAGAAATTCAAGACAAGATTGAAAAATCTTCAGTCGAAGAGTACAATGAGTTTCTAAAAGTGATAATTTTAAGAACTATAGACACTTATTGGATGGAACACATTGACCGTATGCAAGGGCTTAGACAGGCGGTTTCACTGCAAGGTTATGCTCAGCAAAATCCAGTGATAGTTTATCAAAATGAGGGTAAACGCATGTTTCTAGAGATGCTTGACCAAATTAATGAAATGATTTCTAGATATATTTTAAGAGCCGTTGTTGAAAGAAACTCAGAACGTGAAGAGGTTGTTAAAAACGCCCAAACTAATCAAGCAACCGACTACAAAGGACCACAAAAACAGCCTAAAGCCTCAAAGAAAAAGAAACCGTGGCAATAGAAAATCGCGAACTTAAAAGTAGACTTGCTCACTTAGAAAGTAAGTTAAAGGAACTTTCTAATACTGTTCAGCCAACCGAACTTAAAAAACAAATCCAGGAACTTAAGACAGTAGTTGAAGACGTTGATTTTTGGCAAAACCAAAACAACGCCAAAGTTGTTTTAAAGCAACTTGCAGAACTAGAAAGTAAGCTAAAGTCTTTTAACTTACTTAACTCTAAATTAACCGACTTAGTTGAACTTGCGGAATTGGTGGATTTAGAGACAGGCGAAGAAATAGAAAAAGAACTTAACATTTTAGAAAAAGAAATCGCTGACTTTGAAGTTTTAACATTTTTAAACGAAGAGTACGACGACGCAAACTGTATTTTAGAAATTCACCAGGGAAGTGGAGGAACCGAGTCTAATGACTGGGTTGAAATGCTTCTTAATATGTATCTAAAATACGCCAAAATAGCCGGCTTTAAAACTACTATTCTTGACCTACAAAAAGGCGATACAACAGGATTTAAGGCGGTTTCTGTAAAAATTTCTGGAGCCTATTCCTATGGGTTTTTAAAAGGAGAAAGCGGTGTTCACCGCTTAGTTAGAATCTCTCCGTTTGACGCAAACAAACGCAGACATACTACCTTTGCTTCAGTCTTAGTAACTCCTGAAATTGAGCAAAACTATGACCTTGAAATTGCAAAAACTGATCTTAAAATCGATGTTTTTCGCTCATCTGGTGCAGGTGGACAGTCTGTAAACACCACAGATTCGGCTGTCAGAGTTACTTATCTTCCGCTGAACCTAGTGGTAACATGCCAAAATGAACGCTCACAAATTCAAAACCGAGAAACGGCGTTGTCCATTTTGAAAGGTAAACTAATTGCCGCTAAAATAGCCCAACAAGCCGAAAATATACAAAAATTGCAAGGCGAAAAACTGCAGGCTACTTGGGGTAGTCAAATTAGGAGTTATGTACTTTATCCATATAAACTAGTCAAAGATTTGCGCACTAATTTTGAAACCGCTAAGGCTGACGAAGTTTTAAACGGTGAAATTTCTGCATTTTTAAAGGAGTATTTAAAATATAGAAAAAGATGAAATTCTATCGAACCACCTCACAATTTAGAGTTTTAATGCAAAGACTATTTACTCGCCAAAACTTAAAAGAACTTTTTTTTGTAGTTTTGGGTACTTTTATCACGGCTTTGCCAATTTACTTTATCTACAATCCTTTAAAGTTAGTGTCAGGTGGAGTTGGCGGAGTTGGTATTGTAATTGAGTCTTTAACCAAAGGAGTTTTTAAAACCTCTTATACTTTTTGGATCGGCAACACGTTTGCCTTAATTTTGGCGCTAGTTGTTTTTGGTAAATTTTACTTCTTTAAAACAATTGTTGGCTCACTTACTCTTCCTTTATTTATTTTAATTTTTGAGTTGTCTGTCTCACCGACTTATTTTGTTGAAAAACTATTTTTCTCAATTGACAAAAAATCACTAACTATCGTAAACAACGAAATTAACGTCTCGCAACTGCCAACTTCTATAATTTTAATCTGCGTCGCGCTTGGTGCTTTTTTGACAGCCTTTGGTCTCTACATTGTCTTTAGAAACAATGGGTCAACTGGAGGTTTCGACGTTATACAAAAAGTCGCGCACAAATACGCCAAAGTTCCGTATTCTGTGGCAATTTATGCAACTGACGGAATCATTGCTCTTTCTTCTATTTTAACTGGAGTAACTAGGCTATACATCGGATTCTTTGGTTTCTTTACAATATTTTTAATTGGCTACTTGATTGACTTCTTTTCTTTTAGAGCCAAAAAAGCATTCACGGCCTACATTATTTCTGAAAACTCAAAAGCACTAGAAGCCGCTATCTTTAAACGTTTCTCTCGCACCTATACCTTAATTCCGGTTAAAGGTGGGTATTCTGGCAAGGCTAAAAACATGGTTGTCTTTACAATTGACAAAACTCAAATCCACGCTCTGCGTGAACTGCTTATGGTATTTGACCCACACGCTTTTAGCTATATTCAGGAAAACTGCGATATTATTGGCGCTGGTTTTAAAAACCATGACTTTTAAAAAAACATACTTTTTTAAAATAAGCAATAGTTTTTAAAATTAAAATTTGTATAATAAAGATAGGTTTTTAAATTATTTTAGTTATGGAATTAAAACTACAAAAAACTAAATCCAAAATTTATTTAATTACAACAAAGGTCAAACAAGAAATTCATCTTAAAACTCTAAAGGCCTTTCCAGATTTTTTTGCGGACATTGAAGCAAATCAAGGACAACTTAAAGAAGTACTTGAGGCAAATAACTTCCACTTAGCCTACGAAAAGGCCATGCATAGACTAGACCGTTCAGATTTAACAGAGGCTGAAGTCATTGCTTTTTTGAGCAAAAAAGGTTTTTCAAAAAACTGTGCGCAAGCAGTTCTTTCTGAACTGAAAGCCAAGAACTATGTTTCTAACGAAAGATACACCGAACTTTTTATTAAGTTAAAATCCAGTAAATACTCAAACCGAATAATTGAGGCCAGACTTCTTGAAAAAGGTGTGGCTAGAAAAACTATCCATGATGCTTTTTTAAAAGTCCAGTACGATGAAGAAAAAACTTTAAGCAAACAAATTGACAAAAAACTCACGCAAATCAACGGACCCTTTTTAACTTATAAATCAAAAACTATTGCTCACTTTATTAGAAAAGGGTTTTCAGCGGAACTTGTAGAACGCCTGGTTTTAACAAAAGCTCGTGCTCTTAAGTACGACGAAAAAAAATCACTTGAGCAAGATTACCGCAAGGTTTTTGCTAAGTTCGCACTGCTTTGTTCAGATAGAAAAAATCTGCAAAAACAAACAGCTCTGACTTTAATTAAAAAAGGATATTTAGCTGCCAACATCAAAATTGTTGAGCAAAACTTAGCATCTGAGTTTTAGGTAAAAAAACAGCCGGTAGCGTAGCTCAGCGGATAGAGCACAAGTTTCCTAAACTTGGTGTCGAAGGTTCAATTCCTTTCGCTACCGCCATTTAAACTTAAAAATTCATATACCCAATTTATAAAACTAAACAGGTACTCACTTAAAAATAATTTTAAATTTTTTTTGAGTACCTGTTTTTTATTTGAGTGGCGTTTTGCTCAGCAAAATTTCTTTAAAAACACAACACACTTGTTTAAAAAATTAAAACTTTAGTGTATCAGTTGCTTAAAGTCTGTAATTTTTAGAAAAATACACAAACAGCCTTACTAAGCCATTTGTCTATATTTTGGCTGTGTCTTTTTTACTTTTGTATATCTAAAAGTTATATGCTAAAATACTTATGCGTGTTTGCGTGTGCCATTCAAACACGAAAAAAAGGAACTAAATGAAAAAAATTTTTGATTACCTAAATCCTGCCTTTTTTAATGTTTTATCTTGTAAAAACAAACAAATTTATTTAGACTCACTTTTCATAATTTATGATGAATTTAAACACCTTGAAGGAACTTTTCAACTTGAGCGCAGCGACATTGTCCACAGACTAATTCAGTATTTTGAAGACGATGCAAATGCTGTGTTTGCAGTTGATGAACTGCCAAGTGAATACACAGAAGAAGGCGAGAATTTAACCCCTAGAAAAAAAGCCAACATCACTTTAAATTACTTAGTTAAGTGCGGTTGGATTGGCGAGGAAGACATTTGCGACTACAAACGTGCGATTTCTTTTTTCCCTTACTCAATTTCAATTTTAGAAGCCATCGCTTCCTTTAAATTTCAAATTAGCGCAGAAGAAGCAGAAACTGAAAAAGATGTTGAAGACTTCGTGTTTGACGAAGATATTTTTGCTGAAACCGAATACACCAGTGACATCTATACAATTTATACTTTACTTAAAAACTTTGAAGTTGAGCAAGGCTTGCCAACTATAAACGAGTGTTACGAAAGAACAACTCGTTTAGTTGATAAACTAAAAACTCTTGGTGCAAACATTTATAACTACTACTACAAATTAGTCAACGCCAAAGAAGAAATTTCGGTAGACGAAGTGCTTGACCAACTGCTGCATGATTACAAAAACAACTTCTTTGACAAGTCCTACTACTTACTTAAAACCACCGAGTCTATTCCTAAATACAAGGTCTATATTCTTAAATACTTAAGAGATATTTTAACCTCAGATCCAATTATGGAAAAGTTGGCAGACCAACTAGTTGAACTTAAAAAAAGACCCGAGTTTACCAAAGAGTTTGCTTTTCAAGTCTTAGAGCACAGAATTCAGGCAATTCGCGACTACTTTACTTCACTTGAAAACTTAATTTCTGAAATTGACATTAGAAATGAACGATATATTGGCGCGACTACCGCTAAGTTCTTGTATTTAACTAACCGTTCTGACGACATTGAAGGTATCTTTAACCGTGCATTTGACTTAATTTTAAACGAACCTAGTCGAGAAATAGACACCACTAAAATCTTTAACTTAATTCAAGCACGCAACCTAGACAACGAGTCTCTTTACAAAGAACGAGTTCTCAGAACTGAGGCCAAAGCCGCTGAGATGGAACTAGACGCTGAGTTTCCGTTTGAAAAATACGAATTAGTTCAAGCATCAATGCTGAAACAAACTGATTTTGGGATGACAGAAATCGATAAATACGTGCAACTTCACTTAGCAGGACGCCCTGAAATGCAGGCTAAAACCTTGCCGCTTTCAACCGAAGTTGAATACGTTAAGTTAATTTTGATTTTTCTGTATTCCAACTCCAGTCAAGTTCACTTCCGAGTGGAACTGGGTGATGAAAAAGTAGATATCAACGGAATTCGTTTTAAAGACTTTAAAATCTACAAAAAGAGGTAAAAAATGGCAGAAAAACTAACTAAAGCAAAAGAATTTATGCAAGAATATGAAAAACTCAAAGAAGGCGAACGCCATGAAATTACCCGAGTTATTAACAAACTTCTCCAAGTTAACTTCATAACTTGTCAAAAAGCATCAGATAAAAATGACTATCTATTTATTTTGGAAAACAAAGAAGTAATCGGTGCTCTACTTGCTTTGCTTGACTTTTCTTTGGAAATCAAAAGAGAAGCCGAAACACTTTTTATTGTAAACACTTCTGGCTATAATCGCTTAAGACTTAAGAAAAATGACACTGTAGTTCTGCTTATTTTAAGAATTCTTTTCCAAAGAGCGCTTGAGACCTCCACAATTTCTCAAGACATTGAAATTGAGTTAAAACAGGTGCATGACGAACTTGCTAGAATCGGGTTTTTAGACAAAAGAATTTCAAAAAAAGAACTAAGACCGGTTCTCCAAACCTTTAAGTCATACAACTTAATTGATTTTAAAGACCCTGATTTGCCAGACAGTTCAACAATTCGTATCTATAAAAGCATTTTATACGTAATTAACATCCAAGAGTTAAAGAACTTAACCATGGCTTTAGATGAACACACAGGTAATGTAAATGAAGAAGTTAACTAAAATTAAAATTATTAACTGGCACACCTTTCAAAACGTCACTCTAGACATTAAAGACAACATCCTTTTAAGTGGAGAAAATGGCTCTGGTAAGTCAACTCTACTAGATGCCATGCAGTATGTTTTGGTGGGAGGCCGCCAAAACGCGCACTTTAATATCGCGGCAACCCCTGAGGCTAAGCGTACACTTGAGGGCTATATTCGTGGTAAATTGGGTGGTGAAAACAAGCAGTTTATCAGACCAGGCGACGTAATTACTCATATTGCTCTTGAGTTTTTTGACACTAGAGACGAAAAATACTCAATTATTGGGGTAGTTATAGACCTACCACAAAGCTCTTCGCTTAAAGAGCGTTTTTACCGTATTAAGAACACGCGAATTGACGATGCTATGTACATTGAAGATAAGCGTCCACGTAACTTTAAGTCAATGCGCGACTACTTGGACTCAGCCCAAATTAAGTTTGAAGCATTTGACACCAACAAACAATACAAAGAAGCGCTTTCTGTATTTCTTGGAATTGACGGCTTAAAATACAGTAAACTGCTTCCCAAAGCCCTTGCTTTCAAGCCAATTGACCTGCAAAGTTTCATTTTTGAGTTTTTGCTTGACAACACACAAGTCAATATTTCTTCGCTTAAAAACAATGTTGCTGAACTTAAAAAAATAGAGGCAGAAATTAAAAAAGACCGCGAAAAAATCGAGGCTCTTGAAAAAATCCGTGTCTCTTCTGCCGAAATTAAAGCAGAAAAAGACGAAATCGCTGCCAACGACATTACTAAAAAAATCACTGAACTTAACTCAAAAGAAGCAATTATTAAACAATGTAGTTTAGAAAAAC
Source organism: uncultured Acholeplasmataceae bacterium (assembly GCA_963541505.1). Classification (GTDB taxonomy): domain Bacteria; phylum Bacillota_I; class Bacilli_A; order Acholeplasmatales; family Acholeplasmataceae; genus CALISC01. Next base: position 25,624 of record CAUTSJ010000003.1, read on the forward strand.
AACAAAATACTGCTTTGCTTTCAGAAATTTTGGACCAAATCACTGAATTAAAGACCCAAATTTTGGCCAAAGAAGAGACAATTAAGAACTTAGACCGCGCTCGCGGGTCTAACTCACTTGCCCAAACTCTAGACGGAATTTCTCGCGAAATTCAACGTACCAACACACAAATTGAGGCCGAGAAAATCAAGGCTAAAGACCTTGAAAACTCATTAATTCAAGAACTTGCAACCACTCAAGAACTGGCAAAACGCATCAAAACTAACGAAATTTTAAAGAATTTCGCCAAAATGCACAGCCAAACTGCCTTTAAAGACATTGCTAAAGTCAAAGAAAACTTAGAGGCTATCGCTGAGTTTAAAGAACTGCTGACAGAAGGCGCAAATGCTCGTATTTACAAACTAAACGAGCAGTCTGAAGCAATTCGAAAAGAAATTGCTCAACTTAAAGAAGAGCACTATAATCTTGAGCGAAACATTAAGATGTATCCACCACAAACTACAGCTTTAGTTGAAAAAATTAATGAAAAACTCAGCCAAAAATACCACCGTGAGTTTAATTTCCGTCCACTTTGTGACTTAATTGAAGTAAACGACGAAACTTGGCGAAATGTCGCTGAGGGTTATATTGGTAGAAACAAGTTCAACATCATCGTGGACCCTGAGTATTTTGATGACGCACTAGAGGTCTACAACGAAGTTAGAACTACTTTAAATATTTTTGGAGTTGGTTTGGTAAACACTGGCAAAATCCCACAAACCCAAACCGACAGCGACTCACTTGCTGGCAAGATTGACACCAGCCATACCTATGCTCGCGCTTACATTAACATGCTTTACAACAATGTAATTTGCGTTGCTACACCAAAAGAACTTAATAATTTCAGTCGCTCAGTTGAACCACTTGGAATGACTTACTCTAACTACACCGCCTCTCAACTAAACCCACAATCTTGGGCAAGAAAACAGATCGGTATCACCGGTAACACTAAACAAAAAGAAATTATTTTAAGAGAAATTGAGCAAAAAACTCAAAATCTTGCCGTAATTTCTAAAGAAATTGGCGAAACTACTTATACTCGCCAACTTGCAGAGCGCTTAGCTGCTGCCCGAATTATTCAAGAAAACCGTTTTTCTGCATCAGACAATATCAAGATTTTTACAGGAAAAATCCAAGAATTACAGGCTCAAAAAGAAAACCTAGCAAAAGGTACTGACATTAAAGAAATTGAGACCCAAATTGACAAAGCAGAAAGCGAACGCAGCCAAATTCTTACTCAACACGAGGAGTTAATTACTCGCCGAGGTAGAATCGAGCAAGTTCTGCAAGACGTTGAAGTTCGCCGCAACCAAACTGAAGAAACCCAAGCGGTTTATAAACAAGAACTGGAAGAACTTAAGATTAACAACCCAGAACTACTTAGCGCTGCTAACACTAAATACAATGCACTGCTTAAACGACACGAAGATCCAACTAAGATAATTGAAGTTCTTGAAAGCAGTCAAACTAAACTCACAAACTCAGTTTCAAGACAAAGCGTCATGGTTTTAAAACTAATGTCTGACTACTGCTTAAGATACAGTTTCGCAAAAGAACCGTTAATTGAAAACTTAACGGCATTTGAGGCTGAACAAAACGAAATTAAGAACCATAACTTAATAGTCTACGAGCAAAAAGCCAAGGAACTAAGAGACTCGGCAGAAACTACTTTTAAAGAAGAGTTTGTAAATAAACTTGCCTCTTCAATTGAGCAGGCTAAACAACAGATTGACGACTTAAATGTCGCACTTCAAGGCAAACGCTTTGGTAAAGATACCTATAAACTAATTTATAAAGCCGCTGAAGACCCAGACTTTGAGCGATACTACAATCTACTTACTCGCAACCATGAGTTAAACAACACGCTATTTCAAGACAACTTAAACAAAACGCAAACTACAATTTTAGATGATTTGTTTAGACAAATTTCGTCAACTGACCCTGCGATGGAAAAAACTGCGGCAAGATTACTTGACTACCGCAACTACATGAAATACGACATTGAAATTACTTCTGAGGACAACGTAGTTTCACTTTTTTCAAAAGTTTCTCGCGAAAAATCAGGTGGAGAGACCCAAGTTCCTTTCTATATCGTAATCGCGGCTTCCTTCCAACAATTGCTTTCAAGAAATAGAGGTGCTGGATCTGGCTGCCTAGTGCTGTTTGACGAGGCTTTCAACAACATGGACGAGTCTAGAATTAGTGCGATGATGACTTTCTACAACTCACTAGCTATTCAGTTATTTATCGCTGTTCCTCCACAACGTGTGGCTAACATCATTCAATACGTTACAACTTCACTGACTGTCGTTAAACACAAAGAGCTTTCTTTTGTTAAAGAGTTTCAAAAAGAACCACTAATTAAAACAATTACCTAAACTCCTGAGGCTGAGCAAAGCGCAGAAGAAGGTACAGAAAACCCAAGTCTTAACTAAGTTTTATGTTGACTTAATCTTAAAATCCAGTAGAGCGACTCTACTGGATTTTTGCTTACTATGGAAAATGGGACAAAACCACTAAAATTAGGTTAAAAAGCATCAGTTTGAGATTTTTATGGCTTACTTATCTAAAAAATCTCACACCAAACTATGGTAAAATACATTAACAGCAAAAATCATTTATCTTTGTTTTTAAGGACAATACAAAGATAAATATATATTAAATTTAAAAAAATTATTTAAACGAGGTGTATTATTACTAATATTAAAATTTTTGGACTTGGTGGATTTGGAGAAATTGGTAAAAACTTCTTCTGTCTACAAGTCAATCGTTCTATCTTTATTTTAGACGCAGGGCTAAAATACCCAACTCAACAACAGTTTGGAATTGACTCAATTATTGCAGACTACTCGACTCTGTTGCCACACAAAGACCAAATTGAGGCTATTTTTTTGTCGTCTTTTAAAGACGAAAACATTGGAGCCTTGCCTTTTTTACTAAAACAAATCAAGGTACCAGTTTACGCAACTGAACTAACAATTCATCAAATTAAACAGACTTTAGAAGATACTCCTGACCTGGATGCTTCCGAAATTGAGTTTAGAGAAATTAAAAAAGGTACTAAAGCCAATTTTAAAGACTGTTCTTTTTCTTTTTATTTCACAAGTTCAGCACTTCCTGAAAGCGTGGGTATCATTGCCCAAACTGAACTTGGCAAAATCATTTATACAGGTTCTTTTTCTTTAAACAAAACTCCGCATCCACTTTACCAGACTGAGTTCTCTGCACTAATGGAAGCCGCTTTGGCAAAAGACACTTTGGCCTTACTTCCAGACTGTTCAGGTGTTTCTCAGTTTACCACTTCATACACTCAAGACAAATACCAAGCGTTTTTAACGACTGTTTTTAAAAACACTGAAGGCAGATTGTTTTTTGCAGTCGCAGACACTGATATTAAGCGAATTCAAGAAATTATTACTTGGGCTGAACGCTTAGATAGAAAAATTTGCTTCTCTAGCCGCAAATCATTTATGAAACTGCTTCCTTTAATTAAAAAAGGCTACCTGTCGCTTGATTTAAAATCGCTAGTTTCACAAAAACATGTATATGAAAACGGCATACAAAATGTCGTGATGATAATCACCGGCAACTTAAATACCCCGCTTATCAAACTACAAAGCATCGCAAAGTCTAAAAATCCCCGCCAAACACTTTCAAAGGAAGATGCAGTTTGCATTTTAATGAAACCAATTCCAGGGGTTGAGACAATGTTTGCAGCAACTTTGGATGAACTTTTTAAAACAAAGTGCAAAACTTACTACAAGCCTAATTTAATTGTCCACGATTTGGCTTCAAGCACCGATATTTCTTTTATGCTTTCGCTTTTAAATCCCCGTTATATTATTCCTTTGCGTGGTGAATACAGCCAACAGGTTAAATTAAAAGAAACTTTAATAACTTTTGGGTTTAGTGAAAAAAATATCTTGATTATGGAAAACGGTGACATCGCTCACTTTAACAAAAAATCTGGTTTTGTCTCTAAAAAAGAGTTAGCGGCGGCCGATAAACTAATCGATGAGGTGCCAATTGACGAAAATAACGATATTATCGTCAAAGAACGCGCATACTTAGCCGAAGACGGGATTTTTATCTTGGCCTTTAGATATTCGTTTCAAGACCGAAAAGTTCACGGTGACTTTAATATATTTTCAAAAGGCTTTTCTCGGGACACCGAATTTATTTCAGAAATTACTGAAAGCGCCAAGACCTTTTTAGTAAATTTCCATGCAAAAGTAGGTGAACGTGGTTTGCAACTAAACGACTTAAAGAAACAACTTCGCCAACACATTGCTAACTTTATTTACACCAAAAAACGCAAAAACCCAATAGTTAACGCGATAATTTCAGTAATTCGTTAACTAGCGTTTTAATGGTAAAAAACGCACAAATGTGTTAACATTAATTGTTATTACCACATAGAAAAAGTCTTTTAAATATGCAAATTTGCATTACTTTCATAGTGAGTCTTTTAAGGAGGAAAATATGTACGCTATATTTGCTAAAGGTGGCAAACAATTTAAAGCCGAAAAAGGTCAAAAATTGTTTTTAGAAAAACTTAACAACGCAGTTGACGAAACTGTTGAGTTTAAAGAAGTGTTACTTGTTTCTGGCGATAAAGTTAAAGTTGGTGCACCTTATGTTAAGGGTGCTAAAGTTGTCGCTAAAGTACTTCGCCACGGTAAACAAAAGAAAGTCATCGTTTTTAAATACAAAGATAAAAACAATGATAAAGTTAAAAAAGGTCACAGACAACCATACACAGAAGTTTTGGTTGAAGACGTCGTTGTTGCCTAAACGCAACTAATTACTTGATTAAGTTCAAAGTAGATGAATTAAAGCAAAGCTTAAGCGCAAAAGGCCACGCAGAGGCAGGACCTTTTGGCCAAGATATAGTTTGCGCCGGAGTTTCTGTTTTATTTCAATCTCACATCAATTTACTTGAGTTTCTAAAAGAAACCAAAAACATTGAGTATAAATTAACTGAAGCCGAATTTAGTTTTAAAATCATGAAGTCTAGCAAAGCAGCAGAGGCTGTTTTTAAAAACTTAGTTTATACTCTCAAGGATATGGCAAGGCAATATCCTTTAAACATCAAGGAGGAATAAAAATGCTATTACTCATAAATTTACAGTTATTCGCATCTAAAAAAGGTGTCGGTTCGACTAAAAACGGACGCGATTCTATTTCTAAACGCTTAGGTGCTAAGTTATCAGATGGTCAATATTGCCAAGCAGGTTCAATAATCTACCGTCAACGCGGTACTAAAGTGCATCCTGGTAACAATGTCGGAAAAGGCGGAGACGATACATTGTTTGCGCTAATTTCTGGAATTGTGAAATTTGAACGCATCAGCAGAACTAAAAAGCAAGTTTCTGTCTACGCTAAATAACCAAGGTAACTAACTTAGTTACCTTTTTTAATATTAAAGGAAAAAAGTATGTTAGTAGATGAAGTGAAAGTGGTCTTCAAAGCCGGAACAGGCGGAAACGGAAAAGTAGCTTTTAGACGAGAAAAGTATGTTGAGTTTGGTGGACCTGCTGGCGGAAACGGTGGAAACGGAGGTTCCGTTGTAATCGTTGGTGACAGTGCACTGAATAACCTACTTTGGTTTAAAAACAATAATTTAATTAAGGCGCAAGGTGGCCAAAACGGGGCTGAAAAGTCTTGCAACGGTAAAAACGGCGAAAACACCGTGGTCAGAGTACCACTTGGCACACAAGTTTGGGTAGATGGTGAGTTGCTTTTTGAAGTTTTGGCCGAAAAAGATGAGTTTATTGTAGCCCACGGAGGTCGCGGAGGCAGGGGCAACAAATCCTTTAAGTCCAACCGAAATCAAGCACCTGACTACGCTGAAAACGGGCTGCCTGGCGAAGAGGTTCAAGCAAAACTAATTTTAAAGTACATCGCAGACATTGGCTTGGTTGGTTTTCCAAATGTTGGAAAATCTTCAACCCTAGCCTTGATTTCCAGGGCTAACCCCAAAATTGCAGATTATGAGTTTACCACTCTTATTCCAAACCTAGGGGTAGTTTCAACTAAAGAAAAAGACTTTGTAGTTTGCGACATCCCTGGAATTATTGAAAATGCACATCTTGGCGAAGGTCTAGGTTTTACTTTTCTTCGACACATTGAACGCTGCAAGGTACTTGCCCACGTTTTGGATTTAACTAAGGACCCGAAAACCGCCTACTTGCAAATAAAGGCAGAACTCAAAAAATACTCAAAACAACTGGTTAAGAAAAAAGAGCTAATTATTTTAAATAAAGCAGACTTAGTAGACCAGGCAACAATTGACGCAGCACTTAAGAGTTTTAAAAATAAACCAAAAGTTGTAATTTCTACAAAAAACTACTTAGACTCAAGCAAAGTAATTGCTAAAATGGACTTGGTTTTATCTAGAGTAAAACCGTTTGTAGAACAGGCAAGCACCGAGATTCAAGCTGAGTTAAAACCAAAAACTGACAAAACTCAAAACAATTTATTTACAGTTAAGAAAGTAGAAAATTGTTTTGTTATTGAAGGTAAAATGGTTTTCGACCTTTTTTACAAGGTTGATTTTAACAACGACTCTTCAGTTAAACGCTTTGCCTATCAACTAAGGTCACTTGGAGTTGACGAAGCACTACTTGAGCATGGTGCCAAAAACGGCGATGTTGTTCGTATAAAAGATTTTTACTTTGACTTTATAGTCTAAAAATTAACCCACAGAATACTGTGGGTTAATTTATTTAATAGAACACTCAAGAGAGACAAAAATGCAAAAATAAACACACTGCAGGTAATTTTTTTAAAATCATTTAAGGTCTTAAACAATCTGATCACTAAAAAGTTAAAATAAGTTGTTTATGATAAATAAACTAAATAGTCTTATTAAGCGATTTAACTTGTTTAAAATCGTTTTTTTTTTTTTTTTTGGTCTAAAAATACTTCTTAATTCTTAGTTTGATAAAGTAAACAAAAAGACTTATTAGAATTAAAAACTAAAAAATCAGTTAAAATGTGCTTATAAGGCTTTTAAATTGAAATATTTAAAAACCATCAAACCCATATATTTATTTCGCACGTGTATCTTAATATAATATTACTGGAAAATTGCATTTATTTCTTTTTTCCTATATTTATGGAGGATATACATGAAAATTAACAGAAAAAACGGGTATTTAATATCTGGTTTACTTATCTTAATTTTAACTTTAACAACACTATTTTTGATTTTTTTATTTATTCATCCTGACGTTTATTTTTCTAAAGCCAGTGGTTTTTCTCAACATGATGGCGTTAAAGCAGGTAAAAATAAACTGCGTTTTGTGGTGCCAGAAACTGTTGATGTAACTAAATCTACTTTTATTTCTGTTAAGCAAGACTGGTTTACAACTAGCAGAATGGGTAAAATTACTGATATCAAAGCCAAACCTAAAAAATACTTAGCCCTAGATTTTACAGACCGCGAATACGATTCCGAAGTTTTTACAGTTTACACTAAAAACTGGTTTGGAATTAAAAGAGAACACGACGTTATTGTAGATTACTCTAACTTTCTTCGTGTATTTTTCCCAGAATCACAAGACGGCGCAGTTCCACGCAAACCGATAATTCTTCCTTATTCTAAATTACAAACTGAATACAAACATATATATGAAGAACTCTATAAAATGAAAGGTTTTGTGGCGTTTGGGAAAGATGGTATCGCTAGCGGGCAACCTGTAAGTAAAGAAGAGGTTTTCACTAAAGAAAACGCAAAAGGTCGTGCATTTATCGTTAACAACAATACACATATTTCTTTAGTTTACGATTTTGTCTTACCTGGTATTTTTTAAAAACCAAGCACAAAAAACTCAAGTTTACGGCCTAGCTGAAAAAACAATTGGTAAAACTAAAACTTATGATCCTGTAAAACAAGGACTTGAAATTAAGTTCAACACCCCACCTTTCTATATTTCTAAGTTCCTTGGTTGGTACTACATTGATCCAGTAGGCAACCGTGTTGACCTAAATCCAGGTCAAGAGTTTCAAATACCGAAATGGGTAAAATTTGAACTTAGACTAATTGCTAGATATGACATCACTACCGATACCGATAAGATAGGACCAGAGCTAGACAAACAAGGCCTAGTTGCAGTTTCTTACTTTGATGGAGTTGAAAGAGTATTTTTTGATATTGTTAAAAAAGGAAGTCCGTTAAAGGAACATGTTTATCAAAAAGAAGGATATGCCTACGTCGGTTGGTATAAGGACAGTGCGTTAACTGAAAAAGTAGACTTTACTAAGGAACTTGCAAACACTCACACCGTACTTTACTTAAAATCAATTAAGCAAAAACAGCCTAAACCAGAAAAACCAATTAAATATCACACAGTAAACTTTATTACTCCGCATGACGCTAATCAGTTGCTTCCGACAAAGCGAGCACATGGTCAAAAATTAGAAACAAATTACTTAACTCCTTCAATTGTGACAGCATTTGATGCAAACGGTGATTTACTTGAACTGGATTACTGGAATTTAGTAGACCCAGTAACTGGCCTTCGCACGAGATATGACTTCAATACTCCAATTACCGAAGACATTACTCTTGAAGCAGTTATGCGAAAAAGAGTTCTTACAACAACTAAATACATAATTAAAAAATATTTTGAATCTGTAGACCAAGCTGGCAACTTTGTTGAAGATAAAACAAAAGAAGAGATTGTTGAAGGTCAAACTCCAGGACAAGAAGTTGAGTTGTCGCCAACTCAAACCAATGCACCTTACGGCTTTGCTTTAGACAATTCTAGTGTGCTAAAAAAGAAAATTAAAAAAGATGGAACTACAGTATTTGAACTTAAATACAAAAGAAACCGCTACAAAGTTAACTTTGAAGTTAACTATAATGGCAATCATTTTAAAGGAGTTGTTGCTTCTAGTGAATCTAGCCAGACTGTTGTGCATGAAGGTAAATTAACTAGACCAACAAATCCTACTATTACTAAACCAGGATATACCTATACCTTTAAACACTGGCAACTTAAGGACGAAATGGGCAATGTTTATAAAGAGGTTAATGAGTTTGATTTTGCTAACACCAAAATCACTAAAAACACAACTTTAGTTGCTTATTTTGAAGAAAAAGTTGACAGGGTAAACTACACTATCAAACATGTCTACAAAGGTTTTGGTTCAATTCAAGATACTGTAGAAACTGAAGTTAAACAAGCACAAGTTGGCTCACAAGTTACCGTAACTGAAGCAGATGCACACGCAAAAAAAGGTTTTGAAGTTCAGCCAATAAACGAAACTAAAACAATTAACGCAAACAGACAAACCACCTTTACTTTAACTTACGAAAGAAAAACTTACTTGGTTGAGTATGACTATAATGGTTGTACTTTAAACGGAGAAAGTAAAACAACTCAGACTTATAAATTTGAAGAAAACTTAAAAGATGTTGAACATCCTCAAAAAACAGACCCAACTCAAATTAAAACCTACACTTTTGCAGGCTGGCAAAATACAGAAACTGGAGAAATTGTAGATTTTTCTAAAAACCTAAAAGTTACTAAAAATCTACACCTAAAAGCAATCTGGACCGAAGCAACTGCTACCCGTCCAGTTTATCTTAAAATGATTTGGGAAAAGATAAATGAACAAAACGACACAGTTGTTGAAAGACAGCTTGCAAAACAAAGAGAAATTGGGGATACTGCGATGTTTTCAGATCAAGATGTCAAAGATATCTTGAATCAATATCTTGCTAATAACCCCCTTCCTTATCATCAAACTAACCTTGACCCAGCGAACTCAACAACCGAAGTTAGAATAACTACTTCTTTAGACAAACACTATATAACTGTTTACTTTAAAGCAAAAACTTACACAGTTGAGTTTGACAGAACTGGTTTAGTTCCAACGTCTGTTTCGCCAGAACTTAAGCAAACGCTTACCTTAAAACATTCGCAAATTGTGCCAAGTGATTTGATTGCTAAAATGAAGTCAGTACAAAAACAACAAACTGCCGCAAGTGACTATGTTTTTGATAGATTAGTTGAAACTACAACTGGTCAAGACTTTAATGAAAACTTAGCCTACAATCAAAACATTAAAATCAAACCACTATTCATTGAAAAAGATGCACAAGCCACAATAACTCCTAAAATATCTGCTGGCGATACAGACAAGGCAGATGCGAGTGCGTGGAGACCACAGAACGGTAAAGTCGGCACTAAGTTTAACTTCAATCCACAGCAAAGTGTAAAAAAAGGTTGGAAGTTTATAGGTTGGGCAAAAGCAGAAGGCAACCCAGCTGAGACCATTTACTTTGAACGCGGAACCAAAGAAGTTTGGGCTGTATTTGAGCCAGCTGAAACTACTTATACAATTCGACACGTCTTTAAAGGAATTGAAAAAGACAATATTCCAGATGAGATAAAAACAACTGTTAATACAGCTAAAACTAATTCGGTAGTCCAACTAAACAACTCACATGAATACAATGGTTACAACAAAAACGGGTTTATTGCACAACTTCCGCCACAAAGCGAAATTATCAAAGCAAACGGTTCTACTATTTTTGAAATAATTTACCGACGTCGTGAGTTTGATGTTGACTTTGTAGTTAACTACAAAAACCAATTTGAAGGTACAGTTTCACCAGTTCCACAAACCCAAAAAGTTAAGTATGAAGGAAAGGTTGAGCAGCCCCAAGTCCCAACTATTTCAAGACATGGCAGAACTTATGAATTTATTCATTGGCAAACCGAAGTTTCAATGAATGGAACCTATTCAGAACAAAGTGCTTATAATTTTTTAAGCAAGGTAACTAATAATATTACCTTAGTTGCGTACTTTAAAGAAACAATTCAAACAGTTCGCTATAAAGTTGTCCACAAACTAGAAAAGCAAGGGAAATACAGCTTTTTAGATGGCAAATACGATGAAGTTCCAGAAATTATTTCAAATCAAAAAGTAGAAGATGGTGCAACTTACCGTGATTACCATGCACTTGACTCTAACTTATATGAAAAAGACACAACACACCCAGATAACGTGCTATATGCACAACTTACAGCAGGCGACAACACAACAGAAGTTCGCCAATACTATAAGTTAAAAGAAATTAGCGTTGAATTTAAGAAAACTGAAGGTATTAAAAATTTTAAAACAGCTGAAACTATTAAAGTTAAAAAAACTAGAAGAATTACATTACCAGAATACGAACTAAAAGATAACTATAAGTTTATTGGTTGGAGTTTATCTGAAACTGGAACTACTCAAAGTGAGTTTATTGCAGGTGATAGTAATCTGCAAATATTCGCGCAGACCGATGTGCAAGAGAGAAAAATTATTTACACTATTAGGACTCAAAAAGTAGGTGGCGAGTATGATGAAAAAACAGAAATTGTATATGGAAAAATTGGCCAAACTCACTATGCCACATATAAAAACCCAGATGAGACGACATATAAATCACCTATATTTAGCCGAAGAAGTTTAGTTGTTAGTGTTGATGAAGAACAAAACAAAATAGTAGTTCAATTTAGTCGTATAACTCACACTGTTGAATACAGAGTTTTTGGACATTCAAGCAATATTAACGACAAAACATTTTTGCATGGTGCTGAACACGGCGAAATTGACGAAAGCAAATTTAAAGCAGAAGAACTGTTGATTGTCAAAATTGAACTAGATGATGTTTTGAAAACCAAAGAAGAAATCAAGAGTCTAAAAGTCATAAAAAACCACCTAATAAAACTCTACATAGATGAACCTACTAGAACTGTAGGTAAATATCCGCAAACTAAAGTTATCAATCCAAAGGGTATTCAACCTGTTAGAGAAGACGAACGTGAACTTAAATTCAAACCAAAAAAAAGAGAATACACTATTAAATTTAAACGCTACTACTTTAAGGACTCTGAAAATAATATGTATGAAAAATTTAACGGTAAATACTATAAAATTGAAGATGTTGTGTTTGTAAAAATTCCAAAGAGAGACACTTGGATTACTAGACGTATCCTTGATTTTTCACCATTCAACATTAATTACCGTAATTACCCTCATAACAATAGAACAAAAAACTCCATCTTTAAATCAATGGTTCAGGAGATTGGTAAAATTTTGAATGTTGACACTTTTATGCCTACCTATTATGACGATGAATTTAGTGTTAAACCTGCCTTAGATGCTAATATGTACAAAAAATTAATGAAAGGAGCAACTGATTATGCCAGAGCTGTTAATAGGCAGTACTCGGAAATTGTTGATAAGTATCGCGGTGTTGATTTGTCTAAATTTGGAGATTTTAATACTGATTATCCGTTTTATAGAACAGCATTTGAAGAAAACTGGTGGATTGATGCAGATAACAGCGTATATGATAGTGGTCTTGCCAGAGCAGTTATCGGTAGCTACACAAACTACGCTAGTATGTATATGGTGTTTGGTGTTGTTGTTTGCATAAGGTAGTTTTGCATTTTAGCTTATTTTTCGTACAAACGCCTGCTAATTTAAATTATTTATATAGACTTTTTAGGAGATAATCCCTGAGACCTTTAAGGAAATAAAAAACTTAAAGGTCTTTTTATTTGTAATAAAGGAATAAAAGTATGGTTAAATACTTAAAAATCTAAGTGTAAAAACTTTTTAGGACTTTCCTATTACAAAAAATGTATTATTGGTCAACTTTAAAACAGCCTGTGAATTTGCCCCAAACTTTTTTAGACAGAAACGATTCATAACCGTGTTAGCATAGACGTATTCGTATTTTTATGTAAAAATACGCATAATTGCGGATAGAAAATAAATGTTGTTTTACTTTAAAAAATAGCAATATTTCGCCTAAAATGATGCATAAAATGCTTAATTTTAATTTTCTATCCGCTAAAATACGCAAAATTGCATAAAATTACGGATAGAAAAAAATCAAGGACAACTTCAGGAAAGTAAACGCTTTGCACCGAAATATTCATAAATTTTTCAGTGAAGAGGTAATTAAAATAATTTCATTAAAAGTTTTTTACTAATATCGTTTAGTAAAAATCACAAAAAAACAAAAGGGCCCCCTTTTAAAACCTAGATGTTAGGAAAGGGTCTTTTTTATTTTAATTATGTATTTTTTAGTGTCTTTTAATTTTTTAAAATATTTAAGTAATGCAAATTCGTTTTCTGAGTTAACTTCATTTAAATAAGCGCGTTTTTGTTGTTCAAGTTCTGTTAACTTAATTTTAAATGCATTATTTTCTTGTTTTAGTTTCTTTAAATAATTTACTTTAATTGCCTCTTTTTGTGTGCTTATTTTCATGCGTGTCTGGATTTTATTTAAAAAAACCAGTTGCTCAAGGCGTTTCTTTTCGTAAGGTTCTTGTTTTAGAGTTGCAATACTAACCTTAATTTTTTGATTTAGTGTCTTTTGTTTTTTTAAAAACTCACGAGTAATTTTGTTGCGTTGATTTTTAGCCTTTTGCTTTTTAAAGTAAGTCAAATCTCGCTTCTCTGCTTTAATTTCTTCAAGAAACTCGTCGTGTGCAGCACTTAGCGCTAAGGTAACTTCGGTTTTTAAATTAGCAATTAAATCAAGATAGCCGTGTTGTTTTTTCACAATTTTATCGCGGTGTTCTTGAAACCATTTTTTTAAATTCTTAAACTCATCTGTAAACTTAGTCTGAAAATCGCGAACTGCTTTGGCCTGCACCGCGGTTGTGTGTATGGTTTTTCTAAAATACTGGTCACTTAAGTTTTTAAAGTGGTCAGAGAAATAAAAAGCATCAAAAAAATCACTACTCTTCATTTTTTTAAGTTCAGAAAGTCTGCTAACTATGTTTTCAGTAAAGTAAGCGGTGTTTGTCTTAATTTTTAGTTCAGTGTTCGCCTGAACTTTTTTAATGCTTTTAAAAAACTCTTTAGTTGACTGAAAACTAATTTCGTCAACATTAGCGGTAGCCGCAATTTGCTTTAAAGTCACTTCGTATTCTTTTCGGTAAGTTTTTAGCATTGCCACGACTTTAAGTTGGTTTTGCTTGATTTCGAGCAGCCAGTTTTCAGTTTCCTGAATTACTTTATTTAAGATTTTTTCAGCCTGCAGGTTGACAATGTCAAGGGTTCTTTTAAACTGAAAAGACAAGACAAGCGCTATAGTTTCGGCAATATAGGCATTGAACTCAAATAACTCAAAGTCAGAGATTTGTTCTTTTATAAAAAAGTCCTGTTCAATTTCGGTTATTACTGCTTTAAGCAACACAGCGATATTATAGTTGTGTTTGTTTAAAGAGTTTGCGTAATTTAAAACAAAGTCAAAATTCAGAATTTTGGACATATCGTTTTTATTAAAAATTGTAAAAAAATCTTCAACAATTTCAATTAGTTTAACAAAGTTATTTTCGTTAGTTGAAAAAAATAACTTAGCGTTCTCAGTTTCTTTTTTTAAAAAAGAGTTTAAGAAGTACAGGTTAAAAGAAAGGTCAATTGCGTTTAGTTTTTGTAAGTGTGCTTTTTCGTTTTCACTTTTCTTTAAAATTAAGTTATTTAGTAGCGAAGAGTGGTAGTAGTTTAAGTGAGTTAGCTTAAGTTCTTTTGCTACGTTTATTTCTTGTTTAATTAAGTTTATGTCCGAAAAAGCAGAGAAAATTAAGTTTTCTTTTTCTTGATTTAAGTAATCTTGTTTGATATTTAAAACTTCTTTTAAGTGGTTAAAATTAGTTTCTTGGTTTTGTTGAATTGAGTTTTGAATAAAGTTAGCCTCGGCTATTTTATTTTTACTTATCAAAACATTTAAGTTAAAAAACTCACGAGAAATAAACAAATACCTGTCAAAGGTATCTAGAGTTTTTTGAAAGTAAGACTTAATTTCGTCAAGATATTTGCGTTTAGTTTCAACTAGTTTTTGAATGGTAATTTTATTTTTTGAAACACTAGCGCCAAGTTTTTGTTCAATTTTTGCTTTAGTTTCTGCAGCCTGTTCTTTAATTTTAGTAATTTTTTCGTTAACTACCGCCACTTTTTGACTAAAGTTTTTTAAGTATTGTGCAATTTGTTTGTTGTAGTTGTCCTTTATTTTAGCGACCTTCTGATTTTGTATACTTTCCGGATACTCTTTAATATAGACTGAGTTAAGGTCTTCAAAGTAAACTTTTTCAAAACTCTTTAACTCTGTTCCTTTAAGTTTGGCTAAATTATCTAACTCAGCCATATGTTTTGTAAGTTTACCCTGATACTCAAGTTCAGTCTCTTTTAAAATATTTGCGTAATTGTTTTCTATAGTTTCAATTATTTTTTGTTGTCTGACGATTTTTTCGTTAAAAAATGTGTCAATTGTCTTGATACTTTGTTCTTTTTCTTGGTTAATTTTTTTAACTTTGGCGTTATAAAAATTAACCAACGTCTTAAACCAAATTGGGTCATCTGGTTGCTCGCTGATTGGTTCAAAGTTAGTTTTTTCACTTGTTTCTGGATATGTTGCTTGGAGATTTTTAGACTTTGTTTCAAAGTTAGTGTTGATAAAGTTTAGACGTAATCTCAAATTTTGGTCAGCCAGTTTTGTCTGGTCTTTTGCAGACTTTAAAATAATATTTTCATCTTTCAGTTTTTTGTCAGTAAAAGAAATGATTTGTTCGTCAAACTCTAAATTATTTTTTTTGTTTTCTTCTCTTAAAATATTTTTCTTGCTTACCATTCTAAAGTTTGCGCTGTCTACAAACTTTTCCATTTCGGTTTCATTGTTTAAAAGTTTTTGGCTAAACTCTGTTTGTTTTTCTGAAACTTCTTTAAAAATATCTTTAGTTTTTAGTTTATATTCATGAATTTTGTTGTCTATAAACAAAAAATTAGCCCGAATTTGGCTGTTTATTTTCTCTTCAAGACTACGCACTTCTTCGGTTGAAAGTGTAAGTTCTTTAATAATTTTGTCAAAAACATTTTCGTACTTTTTAAAGTCTAGAGTTGACTTAAAAATGTTTTGAAATGTTTTTATCAGGTCTTCTTTGTTTAACATATTCCTTAGAAATTATACCACAGCAAACAGCTGAATTTTTGGCTTTATTTACGCTTTTTAGTTTAATTTGCAAATCATTCGCAAATTATTTTACAAGGGTATATAATTACCAGAGAAAGGAACTTGAAATGAAAAAAATCTTTTCTTTTATAATCACACTTTTTTTGATTTTAACGCTATTTGGTTGCGTCGCACTACAAGAATATAGTATAAACGACTTTAATAAGCCAGGTAAGTTAGTTAAAACAGTTTACGATAAATATGGCGAAGAAATTAAAACAAAAAACGGCAGGTTTTCAGTAAAGCGAAATGGCTTTGTTTTAAAGTATGAGAAGCTAGATAGAGAAAAAGTTAACTTTGATTATTTTAAAACTTATCAAAAAGACTCGACACTTGAACTAAATATCACTAATTTTTCGTATCCAGGAGATTTTGTTTTTAAGTATTTAGTTAAAAAAACAGTAGATGAAAACTATAGATTAGTGTATTCAGGCACTTTAAAAACTCCAAAGAGCAATATAGTTTTGACTCACGAGTATGACCACGCTTTGGTGATTGCTGAAGTATATTCTCAAGACGGAAAGACTTTATTTTTTCAAACTTACCCAGAAATTATTACTTTTAGTAAAGAAAAAGAAAGCAACTTTTCGGTTAGAGACTTAAACGCTGTGCAATACAATTATTTAAAAACCGGCTTTACTCAAAAAAATATACCTGTAAGTTTGCTTGCACAAAATGCTGATTTAATTTATTTTTCAGAAACTCCTAAAACAGATAAATTTGAGATATCTGAGTTTTTAACTAAGGTAAATTATCTAAACTTAAGCGCCAGTTATTTTGATAAAAAAAATACCGCAGAAGACTATCTATTTATTTCACAATTTGCTAATTTAAAAACATTAGTAGCGCCTAAAAATATAGGCAACACAGAACTTATAACACTACTTAAAAAACACCAAAACATTACTGGACTGGTACTAAAAAATAACACAAAAATCACAAATCTTAGTTTACTAAATACAGTAAGTTTAGATGAACTCGAGTTGAATTACGACGGTATAAATCCTACTGTTTCTAATTTTAATGCTTTAATGGACAGCAACTTAAAATCACTTAAAATTGAAGGTAATTTTTATTTATCTAATGTTAATTTTGGTAACAAAATCACTAAGTTAGAACTAACTAAAGTTACTTTAAATTCACTTAACAATATCTCTAAACTAATTGATTTATCAGACCTAACGCTAAGTAAAATTAAGGGACTAAATAACGATAATTTCGCTTTATTGGGCGATTTAAGTAAACTTAAATATCTAGAAATTACTTACTCAGATACATTATCTAATCTTTCTTTTTTAGATAAACTAACCCACCTTTCTGAATTAAATTTAAGTAATTCAACAAACTTCGCTACTTTTGAATTTCAAAGTAATTTAAGTAAAACCACAATTAAAAAACTTAATTTAAATAACACTAATTTCGGTAGTTTAAGTGAATACACTTACTTAAACAGAGCGCTTTCGTTTACTTTAAACAACACTCCTTTTTTAAGTAAGTATCCAGAAATTTTTGATGCAAAAGAAATTACTTATTTTGACGGCAAAAACTACATAATTGACCACGTAGACCACATTCACGCCGAGCAGTTTAGCGACCTTACTCAAGATGAGCAAAGTAAGTTTTTTAAAAAAACTAAAGAAAGTTTTTTTGGCAAAGGCGAAGTTATCGGCTTTGACAAAAAAGGTTATTTTGTTAAGGTAAAAATACTAAATAAATCAGGCCAAATAATTGAGCAAATTTACTATTTTCTAGGTTTTCCCGATTTTGAATTTGAGTTTCCAGATTGGCGAGTTGATGAGTTTGAACCAAGTGCTGAAATTAAAGAAAGTGTTCTGAGCAGACTAATTCAAAGAAAACTTAAAAAACACCCAGAATTAAAAGTAGAAATTAACAAAATCGCGAAAAACTCAACACTAACTATTTTTGAAAAAGTTAGTCAAATCAATTTACTTTAAAGCACTAATTAGTTGATATAATTTTTACTATGAGAGTTGACGAATTTAATTTTAATTTAGACCCTAAAAGAATAGCGCAAACTCCTTATCAAAAAAGAGATGACGCTAAACTTTTAGTCTGCAGCAGAGAAACGGGCAGTTTAACTGATCTTAATTTTTCAGACATTCTTAATTATTTTCAACCAGGCGATGTTCTGGTTTTAAACAACTCCAAAGTTGTGCCTTTTCGCCTACACGGCCAAAAAGAAACTGGTGGTGCGGTAGAAGTGCTTTTACTCAAACCCACTGAAAAAAGCGTATTTGAAGCGCTTGCAAAACCACAAAAGAAATTAAAAATTGGCACTATTATTACTTTTTCTGCGAAATTAACTGCAGAAGTTGTTGAGTTAAAAGAAGAAGGTATAACCTTGCTTAAATTAAACTACTCGGGCAATTTATTTGAGATTTTAGATGAAATCGGTGAAATGCCGCTGCCTCCATACATTAAAACTAAATGCGAAAACAAAGCAGACTACCAAACGGTATACGCAAAAATTGACGGGTCTGCCGCGGCACCTACCGCTGGCTTTCACTTTACACCAGAGTTACTTGCTGCACTTAAAAACAAAGGTGTTGAGATTGCTGAAGTTACTTTGCACGTTGGCCTTGGCACCTTTCGCCCACCTACTGTTGAAAATGTGCTTGATCATAAAATGCATAAGGAAACTTACTTTATTACTAAAGAAACCGCAGATATTTTAAACAAAGCACTTTTAGAAAAAAGAAGAATTGTGGCTTGTGGCACTACATCTGTTCGGGTTCTTGAGTCGGCTTACCGCGAAAATGTAGGTTTCGCGGAAACTAGCGCCGAGACTGACATTTTTATCTATCCAGGCTACCGCTTTAAAGTGGTATCCGGTTTAATTACTAATTTTCATTTGCCAAAATCAACACTAATTATGCTTGTAGCTGCTTTTTGGACCAAAGCGGATACTCTTCGTGCTTATCAACACGCAATTGAAAACGACTATATGTTTTTTTCATTTGGCGATGCGATGTTTATCTACTAAAAAGAAAGAACTTGTTAAATGAATTTAAAAAATAAAAAAAGATTGGCAGATGCCTCTATTTTTGCGGTGTTTGCCGCACTTATTGTCTTGTTTTCTTGGGTTCCGCAAATCGGTTTTATTCAAATACCACCGGTTTCGCTAACTATAATTCCTGTGTTTGTGCTGCTTTCTTTAGGTGTTTTGCCGTGGTACTACACAGTTTTACTTGCAAGTATTTTTGGACTAAACTCCTGGCTTTACGCCCTGGCTTTTGCAACTTCTCCAATAGACCTGGCGTTTCAAAACTTTTTAGTCGCAGTTCCCGCCCGAGTTTTCTTCGGTTTTGTTGCTGTTTTTATCTACGCTATATTTAGAAAAATCGGTGAAGATAGAATTTGGAAAAAAGCAGTTTTGTTTACGCTTTATCTTATTTTCTTTGGAGTTGTTTATTTTGCGTTAGTCCAACTTACTAAAACCTACAGTCTTGGCATGAAAATATTTGTATCTACGCTAACTTCTGTTTTATTTATAGGTTCTCTTATTTTGTTTGTCTTGACCTTTAAAAAACAAACTTTAGTTATTGCCAATACCGTAATTTTAAGTCAAATAATTTATTCAACAATGGTGTTAGGAGCTCTATTTTTATATTTGTATGTCAAAAAACTCTATCCGCCAAATGCTGGTAAGTTATTTTTATCTATAATTTCTTTTAACACAGTTTTAGAAACCCTGCTTTCGCTGTTAATTTGTGTGCCAATTTACACCGTAGTTCAATTTACTTACAAAGAACACTTTTTAAATAAGGCTGAAAATCTAGATGAAGCGATTACTGATGACGAGTGAATTTTTTTTAATAGACATTGGCAACACCAGAGTAAAAACTGCTGTTTTTTCAGAAAACAAAATAAAAGCGATAACCTCAGTTTTAACTAAAGATTTTGATAGAAAACTTGCTGATACTTTAATTAAAGACTGTGTAATTAAAAAAACACAAATTTACTTTATTTCAGTTGTGCCAAAAGCAACAGAAATTTTAACCGCAGTTTTAAAAGAACAAAAATGTCAGTTTACAGAACTAACTTATTTGAAATTACCAGTAGAAATTAAAGAAAATTTCCCAAGCGATATTGGTGCTGACCTCTTGGCTTTAATTTTTTCGGTATCAGAAAATGAACGCACTTTGATTGCCGATATTGGTACTTTTAATAAATACTTGCTGATATCTAAAAATCAAATAGAAAGTGCTGCAATTTCGCCTGGCTACAATTTAAAATACAGCCTGATTTCCAAAGGAGCTTTGCTTTCCGAGCACACCCCAAAAATTCCGGAAAGTTTGCTTGGCAATACCACCAAAGATTGCCTAGATAGTGGGATTTACTTCTCGTCGTGTTTTGAAATTTCTGAATTTTTGCGTATAATATATAAAGATCATCCAACCATAAAATCAGTTTATTTAACTGGTGGTTCTGCTCAGTTTTTTTTAAAAAAACTAAAAGGAAATCTACCTTTAAAATACGACGATACTTTAGTTTTTAAAGGCATGATTAAACTGGCTAATTTAATTTTAGGAGGAAAAAATGGCTGATAAAAAATTAAGTTTAGAAACGGAAGTCTATACACAGTGGTTAAACCAAGAAAAACTTCCTCAATACCTACAAGACGAATTAAAGAAATTTGGCAAAAAAGAAATCAAAGAGTCTTTTTATAAAGACTTGGAATTTGGAACAGGTGGTCTGCGTGGGCTAATTGGACCTGGTACTAACCGTATGAACATCTTTACAGTTAGACGTTGCTCAAAAGGTCTGGCTGACTATATTTTGGAAACCAAAACTTATAAAGACCAAGGTGTGGTGATTTGTTATGATAACCGCCACCACTCAAAAGACTTTGCAGAAGAAGCCGCAAGCGTGCTTGCTAACGCTGGCATTAAGGTGTATTTATTTAAAGAACTTCGCCCTACCCCAATGGTTTCGTTTGCGGTTCGTTATCTAAACGCTGGATTTGGTGTAATGGTAACTGCTTCTCACAACCCAAAAGAATACAACGGATATAAAGTTTACAACCACACAGGTGCACAACTGGAAGTTGACGAGGCTAATGCCGTAGTTGAGAAAATTAATGCAATTAAAGACTTGTTTTCAATAGAAACAGAGCACGACCCTAAACTAATTGAGTATGTTCTTGAAGACGTTGAAAAAGCATTCTTTAAGGCTTGCGATAAAATTCAGTTAAATAAACCAAAAGACCCAGTTTCTGTGCTGTTTTCGCCAGTTCACGGAACAGGGGCTACAATTATTCCGCGTTATTTGGAACAAAAAGGTTTTAACGTTGTTAAATACCTACCACATATGACAATTGACCCAGATTTCCCAAATGTTAAAGTTGTCAACCCTGAGTTTATCAAAGCCTGGGATGGGCTTTATCCTTACGCTCAAAAAGAAAACTGCGAACTGATTTTGATGTCAGACCCAGATGCAGACCGCATAGGTGTGGCCGTTAAACACAACAAAGACTTTGTGTTCTTAAACGGAAACCAAATGGCGCATGCTCTGCTTTACTACACACTTTCTCAACGCAAAGAAAAAGGAACTCTGCCTAAAGACGGAGTTGTAATTTCAACTGTAGTTACTACTGACTTGCTTCGTGTGATGACCGAAGACTTTGGCCTTAAGTTTGTCTACACTTTAACCGGCTTTAAGTTTATTGCTGGTGAAATGAATAAACTAAAAGAAGGACAATACGTATTTGGCTGCGAAGAGTCAATTGGCTTCATTTTAGGTGAACACACTAGAGATAAAGACGCACTGCAAGCCGCTTACATGTTTTCAGAACTTGCATCTTGGCTAAAGGGTCGCAACCAAACAATTGTGGATTATTTGGACGAAATTTATGAAAAATACGGATATTATCTTGAGTACACTGAAAATATTGTCTTAAAGGGTTTTGAAGGTGCTGAACGTATCCAGCGAATTGTTCAAAACTTCCGCGAAACTGGACTTGAGTTAAAAGGACATACTATTGTCAAAGTAGAAGACTACAAGGCACAAACCAGAACTTATCAAGAAGGCAAAGTTGAAAAAATTACTCTGCCTAAACAAAACTTCTTAAAATACTACCTAGAAGATGGCTCTTGGGTAACAGTGCGTCCTTCTGGCACTGAGCCAAAAATTAAAATCTACTTTTCTGTTCATACCTCTTCAAAAGCCAAATCAGTTGAAGAACTTGAATCAATTAAGAGTCAAGTTCTGAAAAAGATTAAAAAAATTAAATAAGAAAGGTTGATTTTGTGGACTTTCAAAAAAGACGAACTAATTTATTTAATTTGCTGCCAGTAGGTTCAATTACTCTGGTATTCTCTGGTTTTGAGTTAAAGTACTCAGCAGACCAAACTTTTCCGTTTGAAGTAAACCGCGATTTTTATTATTTAACCGGAGTTAATGAAGACAACTGCGTGCTTTGCTTAGTTAAAGGCAAAGACAAAACTCAAACTATTTTATTTAAAGAAGAAACTGACCCGACAATTGCCCTTTGGGTAGGCGAACGCCTGACCTTAAAGGGAGCCGGCGAAATTGCAAAAATTGACACAGTTTTAAATATCTCTAAATTAAAAGGATACATTCAAGGCTTAACCGAGGCTACTCGCTCTGCTGTATTTGGAGAGATCAGCACTCTTTACTTAAACTTAGAGACCGACTTTTTGTATTCAGACAGCTACAGGTTTGCAGACTTTGTTAAACAAACTCTGCCACAACTAACAATTCAAAACGTTCACCAGAAAATCGCCAGTCTGAGAATGATTAAAGACAAAGAAGAGATTAAGTGCTTACAAAAAGCAGTTGACGTCACAGCAGACGCGCTTGCTGCCATTCGCAAAAACATTAAGTCTGGAATTTATGAATACGACATTGAAGCGGAATATAACTACGTACTTAAGAAAAACAACACCAGAACTTCGTTTGCTTCAATTATTGGAAGTGGTAAAAACTCAACTACCTTGCACTACGTGGTCAACTCAGACAAAGTAGAGCCAAATACTTTATGTGTTTGCGATGTGGGTGTGAACTTCCAAAATTACGCTTCAGATATCACCAGAACTTACCCAGTTGACGGTAAATTTACCGCGAGACAAAAACAAATTTACAATATCGTGCTAAAAGCCCAAACTAAAGCAATGGCAGCGCTTAGACCGGGCCTGACTTGGTCTGAGTATAACAAAATTGCCCGCGATGTCTTAATTGAAGAAAGTTTAAAAATTGGCATAATTAAAAAGCCTGAAGAAATTGGCAAATATTACTACCACTCAGTCGGACATTTTTTAGGTCTAGATGTTCACGATACTGGTGATTACACTAAACCAATGGAAGCAGGAATGTATTTAACCTGTGAACCTGGTCTCTATATAGCAGATGAAAAAATTGGAGTTAGAATAGAAGACGATATTTTAATTACTAAAGACGGACATGTTTGCTTGTCTTCAGGAATTGAAAAAGACCCAGATAAAATTGAAAAGCTGCTAACCTGTCAAAAATAAATAAGTATTTTTCTTCAAAAAAACGCCTGATTAGGCGTTTTTTACTATTTTAGTTAAATTAAAATTCCCAATGGCATCCACTATATTAAACCTGGCCTAAAATTCTATTTGTTAGATTCAAAGATTACGCAAATTTTAGGCTATAAACCCATTTTTAGCACAAGAATTTAAAATTTTTTTGAACTCAGGATTAGTTATATTATTGTGAAAAGTTCAGGTATTTTTTTGTGTAAATGTCGGTGTAAATGTCGGTGTAAATGTCGGTGTAAATGTCGGTGTAAATGTCGCATTTTAATTGAAAATTGTCGCTAGATATGATATTTTAATTTTATGGAGGTAGTTATGCTGGTTGAATCTAATAAAGTTGAATTAAAGGTAAAATACACTAACCAAATTGTAAAAGAAATTGTCGCATTTTTGAATGCAGAGGGTGGAAAAATATACATAGGTGTCGATAATGATGGAAAAGTTGTCGGTGTTTCTAATATTGACCAAATTTTAAGGTCAATTTGCGACATTATCGCTACCCAAATAGAACCAAGCGCGCAAGAGATGGTAAAAACAGAACTAGAAAGCATAAACGGCATTCTTGTTGTGGTGGTAAATGTAAAAAAAGGTATATCTCCCTTGTATTGTATAAAAAAGTATGGTTTTTCAACAAGCGGATGTGCAATTAGAGTATGTTCTTCTTCAAGAGAAATGGATACAGAGCAAATCAGGGCAAGATATAAACAAAAATTTTTTGACGACGATGTTTTAGCCTCTTCTGCTACTAACTTACCAATTTTATCGTTTCAAACTTTGAAAAACTCCTATTTAGAATTCGGCTATAAATTAAATGAAGAAACTTTTGAAACTAATCTAACGCTAATAAACAGTAGCGGTAAATACAACAAAATGGCAGAACTGCTTTCTGATAATAATCGATTTTCTTTAATATTTGTAAAATTTAGTGGAAAAACTAAAGCAGCGTTATCACAAAGAAGTAATTATGGAAACAAATCAATAATTTTTGGATATCGCCAACTTATGAACAGAATTGCTGCGGAAAACATATGTCTTTCAGATACTTCAGTTAGACCAAGAAAAGACACATTTTTATTTCATTACGACAGTGTAAATGAAGCTATTGTTAACGCAATAGTTCACAATGATTGGTCTATTGCAGAACCTCAAGTTTCATTTTTTAGCGATAGAATTGAAATTTTATCCCACGGAGGTCTTCCATATAACTTAAAATTAAAAGATTTTTTTCTAGGTATTAGTAAACCTAGAAATGCTAAGTTAATGAAGATTTTTTCAGATCTAGATATAGTAGACCACACAGGACACGGCATTCCGATTATTATTAAAAACTATGGCAAAGGTGTTTTTGAAATTAGCGATAATTACATTATTGTGTCTATACCTTTCAACGAAAAAGTTGCTAAAGAAATTAAAACAGGTATTAACGTTTCTCTAGAAATGGACTTAAAATTAAATAAGATTGAACAAAAAATTACTTTATTACTTTTAAAAGATCCAACACTAACTACTGATAAAATCGCAGCATTACTACATAAAACAAAGAGAACTGTGGAACGATATTTAAAAGGACTAAAGGAAAAAGGTTATATTAAAAGAGAAGGTGCAGACAAAAAAGGTAATTGGGTTGTTTTAAAATAACTATAACTTATTTAGTAGTAAAGTTATAAGCGTATAAAATTACTAATTTAAATTTATAGTGTATTAACACAATATTTTATGGTTCTAAATGTCATTTTAAGCATAAATGTTGATAAAAAAATATAATTAAATAGTGAGATTTTTCGACTTTAAAAAGGAGAAATATGAAAACAAATAAACAAAAAACTATTATTTTAGTTAACTCAATTTTGATAGGTACCCCCTTTCCTTTGTCCAGGAAACGGGGTATCTATCACTTTCCTATTTTCTTGTCTTATATTAACTAAAATTTATCAATAGTTTTTGATACTGTTGTCGGTATTTTTATAAAACCCTGCCCCCTTTTTTCTTTATGCTTTAACGATGTTATAACTTCTTCAACAAAGGAGTTAACAAACATAAAAAAACGCCTAACTAGGCGTTTTTTAAAACAGCAGTATGCTCAATTGTAGTAAAATCTATTTTTGACTGAAAGTTCACTATATTTTTTTATTTTAGTTAAATTAGTTAAATCTTTTAAAGTGATACATGGAAAATTTTTCCCATTATTTTACAAGAATTGATATTATTTTGTATTGTAAAAAATTTTAATTTGCTTTAAATCATATATGAACTTGTTGTGTTTCATATGCTTAAACTCAAAATGTTGTTTGGTAAAAGACTTTACGAACTGAAAAAACATACTAATTATAAAAAAGAAGAACACAGCAAAAACTAAAAAGATAATCAGTTTCCAAAAACCATACTTATCGTAAAGCGCTTTACAAACAAGTGTAACAATCAAATAATAAAGAGAGCTAAGTATTGTTATTGCTTTGTTGAAACTAACAGAAAAATTGCTTTTTTGTTTGTCCTTCGCCTCTTCTATCAATAAATTAAGAATATCAGTTTTTTGAATATTGACACCACAACTTTCAAGAACCTCAATCACTTCTTTAATGTATGCTTCTGAGTTTTCGCATTCATTTTCTGTATCAACATTATTTGCTTTATTTTTAAAAGCCAAAAAAAGCAAAAAAATTAAAAATACAGTCAATAAAATAGAGAAGCTTGCCAAATATACTAATTGAGCATTAAAGATGTAAAACAAAAACAAAGCAGCGATTACTAACATAAACAAAACAAATAAGACCAAGGCAAATTTAGTTTTTAGTGGCATTTTTTGCTTTTTGTTTTCAAGCAAAGAACAATATCTTGAAAATAAAATATCAAAATTCACAATAACTCCACACCCAACATTTTTACTAAGTTATTTTTAACATTTTCTTTTAATTGACTAACGTTTACTTCTTTAATTTCAGCAATAGTCCTGTAAGTCTCTTCAACCATATAAGGTAAACATTTTTTTCCTCTATATTTACCTGGTGCTAAAAAAGGACTATCTGTTTCTATCAGTAAGTTGCTAAGCGGAATTTCTTTTACCACTTCTCTTAAAGCATCTGCATTTTTAAAAGTAACTATCCCAGTTATTCCTATCATAAACTGCATTTTATCAACAAACTTCAAAGCAATATCTAAATCACCGTCAAAACAATGAATAGAGCCTTTTAACTTACCATGATACGGATAAATTAAGTCAAAAACTTCCCTGTAGGCGTTTCTTCCGTGAATAACTACAGGTATTTTGTTTTTAGCAGCGAACTCAATTTGTTTTAAAAAAATCTTCTTTTGCAGATCAAAATTATCTTGACGCCAATAAAGGTCTATTCCAATTTCTCCAAACCCTACAACTATATCTTTGTTTTTATGCCAAAGTTCAATTAACTCCTCAAAACTGTCTTGGCAGTTTTGAGGATCAATTCCAATAGTTGCAAAAGTTTTGTATTTGCGTGCTAGTTCAACAGTGTGTGCGTTGTCGCTTGCACCAGTTCCGCAAATTATGTATTTAGTGTTGTTTTCTTTGCATTTTTGTTCGTTTTCTTCACACATCCTATCCTGTTCTTTTTCAATAGAGGCAAGATGAGCGTGGTAGTCAATAAAAGGTGTGCCCACTATGTCAAGAAATGTAGCCAGCGGCTCTTAAAGCACTTGCAACCCAACTCGCATCAAACAGATTTTTTGCGTGTGCTTTAGTGTCTTTAATGCTGTATTTAAAGTCTGGCTCAATTCCAAGTTCTGCTTCGCTGTGCGCAGCTCTGATGTCTTTCTTTTCAGTAACATAGACATTGTTTGAAGAGTAGTAGGCAACCATACCTAGTGGGAAGTGTACAGGAGTAGTAGCCGATGCTCCGCCTTGAGTCTTAAAGCCAATTACTTTACCTAAGTTATTGTCTCTAAACATACCTGTAAACATTGAACCTGATGAGAAAGTGGAGCCTGAAGTTTGCACGAAATAGTTTTTAAAGCGAGGAACTTCGGCATTTGTGTATTTAGTTTGAACGGTAGTAGTTCTGCGTTGACCAGTAATTGGGTGGTATTCAGAGTAGGTAATAGATTTGCCAGGTCCCGCAATTAACGCAGCCAGGTCTACAGCAGCTGCTACCACACCACCACCGTTGGCAGCCATGTTGATAACAATATTTTCAACACCTGGATGTTTGCTTTTAATTTCTTTAACTGCCTTAATATACTGTTTAACTGTGCCTAAAATTGGGTCTCCGTTTCCATCTTCATCATCAATTTCAAAACCTTTTAAGTTAATAATGGCAGTTTTTCCGTCTTGAGAAACTGAGTATAGTTTTCTGTCGGAAAGTTCTTGTTTTGCCTCTAACAAATTCCAAAAACCGATAAAGAATTTACTTTTTTCAGGTTCTTTGTTATCTGCATAAAGAGAAACGTTTTTATCTTCATCGGTGTGCAAGTCATCCAAGGCTTTAATCACTTCTCTCATCCCGAAATAGACATCATCTGATTTGGTACTCAAAATTTTGTCGGCAAATTTTTCAAGTGCATCGTTTGCTGCTTTACGTAAAGGAATGTTTCCGTAAATTGTGTTAAAAAAGAAAGCCATGGTTTTCCAAGTAAAGCCAGAAACTGATTTTGGCATTTCAGTTTTAAATGAGTTTAAATAGACATTTTCGTCTTTCTCAGCCTGAGCAATTGCACCGTTGCCTTTACCTACTAGATTATTGGTATAAATTAGTGAACCTGTGTAGTAGGTTGCGCGTTCATTTGTCTCTGAGTTTAAAACTAAAGAAAGAATAGCCAGTGGCAGTAAAACTTCGTCGTCTTTAGTTTGATAAGAACCCAGTTTATAGCGGTTCAGTTCATAAGTTAACGGCCTTGCGTTTGTTAAACTTAGTTTAGTTAGTCTGTAGTTTGCGTAAGCAGGTTCAGGTTCGTTCCACGCTTCGTTGTAGGCAAACACTTCTTCCAAAAATTTAGCATCACCAATTACGAAACGTTGTGCTGTGTGTTCATAGATAAAAGTGTATTCTTCTTTTGCTAAATCTGGAGACTCTGGTTTAATTTTATTAGTTTCAATAACTAGTTTAACAATGGTTTTAGTCTTAGTTTCTTCAATTTCCATTTTTTTAACCAATTCATATTTGTGTCCGTGGTAGACATATTCGTATTTATGCTGGTTAAAGTCAACGACACCATCTAGTCCTTTAAAGAAGTTTTTAACAGAAATATAAGGCACTTCTTCTTCAAGCATAGTAATGGCCATTAAAGGTGCGTTTGAACTTGTGATGTACTTACCTTTAATTCTGGTTTTGTGTCCCCTTAAATCAGATTTTGTGCTGTGTGGTTTAAACTTAGGGTCGTTTGCAGGTAGACTTAATTTATCTTTTAAATCAACCAGTGGAGTTAGTGGTGCTTCTGGTTCTGGATCGCCTTCAGTTTCATAAGTAGGATCTGGATCTGGTTTTGGAGCTGGTGGGTTTGGCTGTGGTTCAGGGTCTGGTTCTGGTTCTGGTTTAGGTTGCGGACCGGGTTGCGGAGTAGGTGTTGAACTTTTTGGTACAACTAGCTCAAACTCACGATAAAAATCTTCGTAAGTTGCTTTTAAAATAGCAGTAACTTCTCTGTCACCAGGTTCAACCACCACAGTAGTTTTCTCTAGTCTAATTACACTTTTATTTGGTGTATCTAGTTCCCATTTAACAGTTTTGCCTTT
The DNA here is from genome assembly GCA_963541505.1 of uncultured Acholeplasmataceae bacterium. GTDB lineage: Bacteria > Bacillota_I > Bacilli_A > Acholeplasmatales > Acholeplasmataceae > CALISC01. The sequence continues at coordinate 54,926 of CAUTSJ010000003.1, forward strand.
GATAAGCGAATCTAGGTTAAAAGAGGATTTCAAGGTTTTTTGAGTTTCGCCTTTTGCTAATTTTAGCCTATATTCAAACAGCGCTGCTTTGTCTGAAGTTGAGCAAGACGCTAGCGCCAAAGCAGTTAAAAGTAGGGTAAAAATATATATAATTTTTTTTAGCATATTTCCTCCACAACATTAAATTGCGTCGCTAATATTATATAATAGTATAGACAAAAAGAGACAATTTTATATTTAAATACTGCAAAAAAGGTGTATTATTTATGGAAAATCAATATATATTGCTTAGATACGGTGACTTGATGTTGAAAGGCAAAAACATCAAAGCATTTAAAAAAGCAGCCAACCTTTTGGTTAAAGAAAAAACGGCTTTACACTGTGTTAAAGTTGAGTTTTTATATGACCATGTTTTACTTGAGTTTTCTGAGGAAAACAGACAAAAAGTAGTAGACTCACTTTATCTACTTACTGGTTTTTCTTCATTTAGTTTTATTCACCTTACAGATAGTAAAGCCAACGAAATTAAAGCAAAAGCCTTAGCAGTAGTTGAACAAGAAACTACTGAAAACTCAACATTTAAAGTAGTAGTAAAGCGCGTAGATAAGCAATTTTCACCAGATTCACAAACTTTTTGTAAAGAACTTGCTGGCTATATTTTAAAGCATCAAACCAAGCACTTAAAAGTAGATGTGCACACTCCTTTAAACACCTTACACGTTGTAATCAAATCAAACAAAACTTATATTTACTTTAAAAAATACCAGTTAATTGGTGGCTTGCCTGTTGGAATTTCTGGCAAAGTTTTAACTCTTTTAAGCGGGGGAATAGACTCACCAGTTGCTGCGTTTTCGGCAATTAAAAAAGGTTGTTTGGTTGAACTAATTCACTTTGAGTCAACTCCGCTAACTCCTGTTGAATCTTTAGATAAAGTCTTTCAACTAGCCCGAGTTTTGGCTAAATATATGCCTGGAAACTCAATTAAAATTCATGTTGTAGCGTTTAAAGAAATTCATGAAGAAATTTTAAAAAAAGTACCAGATGCCTATATTATTACCGTGATGCGTAGATTTATGTATAAAATCACCGAAGCAGTTGCTCAAAAAGTTGGTGCACTTGGTGTCTTTACTGGAGAATCGGTAGGCCAGGTTGCTTCGCAAACCTTGCAATCAATCTACACTATCAACGAAGGTGTTTCACTGCCAGTTTTTAGACCACTTGCTGGAATGGATAAAAACGAAATAATTGCTATTTCTAAACAAATTGGTGCTTTTTTAATTTCAATTAAACCATTTGAAGACTGTTGCACCGTTTATCTACCTAAAAACCCGACAACTTCCCCAAAATTAAGTTTAACTAAAGAATACGAAGATAAAATTAACAAACCAGAGTTAATTGAAAACTGCTTAAACTCATCTGTTTTATCACTTACCATAAAAGCAGAAGACACTTATCTGCCATCTGAGTTTGGCTTAGACTTTAGTTCAGTGTATCCAGAAATTTTAAAGGAAATCAAGTAAATGCGCGAAATTACTTCTAAAGAAAATAAAGAAATTAAACTATATTTATCGCTTTTAAAAAAGAAAGCCAGAGACGAAAATAAACTGTTTTTAGCCTATGGCCCTGACTTTGTAAAAGAGGCTTATGAGGCTAATTTAGCCAAAGAAGTGATATCTTGTGAACTTGCGGATTCTCCAACAATTTTGGTCAGCAAACCTGTGTTTGCTTTATTTAAAGAAACTAAAACTGAACTAAGTCCGGTGGTAGTTTGCAAGATTCCTGAAACCAAGGTTTACGCAGATAAAATTCTTTGTTTGGCTGACATTCAAGACCCTAGAAACGTGGGAGCCTTAATTCGCTCAGCAGTAGCCTTTGGCTTTAAAACTATTTTGCTTTCAGAAAAAACAGCCGATGCTTTTAATGAAACTGCGGTTAGAGTTTCTAAGGGCAGTATTTTTAGATGTTCAGCAATTCGTACAGACCTTGTAAAGGAACTCAGCGAACTTAAAAACAAGGGCTATGAAATTATTGGAACTGAACACACAGAACCGCATAACTTTAAAAAAACCAACTCTAAACTAGTTTTAGTTTTAGGAAACGAAGGCGCAGGGATACCAGTTGAACTAAAACCACTTCTAGAAACTAACTTTAAAATCAACACACAAAATGTTGAAAGTTTAAATGTCGCTGTTGCGGGGTCTATTGTGATGCACGAGATTGCTAAATGAAAACAATTGTAAATTTATCTTATTTTGAAACAGATACACTTACCACTGTAGTCTTTAGACTAAGTGAGTTTAAGCCAGATACAGAAATTACTTTAAATCAAGTAGGTCTACTTTCTTTTTTTGATTTGCTGACTAATTTAAATGAAGAAAAGTTCAGTAAACTAAAAGAACTTAAACTTAAAATCAAATCAGTGTATTTACCAGTTTACGACACTTACTCAGAACTTACTGAGCAACCATGTCTACTTTTTTTAAAAAGACTAAAAGAGTTAAATGTCAAAACCATTTTAATTCGCCCTATTTTTTTAAAAACCACTAAACTAGAACTAAAAAAAGAACTACTTAAATTAAAGTGGCTACTTCGTGGTTTTAAAATAATTTTTCAGTTAAAAGAAAGCCAAGACCATCTCGCTTTAAAAACTTTAATTGATAAAAAACTCAAATTCAAACTATACTTTGACCCAGTTTATTTTTATTTAAACAACTTAGGTGCTATTGGTAATTTTAAGATTTTTTTAAAGCACATTGAGTTACTTAGAATGACAGACATTGATGAACTTGGACAAGGTGAGTTTTTGAACTTCGGCATAGTCGGAGTTAGCCAAATGGCTATGCAACTTAAACTACACGGCCTGAAGCCGGACCTCGTTTTAGATAGTCGCACAAACTGTTTTTTTCAAGGCAACAAACAAAACTCTAACTTAAACAAAAAGTCTAGAAATGTCTTGGAACTCCAACTTTTAAACCAACCTGAAGTTGATTTTAATTCAGTTTTAAACTCTGAGTACCAAGGACTTAAAACTCTAATTTCGGCAATTTTAGACTAACTAAAACTAAACAAATTTAGCCTTTGAAAACGGGTATTTCCTTTGCGAAAATACCCGTTTTTTTATATAATATTATATAAAGAGGTCAAAAAATATGAATACACTTTTAAAATTTAGCACCAGAGACATAGTCTTTATTTCAATACTATTTTTCTTACTGGTTTACTTTACAATCAGAATTGCATCTATTTCAAAACGCAACTTTTTTGGCTTCGTTTATTTTTTAGTGGCTCTGCTTTTTTTAATCCCACTTTATTTTTTTTGGTTTAGTCGCAGTGCTGTGTTTTCAAAAAAAGCCCTGCCTTTGGCCTTGTCTTTTAGTTTTACTTTTTTTGTAGGCTACTTAATTTATTCACTTGCAGATGTTCAAAAAGCAATCACTAAAGTCTTTAAAGCAAAAGAAGAGCGTGCAACTACACACGGTTCAATTGAAACTAAAGAAGAAGTAATATCAGCGGCAGTCGTGCTTTCTTACCGTAAAATTGGGGCAATTATTTGTTTTGAAAAGTACAACTCACTTAGCCATTACGCCGAAAAAGCCATTCCTTTAAATTCAACCGTCAACAAAGAACTGCTTTTAAATATTTTTACACCCAACACTCCTCTTCACGACGGAGCGGTGATTATTAAAAATGACACTTTAATTTGTGCCGGTGCTTATTTTACAATTTCAAAAACAGAATTGGCAGACAAAACCACCGGTTCACGCCACCGAGCAGCCTTGGGTATTTCTGAAGAAACCGATGCTTTGACCTTAGTTGTCTCTGAAGAAACTGGAAATATTTCGATTGCTTACAACGGGGTTTTGATTAAAATGAAAGACGTTGAGCAACTGAGAAGTTACTTAAATCTGTACGTTTAAAAGGGCAAAAACATGAAAAAAATTATTAAAATATTTAAGAAAATCTCAGTATACTTATTTTCGCCCATTTCTTCTTTGGCTTTCTTGCTTTCTCAAACCAAGGTATATACGCTATTTAAATCCAAAACATTTGCGTTCGGTTTGGCTTTCCTGGCCGCCACTACTTGTTTTCTTTTGCTATTCTTTTTAGCCAGATAAACTTTAAATGTCTAAACTACACATCGCACAACTTTCTTTATTTGCTGTTCTGTTAGTAGTTTCTTTGGTTTTAGCACTACTTGCAGCAACTAGAAAAAAACGACACACCACTGCTGTGTTATTTTTGCTTGCCGAAGTTTTTATTTTAGCAACTGCCCCGCTTTTGCTTTATCTAACTCCGCCAATTTCTCTTAACTTCCTAATTTATCCACAAATTGTCGCGCAAGCCATTGTTTTTTCCCTTGTTTTAACTAACTTGATTTTGATTTTCAGTGAGCACACTGTGCTTACAGGCTACGAAAATACTGATAACAACTTTTACCTGTATTTGGCTCCAAACGGCTACATTAAGTCAATTTCTAAAAACCTTGCCTTAGAACTTAACCGCTCGGTTTTAAAAGCCAGAAGATACCGATTTTTGGATTTATTTCTAAAAACATCGCGCGTGGCTAAACTAAACACCAAAGACTGCACGAACCACGCTTTTTCTGCCTTTTTTCAGCCGCTTTTTATAAACGAAGAGACCAAAAGTTTTAATTTAGAGTTCAAAAATCATTCAGGCGAGCGAGTTTATTTGCACGTCAATGTTTTTCACCTTGGCTCTGAGTTAATTTTTACTGGCAAACTTTTAAAAGGCATGTCTGCAATAGAACACGAAGATGCTGTATTTAAACTAAAAGAAGACTTAAAAGATATGTCTGGAAAACTAATGGGCTTTTTTGAAATCTCTGAGTCTGGCTACACTATGTATGACAAGCAACTTGGTAAAATTTGGCTTTCACCCTCTATGCTGGAACTACTTAAACTCCCTAAAAACTACGCTAACTTAAAGTTCACAGAATACGAAAAACTAATTCATCCAGATGACTACATTAAAGTACTTAAAAAATACACAGAAATTAAGCCAAACTCCAACCAAACTCAGCGCTACCGCTTAAAATGTGGAAGCAAATACATCTGGTTTAAAGAAAACGCAGGTGCAACTAAAGAAAATGAAAACTGTGTAATCTCTTGTTTTAATTTAATTGAAACTGCCGACTTTAGTAAGTCAAACATTCAATTGCTTGATGAACTTAAAAATTATTCAGACTTAGAGCTTGACTTAGAGCAGTTAATTAAAAACAAAACCAAATTTGAACTAGTTTTTATCAAAGTTGCCAATATTGACAATATAAATAAAAAATATGGTCGCGAAATCGGCAACATGGCCCTGGCTCACTATGTTTATAACTTAAAAAAAGCGTTTGTGACAGAAACTGGGGCAATTTATAGAATTGGTGGGGCTACTTTTGCCTACACAGTGACCGACTTAGTCCGCTTTGGTGCCTTAAAAAGTGGCGCTAGCAGACAAAGCGGATACTTGAACTTAAAAATGGAGTTTGGTGGCTCTAGTTTTACGCTAAACGCCAAAGCGGGCGCTTTTTTAGTTGAAAACAACTTAAACTCAGCGCAAACTATTTTAAAAGCCACTAGAACTGCGCTTGAGACTACTTTTTCTGAAAACTATGTAAGCAATTTTTTGTATGTAGGAGATGAATACCGTGTTTAGTAAGTCAGAGGCTAGAGCCTATATTTTAGCTGAACGAAAAACCTACACGGCCTTAGAAAAACAGCAAAGAAACGAAATTGTGCTAAGTAAAATCAAAGCACATCCTCTATATCAAAACAGTAAAACTGTGGCGCTTTACTTTCCAATTCAGGGAGAACTAGACATCACTGCTTTAACTAAAGTAAGCGAAAAAGTTTTCTTGTTTCCCGCGTTTGTTGAAAATGAACTGAAATATGTTTTGCCAAAACCCAACACTCAGTTTATTAAACGCTACAACTTTTTTGAACCTGTTGACTTTACTGTATACTTAGAAAAAATTGACTTGTTTTTAGTGCCATGCTTAGCAGTTAACGAACACAGTCAAAGACTAGGCTACGGCAAAGGCAACATTGACAGGTATTTTGCTGCTCTTAAATACTCGGCTGCCTTAATTCATGTATCCGACCGCTTGATTTCGTTTGAAGCAGAAGCGCACGACGTAAAGGCTAAAGATATCGTCACTCCTTTTAAAAACACAGCGCTTATTTTAGCAGCTGGCAAATCTTCGCGTTTTGCTGAAAACAAAGCCATTAAGAAACTCGTCAACTTACCAGTTTTTATGCACTCAGTTAACACTTTTTTAAAAAACGGTTTCGAGTGTATTTTGGTTGCGCAAACCGAAGTTTTAGAGGCTTTCTTTAATTCTGAGTTCAAAAATCCAGCGGTATTTACGCTAACTGGCAAAGACACCAGATTTTTGTCAATGCAAACTGGACTTAACCAAGCAACAGGAACTTATATTTACGTACACGATGCTGCAAGACCAGTAATTCTAGGTGAAGACCTTGAAAACATAAAAAAGGTTTTAGAAACTAAACAAGGCGCTGTTTTAGCAAACCAAATTTATTCGTCTTTAAAAAACTACAACGGAGAAACTCTTGATAGAACCAACTATTTCACTACAATTACGCCACAAGCTTTTTTAAAAACAAAGTTAAGAGAATGTGTATCCGTTGCAAAAAAAACCGACTATCAAGATGAGTTTGAATTGTTTTCAGAACAAAGCGAACCATTTACCTTGCTGCTTTCTGAAAACAGATTACCTAAAATCACAACACCTGCTGATTTTTCACTGACTAAATCATACTTTTTCAAACCTAGTTTAGTTGGCAGTTCTTTTGACATTCACCCTTTTAAAAAAGGTGGAGAACTCACTCTTGCTGGAGTTTTGATTGAAAAAGACAATCACTTTTTAGCAGTTTCAGACGGAGATGTAGTTTTGCACTCTGTCACTGAAGCGATCCTAGGTGCTTTAAATTCAGGAGATTTGGGCGATAACTTCAAGGAAACCGATAAAATCAATCAAAACAGGTCTTCTTTTGAGTTTTTAGCGTATGCTTTAAAAAAAGCAAACGACCTAAACTACTGCGTGAAAAACGCAGATATTACTGTGATGCTTGAACAACCTAAATTAGGCCTTAAAAAAACCTTAATTTCAAAAAATCTAATGCAAGCGCTTGACTGTCCTTTGGTTTCAGTTAAAGCCACTACTTTTGAAAAAAATGGGCTAATTGGCCAAAGCCGGGCAATCGGTTGTCTGGCCACAGTACTTTTGGAGGAAAAATTATGTTAATTGAAACAATTTACGGTAACTTCACCCTGCTTAAAGACTATAGGTCGGTTTTTTCACAAGAAGAATTTCAAAACCGTTACTTTCCAGAAGTTTACGATAAATTTGACTTTATTGTAGGTGATGTGACTGCAAACATGCTTAGACTAAAAGGTTTTACTAAAAAAGAAGGTAAAGCCAATTTTGCCTATATTCCTGACTACTTAAACTCAACTTGCAACTTTAACACTGGCTACTTTATCTTAAAACGCCTAGACACCCCTGAACTTTCTGAATACATCAAAACTAAAAAATCTGAGTTTTTAGCGAGTTTGACCCAAAAATATGCAGACCTTTTAAATAGCCTGCCTGAAAAATGTACGAAGAAGTAAAAGCGTTAATTGACCGAGTAAAACCCTACATTCAAGCAGATGGCGGCGATATTGAACTTGTGGCCGTTGAAGAAGGAATTGTCTATGTTAAAATGCACGGTGCTTGTGTTGGTTGTAATTTAATTGACTCAACTTTATTTGATGGTCTGCTAGCCCTGCTTAAAGACAACATAGAGGGTGTAATTTCGGTTGTAGAGGTTTAAAAGAATGCAAAAGAAAACAGAGTTTACTACTAGTAATTTTAAAGAAACCCAAAACTTAGGTAAAAAAATCGCAAAGTGTCTAAAAGCACCAGCGGTTATTTTGTTGTATGGTGATTTAGCTGCTGGCAAAACTACTTTTACACAAGGTCTAGCCAAAGGTCTTGGCATTGACGCAGTTGTCAATTCCCCTTCTTTTACGATTATGCGTTCATACGAAACAAAGTCTGGCATGCCTTTTAACCACCTTGATCTGTATAGGTTAAACGGAGTTGGTGCTGACTTTGACTTACAAGACTACATAGACCAAGGAATTTGTGTAATTGAGTGGCCAGGTCAGGCAACTGATTTACTTCCCAAAAACCGAATTGAAATTAGTATTGAAAAACTTGACGAAAACTCGCGGGTTTTTCAAATTAAGGAAGTTAGCGAAAGCAGAATGCTGGATTTTGCTAAACTAACTAAAGGTGAAAATAAATGAAACTAATTGTAGATACATCTAACCACGCTCTGATTTTGTTGTTAATTTGGCCAAACGGCGAAACTAAATGTTTTTATGACCTAAATACTCGCGACTTTTCTGCCAACACCGCAGAGCAAGTTAGTACTTTTTTAAAAAGCAACTCAGTAAAGACAAGCGATTTAACAGCAGTGATTGCCGGAGTTGGACCAGGTTCTTACACTGGAACCCGCGTTGCCGTTACTATTGTAAAAACTTTGGCATACGTCTTAAATATTCCGGCGTACTCCATTTCTTCACTTGCTTTGTTTGCATCTGTTTTAAAGGAAGATAAAACAATTATTTATAAATCTGCTCGCAACCAAAACTACTATGTTGGAATGTTTAAAGAAAATCAGGCCGCGCAAAGTGATGCTTTACTTAAAGAAAGTGAACTGTACGAACTAATTTCTAATAAACCTGACTTTAAAGCAATTGAATTAAGTACAATTACTGAGTTTAGTGGTGAGTTTAACTTAAAACTAATTGAAAATAGTTTAGTTTCTGTAGACGCATTTGCTTTAGAGCCAAATTACTTAAGGAAAACTGAAGCCGAGATTAACTATGATCAAAAAAATAACAGATGAGCCCACTTTAGGTTTAGTTTTAACTTCTTTAAAAGAAGACTTTGGACAAACCGAAGACCTAAAGTCGCTTTCAAACCGAGAGGTCTATGGTTTTTTTAGCGAAGATACATTACTGGGTTATATTGTTTGGCTAAAAGTAGTAGATGTTGCCGATATTTTAAACTTGTTCGTATTTCCGGAGCACCGCAAAACTGGCAAAGCCACTGCTCTACTTCTTGCCACAATTGACACACTTAAACAAACTGGCATTAAAACTTTTTATCTAGAAGTTAAAAAATCAAACGAGCAAGCAATTTCTGTTTACGAAAAAGTTGGTTTCAAGGTAGTTAGAGAAATTAAAAATTACTATGAAAACGAAGACGGTCTTGCTTATATGTACGGAGAAATGATATGAAAATTTTAGCAATTGAATCAAGCTGCGACGAAACTAGTGCCGCTGTTGTTGAAAACGGCACCAAGGTGCTTTCATGCGCTGTTCGCAGTCAAATTAAGACCCACGCTAAGTTTGGCGGAGTTGTTCCTGAAATCGCGGCTCGCGACCACGTTTTAGCGATTAACTTTGTTGTAGACCAAGCCCTTAAAGACGCTGGCATAAAACTAAGTGAAATTGATAAAATCGCGGTCACTCAAGGACCTGGTCTAATTGGTGCCTTGTTTGTTGGAATTAATGCAGCACAAAGCCTGGCTATGGCTTTAGACAAACCGCTAATTGGAGTTAATCATTTAGTAGGACACGCTTATGCTGCGGCTATTGGCAAAGAACTTAAGTTTCCATGTCTAGTTTTGCTAGTTAGTGGTGGACACACAGAACTTTTAATTTTACGTTCTCACCTTGAATTTGAACATATTGGTCAAACTTTGGACGACGCAGTTGGAGAGTGCTATGACAAGGTAGCCCGAGTACTAGGCTTTCCTTATCCTGGTGGCAAAACTATTGATGACCTTGCGCAAACTGGCAACCCTGAGGCTTTTTCTTTTCCAAGGCCAATTTTAAAACAAGGTTTTAACTTCTCGTTTTCAGGGCTAAAAAGCGCAGTTATCAACGCTTACGCAAAAATTGAAGACAAAGCTAATTTAAACAAAGCAGATTTTGCTGCATCTTTTCAAAAAGCAGTGCTGGACACCATTATTTATAAAACTAAAAAAGCCTTGAAGAAATACCCAGATTTAAAACAACTAATAGTTGGTGGTGGGGTTTCTGCAAACAAAGGCCTAAGATCAGCACTTGCCAAGGAAATCAAAGGAGTTGAAGTTTTAATTCCTGAGTTTAAATACTGCACCGATAACGCTGCGATGATTGGCGCAGCTGCTTACTTTCAAGTCACTAAGTTTGGGGCAAGCGATAGCCTGTGTTTAAAAGGTTACTCAGTTAATAACCTATAATTTATCTAGTGAGGACTTAAAAATGGAATCAAATTTTATTAAAACTATTATTGAAAACGACATAAAATCAGGAAAACACACAGAAATTATTACCCGTTTTCCGCCAGAGCCAAATGGTTTCTTGCATATTGGACACGCCAGAGCCATCATTATTAACTTCGAACTAGCGAAAGCCTTTGGTGGAAAAACCTATCTGCGTTTTGACGACACAAATCCAAGTAATGAAAATATGGAATATGTAAATAGCGCAATTGAAGACATTAAGTGGCTGGGCTATGAGCCGGCTGCTGTCTTTTTTGCTTCAGACTACTTTGACTTCATGTTTGAAAAAGCCTTGGTGTTAATCAAAAAAGGGCTTGCTTATGTTGACCGCCAAACTGCCGAAGAGATTTCTCTGCAACGCGGAAACATCCAAAAACCTGGCATAAACTCACCCTACAGAGACACTACGATTGCGGAAAACCTGCGTTTATTTTTAGAAATGAAGGCAGGTAAGTTCACGCCTGGTGAAATGGTGCTGCGTGCAAAAATTGACATGTCTTCGCCTAACATGAATATGCGAGACCCAGCGATTTATCGAATTACTAACCAAGAACATTTTAGAAAAGGAAAGGCTTGGTGTGTTTATCCGCTTTACGACTTTGCGCATCCTCTTGAAGATGCTAAAGAAGGTATCACCCATTCACTTTGCTCACTTGAGTTTGAAGACCACCGCCCACTTTACAACTGGGTGGTTGAAAATACGGAATGCGAAAACCACCCTAGACAAATTGAGTTTGGGCGGCTAAACATTGAAAACACTGTGCTTTCCAAAAGATATTTAAAGGCTTTGGTTGAAAATCAGCTAGTTACAGGTTGGGACGATCCGAGAATGCCAACTATCAAAGGCTTGAAGAAAAAAGGCTATTCCGCTGCCGCAATTCGCGCCTTTATTTTAGGAGCAGGCCTTTCTAAAACTAACGCAGATTGCTCTCGTGAGATGCTAGAGAGTTTTGTGCGCAGTGATTTAATGGAGACAAGCGCCCGCTTAAACGCGATAATCGATCCGATAGAGGTAGAAATCACTAACTTTAAAGAAGGTGAAGTTGAGACTATTAAAGTACCTGTTTTAGAGGGTAAAGCAGAAAGAGACCTTTATTTTTCTCGCCATCTTTACATTGACAAAGCCGACTTTTTAAAAGAAAAGCCAAATCGTCAGTGGAAGCGATTATACGTTGGTGGCGAAGTTAGACTAATGAATGCTTACTTTATTAAATGCGAAGATATTGTTGTAAATAAAGCAGGCGAAGTTACTAAACTGCTTTGCACATATGACCCTGCAACTAAATCAGGGAGTGGTTTTGATCTGCGCAAACCAAACGGCACAATTAACTATGTTGAAAAAACAACTGCCAAACCTGCTACTTTTTTCTTTACCGCTGACTTGATTGACAACAGTAAAGAAGGCGATTTAATTGAGCGTTTTAACCCCGCATCTTTGATTGAAAAACACGGTTTTGTAGAACCTTTTTCAAGTCAAGTTACAACCGGCGAAGTCGTTCAATTTATTAGACAAGGCTTTTTTTCAAAACAACAAACTAGGGACTGCTCACTTGAGTTTGTTGAAACTGTTAAACTAAAATCTAACTTCAAAAAGTAATGATAGATTACTTAAATAAACTAAACCAAGAACAAATAGATGCGGTCTTATGTGATGGTCCGTGTTATGTTAATGCTGGTGCTGGAACTGGCAAAACTATAACTCTAACTACTAAAATTTCTTATTTGTTAAATGAATTAAAAATTGATCCAAACAAGATTTTGTCACTAACCTTTACTAACAACGCAGCAAACCAAATGAAGAAAAGAATTGAACAAATTATCGGAAGAAACCCTAAACTCAACTGGTGTTCGACTTTTCACGCTTTTGCCTCTAAAATCTTGAGACAACATATAGAAGATATTTCAGGGTTGAATTACACAAAAGATTTTTTAATTTTAAACGAGACAGACGCAATGTCTTTAATTTCTGAAATTAAAAAACAAGCTGCCCCAGAACTTAAACTTAGTAAAGACCAAATTTTTAAGTGTGTTTATGATTTAAAAACTTTTAATTTACTTAATTTTCATTCAGACGAAGACGAAGTAAATGCGGTAGCTTATATTGAAGCATGGTTAGAGAAAAACGCTGAACAGAAAGAAGAAGAAACTCTTTCCATATTTCGTATTTTTTTAAAATATTTCAAATATATAAAACAAAACAATTCACTTTATTTTGATGATTTGCAACTTTATTTATTTCAACTGTTGAGAGACAATAAAATAGTTTCAGATAAACTAAATGCACAGTTTGAATATATTTTGGTAGATGAATTTCAAGATACAGACCATATACAACTAGAAATTCTTAAATTACTTAGAAAAACAAATAATCAAATTTTTGTAGTTGGAGACCCTGATCAGTCAATCTATGGATTTCGTGGTGCGAGATTTGAAAATAATGCCGACTTTTTAGCTTATTTTCATGCAAAAGAGTTATTTTTATCTGAAAACTACCGTTCCTCTCAAAATGTTTTAGATGTAGCAAATAAAATAATCTCTAAAAAAATATTGTCGGCTGGTTCTGATAAAAAACTTTTTTCATCAATTAACAAACCAGGAAATGTTTTTTTAAATCAATACTTTGACGACGCAGAAGAAGTAAATGCAATCGTTGAAACTATTCAAAAAGGTCATTTAGCTGGTAAAAAATATTCAGATTTTGCTGTACTTTTTAGAGCAGGTTATTTAACTAGACAAGTTGAAAAAGCGTTAATCAAAGCAAAAATCCCCTATATTGTTTGGGCTTCCTTGGCTTTTTTTGAAAGATCAGAAATTAAAGACACACTAGCGTTTCTTTCGTTAATTTATTTAAATCAAAACAATTTACTTGCTTTTAAAAGAATTGCCAATAAACCATCAAAAGGACTTGGTGAAACTTCGCTTACTAAGTTTACAGAAACCTACAGCCAAAGCGCAGATAAACTAGGATATGCCCCAGATGTTATTGCCTTTGCAAAGGCTTATGGGCAAAATTTTAAGAAAACAAGTTTTATAAAATACGCAGAAGACTTTGAAAGGTATCGCTTACTTGCTAGTGAAAAAAGTAAAATATCTGAAGTAATTAAAATATTTTTAGAAGAAAAAGTGGGTGCTGATTATAAAACATATCTAAAAAAAGAAGTAAATTATATGGAAAAACTACAAAATGTATTAGAGCTTGGCAGTTTTTTTTTGAGTTATGAAAAAGAAAACTATACTTTGGCTAAAAAAGAGTTATTTAAAAAAGCACTAACAGACATTGCGTTAGCAAAACCTACGAATGAAAACCGTGTTAACATTGACAATATGGTAGCTTTAGCAAACATTCATAAAGTCAAAGGCCTTGAGTTTAACACAGTGTTTTTATATGGTATGAATGAAAAAATTTTTCCAAGTGCTAGTACACTAAGAGACAATTCAATTGAGGATTTAGAAGAAGAACGCAGAGTTTGCTATGTTGCAGTTACAAGGGCAAAAGAGAATTTGTATGTTTCTTGCGCTACAAGACGTATGATTTTTGGTGGATATAACTACTACGAACCTTCTCAATTTTATATAGATATGTTACCCGAAAAAAACCAGCCTTCATTTGAACAGTCAATTAACTCCTATTTTGAGAAAGACGAAAAAGATAAAAATCTGTTTCAATCAAAAAATGTACACAGTCCTAAACCTAAAAAAGTTTACAACAACGAAACTCTTGCAACTTCTGGAAATTTGCAAATTGGCAACAAGGTTTCACATAGTGTTTTTGGAACAGGTTTAGTAATTGGAATTAAGCCTAAGTTTGTAATTGTTGACTTTAACGGAACCCAAAAACTACTTAGTGCTTCTTTTTTAACTAAAATTAACTAAACTAAAAAAACTAAAATAAAAACGCCTCGTTTTCCTATATTCAGGAAACAAGGCGTTTTTTATACCAGCAATGTTAATTAAATTTTGTTAATCGTTTTTTAGTCTTAAAATATTGTGCTAAACTACTAAATTAAAACAATAAAAGATAATAGATGTTTTATTGTTTTCCATCTATATAGAAAATATTTAGATTTTTAGTATCACAAATCGAGGTTTATTGGATTGATTGCTATTCTTCTTTAGAAATGCATGTAATGTGTTCAGTTCGTAATTCTCCTTTAATAGCACACGGTACTTCATATGAAGTGTGATGGTATTTAAATCCGCATTTTTCCTGTACATGCTTTTATTTTGTGTTTCCTTCAAAACAAGCACACCATATTGTATTGAGATTCAACGCTTCAAAGCCATACTGAACGATTATACTAACGGCTTCGGGTATCAAACCTTGCCCCGGCATGGCACACCTATCCAGTAGCCTATTTCGGCCTCACCATCAAATATACAGAATTTACACGCTTTGCTTAGTTTAAGTCAAATATTGCAAACAGGTTCACCAGTTTCTTTTAAAACCACAGCAAAGGTGTGTAGCGCAGATAGCACTATTTTAATTATTTTACAACTATTTTCAACGCTAGTATGCGCTGGCCATCCCGCAATTGGCCCTACATCTGTATGACTTTCATATTTGAACAAAACCTCAGCGTCGCTTTCTTGCCATGGTCTAAGAATCAATCTATTTGTTTCAAGTTTCATTGAATTAACCTCTTGAAATAAAATTTGTGGAAACTTCCTATAAAGAACTATTTTCATTTCTTATATCTAATTTGTAAGTTTAGTGTAAAGTACGATTTACTCGTTGTTTTGTCAGCATAAATTTCTAGCATTTTATATCTTGTTGAACTTGGTGAGTCTAGTTTTGTTTCGTTTATCAAAAACTCAACTACTTGGTCTTTAAAATAAATTAAATCTAAAACAACAACAGAACCATCTTTCTTGACAATAACCAATCCGCCGTTGGTATTAAGATTACCATTCCATTTTTTACTTGGAAAGAAACCAAAAGAAATCGCTAAGAGAAAATCAGCAAGTTTTTTATAAGCAAAGTCTTTGTCTATAAACTCAGTTGACTTTAAAAATAAAGGCAGCAACTCTTTTTTGTTTTATCTGTAAGACATCAACAAGACATCTGCTAAATAATTAGGTAAATTGCTGTCAATCATTTTTAAGTTAAAATCAAAATTTTTATCGGGTACCTCAATAAACTTGATTTTACCGCCTAATTTTTCAATAGCGTTAAGTCTATCTATCAACTTAGTTTTAGTGTTTATCTGATTAATTTCAAAGATATCTTCGTCAGTAAGACCATTGACTTCATAGAGAAAATTTGTGCGCTTACTAGCGTTTAGTATCGTTGCAGCGTTGCCAAGCGATGATTTAATGCTGTACTTCAAAGTTGCTAATTTACTTAGGTTTTTATCTACGACTACTGCCTCTAAGTCTTCTTTTGTGTAAGAACTTGCCTTTAAGATATTGCCATCAGAAAGTTGATCTAAGATGTGCTCAACACCCTCAATTTTAAAAGCACCAGTGTGTGCGTCAGTGTTTTGAATTTCTGCGAGTAACTTGTTTTTGATTTTAGTCAATTCTTCTTTTGAAATTGCAGTCTTAACTTCGTTATCATAAATCACTTTTACGCTAAAATCATTGTCCAAAACATAGTCAATGCCTGCAGCAGTCTTGTCTTTGACTTTAATTTTCTTTAAATCATAAAGACTTTTGGTAATTTCGTTTAGTTTAGCGTCGCAAATTGTTAGTTCTGGTGCAAGTAATAGCGAGACAATTGCATAAATTTCTGACCACTCACCTTTATTTAATCTAGACATTTTCTTCCTTTAAAATTACATCCAGCATGTTTTTGCCAACAGCCTGAATTACCGGAATTGCAACAGAATTGCCTAGCTGTTTCATAGCAGCGGTTCGAGATACAGGGAAAACAAAGTCTTCAGGAAAACCCTGCATTCTTTTGCCTTCTGTTGGAGTTATTCTTTTTTCAACTCCGTCAACAATGTAGCCGTCCCAATTTCTGCGGTCAGTAATTGCTGAACCTCTGCCGCCACAGCGCAAGGTAAAGCCAATTTTTCTTTCGGTTCTTCCTTTAAAAATATCGTTCATTGTGGTTTTTAATTTAATCGGAATAGGAAAATCAAAAGTGTTGTGTGCTAAGTCTTTTCTAAAACACACCATATAAAGTCTTGGTCTGTGCTGAGGAACATTGAAATCAGAGGCTTTTATGACTTTGAAATACATGTCATAGCCAAGTTCTTCTACAGTTTTTTGGATAACTTTAAAAGTTTTACCGTTGTCATGGTGAAATAAACCGCGGACGTTTTCTAAAAACGCAACTTTTGGTTTTTTTGATCTTAAAATATTGGCGATATTGAAAAAAAGTGTACCTCTGGTATCTTCAAAACCACGCTGATAACCTGCTTGTGAAAAAGGTTGACAAGGAAAACCTGCACACAAAACATCGTGGTCAGGAATTTCTAAAGGTTCAACCTTAGTGATATCACCAGCAAAATTAGCGTTTGGTTTGCCACTTGTAAAAATGTTTCTCGCAGTTGCTTTGAAATTTTCAGTGTAAGTTTTTCTGCAATCTTTGTCCCACTCAGAGGCAAAAACACACTCACCACCTAAATTATCCATAGCAATGTGAAAACCACCGATTCCTGCAAACAAATCAATATATTTAAATTTTTTTGTGTCGCTCATAATCTAATTATACTATTTTTTAAATAAGAAAACTATCTGAAAAATCCATTTATTTTTGAGTTAAATGATATCTTCTTCAACTAAGTTTTTAACCCACTTGCCTTTATTTACATATATGTAAGAAAGGCCTAGTTTCGCGATTTCACCTATTTTTGAAATTGCTAAAATTGCAATTAAACCAAGTCCAAACACAGATGAGTTTAAAAAGTAAATTAAAATCAAAGAAGGAAAAGTAATAACAAAAGTTGGCAGTTGGTCAAGTAAAAAAGAGTCTAGCGCTTCGCCACCTGCCCTTAAGATAAAGTAGCAAGTTGCGTTCACTCCATAAAACGGAAAAACAAAGGCAAATATCAAAATTAAGTAATATGAGTTTAAATAATGCACTTCTTTCGGGCTAGTTAAAATCAAGAGAAAAAGCGGTGCGATTAAAACTAAAGCAATAACTACAAAAAATGCCAAAAACAAGGTAATGGCAATTAGTTTTTTCGCGGCTTCTTTTGCTTTTTCTAAGTTGTTACGACCGAGTTCTGAGCCAATTAAAAGTGCAGATGCTGAGGCTAGTCCTGAAAAGAAAATAAAAAACAAGTCAACTATAGACTGAGCGTAGCCCATTTCTTTAATCCAGACAGGATTGCCTTGAGTGATTAAAAAGAAAATAGCAACCATACAAATTGCCCAAGAAACTTCGGCAACAATTATGCCAATACCTTTTTTGAAGTAAGTTTTAACTAAGTGTTTGGTAAAGTAGATTTGACTAAAAATGTTTTTAAAAAGTTTTCCTTTTGAAAAAACAACTGCCAAACCAAGCAATGTAATAAACTCAAATAACCTAGATACAACTGTAGCAATCGCGCTACCTTTGGCACCAAGTGCTGGAATTGAACCTAGTCCAAATATCAAAAAACGGTTTAAAATAATGTTTACAGCAATTGAAACTAAACCAGCGACAATAGATGATTTGTGTCTATCAATTGACTTTAAAAAGATAGAAATCATTAAATTACTAACTATAAATATAGCCGAAAAAGAAATTACAAACGAGTAGTTTAGCCCTTCTTTTAAGGCTGCTTGGTTAGCAATCCCTGGTAGTAAACTTTTAATTAAAAACGGATTTAAAAAATAAATAAGTAAAAATACAAAAATAGAACTTATCGTGGCTATAATTGCGCCAAACTGAATGCATCCTTTTAGTTTATCTTGTTTGTTAGCGCCAAAATACTGAGAGACAAAAATAGAGAGACTAACGGCTACACCTACCGCAAAATAAAGCATGATAAAAATAAGTTTATTGGCAGCAGTAACTCCCACAAAAGAGTCGGGTGAATAGCGGTTTACCATAATGGTGTCAATGTAGCCAGAAATTGAAAAAATCACTTGCTGGAAAATTGACGGAAGCATTATCAAGGCTGCTTTTTTGTTAAACTCACGGTCTTTTAAATAATAGAAAAATAGTTTAAATAGGTTTTTAGTTTTAGTCATTTTAAACACCTAATCATTACTTTAAATCAAAAAAGGGTTCTTTTTTTAAAAGAACCCTTTTAAGAAGGAGGTCTAACCAAGGAGGCTGGACTTATCTGTTTTTGCCTTTAACGGCATCAGACATAAATTTGCCTGCTTTAAATGCAGCAGATTTTTGTCCAGGTACAATAATGTCTTCACCAGTACGAGGGTTCTTAGCGTGTCTCTCTGCACGGTCTCTAACTTCAAAAGTACCGAAACCAGTTAGAGTTACTTTTTCACCAGTTGACAAAGTATTGATGACAACATCTGAAAAAATATCTACAAATTCGCTTGCGCGTTCATAGGTGATTTTTGCTTTTTCAGCAACGATTGTAATGAATTCTGTTCTGTTCATTTTTTATCTCCTTGAGTTCAAAAATAGTATAGCACAATTGTCTAAAAAAGTGGTAAAAAAAGCCTTATAAGGCAAATAATTCAAAATTCACCACGTAAATTTTTTAATCTAAATTTCTCAATCGCGCTGTCAATTGAACAATTTTTAAAAAGAATTTCGTAGGCTGTATAGAGCAGAGGCAGATGTAGATTTTTTGATTTTCCAAAGTGATAAATTCCTTCAATATTCGCAATCCCTTCAATAGTTTGAACGGAAGTTGCAAGAATTTTTTCAATAGTTTCGCCTGCTCCCAATCTATAACCGCACGTGAAATTACGAGATTTTTTAGAAAGAGCAGTCAGCATCAAGTCACCAATTCCAGGTAGTCCATAGGCCGTTTCTTTTTTTCCACCATAGGCTTCAATTAACACAGCAATTTCAAAAAAACCACGGGTTAGTATACCTGCGCGTACGTTTTCTCCCATCGCACGTCCATCCATAATTCCGGAAACTATAGCAAGCGCATTTTTGCCGACTCCAGCAACCTCACATCCTATTACGTCTTTAGTGCGGTAAGTTATTACATAATTACTATTTTCAATCAGTTTTTGCACAGTTTTTGCAAACTCTAAATTAGTAGATGCTGCAGTTAAAAAAGTGATTTTTTTAAGGATTAACTCTTCTGCATAAGAAGGGCCAATAAGTGCAGCATAATCTTTTAATAAAGCGCTTTTAATAGATTGTTTGACAATTTCTGAAACTGGCAGAAAACTGCCTTCTTCTAAACCTTTTGAGGTGTTAATAAACGAAACTGGTTTTACTAAGTATGTGCATAGCTCAGTTAATACAAAGCGAATATATTTAGTTGGCAGGGAAATTACGAAAATTTCGCTAAACTCAGCACTCTCTTTTAAAGAGCCGGTAGCCTTAATGTTTTTGTCAATTTCTGCTTTAAAAATTGGGTGTCTGCCTGAGTTAATTTCAGTTCTATATGCTTCGTTAATTTCGTAGACTAATATTTGGTGGCCACTGTCTGCAAAAACTTGGGCTAAAGTAGTTCCCCAAGCACCGCCACCTAACACAGTTATTTTCATACTTTGTCTGCTCCTTTTCTGCGAACTTCAAACTTCAGTGGCACGCCACTGAAGTCAAAGTATTTCCTAAATTCGTTTGAAAAGTGGCGAATATAGGAAAAATGCACATATTGTGGGTTGTTGACAAACAACAGAAAAACTGTAGGAAAAGTCTTGATTTGCGTGCAGTAATTAAACTTAGCCTGTCCATTGTTAAATTGCTTAGGTGGGTTTTTAAAAGTAATTTCGGCCAAGATATTGTTAAGTGTAGATGTTGGAATTTCTCTTTGGGCGTTTGCGTAAATTTGCTCGATTTTAGGAAAAATAGTGTGCACTTTTTTATTTTCAAGACAAGAGACAAAAACAATTTCAGCATACTCAAGGAAATTAAAACGCTCAAAAAACTCGCGTTTAAACTCCTCTTTAGTTTTAGTTTTTTCAACTAAATCCCATTTATTTACAACTACTAAACAAGCCTTGTAGTCTTCTTTTAAAAGTCCTGCAACATGTTCGTCTTGAGCCTCAATGTTAGCAGCATCAATTACTAAAACCGCAATTTGAGCCTCACTTAGTGCAGACATAGCACGCAGTACTGAGTAGCGTTCGTTGTTAGCCACAACTTTTGAAGGCCTGCGGATGCCAGCCGTGTCAACAAAAACATACTCTTTTTCGTTAAAACGGTAAGCTACGTCAATTGCGTCATGTGTAGCTCCGGCAATGCTTGACTCAATTAGCCTTTTGTGACCGACAATTTTGTTAATCAGTGAAGATTTGCCGACATTTGGTTTGCCAATTATACAAACTTTTACCGAGTCAGTTTGCGCAGATTTTTGTTCTTTTTGATTAAAAGTATTGATTTTGTCTAAAAGGTCGCCAGTTCCAATTCCATGATGTGCACTGATCGGAAAGAGTTCAGAGCAACCTAGATTATAAAACTCATAAGTATCTAAAAGCATATTTGCGTTGTCTACCATGTTAACTGCGACTAAAGTTGGTTTTTTATATCTTCTCAAAAGTTGACTGATTTTTAAATCATCTTTAGTCAGTCCTGCTTTTGCAGATACTAAAAATAATACCAAGTCAGCTTCAAGCACAGCAACTTCTACTTGGTACTTAATTTCTTCTTCAAAGGAAAGCGCGGTAAACTCAAGGCCACCGGTGTCAATTAAAGTAATTTCTTTGTCTTGCCAAGTGAGGCGGCCGTATAGGCGGTCGCGAGTAGAGCCGGCTTCTTTGTCTTCAACTGCCTTTCTTTCGCCAATTAGTCTGTTAAAAAGACTAGACTTGCCGACATTTGGTCTGCCGACAATGGCAACTTTAAAACTCATTTAGTAAGTTCCTTATTTGCCAAGTAAATCCCCAATTGTGAAAACTTGACCTTCTGCTTCTTTGTTTGCTTCTTCTACTAGTTTTTTAGTCTCTAAATCTGAGTTAATTTTGTTTAGTTTAGAAATAGATAAACTAAGCTCCCATTTAAGTGGGTTTAAATAAGTGACGATAGCCTGCACTTTTTCGCCAACTTGAAAGTAATCGTCTTGGGCTTGTCCTGCTTTTAGTCCAGATTCGCTGTAGGAAATAAAGCCAGTAACTTCACCCATTTCAACAATTAGTCCGCCGTTAAACGGTTTAATTTCTTTAATTTCAACTTCAACACTGTCACCAACTTTGGCCTTAACTCTTGACCAAGGGTTGTCAAGAAGTACTTTTTTAGAAAGCGAGATTCTTTCATTTTTTTGGTCAATTTTAATAATTTTTAGTTCAATTTCTGAGCCAATTGGGTGGTAAGCCTCAAAGTTATCATTTGGGTTGTGTGAGTATTCAGACTTATGCAAAAGTCCAGAAACTCCTTTGGCAAGTTCTACAATTAAGCCAAACTGAATACCTTTAGTGATTTTACCCTTTACAGTCGCTCCAACTTCGTTGGCAGTGATATAAGTTTGAAAAGGGGTTGGAAAAGTTGCCTTGTAAGAAAGGTCTAATTTACCTTTTTCTTTTGAAATCACTTTTAAAGTAACTCTTTGGCCTTCTTTTAAAACACTGGAAACTGATTCTACCGGAATATGTGAAACTTGCGAGATTCTAACTAGGCCAACTAAATCTGGAGTGACTTTAGCAAGTGCTGAAAGTGGGTTTACTTTAATAATTTCGGCTTCCACTAAATCACCAATTTTAAGTGAGTTTAGTTGCTCTTGTCTTCTGATTTCTTGGTTTTTTTGCTCTTGTTCGCGTTTACTTTCAGCGATTTCTCTGCGTCCGCAGACTACTTTTCTAAAGTCTTCTTCGTCTTTTAGGTCTAAAATTTCAACTTCAACCAAATCATTTATTTTAATTGTTTTGACAATATCAAAGCCGATTTGTGAACGAGGAATGAAAACTTCTTGACTTTTAAAGTAGGCAACGCAGCCACTTGGCAAAACTTTTGCAATTTTAACTTCAATGATTTCTTTTTGTGCGAACTTCTTTTTTAGTTCAACCCAGTCGTTTTCAGCAAGTAAAGGCAGACAAGAAAGCAGAATTTGTCCGCGGTCTGCGTCTCTTTTTGTAATAACCGCTTTGATTTCGTCGCCTTTTTTAAGGATTTTGGCGATAAACTCAATGTTTTTGTCAGTGGTTATGTTGTCAAGGTAAATTTTGCCTTCTGTGAAATCCCCGTAAGTTACGAGTGCTGAGTTTTCTTTGGCGTTAATTGAGTAAACTGTGCCAATCACAGTTTGGCCAACTCTAAAGTCTTGAACTGAGTCTAATAAATTATTGTTCATTTTTAATTTTCTCCTTATATAAACTTTCAATTTTATTTGCAACTTCTTCAATTGTTAAGTACGATGTATCTAAAAACACAGCATCAGTGGCTTGTTTTAAAGGTGCAATCTTGCGGTTTGTGTCTTTAAAGTCGCGAGACCTAAGATCGGCTTCAATTTCTTTAAGTGGTATGTGGATGTTTTTCTCTTGGTTTTCTAAAAACCTGCGCTCGGCTCTGGTTTCAACAGACGCAGTTAAAAAAACTTTTAAATCAGCGTCTGGCATCACGACCGTGCCAATATCTCTGCCGTCCATCACGACATTTTCGTTTGCAATTATTTTAGTTAAAGTGTTTAAAACAAATTCGCGCACACATTTAAGTGAAGAGACAAGTGAGACGTTTTTGTCAATTTCAGGAGTATGGGTAGCGTTGGTCAAATCTCTGCCGTTTGCATATATAGAATTATTTTTAAAACTTAAAGTTAAATTATTTAAAAAACTGTATTCCTTTTCGTTGGCTAGGTTAATTTTTAAGTTCAGTGCCAGCACTGTAATTGCTCTAAACATTTGACCTGAGTCAACGTGCACAAACTTTAATTTACTTGCCAAGATTTTGGCAATCGTTGATTTGCCACTGGCAGACGGACCATCTATTGCGATTTTGAAACCCATTTAATCTCCTTAACTTTAATCTAAACTATTATTTTAACTTTATAGTGCGTATAGTTTTTTAACTTCGGTTTTTTTAAGTGCTCTGACAGTTCCTCTGGCTTGTCCTTCAACGGTTAAAAAAGCAAACTTCGCACGGTGTAGTTTTAAGACTTCAAAGCCTTGGGCTTTAAAGATATTTTTAACTTCGTGGTTCTTGCCCTCGTGAATTGTAATTGAAACTAAAGACTGTCCTGTTGCTTTGTTTGTAGAAATAATTTCTGCGCTATCTGGCTTTGCTAGGTAGTCGTTTTCAATTTTGATGCCTTTCAATAACTTACTTAAATGATTAATGTTATAAATTCCTTTAAGTGAGGCAAGATATTGTTTTTTAACTTCGTTTTTTGGATGAGTTAACTTATTGGTAAGCACACCGTCGTTCGTTAAAAGCAAAGCACCAGTTGTATCCCAGTCTAGTCTGCCGACTGGCCACAGGTATTCGTTTTGATACTCACTTGGTAGGTCAGTTAAGACAGTTTTGCGTTTTTTTTCATCAATTCTGGTAGAAATCGTTTTAATGTCTTTGTTTAAAAGTAGGTAAATTAGTTCAGGTTTTTTTCCAATTACTTCGCCATTTACCTCAATTTCGTCATACATAGACACTTTTGTGCCTTGTTCTGAGACAATGAGTCCATTTACTTTTACTCTTTTTTGCTCAATCAATTCCTCAGCCTTGCGTCTTGAACAGTAGCCACTTTGCTGAATCCGTTTAGCTAAGCGAATTTCTGTATCCATTTATTTAAAAAACTAAAAAGTATTTATTTTTCGCGAGAGACGTAAGTACCGTCTGAACTAGAGATAACTATACGGTCGCCAACGTTAATAAATAGGGGAACTTTAACTAAAAGACCAGTTTGCACAATTGCGTCTTTTGATGCAGTTGTTTTAGTGTCGCCTTTGACACCAGGTTCGGTTTCTGTAACTTCTAAAGTAATTTTTTCAGGTAAGATAATACCCAAAATTTCTGAGTTGTATTTAATAATTTGAATTTCTAGACCTTCGTATAGATATTTTTGTTCGTATTCTAAAAAATCACGAGAAATTTGGTGTTGTTCGTAAGTTTCTGAGTCTAAAAATACTAAATAACTACCGTCTTCGTATGAATAGATAGCATTAATTTTTTCAATTTGTGCTTTTTCAATTTTTTCATCTGGATTGAAACGAAAATCAGTAATGGCACCAGTTCTTAAGTTTTTAAGTTTAGCGTTTACCATCGCTTGTCCTTTTCCTGGTTTATGATGCTGGAACCAAAGAACTTGGAAAAGACCATTGTTGTACTGAATAGTCATACCATTTTTAATATCAGTTGCTGTCATATTTTTCACCTCTAACTCTTTCAATTATAGCAAATTAAAGTATTTTTACTATTTTTCAGTGCAAAAATTAGTATTTAGTTTTTTAGCAAAAACACTGTTTAATGACTTAAAAAATGTTAAAAATTAGGTAAAAACCGATAAAATTGGGTAAAACTCTCAGTTTTTAGTTTAAAGCATTTCAGAAATATTAAGTTTACATACGATTTTATTTTTATATTGACTGCTTTAGGCATTTTTGCATTTAAAAAATAATACCTGAGTTCAGAAATTTAGCACAAGATTTTTAAGACATAAAAACCATTT
>CAUTSJ010000004.1:0-45848 GCA_963541505.1 uncultured Acholeplasmataceae bacterium
ATAAACCTATATTTAGCACAAGAATTTAAAAAAATTTTCTGAACTCGGGTATTAACTAATTTAAAATTACCAACTTTTTGCGCAATTTTAGCACTGGTGCTAGAAATTATTTTACCTTTTTCACAAATCAACTCTTGCACAAAAACATTAAAATCAGCCTTTAAAGTATCAACACCACCTGCTCTGTTTTTACCATAACAAAAGTTTTGACCAACTATTGCGGTGTCAACATTAATTTGCTTTAAAAACTTATTAAACTCAAGGTAAGTTTTATTGACAATTTTTGAATTTAAACGCAAAAAAGAAACTTCGGCTGTAGGAACAATTGCTTTAATTTTTTGAATAATTTCTAAGCGAGTAAACAAAAAAACTCGAGCAAACGGTTTTTCTACGCAAATTACATGTGGTTCTAAATGCGGGTATTTAAGTAAATTAGTAATTAAAGCGCTATGTCCTTTGTGAACTCCGTCAAAAGAACCTAGGGCTACCACTTTTGGCTTAGCCTTAGAAATTACCTTTGTTTCACCGTATTCGTCTTCTAAATTAAATAACTCTGGGTTTGTATTCATTTTTATCACTATTGTATTTAACTAAGGCAATAGGTTTACCTGCTTTAGTTGCAATAAAATCTTTTTTAATATTAACATGTTTAAAAGAAATAGTTGCACCATTTTCAATTAACTTAGTTGAAAACTCAGACAATTCAATAAAGTCATATTTGGCCTTCAGCCATTCAAATAACTCTATTTTTATAAACTCACCTGTCTGAATTTCTGGTAAAGTAAACTCACCAACCGCAGTGCGGGTTAATTTAGTTAAAGTAGCCAAGGTTGAGTTTTCCCTGCATAGAGCAGAAATAAGTGAGCGCACATAAGTGCCAGCTTCTACTTTGCAAGTAAACGCAAACTTATCAGGAGCAATTTGTTTAAGTTCTAATGCATATATTTTTTTATGCTCAGGTTTTAGTTGAGGATATTTGCCTTGTCTGGCTAAATCACAGGCTTTTTTACCGTTGATTTTTTTAGCCGAATAGATTGGAGGAGTTTGCAAAAAGCCAGATTTTAGGTATTTGTCTATCGTTTGATTTACTTTTTTAAGTTCAAGGGTTTTATTAGTTTTGCCAATAACTTTCCCAGTTAAATCAAGAGTATCAGTTTCATATCCAACTTCAAACTCACCAGTATACACTTTTGTAAAATCAAAATCTTGAACAAAACGAGTTGCACGACCTGTGAGCACTAAAAGTAGGCCGGTTGCAAAAGGATCTAGAGTCCCCGTGTGTCCAACTTTAGTGGTTTTATCTAATTCTTTTTTAATACCAAAAAGGGCAGCAAACGATGTGATGCCCTTTGGTTTATTTAAAAGATAAATGTAGTTTTGATTTTTCAATTATTTAAAGCTAGATACCCAGCCAACTAACTCATCGCGAGAAAGTAGGCCAACTTTGCGGTCAATTTCCTTACCGTCTTTAAATAAAACTAGCGTAGGAATTGAACGAACTGCAGATAGTAAAGCAAGTTCACGGTAGTCGTCAATAGAAACTGCGTAAACTTTTGCAACTCCTTTCAGTTCAGAGTCTGCAACTTCAGTTACAACTGGAAGTAGCGCTTGGCAAGGTCCACACCATGGAGCAAAGAAATCTACTAAAACTAGTTTATCGCTGTTAATAACATCGTTGAAAAGTTCACCTTTATAAACATACATATTCATCACCTCATATCAAAATATAGCAAAACAAAAACAAAATAATTATTTTAAAGTCTTGTGTATTTTTCTAAATTAAAAAAGAAAGAAATACTGTAAATCACCAAATGATTACTGGATAATTTTGGCGTTTCAAATTGTTTTATTTGGTATAATTTACATATTGTGAGGTATATTTATGCGCCGCTTTTTTAAAACAATATTACTACTCTTTTTAGTGCTAATTATTAGTATTTTGGCAGTTGCAGGTACTTTATTTGCTCTACACTTCAATACAGTTAAAACACCTGAACACGCCAAGAATTATCAGTTTGTAGATAATTTACGCGAAAAAGTAGAAAAGCATATATTTCTAGAATCTGCAACTGGCAAAAAGTTTGAATTTGACTTAAACGCCGAAACTTTAACACAAGTTCTAAATCATTTAATTGTCTCTAAAAAAATTGCGGATAAATCATATTTTGAAAATAATTCAAACGACAAAACACTTTATAAAACTAACCCTGACTACGTAAGAATTAAAAGTGTGTTTTTTACGAAAGACAACGACTTTTTTTATCTAAATGTTAACTTCGCATACAAGGCATTAGGTGAGTTTCACAGTAGTTTAACTGCTCGTGTTCAGTTAAGTGAAGATAAAAAAACTGGCGAAATTAAACTAACTTTAGATAAACTATGGTTAGGCAAAATTGGAGTTAGTTGGTCTTTTGGCAAGAAAATTGCCGATACTTTTGCCAAAAAAACAGTAGACAGTACTCTAAACAGTTTAAAACAAATGATTGCTAAAAGTGCACCATACATGTCTTTAGATATCACTAAAGAAAACGCAGTTTTAAAAATCAATAAAGCAGGCATGTGGAGTTATGTTTCTAAGTCAATTGACAAAGACTACGAAGTTGAAGAGACTAATCCAAACGGCACAACTAAAAACAAAAGTTTGCTTAAAACAGTAAAAGAGTTTATGGACGAAAACTCACTTTATGATTTCACAGTTTCTAAAAACTCAGTTAAATTAACGCTAGATACCAGCAAAATTTATGCAAAAGATGAAGTTACTCAAACAGAGCGTCCTGCAATTAAAAGTGAATATGAGTTAAAAGACTACTTTAAACAAAAAACCACCGATATTTTCATGAGTGCATTAAACAAAACAAACAACAAAGCAAACGAACTTTACATGACAATTTCAATGCAAGAAATTAACCAACTATATCGCTACTTTTTGGAAAAAAATGGTTTTAAAAAAGACGAGGCGATGCGTACTTTTAAAATTGGTTCAACTGAAATTAAAGTCAAATATAAAATAGATATCAAACCGTTTATCAAAAAAGTAGACGGAAAACCTATGCTAACTATCCGTTTAATCTTAACTGTCACAAACGTAAGCGGCAAGTCTGGACTTGACGGTAAATTTTTCCAAACAGTAGTAGACACCGTAGTTAAACCAAAAATTGAAGGCAAGAACATTTCATTAAATATACTTGATGAAAACAAAAAAACTAACATCACAATCGGCAGAGACATCAAACTTTCTCACAACCGCGCAATTAATTTACTCTATTTATTTTCAAAAAGTGTTGATTACTTGGATAAAAACCCAACTTTTAACAATATTTTAAGTTCACTTTCTCCAGAAACCACAATTAGCCCAGACCTTGAGTTTGACGAAGAAAACCAGGTAATTAGAGTCAAGTGTCTGCTTAACGAGGATAACTCAGAACTAATTGAAACTTTGAATAAAACAAAAGAAAACTTAATTCAGGCGTTAGATAAACACACAGACACAATTCAAAACAAAAATATTAAAAACGAAGTTAATAAGCTAAAAGACAAAATAAATAAAGGGCAAGCTATCAACGCAGCTGACACTAAAAAACTCTACGACACAGTAGCTGGTGAACTTAAGTCTACTGGCGAAATTGAAAAATTTAAGTCAGGAGTTTACGGCGAACTTAAAAAAAGTGGTGTTGACTTAGATATGCTTAAATCTATTTTCTCGCCAAAAATCAGTTAAATTAGCCTACAGTTTTAAAAAAGCACTAACAGCGGTTAGTGCTTTTTAATTCTACTTTTCTTACTTAACACATGTAAATAAAAGATATTCTTGTATAACTAAAACAGAAAATTTTTTTGCTTTTTTGTTTTTTGCAATAATACAAAAAACAGTCCAGTAAATGGGGTACACCTCATTTTGTTCATCTTGTATATGCTATCGCGAATAATTTAGGTGGAAATACACCTTTTTATTACGAGTTTGTTTTACGCTAACTTCTTAGACTTTGTTGCTATCAGCAATGATAAAATTAGAAGTATTGCTATATTTTTCAGTAAATTCGGACTGTGAAATGAAGCAAGAATCTGGAATATTGAAAAATTGTTTAGACTTTAATTTTAAAATAGTTTTAACTTCGTTTTTAGGTTTTATGCAAACTATGTCAAAGCCGTGGTCAAAAATCAGTTGTCCTAAAGACACAGTTTGTGTAGACCTGACACCTGCTTCTCCTTTTAAAAAACTCCTAACTTTCTCTTCAAGGAAATAGCCTAGTTTAGCGTTTTTACCATAAACCATAAAAAGCAAATCACTTGCTTTTCTCCAGACAGCAAGACATAGATAAACTTGGTCACCTTGAAAATATTTAGCCTTCTCAATTGTTGTGTCATTAAAAGTAGCCCCCCAAGTTTTTGCGTCATAACTCACTGCTTTTACTTCTAGAAACACATCTTTATCTGGACTTAACTTACAGTCAAATCCATGTTTATCTGTGTTAATTAGTTCATATCCCAAATAGTGTCCTACCATTGAATCTCTGATTTCATTGATAAAACTGTCGGTGTCTCCTTTTTGCCATTTTTCTTGGACTTTAGCAACTTCTTCTAATGCCAAAAACCCTTCTAGTAAAAATTCGTTGTCTATTGGTTTAAAATTACCTTTTTTAAGCAAGTCTATCACTAAAAACAACCTCCTGAAAATTGGTGTCTATTTTGTTTAATTTAGCAAATTTATTAATCCGCAAAATCATTACATCGCTTATTTTAGGTTCTTTGTAATTTAAAGCAGTTAAAATTTCAAATGCTTTATTTTTATTGTTAATAGGTTCAGGTAACTGAATCAAGATATATTTGTGTTGTTTTTTGTCTTCTTTATTGATTTCGTAAACCGCTTGAGCAGTAGTGCCACTGCCAGCGTAAAAATCTAGAATTAAGGCGTTTTCATGTTGCGTGCACCTAATTAAAAATTTAATTAATTCAACAGGTTTTGGTGTGTCAAATATCCCGTTTAAACCTATTTTTTTTAAATCGTTTGTACCTTGCCTTGAATAAAAATCTAAAACAGAAGAAACATTGTTAACAGCATCTTTTAAGTATTCAATTTCATAAGGTCTTTTGTTTTTAAAACAAAGTTTGTTTTCTTTATGCAACTTAATAAATTTTTGTTTGCTTGACCAACCGCGTGTTTTAAGGGGTTCTAAAGTTAGATTGATTTCATCAATTTTTAAATAATTGGGTTCACCTGGTGTAGATAAGTCTTTAGCAAAGTATATCTCGCCGTTTTCATCAATATTTGAATAGTTTACTATCCAAGTCTCACCAGTTTCTAAAACATAATCGCTAATACTTTTTTTAAGTATCTCGTTCGCAAGAGTAGATGATTTTTTATATGCAGTTTTAACTTTTTGAATAATTTGCTTTATTTTTTTACCTTCTAAAGGAGACTCTATTCTGTTTATATAAAATCTCGGTAAATTAGTTTTTGACTTAGCATAAGCAACAACATACTCATGTACTACATTGATATGTTTAGCGTTACTTCTTTGAGATTGCTTTGTGATAAAAATCCCTGCTTTGTTTTCCTTGCCAAAAACTTCATCGCAAATCTGCACAAGACTAGCAAACTCGTTGTCATCAATTGAAATAAAAATTACTCCTGTTTTTTTAAGCAATTCTTTTGCCTCAATTAGTCTTAGTTTGATGTCTAGAGACCATTTTGAGTTATTGTCGCTATATGCAAATGTAGAATTTTTAGTATTGTAAGGCGGGTCAATGTAAATAAAGTCTATCGTTGATTTAAACTTTTTAAATTCAGTGCTTCGCATAATTGCTAAATTATCACCGATATAAATTTCGTTTTTATCCAATTCAACCCTCCTTTTATAACTTTTTTAAAAATCTCGTTTATTTAAAAATAAAACTCTGATTAACATCAGAGTTTAAAATCAAATGGAGCAGACGAGGGGAATCGAACCCCCATTTCAGCCTTGGCAAGGCCGTATAATAACCGTTATATTACGTCTACGTCTCTATTCACTTAACAAAATAATTTTACCACATCACGAAAATATTACAAATTATTTGATTGAATAGAAATATAATTGAAAAATTTAAAATAAACTTCCATTAAAACCACCGAATCCGTTAGTGCATCGTGGGTTTTTTTGCCAGGTTCTTTTTCAAAATAAGTTTTATAAGCGTTAAAAAGCGATACGTCGTTTTTTAACACAAAGTAATCTTTGTGCAGACGAGATAGGTCAACGAAATCAGTTTTTTCAAAGAAGTTTGGAAGTTGGTGAAACTTAATATTTGCAGTCAAACAAGGGTAATCAAAATTGCCCCAAACTACAAACTTGGCGCCAGTTTCTTTTAGTTTTTTTAGTTGATTGTAAAAGTTTTTAAAGGTAATTGCGGTTTTTTTATACTGCTCTAAGTCAAGCGATAAAAACTCAGTAGTTTTTTTGTCAATTTCTAAACTAGATTTTACAAACTGAGTTTTTTTAGCCAGCACTTTTTTACTTTGGTCTGTCAAGACATAGCCAAACTGAATGATTTGTTGAGGTGATTTAATTTTTCTTAAAGGAAGTAAAGTCATTTCGAAGTCAATAAAGCAAAGCTTATCAAAACTCAACAAAGTTTGATACATTTCGCTTCTGATTTTGTTTAAATCAAAAATTAGTCTTTTGGGGTTTAGTGCAGATATTTTTAATATTCCAGCAACTTGAAAAAACTTATCGTGGTCTTTTTTGGAAACCACTGCATTTTCTTGAAACTCAAGTTCAACCAAGTAGCCAGCTTTAATGATTTCAAGGAAATAATTTAAGTTTTTAGGTAGCCTAAAACGAAGGACTTTATTGTTTTCAAGTGCTTCGATTTCTTTTTTGAGTTTAGAAGTTTTTTTAACGACGATAGTTGCTCGGTTCATTCTTTTAACTCCTTGATTTGTCTGATTTGATTTAACCTTAATTTAAAAGTTTTTAGTTCCTCAATGCTGGCAGCCTTTAGTTTAGCAACCGAGCCAAAATGACGAATTAACGCATGTTTTTTTGCATCTGAAATTCCGACTAAATTATCTAACTTAGTTTTAAAAGCAGTTTTTAAGAGTTTTGCTTTATGGGTTTGATATGAGAACCTATGGACTTCTTCAGAAATTCTAATTAAAAACTTATATAAATAACTGTGTTTATCAAGTTCATGCGAATAGTTCTTGTAAACTAAAGCAGTTAGCTTGTGGTGTTCATTTTTCTTAAGCCCAATAACCTGAATATTTTTGTTTAAAAGCCTAATTTGCTCAATGGCTACTTTAACTTGATTTTCAGCGCCATCTACCGCAATTAAATCGGGTAGATAAGCGATTTCTGTATCTTGAATACGTCTAGAAATAACTTCTTTAATCCCAGCCAGATCGTCATTTTTTGGTGTATTTTTTAAATTAAACTTACGATAAAGCGACTTTAAAAACTGTCCGTTTTTCAAAACTATGCAGCCAGATACTTGCGCCTCTCCTTGAATTTGTGCGTTGTCATAAGCCTCAATGGTCTCAGGCATAAAACCAATTTTGTCTCTAAGTTCTTCCAGTCCTTTTTCTAAAATTAAAGACTTTTCTAAATACACAGCGCTGAACTTAGTCAGAATGCTTTCAGCGTTTTTTTGAGCAAGTTTAGTAAGATCGTGTTTTTGGCCCTTTTTAGGAATTTTGGCAAGTTTCCCAAATCTAGTGTTTAAATCTTCTTCTTGGAAGTTATCAGAAAACAACAGTTCATCTGAGTAAATTCTAGATTCGTATATTTGGTCTAAATACTGAAGTGCATAGTCTTTAGGGTCGCCTACATATTCAAAAATATTTCTTTTTTGGTCAACGGTTTTGCCAAACCTTTGAATCAAAATAGAAATAGCCACGTATTTTTCGTCAAATGCAAGACCAATAATATCTCTGTTTTGTGAATCGTTGCTGTTAACAGTTTGGTCTACTATAGTTGCTTTAATTGCTTCAATTAGATTTTTAAAATCTAGTGCTAACTCAAAGTCTGAGTTTTCTGCGCACTCTTTCATTTTGGCAGTCAAAGTTTTTAAAATGTCTTTAGCCTTGGTTTGAAAAACACGCTTAACTGCTTTGGCAAGTTCTTTTGCTGTAAACTCTTTTTCTAAATCAGATATGCCTAAGTTATTTGCCAGACCTGTTAAGATATCCTGATCTGTTTTAGAAATTTTTCCGACTCTTTTGGGAAAAATTCTATTCAAAACCTCACAAGTTTCTCTTGCTTGAAAAGTATTTGGAAAAGGGCCAAAACCGTTGAAATTAAATTTACGCACTCTTTTGACCAAAAGTTTGGTGTAAGGTTTTTCTGTGACCACAATGCAAGGATACGTCTTGTCGTCAATTAGCCTAATGTTGTATTTTGGTCTGTATTCTTTAATTAAATTTTGCTCTAAAATCAGTGCATCTTGCTCTGTGTTGCAAACAACGTACTCAAGGTTTTCAATTTCTTTAACTAAAAGTGCGGTTTTGCCAAAAACTTTAGCTTTAAAATAAGAAAGTACGCGGTTTTTTAAGTTTTTTGCTTTGCCAACATAAATAACGCGACTATCTAAGTCGCGCATAATATACACCCCTGGGTTTTGGGGTAAGTTTTTTAAATTTTCTTCAAGCGTTAATTTCATATCTTAGTTTTAAACTAAGTTATCTTGAATTGAAATTAAAACTCAATTTGCACGTTGCCAGCCAAAATTTCTTCAAGTGCTTTGCCAACTTCTTTGTCACAAAGTGAGTTTTCAACCTGAATTTTTTTGCTTTGAATAAGTTTAGCAACTTTTGCAGAAGTGTAGGCTAACTTATATTTTGAATTGATAATTTTAGTCAGTTCATCAATTGAAGGGTAACGCATTCCGTCTTTTTGTTTATTCATAAATTATTTCTCCTTTTGAATTGCTTCTATATAACTTAAAAATCTACGTTTAGACCTACATTCTTCGGCCAAAACTATAGCCTGCAGAGTTTCAACAGTTTTAGAGATTTCTGAGTTGATAACTATGTAGTCATATTTATCTGCACATTTAAACTCGTTTTTCGCTTTTTCAATGCGTTCAGAAATTCTTTGGTCAGTTTCAGTTCCGCGTTGTTTTAGTCTAGAAATTAAATCTGCTTTAGTAGGCGGGGCTATAAATATGTAAATTGCGTCAGTTAACACGTTTCTAGCCATTAAAGCACCGTTGACATCAATTTCTACCATCACGTTTTTACCGGTTCTTCTTAGTTTCTCAACTTCTTCAAAAAGTGTGCCGTAGTAGTTGCCAACAAAATAATTCCATTCTAAAAACTCATTATTTTCTAGTTTTGCTTTAAAATCTTTTTCAGAAATAAAATAATAGTCAACTCCGTGTTTTTCTCCGTTTCTTGGTGCACGAGTTGTTGCTGAAACTGAGAAAACAAAATTATTTACTTTTTCAAACAGCGCCTTTCTAATTGAAGATTTGCCAACCCCTGAAGGGCCAGACATCACAATTAACAGGCCTTTTTTTGTTTCTTTCATAGAGTTAATTATATATTATATTTTTGCTTTTTAAAAGGATTTTTTTGAAAATAAAAAAGCCTGGTTAAAACAATTTAGCAGAAAGGAGAAGAATGAACCACTAAATTATTTTATCCGAGGCCTTTTTAAACTAAAATAAGAAAAATTATTCAGGTTTTTGAATTTCTAACTCAAGTTCGGCCATAATCTCTGGGTTTTTAAGTAAGTATTGTTCAACTTGTGCTTTGCCTTGGCCGATTTTTTCTTCTTTAAATGAAAACCAAGAGCCTGCTCGCTGAATTAGATTTTTTTCAACCGCCAAATTGATAATTTCTGAAACTCGCGAAAAACCAGTACCATATCTAAGTTCAATAGAACATGACCTGAAAGGCGAGGCAACTTTGTTTTTAACTACTTTAATGTTAACTAAATTTCCGTAAAGTGTACCATCTGCTTGTTTTAAACTTTCGCCTTTTCTGACTTCTATGCGCTGAGTTGCGTAAAACTTAAGAGCACGGCCGCCAGTCGTAGTTTCAGGGCTACCAAAAAGCACACCGACTTTTTCTCTGATTTGGTTAATAAAAATTAAAGTGGTATTAGATTTTGCGACAATTCCAGAAAGTTTTCGCATAGCTTGACTCATTAGTCTAGCGTGTAGTCCGACATGGCTGTCTCCCATATCACCAGCTAGTTCTGCTTCTGGAACTAATGCAGCGACGCTGTCTACAATCACTAGTCCGATTTTGCCACTTTTAATTAGTTCTTCAGTAATTTCAAGTGCTTGCTCACCACTGTCGGGTTGCGAAATTAAAACATTTTTGCAGTCCACACCAAGAGCTTTTGCGTAATTGACATCAAGAGCGTGCTCGGCGTCTATAAAAGCACAAACTAAACCTTGTTTTTGTGCTTCTTTAATTGCGTGTAAAGTCAAAGTAGTTTTCCCACTAGACTCAGGTCCATAAATCTCAACAATTCGCCCACGCGCGTATCCGCCAACTCCAAGTGCTTTGTCTAAAGCAAGTGAACCACTTGGAATAGTTGCGATTTTTTCAAACGCTTCGTCTCCGTCTAAAATCATCACGGAACCTTTGCCAAATTGTTTTTCAATATTTTCAAATATTTTTTGAAAGTCTGTATTATCAGTTGTTTTATTTGCCATTTATTTTACCTCGCATATATATTTAGCAGAGGCTTAAAAAAATTACTTAAAAATAATTTACTTTTTACTAATTTGTTTATGAAATAAGTAGAAAAGCGCCTAAAAACGTGAAAATAGTAATATGTTAAAAAAATCAAACACCAAGATGGTGTTTGACTTTTTCGCTAGTTTACGGTCTAAACTGATTTAAAAATTTCTGCTCTAAGTTGCCAAATGTATTTTAGACCAGACCAGATAGTTAAGATAACTGAAATTAAAATTAAAGAAAACGAAATTATTGGAAAACTAGGAGTTATCATCTTATCAAGACTAAAACCATTGAATAGCAACCAAATTAGCGCACCTAGAGTAAAGGCTGTTTTGACTTTACCAAGCCAAGCAGCGGCTACTACTTTGTTTTCGCCAACTGCAACTAATCTAGCTGCGGTAACTAAAAATTCACGCGTTAAAATTAAGAGAACTGAAACTAAATAAAGCAGTAAAAATAAGCGAATCCCAGAAATTTTGATGCTAAATTGTGCTTGCCAAAACGGAAAAACTGGCAAAAAAATCAGCGCTGTGAATACCAAAATTTTGTCGGCAATCGGATCTAGAAACTTACCGAAAGTTGTAACTTCGCCGCGTTTTCTGGCAAGATATCCGTCTAAAAAGTCTGTCAGCGAAGCAAGGCAAAAAAGCACCAAAAAAACCAGTTGGGCGATCGTGATTTGAAAAAAACCGCGAATTTCTGCCTGCAGACTAGGTACGAAAAGTAAAATCAAGGAAACCGGAATTAAAGCAATTCTACTTAAAGTAATTTTGTTGGCAATTGTCATTTAAAATCTCCTTTTTCTTTTAAAAAAATCTGAAATAATGTATAATTGATAGCGTTGGAGGAATTATGGCTAACATCAAACAACAGATTAAAAGAAACAAAACAAACGAAAAGGCTCGTTTGCGCAACAAGTCTTTTAAATCAGCTTGCAAAACTACAATGAAGAAAGTCAACTTAGCCGTTGAACAAGGTGATAAGACTCAAGCAATTTTAGCATTAAACGCAGCATACAAGAAATTAGACATGGGCCAAAGCAAAGGAATTTATCATAAAAACTTCGTTGCTCGCCATAAATCTAATTTAGCGCTTAAAGTTAATCAACTATAAGAAAGGAGTTTTAAAAGAAACTCCTTTTCTTTTTTAAAACTATATATAATTTTTGAAAAATGCGAGTTATCGCATTTTTTTATCTAGTTTAAAGGTGAGGATATCCTTAAGACCACCACGTTGTGGCAGATACAATATTTGTGCGAATCTTAGGTTTTCAGGCACAGGATAGGCAGCAGGATATCCCAAAGTATTGACGTAGTGAGTTAAAAGTACTCCGTTATCCGCGTGCTGTTCAAACATTTTTAGCATCAACTCGTAAGTCGCCAAAATATCGTCACACGCTCGGTGAGTGTTTTCAGTTGCAACTCCGTATTTAGCAATAGCATTTTTTAATTTCCAAGGAAAGCCATTGAAGTCCCGGTAAAGCGCAATTACATCTAAAACATCATTTTCAAGACGGTAATCTGGTTCAAACATACAAATAAAGCGGTGCAAGAAATTCAGGTCAAAGTTCACATTGTAGCCAATTAAAATCGGCTCGTCTTTAAGCAGTTCTTTAATTTCTTGGTAAGCCTCGGCTTTAGTTACTCCGCTTTCGTTTATCATTTCTTGGGTGATATGAGTAAGTTCGGTAATAATTTCGGGAATTGGTTCTTTGTTTTGAATTAAAAGGTCAACTCTTTTAACTTCCTTGTAGTCTTTGCCTGATTTTTCTAACAAAATCGCTCCAAACTCAATAATTTCGTTTTTAAAAGAGTCAAGGCCGGTGGTCTCTAAGTCAAACAATAGTATTTTTTTGTGTTTTAAATCCATTTTTTCAATCCTCCATAATAAAAAAATTAAAAACATCTTGAATATTTCTAGTGTCGTATTTAAATAAATAGTCAAAGTCTGCCAGTTTCTGCATTTTATTTACAAGGTAAGTTTCAGGAAAAACTTTGGCTTCTTTTAAGATAAGCGCGGCTCTTGTGTTTGATACAAAAGCAGAGGTACTCAGCGTTTCAACTGGGTTTGAAGAAGAACTTGCTTGCTTTGCTAAGTATAGGTTTAAATAGGCTAAATATATTAACTTATTTAAGTGAGTCAAAGAAACGCCGGCACTTACAAACTCATTAAACAAAACAATGGCTTGTTTCTTTTCTTTGTTTAAAATTAGTTTAATTAAAGTAAAAACATCTTTAGTTTCTGTTTTTAAGTTAAGCGCTTGAATTATTTCGGTTTCTGCTAAATTAGCGCTTATTGCTAATTTAACTTTGTTTAGTTCAGATAAAAATAAGTCGTAATCAGTTAAAAAAATAGTTTTCAGGCTTTCAACTAAATTTGCAAATTTACCAGGTTCTTTAATTTCTTTTTTGATAATTTCTGTAAACTCGCTTAAAGGAATTTCAGAGAAATCAAAGTACTCGGCAATTAACATAATTTTATTTAAATTAGGATTAGTAAAATCAACTTTATCTAAAATCAAGTACAAATTAACTTTAGTGCTTTCTTTAACTAAGTTTAGGCATTTTACAAGGTCTGCTGTGTTTTTTTCACTTCTAAGCAGCTGCTCTAAGTTAGTCAAAACTAAATTTTTTTGACACAAAATTAAGCCAACTGTTTGGCATTCGTTAGTGATTTCAGATATAGTACAATCTGTTAAATCAAGAAAAATAAAGTCAGATTCTATTGATTTTTTAACCTCTTTAATTCTTTTTAAAGAATAGGCAAGAGACTGGTTTTTAATGACGTAATTCACATATAAAGTATAGCATTTTAGCGCTAGATTGAGATAGACTTAATTTAAATTTAGGTTGATTTTCAATCTCTAAAAACACTTTACTTTAAGTCTTTTTCAAGACTTAAATTTTAATATATTTGGTTGAACGTCCCCTGCCAATTTGTTTTATTTTCAGGTTCTCTTGCAACTCTTTTAACGCTCTTTCAACTGTTCGTTGTGATAGCGCTGGCAAAAGAATTAAAATATCGTTTTTAGACAAGGGTTCTAGTGTTTTTTTAAAAACTTGCAAAACTCTTTCTTGTGATGTTAATCTGTTTTTGGCAATTAGTTTAAACCTATCTTCACACTCTTCGTAGGCCCTTAAAATAATTCCAAGCATATATTTAATAAAAGGAAGTTCGTTGTTTTCGCCAGTATGCCAGTTTTCACTGGATTTTTGCAAAGTCTCGTAATAGGTGTCTTTACTTTCTTCAATTAGCATTTCAATACTGATATATTTACCAACAAAATAATCGGCTTTATATAGCAAAAGTAGTGTTAAAATTCTACTCATTCTACCGTTTCCATCATCAAAAGGGTGAATACACAGAAAATCGTGTATAACAGTTGGTATCAGCAGTAGTGGGGGAACTCC
This sequence comes from uncultured Acholeplasmataceae bacterium, assembly GCA_963541505.1. Taxonomy (GTDB): domain Bacteria; phylum Bacillota_I; class Bacilli_A; order Acholeplasmatales; family Acholeplasmataceae; genus CALISC01. The sequence goes on from CAUTSJ010000004.1 coordinate 14,080, forward strand.
TTCTTTTATGGCTTCACTGTATGCTTTTGTCATTTCGTCAAAATATCTTTCTGTTTCAAAGGAACTTACTGGCCGAAAACGAACTTTTTTATTTCCATTTGAGTCTACTTCTACAATTAAGTTATCCATTGTTTTAAAATTTCCTTTATTTCTATTAAAGGAATATGAATACAGTTGATTGTGTAAAGTTAAAATATTACTTTTATTAAACTCAATATGCAAATAATTGTCATGAACTAAATCAAGCACGCGTCTATATCCCGCTATTTCTTCTTCATCTCTTTTTCTTGGCTCTGCTTTATTGTTCATCAATTCTTTTAATCTGGTTTCGTTTGTATAAATTCCTTCAATAGCGTTTGAAGATCTGGTACTTTGTATTTTTGCCACAGCAGTCATTTTCGTCAAAACATCTGGGTAGTTTTCGGCGTATAGTTCTTGTTTACCTTTGTATTCATGAATTTTTGCAATAATATCGTGAATTCTTACTGGTAAAGATAATTCAATCAGTTTTAGATAGTTAAACTTTCTCATCGTGTACCTCTTTTTTCATAGCCATTTTACCATATTTGGCTTACATAAGTCAATTATGGCGAGGTTATTCTCGCCATAATTGTAAATTTGTCGTATTAAATTTTCATTTAGCGAGAAAAAGATTAAATTGTGTTTAATATTGTTAGATTAACATATGTACCAAACATTTTAAGCAAGTTTTTAATAGCAAAAATATTAAATTAAATATGGCTTAATAGGTTTAAAAAACTTTTATTTTACTTATAAATTAACTATAATTAAATCAGTTCGTAAAGGAGCAAAAATGAAAAAAATCTTATCGCTAATTATGCTATTTACCTTTATTTTTACACTTGCCTCTTGTGTTAATCCAAAAGACAAAGCGTTTCTTGGAATGGAGGCACCTTTTGGTAAGAGTAAAGTAGTCAAATCAAGTTTTAATTTACCTCAAGAAATTCAGGGTGTAAAAATCAAATGGAGCCTTAAATATATTCCTAAAAAGAATGAAAAAGGTGCATCTGAGATTTCTGGGGCTACTGTTAAAATTGTCAGAAACGAAATTGATCAAAAATATGAACTGATTGCCAAAAATGAACGTGGCAAAACAGTTTCATTTGACTTTACAGTTCCAGCACTTGATAAAGTTAAAAAACTAGAAGTTAGTTTCTTTAACAAAGCGGGCAGTTTAATTCAAAAAGTTGAGTATACCGAAAACGAAACAATTCAAAAAGCGTTTACTCGTGAGCAACTTGGTTTATCTCAAGATGAAGAGTTTGTTGGTTGGAGCAATTCAAAAAACAGTCAAACTGCTTTAAATTCAATTAAGGCTACTCAAGAAAACCAAAGTTTGTATCCAGTTTACCGTCTAAAAGAAAATGCTAAAAAAATTACAATTAACTTCTTTGACAAAAAAGGTAACTTAATTGAAGCCGTTGAGCACGACTTTGGCCAAAGTATTTCAAAAACTTTTTCTGATAAACAACTTGGACTTGGTCAAGATGAAGAGTTTTTAGGATGGACTCCTTTTAAAGGAGAGGCTGCTGTTCCTTATTTGAAAGCCAAAAAAGAAAACAAAAACTTGTATCCTGCTTACCGCCAAAAAGAAAATCAAGGTCCAACTAAAAAAATTACAATTAACTTCTTTGACAAAACAGGTGATTTAATTGAAGCAATTGAATACACCGAAGGCGAACAAATCTATCAAGGTTTTTCAGAATCTCAACTTAAACTAGCGAGTGACGAAAAACTAATTGGTTGGACTAACCAAAAAGGCGGCACTACTCCGCTTTCTTCGCTTGTGGCCAAAAAAGAAAACAAAAACCTGTATCCAGTAATTCAAAAACAAACAAAACCAGATCCTGGTGCTACTGCCCAAATTCCAGAAGACCCAGAAGGAGAAGGTAAAGGCGACTTAGAGCAGGCAAAAGAACCTAAAACTAAAGTAGATTTATCTGGAGTTGAAAAAAATCCAGCAACTCCTGGCTTTACACCAAAGTCAACTCAAGAAAAAGACATTAGACACACTTCTAAAAATAAAAAACTAGGAGTTAAACCCTTAAAGGCCGTTGAAGTTGAACAAGAAGTTTACTACGCAACTTTGGAAAACTTCTTTAAATCCCTTGGCAACTTAGTTGACTACCGAAAGGAATACAAAGACCAAAAAGACCAAGAAGGCAGAGTTTACACCTTAAAAAAACGCATTGAAAAAGCACAAAACGGCCATGTTTACTCACTTAAACTAATTCAAGAGTTTGAGTTTACTTCAACCCCTCCTGGCATTGAAAAAGTTGAAAACTATACTTTAACTAGTGAAATTTACTACGATGCTTTAAGTGGTAAGTTAACTATTTCTAAAGTTTCTTTACTTGACGATATTTTTTCAGAAGAAGAAGGCGATTTTGTATCTTTTTCAGACTACCGCTTTAGAGGTAGAATTGAGTCTAGACCAGATAAAGAAAAAGGTCGTATTTTTGATTTAAAGAAATACCAACTAATGGGTTGGCAACAAAACGGTAAAGAACCAGTGCTGCCAGTTTCTGTGCTTTCAATGATTGTACACGAAAAAAGCGGATTTGCCACTTACTGGACAGGATATGAAATCCGCACTAACGAAGTTGCAAGTGACGGAGACAAATCAATTGACCCTGATGATGCAAATGAAAAAGACGGTAAGTTCTATCCACATGCAGATGACGAAGAGGAAGAAAAAGTACCGAAAACAGTATATTCGCTTTGGTTTAAATCAATTAACTTCTTTGTCTCTGAATACTACTGGGCAATTGACCGTAAAGAAAAACTGATAGATTCAATAAATAAAAATAAAGAAAATCTGTTAACTGAAAACTCAACTGATTACTATCAAACACTAAATCAACTGTTGGAAGACACTGAAGACTTCCACTCAGGACTATTCGCGCTTGCCTCTGCTTTTCTTTATGTCAACGGGAACCGTCAGTATGACAACGAAAATAAACAAAAAATTGAAGCGATAAAAAAAGCTATGGCAGAAAAAATAAATAAAGAAATTGAAATTTCAAATGACGGTAAAACTGCTATCATTAACTTAACTCAAATCAACTATGAAAATGAAAATGACAAAAGTATATTAGACAAATACTTAGAACTGACTAAAAAGATTAAAAAAGATTACCCAACTGTTGAAAACTTAGTTATCAACCTAGCAATTAACGGCGGTGGTGATGTTTATGCAGCTATTGAGTTTGTAGCAGCCTTAGCCGGTCCAGATAAAGAAATTTTTTACAGTGAATACAACGCAGCAACTTACAAAACTGACACAACTTATGCGAGAACCACTTTAAAAGAAACCGAACTTCCTAAGTTCAAACGTTCATTTCTACAAACTAGTGTGGGTTCGTTTTCATCAGCTTCTATGATTGCAGGTATAGTTCGTGACAACAAAATAATGCCGGTAATTGGCACTAAAACCGGAGGTGGCGCGTCTAGTACCACTCAGGCTTACTTGCCGTGTGGGTCTGTTGTTGACTACTCTTCTGACAGCGTGTATTTAACTGCCAAAAAAACCGTAGAAGCTGCGCACCGTGAGGCTGAGTTTGGAGTTGAACCTAACTACAACTACGGCTTTACTGAAGACTACGATAACATCGCAAACTTCTTTAACCCAAATTATGTTGCCCAAAAACTAGCTGAGTTTAACTTACTTGGTTAATTAGATAAGCATAGTAAAAAAGCACATTCAAATAAGTTTTGCTGTGCTTTTTTAGTCTTGATTTGCATAAGTTTTAAACAGGATTTATAATAAAATTAGAAGTTGTTTTGAAAAAAGAGGTACAGAATGGCTAGAAAAATAAGTGTTTTGATTGTTTTTTTACTAAGTGGTTTCGTGCTTTTTTCATGCAAACCGAAAGCAAAACCTGCGACAAATCCAGATAACGGTCAAAACGAAGTAATTCCGCCTAACCCTACTCCAAATCCAACTCCTAGTCTTGAGCCTAAAAAACCAAAAACTCTGGACCGCGGTATGCTAAATATTGTAGCAAAATCTATGTTTGTAAAAAACTTAGATAGGTTTTTAGGCAAACCAATTGACGAAGTTGACCCAGATGACTTTATTTATAGTTTTAAAGAAACCTATGGTTGGAAGGATTCTGACTTTACACTAGTTAAACCTAAGTTTGAAGACCACAACGAAGAAATTATCATAACTTATAAGTTAGCGCACAAAAACCTACTTTCTAGCGTGCACGTCCTTAAATTAACTGGTTTTAAAAAAGCCACGCAACCCGCAATTGAGCCGGAAGACAGTGAAGAGAGTTTAACTAAGGCTTTTCAAGACGCTGACTTAATTTTAAGTAAAGAAAACAAAAGTACCTACCTATTTGATTTAACTGAGTCTGACTTTAAACTACTTAATGTAGATAAAAAACACCATTCTAACTTAGTTTTAGAGTTAAACAAAAACTTCTTAACGAACTCAGTGTCAGTTACCTACTACTTAAAGCAAGGGCAAGAACTGTCTTTTAAAAAAGTAAAAACTTTCACTGACTTTAAAAACTTAGATACAGAGACAATTAAAGTAGAGTTTTTAAAAGTAAATCCAATTACCACCGAGTACGGCTCAGATATCTTTAAACACAGCAAAGCCTTTAAAACACATCACACTGCCACAGAATTTACCTACACAATTTCTTACTTTAAAGCAAGCGAACAGACTAAATCAGTTGAAGTGTATTTAGAAGGATACTTTAAAAACTTGCGTTTTGTGACAACTATCGTTTTAGCTCTTAATGCAAATAAAGATAAATACGAACTTAAATCAACAGGGATTGCTGAGTTTAATCCTAGATTAGATAAAAAGGGTTTAAAGAAGTTTGAAGTAATTACTAAAATTAACTTAAACCAAATTAAGGCAAACGAGATTTTTTCTAAATTAAGTCTGACTTTAAATGAAAGTACTCAAATTGATTTACTTACCAAATCTGTATATCTGCTTAAAATTACTGCAATGCCTGCAAAAAAAGGTATATTGAAGTTAAAAATAGAGGTCAGAAAAGAGTTTAAAACTTTAACTTATTCTGACGGTAAATTAAGCGAAAGTACTGAACAAAAAACTATTTTTTCACAAATTTATCAATATAACTTCCAGGAATAAAAAAAAGCAACTTGCGTTGCTTTTAAAAAAAATAAATTATAGCTTTTGGCTTTTAAACAATACGATCGTCTTCGTCTCTAAAGCCGCCAATGATGATTACAATTAGATCAACAAGGGCACCAATTCCAAATAAGCCACCTGTTAAAAGCCAAAGAATACCTGTTCCAATTTTGCCAACGTAGAATCTATGTAATCCAATTAAACCAAAGAAGGCACATAGAAGAAAAGCAATAATTCTTGATTTGCTGCTTTTGTCTGTCATTTTCAAACTCCTTTCTGTTATTTTCATTATAAAAAACAAAAGTAAAAATTCAAGATAAAAAAGTATTGTATTTAAACGAATTCAATCAAGATTTTTAATCCCTTAATTGTGCTATTTTGAAATAAATAAAAGGAGAAAAATATGCAATTTGCAAATATATTTAAAAAAACTATTTTAGTTTCACTGATACTTTTTTCAGTTGTTTTTTTAATTGCGTGTAAAAATACACCACAACCTACACCGAATCCAACTCCAACCCCACAACCTACACCAAACCCAAATGACGAATACAAAGAACATGAACTTGATAAAACCTATTATCAAGGTGTTGATTTTCAGACAAAAAATGACGAGGAGTTTATCAAATCACTTAGAAAAGTTACAAGAGATAAACATACCAATTACACTTCATACAATGAAGTGAGACAACTTTTAACAAAAACAGATAAACTAGATAACGGAAAACTTTGGGGTATGTATAACGGAGAAGAGTTTGCGCCAAAATGGACTGGCGGCAAACCTTGGAATCGTGAACACGTTTGGGTAAACTCCAGACTTGGTGTTCCAAGAGTAAAAGGCGCTGAACGCAATTTAGCTGCTGATTTACATAACTTAAGAGTTTGCAATACTAATGTAAACTCAGCCAGAAATAATTTTTACTATGTTGCGAAAAATGAAAATGGTCAGTATTTTGACGATCACGCCGAGGCACAATTAGCAGGTTCACGTAAATACTTTCCAAGTTATAAACATGGAGGGGACGCCGTTCGTATATTACTTTACATGATAATTCACTACGCTGAGTTAAATTTTGTGGTCGAAGAACCTTTTAAAATGACTTATGTACCTGAAGGCGCGTATATCGGAAATGTTGATGACTTTGCTTACTTGCTTAAAAAAGACCCGGTTGACCAGTTTGAAATCAACAGAAACAATCGTATTCAGAAAATTCAGGGCAACCGCAACCCCTTCATTGACCACCCAGAAATTGCCTTCAGGGTAGTTAAGTATTTCCAAAACCATAAAAATAAAGAACTAAACGAACGAAAACGAATTTTTGAAGTTGAGTTTTTTATTAAAGCGATTTCAGAAAACCAAACTAGATATTCACACACAGAACTTAAAGACTGCTAAACAAACTAAAGCAAGAAAAAAGACCAGGTTACCTGGTCTTTTTTTACATTTATAAATAATTTGTCTTAAAAACTAACGAATTAAGCCTTTAATTTGGTGAATTAAACCGTATTCAATTTCAGTTGGTTCAAACTCAGCGTGCTCACCAGTAAACAGACGGTCGCGAAGCGGGAAAGAATAATTAGTTCCGTTTGAAAATTTCAACACTAAGTTAAAAGTTTCGCGGCGAGGTTTTGTAATGTCGTCTAGTTTGTATTCAGTGTCAAGAGATACAACGTCTGAATACAGCACATCAGTTGAAGAAATTGGGTAAATAAAGTCGTAGTTGTAGTCGGCTCTGGCGGTATATACCTTGATTGAGTCTGGTGCGAAAAATAGCAGAGTTAAGTTAGCAGTTTCGTAAAAAACTTCTTGGGTATCTCCGTCTTTTAGCACAACTTTAAAGTTTAGGGTTGTCTTTCTTAAAATATCTGGAGTTTTGACTAACATAAAGTTATTAAAATGATACTGAGCCGGATCTAAGTTAAATAAACGGCAGGCTTTGTTGAAAGCCTTGCGATCAGTTTCATAAATATACTGACTAGCCTTTTCATAACCATAACTTTTTGGGTTGTCTAAAAAGAATTTATGCATAAATTCTAAGCGGTTTTTGTCCATATAATACCTCTTTGAAATGAATACTTTAGCCTGAAATGGCTAAGTAATTGTTTTGTTTAATTTTTAGTTTTAAGTTACTTTAAATTATTTTTTTTCAGTGTGAACAGTAGTTTTACGTTCACGAGCACAATACTTGTTAAAAGAAAGTTTGTCAGGTGTAGTTTTCTTGTTTTTATTTGTGTAGTAGTTTTCTTCTTTGCAAGATGTGCAAACTAATTTTACTTTATCTCTCATAGTTGTGTCCTTTTTAAAAATTTATGTTGATGGGTGTTTAAATTAAAAGAAAGTTTGGCGAGCAGCGGCTTTAACTTCTTTAGATGCGGCAAACGGAATTCTAGTGGTTAGCGACATTTTAGCAGCCACAATTTGTTTAGTTGGCCAAACAAATAAATTACGGTTCCATTGATCTACAATGTCGTTGTAGTAAATTCTAGCAGCAGTAATTTCTCTTTGGGTGTTGGTGTTATCACGCATTGCGCTTTCGATAACTTGATTTGACTTAAGTTCAGGATATGCCTCAAATGCTAGGTTGATTTGTGAAAAGCCACGGTCAACTTGTGCCTGGATGTCGTTTCTAGTCTCTTCTGTAATTTGTCCAGGTTTTACTCCACCTCTAAGTGCGGCAACTCCTTCAAAAACATCCTTTTCGTGTTTTACTTGTTGTTTGACTAAAGCAGCGACGTTTTTAAGAATTTCAAGGCGGTGTTCAAGGTAAGTGTCAACTTCTGAAGCCGCGCGTTGCATTTTTTGCTCAAGGCGCATAAAAAAGTTTCTTGCTTTAATTTTTTTAAATAAGAAAATTAAGCCAGGAAGTAGTAGCGGAAACCACAGTAAGAACTCAAATAAGGTAGATCCCCAGCCTACTTTTGCGTCAATTCTTTTACCAATAACGTTAATATCTTGGCCACTTTCCATAACAGGGCCGTTAACTTCGTCTAATAAATTTGCCATAATTATCTCCTTTGTGCGTTTTTTTAAGTTCACACTTAAAAATCTGTACCTAAATTATTATATCTCAAAATAGCCTTATTTGACAATTGAAACTGTGTTTTCTTCGCTATAGGCTTGATTGTTTTTATCAAAGAAGTTATTTTCAAAATAATTTGAGTCCACTTGGTTAGGTGCAACTTTGTATCTTAGTTCTTTAAAAACAGGGATGTACTCAATCCAATTGACAGGAACCTGGTGTGGACCGTCTCCAGCGTTTACAACAACATATTCAACTCTGGGAACCGCTTTAAAAGAATGCACTTTGCAAACGCTGTCGTATTCAGAAAGTGGTTCTAAAATGTATTCATCAATTCCGGCTTCGTCTGGCAGAAGTTCTGTGTTTTTTAATTTAGCAAGCAAGGCAAGGTGTTCAAGGACAGATGGTTGCCTTGAGTACTCAGGTTGTTTTGAAATATTTCCTTCAAGTAGAACTGGATTTGAAAGATAAGGAATAAAACTGTCGTATAGAGAAGCACTTAAAACTTTTGCGTATTCTCTGTATTTATTTAAAAAGATAGTTAAGTTATAGCCAACAAACTCAAGCGGATTTATGTCAAAACTTTCACTTAGTTCGCGCAGTGCAACTTCGTTAGTGTTGTGAGATTTTGAGTAAGTGTAGTTGCGACCACTTGGCAAAGTTTTGGCAAAGTTTATTAAGTTTTGTTGGGCAACTTGGCCAAAAAAAGCCCGATATTTTTGTTCAGATGAACGTTTAGTCGCAGGAAACATCGCTTCAAACTCAGTGTTTGACATCGGGGTGAAGTCTGCGTTCTTTTTTTCAATTTGAGCAAGTGTTTTTTCGGCTTGTTTGATGTATTTGTCGTGTTTAGCAGGATTGTAGTCAAGAACTGGTGCCTTTTCAAACTCAAGTTCGGGCACAGCATTGGCGTATAGTGAGTTTACAGCAATGTACTTGTATTCTGGTTTTGGTTTAACTAATGTGGCATGCAAGGTTTCTGAAACCAGGCGTCTGTGTTCACCAAAACCTGAGTAGTAGCTAATTGCTAAACTACCTGTGTAGGTGTGCGGAACCATATTCATTTCTTTATACATTCCAACAATAAACGGATTTTTGTAAAAATAACCGGCTCTGTAGTCAACTAACATAGTAGTTGAAGAAGGCACGTACACTGGGTCAAAATTCTTTTCAATATATTTAACGAAGTTAGTATCGGCTGACTTTAAAAACTCAATTTCCGGAATTTGTGCCTGCGTTTGGCTGTAAACTTGACTGTAGTTAAATGCACGATAAAACTCATGTAGTTTACTTATAGTCTCTTCAATTTTAGCGCCGATTACTTCCTCAAAATTAGAAATTGTTGCCTTAAACTTCTTATTTTTTTTAGAAAGGAAAATTGAAGTTAAAATGATTAAAACCAAAAATCCAACTGCTACTAATATACAACTTACAAAAATTGAGTAAACAGCAGCAGGGCTAAGCGAAATACCAGGTTCTGTAAAAACGTAATATGCGCCGCCAATTGCGGTCAGCACTAAAATTACTAAAAGAGTAAGCAAAATACCCATGCCTGTTTTAAATAAACTAAACTTGCGTTTAGTTTTTAAAAGTACTTTGTCAAGCGCATTGATTTCTTGGCAAGCGGCTTGGTTTTCTTTTAAAGAAGTGCCAGTTTGTTCAAGCAACTCATTTAAATAAGTCTCGGTACCGCTAGCGTGGTCTTTTAAGAAATCTTCTCTGTATCTAACTGGATTTAAAATATCTGCAGGCATTTTTTTACCTCTTTAGTATTTTAGTTTTTGAAATTAAAGTAAAGCAGTTTCTAGGGCTACTTCCATCATTTTATTGAAAGAAGTTTGGCGTTCCTCTGCGGTTGTGACTTCCTTTGTCACTAAATTGTCAGAAATAGTTAAAAGGCAAGCGGCTTGTTTGCCTAGTTTTTGGGCATTTAAAAATAAAGCAAACGACTCCATTTCTACGCAAAGCGGATTGGCTTTTTGACGTTTTGCTTCGTAAACTGGATTGTCTGCGTAAAACACGTCAGATGAGTGAATTAAGCCGACTTTCAAATCTACTCCAATGCTGTCTGCGGCTTGTTTGATTTTAGCGTTTAGTGAAGCTGAGGCAGTTGCAATGTTTGATTGGTAGTTCATCAAAGCAAGACCATATGTAGTCTCTGAGTAGGCTGCGTCTGCCAAAACTACTGAGTAAACTGGCAGGTCTGCGTGGTAGGAACCAGCCGAACCAATTCTAATAATCTTTTCAACACCATAGAAAGCAAACAGTTCATATGAATAAATTCCAATTGAAGGTTGGCCCATACCAGAGCCAAAAACTGTAACTTTTTTGCCCTTATAAGTTCCAGTGAAGCCAAACATATTTCGAACTGAGTTGATTTGCACAACATCAGTCAAATAAGTTTCGGCAATATATTTAGCGCGAAGCGGGTCGCCTGGCATTAAGACGATTGGCGCGATTTGGCTTTTGTCTTTTAGACTAATATGCGGAGTTGGAATCACCTTCTTCTCCTTTAACAATTAGCAGACCTTTTGAAGTTCCAATTCTAGTTGCGCCAAGTTCAATCATCTTTTCGGCATCTAGTTTGTTTTTAACTCCACCAGATGCTTTAACTTCAGCCATACCTTTAACGGTCTTCACCATTAAAGCCACGTCTTCAAAACGTGCCCCGTATTCAGCAAAACCAGTTGAGGTTTTAACAAAATCAGCCTTAGCGCGTACAACTAACTTAGACGCTAGTTTAATTTCTTCTTTAGTAAGAAGCGCTGTTTCAATAATGACTTTAAGTACGCGTTCACCGCAGGCTTTTTTGATTTTCTTAATTTCTTTAAGCACACGGTCTTTGTGTCCATTTTTTAAGTCAGACACATTGATAACCATGTCAATTTCATCTGCACCTTTTTTAATTGCGTCTTTGGTTTCAAAAACTTTAGTTTCGGTAGTTGTCGCTCCGTGTGGGAAGCCAATTACTGTGCACACTAGCACATCTGAGCCTTCTAGTTCTTGTTTAGCAAGTGGGATGAAGCAAGGGTTGATGCAAACTGATTTGAATTTATATTCTTTTGCTTCCTTGCAAAGTTGAACGATGCTTTCTTCTGTGCAGTATGCACCTAGTTTTGTGTGGTCTATGTATTTATTTAGTTCCATAATTATTTCCTCCTAATCAACTAAATTATGCAGTCTGCATTCAGTAAACTGCTTTTCTACATCTGGTAGTCTATGTTTTAAAATAAGTTTTTGGACTTTTTTGGCACGCTTTAAAGGAATAATTTTACTCTCCTTTAAAAACCCAGGCACAGGCTCAAGGTAAGCCTCGGCGATTTCTTTAATTTGCTTAAAGTCAAGAACCCTGTAGTGCTCACCTTGTTCAAGATAAACTAAATCCAAAACAGGCGGTACTAAAAGCCCGGTTTTCTCAGGCCAAACAACGGCAAAATATGCGTTGTTTTTGTTGTCTTTAAGTAGTTTGTATCTAGGTACAAACACACCGGTTTCACTAAAATGTTGAGAAAGTGCGCGGTATTCTTCTAAGTAAGTTAAAGCAAGCGTGGCCGTGCGCGGCGATACTTGCAGGTAGTTAATTAGTTCTTCGGGATGTCTGACCTTGTATTGTCCTTTGATGTATTTAAAAATTTCAAGAACTTGACTTTGGTCAAAAGGCAAAATGTCTTTGAAAAACTCAGAGTAAACAACGAGCCCAAAAGTTTCGCATATATGCTTAACTCTATTTAAGATAAGTTCAACAAAGTAGGTGGGCGAAACAAACGGAAATGACAGGCGGAAGTTAATGTCGTAGTACTCTGGGTTTAGTTTCCAAAGTTCAGGGACACTAGATGAGCGAGTGATGTAAAAAGCGGCCTTAAATTGCAAATCAGGATGTCTAAGTACATACTTTACTGCGTCTTTTTCGTTTTCAACAGAATAGGCACCAACTGCCAAAAGATAGGCGTGTAGGTTGGCGTTGATAGCCGGGCGCTGAGTACTTTTTTTAAAAAAATGAATGTTAAAATCTTTCACAAATATTCCTTAATTCTACTTAAAAATTATACTAAACTTTTAGATTTTTGGCTAAATTTTAGCAAAATCAGTGAAATTAGTTAAAATCGGAGTGGCCGAAATTAAACCCTTTTCAACGGCTATCAGGTCAGTTTGAGTTGTAGAAATTTTGGCGTCTACCGAAAGCATGGTTTTAAAAACCAAAGCAGAGTCGGTCGCTTCTTCTTTTAAAAACTGATAAGTAGTTTTAAAGTCAGCAAGTTCAGTAATACAAGTGCTTTTTGCCAAACTAGTTGGTATGTTGACGTTTAATAGTGGGTATTTTGAATATAGTTTTTTTAAAAAATACTCATTTAACCAAGTTTTGAAGTTTAGTTTAAAGTTATCGGAAAGTGTTTCGCGGCTTGAAATTAAGCAAGTTGGAACTCCTGAAACTGCAGCATTAAAAGCAAACGGAAAAACTAAGTTAGTTGCAAGGTCTGCGCCCAGCACTAAGTTTTTGTTGCCAGCAAATACACAAATGTCGAATTTCACGCCAAAAGTTTTTTTAGCCAGTTCCAAAATCGCAACTGGTTTGCTTTCAAAAAGATAGGTATCGCGAGTTGAAGAAAGGGTCGGAACAACTCGGCTGAGTTTTACATATCCTGGGTTTTTAAGACAACCGCCCACTGGACTTTCTGGAAGCACTAAAGCCCAGACTACTGCAAAATGAGAAAGGGTGGCGGCAATAAAGTCTTGGGTTTGTCTTTCTTGACTAGACATAACTAAAAGTACATTAAGCATTTGGATACTCCTTGGCAATAATTTCTTGGCAGCGCAAGCATAGTCCCTTGGCACTTAAATCAGGTCGGACATTCCAACAACGCAAGCAAGACTTGTCTTTAGAAACAGTAGCACTGACTTTAAACTCATTTCCAAAGTTTAGATTAACTTTAGCAACTTGCAAGACAGTTGGCAGGTCAAAGTTCAGATTTTTAAAAGCAGTAAGTTGAGAATCTGTTAAAGTTAAGTTTAAAACAGCCTGCAGAGATTTGCCAATTCCTCCGCTTGCGCGCATCTCTTCAAGAGTCTTAAGCACTGCTTGTCTGACTTCTGTAAACTGAGCGAAATCTACAAGCAGTTCTGTAAACTCAGAGAAATTTCCAACACATGGATAGAACTTCTCTAAATAAATTTGTGAGTCTGGGTCTTTGGTCAAAGTTTGCCAGGCTTCTTGTGTGGTGTGCGGAATTATTGGGTTTAGCATGACAAGCAGTTTAGTTAAGATATCTAGATAAGTAGATTGTACTTCTTCGCGGGTATACGAGTGCTTTGGTTCAATGTAGAGAGTGTCCTTAGTTACATCTAGATAAAAAGCAGACAAGTCATTGGTAATAAATAGTACAATTGCTTGCAAGGCTTTGGCGAAATTATAGTTTTCAAACTGAGTTTTAACTTCTTTGACTAACTCATTTAACTTAATTGTATAAATTTTAGATAAGTTGCTGCGCATAGAAAATGCGTAGTAGTTGGTTTTGTCAAAATCACTTAAGTTAGAAAGTAGATAGCGAATGGTGTTTCTAATTTTTCGGTAAGTCTCAGCGGCTATTTTAAGTAAGTTCCCAGAAACTCTGACGTCTTGTGAGTAGTCAACAGAGGCCGCCCAGATGCGAAGTACATCGGCGCCCAGAGTTTTTACAACAGTGTTGGGGTCAACTCCGTTGCCAGCAGACTTAGACATCTTAAAACCTTTTTCGTCTAACACAAAACCATGAGAAATGATTTGTCTGTAAGGTGCAGTTTTGTTAAGCGCAACTGAGTTTATTAAACTTGAGTTAAACCAACCACGGTATTGATCAGAACCCTCTAAATAAAGCTCAGAAATGCGTCCATCAAGGCTTAAAAAAGAAGTTCCTGAGTCAAACCAAACATCCATAATATCAGTTTCTTTTTTAAATTTACCGTTTGGCGATTTTGGATGCGTAAAACCTTTTGGAAGCAACTCTTCTGCAGGCAGTTTAAACCAGATGTTAGAGCCGTGTTTTTCAAAAAGCGCCTTGATGTGGGCAATTACTTTGGTGTTCAGAATTGGAGTTCCGTCTTCTGCGTAGAAAACCGGAATTGGCACACCCCAAAGACGTTGGCGAGAAATACACCAGTCTTTACGCTGTGCTATCATGTTATTCATTCTGATTTTACCCCACTCAGGTGTCCAAGTAACTGAGTCAATTGCTTTAAATAAGTCTTTTTTAAGTGGTTCAATTGAGAGAAACCATTGAGGGGTTGCTCTAAAAATTATAGGTTTTTTAGTGCGCCAGTCATGAGGGTATGAGTGCGTGATTTTAAACTCACCAAGTAGGGCTTCGGTTTGTTTTAAGTATTTAATAATTGCTAAGTTCGCGTCTTCAAAAAAAAGGCCTGCAAATTCCCCTGCGTCTTTAGTTAATACACCGTGGCCGTCAATTGGCGAAAAAGCAGGCAGCCCGAATTTTTGTCCAACTTTAAAGTCGTCTTCTCCGTGTCCAGGTGCAGTATGTACAAGTCCAGTTCCGTCTTCTGCCGAAACGTGTTCGCCAAGTATTACCATATGTTCTTTATTGGTAAGAACATGCGTGTAGGTAACCTTTTCAAGGTCAGTACCTTTGATTTCAGAAATTACTTTGACTTCGCTTAAGTTTAACTTGGTTTGAAGGGTATTTAGTAAATCAGATGCTACCACTAACTTACCACGGTTAGTTTCAACAATTGAGTAAGTTAAGTAAGGAGACGCGCAAATTGCTAAGTTGGCCGGCAAAGTCCAAGGAGTAGTTGTCCAAATTAAGAGACTTGCGTTTTTAAGTTCACGAATTCCTTTGGTTTTCTTGACCTTAAACCGAACAAAAATAGAAGGAGATTCAATGTCGTGGTATTCAACTTCGGCCTCTGCAAGCGCGGACTCTGAAGACCAAGACCAGTAAACTGGTTTAAACCCACGGTAAATTAAACCTTTTTCTACCATTTTGGCAAAAGCCTCAATTTCTCTGGCTTCAAAACTAGGCTCAAGCGTGCGGTAAGGTTTTTCAAAATTACCAATGCAGCCCAGTCTTTGAAATTGACTGCGTTGACGGTTAAGTTGAGTTTCTGCAAACTTTGCGCACTCTTCTCTAAACTTAACAGGGTCTCCTTTGCGGTTAACTCCGAGTTTAATAACGGCGTTTTCAATAGGCAGACCATGCATATCCCAGCCAGGTGTGAAGTCCACAACATCGCCGTTTAGTTGGTGAAATCTGACAATAAAGTCCTTTAAGATTTTGTTTAAAGCGTGGCCCATATGAATTGGGTTATTAGCGTAAGGCGGACCATCGTGGAAACAAAACTCATTTCCTGATTTTTCTTTGTTAATTTGATTTCTTTTTAAAAAAAGTAAATCATTAGCCCAAGGTGCTTGAATTAAGGGTTCTTTTTCACCTAAGTTCCCGCGCATCGGAAACTCGGTTTTGGGCAAAAGTAGGGTATCTTTAAAATCCATATGTTGTTTTTATTTTCCTTCTTTTAGTCTTTAATTACTTCTTTTAAAAATTTATCAATCGTGCCATCTAAATAAAGAGTGTCGTCGGCAAACAGAAAAACTTTTTCGTTCATTTCAATAACTTCACCGTTTAACGCACAAACGCATCCAGATAAAAACGCAATTGCTTTGTTAGCATCGGCTATTTTAAGTAAGTCAAAATTCAAAACCACTGGTTTGCCTTGCTTTATCATTTCGGCAAACTCAAGTAGAGTTTCGTCGTCTGCTTTATCTAGTCGTTTAAAGACAATAAGTTCGCGTTTTGTGTAGGTAGGGGTTGTAACAATTGGGGTTTTTTTCTTAAATCCAAACATGAAAAATCTCCTTTTTGGTTAGACATTGAAGCGAAAAGTTATGATATCGCCGTCTTTAACTAAGTATTCTTTTCCTTCTAGGCGAAGGGCTCCTTTTTCTTTTGCTAGGTTAATTGAGCCATACTTTAAAAAATCAGCATAAGCAACAACTTCTGCTTTGATAAAACCACGTTTAAAGTCGGTGTGAATTATCGCAGCACAATCTGGGGCCTTAGAGCCAGCTTTAAAAGTCCAGGCTCTACATTCGTCAGGACCGGCTGTAAAGTAAGTAGAAAGACTGAGCGTTGAGTAGATTGTTTCTATAATTTGGTCAAGTCCGGTTTTGTCAAAACCAAATTGTTCAAGATACTCAATTCGCTCGTCTTTGTTCATTTTGGCAACTTCTTCTTCTAGTTTCACGCAGACCGCTAATACTTGAGCATGGCGGGCATCGGCGTACGCTTTGATTTCCTTTAGGTTAGCATTTGAAGTTTCGTCTTCTTTGTCGTCAGAAATATTGGCGATGTAAATCAGAGGTTTTAAGGTAAGTAAATTAAGAGACTTAACTAAAAAACGCTCGTCTTCGGTTAAGTCAGGTTGGGTTTCGGCAAGAATTGCAGATTTTACTTTAGTTAAAATTTCAACTTCTTGGATGGCTTCTTTATCTTTTTGGGTGCGCGCTTTCTTTTCAATTTTAGCAATGCGGTTTTCAACAATTTCAAGGTCCGCAAGGGCTAGTTCTGTGTCTATAATTTGAGCGTCTCTAACTGGGTCTACTGAGTTTTCAACGTGCAAGACATTGTTGTCTTTAAAACAACGCACAACCTCGACGATGGCGTCAACTTCCCTGATGTGTGAAAGAAACTTATTGCCAAGACCCTCGCCGCTTGCTGCTCCTTTAACAAGGCCTGCGATGTCTATAAACTGATAAGCAGCGTAAGTTGTTTTTTTAGGCAAGTAAACTGAGGCTAATTTATCCAAACGACTGTCTTGGACCACAACTTGGCCAACATTTGGCTCTATTGTGGCAAACGGATAGTTGGCAGATAAAGCGCTGGCTTTAGTTAAAGCATTGAAAAGTGAAGACTTGCCGACATTCGGCAGGCCAACAATTCCGGCTTTCAGCATTATTTTCGCGCCCAAAATGGGATATCTGAGTTTTCATCACTCTCCGCATCTTGGCTTTTGTCTGTGTCTTGGTTAAATGACGCAAAAAAGTCGTCTTGCTGTTGGTCTTGGATTTTTTTAATTTCTTGGTTAAAAAAAGCGGTCTCTGTATTTTTAACCAGTTCATTGGCAAAACTCTCGGCGTCAGTGTGAGATTTAGTTAATTCAACACCGGTGGCTATGACTGTCACAATAATTTCGTCAACTAGTTTATCGTTAATCATCACACCCATGATGATGTTAATGTCAGTTGAAGTGTTATTTCTAATTTCTTGCATAACTTCACTTAACTCAAACTGAGAAAGTTCAGTAGGTGCAGTGATATTTAAAATAGCGTCGGTTGCACCTTGAATTGAAGTTTCCAAAATTTTGGAAGAAATTGCGGCTCTGGCTGCTTTAATGGCTTTGTTTTCACCACTTGCCACACCAATTCCCATGATAGCAGTGCCTTTGTCTTTAAGCACGGTTTTCACGTCTGCAAAGTCTACGTTAATCACACCAGGATACATAATTAAGTCAGAGATACCTTGCACACATTGGCGAAGTACGTTATCGGCTTCGCGAAAAGCGTCAAGTAAGGTAGTGCGGTGATCTGAAATTTCGTTTAATTTGTCGTTTTCAATAACAATCAAAGCATCGCAGTTTGGTTTAAGTTCAGCAATTCCGCGCAGTGCATTTTCACGGCGTCGTTTACCTTCCAGGGTGTATGGTTTTGTGACTACACCCACAACTAGTGCACCTTCTTCTTTGGCAACTCTAGCGACAATTGGCGCAGCACCAGTTCCAGTACCTCCACCCATTCCACAAGTTACGAAAACCATTTTAGCGGGTTTCAAGGCTTGGCGAATAGCGTCTTCAGATTCGGTTGCCGCTTCTTGTCCGCGACTTGCGTTTTGACCGGCGCCAAGTCCTTTGTCAGGGCCTTCTCCAATTAGTATTCTGATTTCTGCAAGTGAGCGTTTTAGGTCTTGAGAGTCTGTGTTAATAGCAACATAAGTCACACCGCTTACGTTATTTTCAATCATACGGTTAATAGCGTTTCCACCGCCGCCGCCAACACCTGCGACCATGATTAGGGGTTTAATTTGAAAATTGTTTACTGTATCCATTAAAAAAGTACCTCTTTATTTCAATTATAACTTATTTTTTGCGTTTTTCGTGCGTTTTTAAGCCTGTTTTTCAACTGTTTGTGTAGTTAGTAGTTGCATAAAACTTGGCTTTAAATTCACTGAATTTACCGGCTTTTGCCGCTTGTTTAATTTCGTTAACTAAGTGTTTTAAATATGCTAAGTTCTGAACAGTGGCAATGCGCTCACCTAGTTTTTCGTTTGTTTTAAATAGGTGATGCAAATAACTTTTTGAGTAATTGGCAAACTTGTGGTTAAGTCCGCTGTCTAGTGGTGTGTGGTCATGTTTGAACTTTGCGTTTTTGATGTTAATAGAACCGGTTGTTGTAAAAATGTGGCCGTGTCTGGCATTTCTAGTTGGCATCACACAGTCAAACATGTCAACTCCGCGTTCAATTGCTTCAACTAAGTTAGCAGGTTTGCCCACACCCATTAAGTACCTAGGTTTGTCTTCGGGCATTTTAGGCACAATGAAATCAAGTACTTTGTACATCTCTTGGTTAGTTTCGCCAACCGCAAGACCACCAATTGCGTAGCCTGGCAAGTCAAGCGCTGTGATTTCTGCAAGCGACTTTAGTCTAAGTTGCAAGTCCAGTCCACCTTGGTTGATACCAAAAAGTGCTTGGCTAGAAGTTAAGGCGTTTTGGCAACGCTTTAGCCACCTAGTAGTTCGCTCAATTGACTTTTCCATATATTTAAAGTCTGCGTAAACTGGCGGGCATTCGTCAAACGCCATTACAATGTCTGCGCCAATTGCCATTTGGATTTCCATTGATTTCTCTGGCGTTAAAAACAACTTATCACCGTTTTCAGGGTTCTTAAACATCACGCCTTCTTCCGTGATTTTGCGGTTTTTGGTCAAAGAAAAAACTTGGTATCCCCCGCTGTCTGTAAGCATAGCCTTTGGCCAATGCATAAAGGCCTTGGCACCCTTAACCTCAGTTAAAACTTCAGTACCAGGATGGAGCCAAAGATGGTAGGTATTGGCTAAAATCAGGCCTTCTGAAACCTCTTCAATTTCGTTTACATCTAGAGTTTTAACAGTGGCTTTAGTGCCAACTGGCATGAAAACAGGTGTCTCTACAACAGTGCCGTTTTCAAAGCGAAGTTCGCCTAGTCTAATTCCTTCTTTGGTAATTTGCTTGGTGAACTTAATCATTTATATCGCTAAGTAAAGCCGTTTTAAGGGCTTTTACTGACTTAAATATTGTGCTTCTTGGCGAAATAGTGTGCAGAAAATCAAAAGAACGGAAGCCGTAAGAGACTAAAAAGCAAGGAATTTTGGCAATTTCTGCGAAGCGCAAATCGACTTCACTGTCGCCAATAAAAATGCATTCATCTGGACTAAATCCATATTTGCGACTAAGAAAGTTTAGGGTGTCTGGCGCAGGTTTGGCACGTAGATTTTGACTAAATCCAAGAACATGTGTAAAGATGTTTGGAAAGTAAAAGTCTACGATTTTTTTAACTAAAAACTCAGGTTTATTTGAAATTACAAAAAGTCTTGCACCACTTGCTTTCAAAGTATTTAACATATCTAAGATACCTTTGTAAGGCTTGGTGTATTTAAGCGGGTCTTCATTGTATGCTTGGTTGTAGTGTTTGACCATTTGGTCAATGTTTTGTTTGTCGTTTAACACACACTGAATAAGTTCACGTGAACCGTTTCCGGTGCAGTAAATTATTTTGTCTTTATTGGCTTTTGCAAACTTAAAGTAAGCAAGCGTTGAGTTTACTGCTTTTATGATGTCCTTTGATGTGTCTAGAAGTGTACCGTCTAAATCAAAGATAATATTTTTCATAATTTCTCCTCTGGCAAAATGCTAAAAAAATAGGTAAAATGTAATGCTTTATTTCGTGATAAAAACCAGCGATTGCTGGTTTTTTAAAATAAATACTTAATTAGTTAAGTTTAAAATAGTTTCATTTGCTGCTTTAAAGTAGGTAGTTGGATAAAAACTTTTTGAGTGCAAAAAGTAAACTGCGCTTTCTTTTTCAAAATAAGCGATGTTGACAGAAGTGAAGTTAAAACCACGGTTTTTTAAAAAAACTAAATTGTCTGCTTCTAGTTCTGCTTGTGCAGAACGCTCGCTGTATTTTTTGAAAATCAAACAAGTTAAGTAGGTAATTCTTTTTTGTTCAAAGCGTTTTAGGATTTTTTTAATTTCTGCATCAATTTTTGTATCCAAAAAGTCAGTCTTGGGGTTTTTTAAATAAAAAGTAAGTTCTAGCCCACGATTTTGAGTATTTTCTTTTAAGTATAAATTAAAATCCAGGGTACTACTTTGCAGTGTGAAGTTGTTTGCCTGCAAAGAATTTGGTAGTTTTTCAAAAAAAGTTTTTTTAACCAAAAACGGCTGTACTTTAGTTTCTTTTAACTTTAAATATTTTTGTTTCAAGTTCAAAGCAGTGATTTTAGTTTTAAAAACTAAAACTAAAATAAAGTAAACTAGCACTAAAAGTAAGGATATAGTTGTAAAAATAGGTTTTGGAACTTTTAAAAAATAAAGCAAAAATGCAGCGAGTAAGACTGCTAAAAAAGCAGTCCACAGCATGGCTAAATATATTAGTTTAGTTTTTTGAATTTTTTTACTTGTCAATTCTTGCCTTAATAGTACCGTCACGGCGAGTACTTTGAATTGCCTTGCCGTCTAATAAGTAGTAAACTCCGTTGAAGATACCTTTTTCGTCGTACTTAAGTTCCTCTTTAAAGCCATCGGCTGAAGGAAAATACCATCCTTTAAACTTATCGCCGTATTTGCTAGTAAGCTCTTTGGTTAACTCAATTAGTTTTTGAATTTGTTGGCCAAATAGCACATCAACTTCATATCTTTTGCCATCGGCAACAATTGTGATTTGATATTCGACTGGCAAGAAATAAGGCCAAAGTGTGATGTCTTCAAAATATGTTTTTTCTTTAAGTGAAAGCACCACTGAGTTAACAGGGTCAAAGTCAGGCAGACTAGGATCAGTTGTTGACCATCCTTTAAAATCATAGCCAATTCGTTTAGCGCTTGGCAGGTTAGTGCCTTTTGCAAAGTCGTATTTAGTAGGAATGTCTCCTTCTATTACTGTGTCTGGTTGAAGTGTAGCCAAGTTGATTTTAATTTCTGTAAACTCGATTTTGGCAAACAAAGCAGCAGATTCTTTAAAACGGTGTGTCTCAAAGTTAACCTCTTCTGTGTGTGCAGGATCTAAATACCAAGCAATTATTTTAGCCGGAGCAAAAAGTTCATAGCCTGGTTGAATAACTTCACCTTTAGCGTTAACTTTTTTGGCAACCGGTTTGTTTAACTTAATTCCGTCTTTAGGAACTTCTGTAAACTCACTTGGAGCAAGATGACCTTGCGGAATGTAGTATGCAATTTGGATACCTTTGACTTTATATGAACCACAAGCCGTAAATAAAATTAAAGTTAAAAAAGAAAACAAGACAATTAGTAATTTTTTTGCCATTATTTTTCCTCCTTAATTTCTACTTGCATTGCCTTTATTTCGCTTGGTGAAGCGAAAACAAAGTGTCCAGGTTTAATTTCTACCATTTCAGGCACTTCAACGTCGTAAGGATGTGAAGTAGGGTCATAGTAAATTCGCCTACGACTGCGTTCGTAGTCAGGGTCAGGTTGTGGGATTGCAGAAAGTAGAGATTTGGTGTAAGGGTGTAGTGGATTTTTAAATAGTTCATCAGAATCCGCTAGTTCTACAATTTTACCGTAGAACATCACGGCGATACGGTTTGAAAAGAACTTGACAACCGAAAGGTCATGGGCAACAAATAAAATAGTTAAACCTAGTTTTTCCTTTAAGTCTTGAAGCAGGTTAATAACTTGCGCTTGAATTGAAACGTCTAGGGCAGACACTGGCTCGTCGGCAATGATGACTTCAGGTTCCATGACAAGTGCACGAGCAATACCGATTCTCTGTCTTTGTCCACCTGAAAACTCATGTGGGTAGCGAGTTGCGTATTCAGGAGCGAGGCCAACTTGAAGGAGTGCTTTGGTAACTCGCTCTTCCAGTTCCTTGCGGTTTTTAATACCTTTGATTCTAAGACCTTCTGCAATAATTTCTTGCACTGTCATACGTGGGTTTAGACAAGAAATCGGGTCTTGGAAAATCATTTGAATTTTAGACGCCGCTACTTTTGCAGATTTAGAACGGTGCTCGCGAGAAACAAACTTAATTTGTTTAACTAAGGCTTTAGCCTTTTCTAAAAAGTCTAACTTAGCGTTTAGATAAGTTTGGTATTTGGGGCTGAATTTCTCCAGTACTTTTGATTTTTCTGCAATGTATTCGTAGTTTTCTTTAGTTAATGTTCTAAAAATCAGTCCTTTTTTGGTTTTTGCTAAAACCAACTTATTTTTAGTTAAAATAAAGTGGTTTTTAATGCGTGTTAAGAAAAACGCGTAAGACTCAAGTAGTTTAACTGCTAAAAATCTTGGTCTTTCTTTAAACCAATATTTAAAGAAATTCACAAATCTGCGTCGTTTAAGTGCTTTATGTTCACTAAAGTCTTTAGCAGTTTTGGCAGTAATTTCGCTTAACTTATCTGCATCTTTTGCGTATTTTTTAGAAAGTCCAAAACAAGCAAAAAGTCGTGCAAGTAAATAATTTTTTAAATAACCTTTTTTGGGAAGGTCGGCGTTTGCTTTAAACTCTTCAATTTCATTGGCTTCACGAACATACTGAATGTCGGTTTTTTCTTTATGAAAAGCATCTAACTCTTTTAGTTTAGCCTGCATTTCTTCTTTAGAAATGATAGTTTTTGCGTTTTCTTCAATTAAAGGCAAGTATTCTTTTTCTATGTTCAGTATAGTTTGCGCGTATTGTTCTTGAAAGTCTTTCTTTAACTCAAGCTTAGTGTTTTTAGTCAAAGCTGCGGAGTCATTGATGCCAATAATTTTTTGGCGGTACGCTTTTTTGGCTTTCTTTAAAGCAATTTTATATTCTTTTTCTTTTGCGTTGTAGGTAAAAGAAATAATTTCTTCGCGTTCTGCCTTGTAGTTTAAGTTACCTTTTTGGACTTTAGCTGCATAAAAGTTTTTAATGTCAAAAATCTTATTTTTATAAAGCAGGCTTTTTTCGCGTTCTGTTAAATACTCAGCCTTTAAGTCTTGGCGGAATTTATGGATTTTAGCCTTATCTGTAAGGTAATTTTCTCTAAACTCGTTAAGTCTGGCGGCTGCTTCTTTAGTTTTGGGAAAAACTGAGTTAAGTAGAGTTGTTTTGTATTCTCGTCTGGCTTTTTTTAGTTTAGAAACTAAGTCGCCAACTCCGGCAACTATAGTCTGGCCTCCTAATACCACGCGACCGTCAGAAGGTTTGTATAGTCTAATGATAGTGCGGCCAGTTGTGGTTTTTCCACAACCGGACTCTCCAACTAAACCAAATACTTCGCCTTTATAGACATCAAAAGAAACACCATCTACTGCTCTAACTTTAAGCCGGTTTTTGCCAACTCCAACTTTAAAGTGTTGTTTTAAGTTTTCAACGTGTAAAAGAGGAGTTTTTGAGTAATCAACTTTATGCTTCATGGACTTTACCTCTCTTCTTTTGAATTTCAAGCACTGCTTTTGGAGAAGTGACTTTAGGAGCATTTGGATGCAACAGCCAAGTTGCGGCAAAGTGAGTGTCTGTCACTTTAAACATCGGTGGTGCTTGCTCAAGGTCAATTTGCATCGCGTACTTGTTTCTTGGCGCAAAAGCATCTCCTTTAATTTTTTGAGTTAAGTTTGGCGGAGTTCCACCGATTGCGTCTAGTTTTTCAGAAGTAGCAAGTGACGGCATTGAAGAAAGCAAAGCCCAAGTGTATGGATGGCGAGGGTCATAAAAAATCTCGTCAGTTGTCCCAATTTCTACAATTTTACCCGCGTACATCACAGCAATTCGGTCAGCAATATTGGCGACCACTCCAAGGTCGTGGGTAATAAAAATAATAGAAAGATTGCGCTCTTCTTTGAGTTTTTGGATTAACTCAAGGATTTGTGACTGAATTGTAACGTCCAGGGCAGTAGTCGGCTCGTCGCAAATTAAAATCTCTGCGTTGTTAGCAAGTGCTATTGCAATAACTATACGTTGGCGCATTCCACCTGAAAACTGAAAAGGATATTGGTGATATCTTTTTTCGGGATCCGGAATTCCTACTTCTCGCATCAGTTCAATTGCGCGTTTTTTGGCCAAAACTTTATTCATTCCTAGTTTAAAAACCAGAGTTTCGGTAATTTGCTTACCGATTTTAACAATTGGGTTTAGCGAACTCATCGGGTCTTGGAAAATCATTGAGATTTTAGAGCCCCTGATTTCGTGAAACACTTCTTCTTTGACTTTAAGCAGGTCACGGTTAGCATATAAAACTTTTCCGTTTTCTACAATAGCGTTTCCGGCCAATAGCCCCATTAAGGCTTTGGAAGTCACTGATTTTCCAGAACCAGATTCTCCAACTATCGCGAGAGTCTCGCCTTTTTGTAAATCGAAAGAAACGCCGTTAATGGCCTGAAGTATACCAAATTGAGTTTTAAAAGAAATTTTTAAATCTTCGACTGACAGAATAACTTTTTTGTCTTTATTTAAAATAGCCATTATTCAACACCTCTTAAACTTGGGTTAAATGCATCTCTTAAACCGTTGCCAAATAAGTTAAAGGTAATCATTAAAATAGAAATATAGATAGCCGGAAACACCAGGACATGAGGTTGCGATTGCATCACGCTTTGGCCTTGCTCAAGCAGTTGTCCGACCGAAATTGTGTTGCCATACTTCAAAATTCCAAGGTAGGCAAAAGATGCCTCTGAAAAAATAAAAGAAGGTAAGGCTAGTGCAAAAGACGTTACCATGTAGCCAATGGCATTTGGGAAAATGTGTCTAAACATAATTCGCGCGTCTGACGCGCCAAGTGTGCGGGCAGCCAAAATATACTCGCGGTTTTTAAAGCGATAAAACTGCATTCTGGCCATTGAGTAGTAGCCGATCCAGCCGGTGATTGTGAAAGCAAAAATGATAACTGGGAAAGTTGTGCCATATTTAATAACTAGTAGAGTTAACACGGCGATGAAAGGAATTCCGGAAAGTATTTCTACAAATCGGTCAAACAGTAGGTCAAAAGTTCCGCCGTAGTAGCCAGAAATTGCACCAACTGTTAAACCAATTAAAGCGTTTACCGAAATTACGGCCAGCGCTACCATGAAAGAAATGCGGGCGCCTTGCCAAAGTTGGGTGTAAAGGTCCTCGCCAGTTCCAATTGTGCCAAACCAGAAGTTAACTTGATCTACAGTTTGACCCAAGGCGGTTTCAAAGAATTTAACTGAAACCTTGTAAATGTCTTTTTGATGGTCTACTTCGTGAATTGCGGTAATTAAGTTTCGCTTAAGTAAGTTTTCAAACTCAGCCTTAGTAAAAGTGTAGTAGTTTGGCTTTAAGTCAGTGCCAAAGTAGGATTTAGTAAAATCTAGAAACTTATACTGATCAACTTTGACCGGAATATTTGCACTTGGAGTTTTTTGATGAACCTCGTCCATGTACTTTTTGCTGGTATCTGACAGAAACATATTGTTGTATTTAGGGTGAGCCTTGGCTTTTTCAATAAACTCACGTGGCAGTTCGGTAAAGCGAGTTCCGGAAAATACACCCGGAATTCTGGGTGGCAGATAACTTAAATCATTTTTAAACTCAAGACGGCTAGGTTCTTTGTAGTTTTTTAAAATCGGGCCAAAAACCACGAAAAACATCAAAATACAAATGATAATAAACGCAGTTAGTGACATCTTGTTTTTCTTAAAGCGGTTCCAGGCGTCCTTGTAGTAGCCAACTCGCTTAGTTTCAAGCGGTTTGTCTGTGATTTCTTTATCTTCGTTAATTAAAACAAATTTACTTCTATCTAGGTCTTGCATAATTATTTACCACTTCCAATTCTGACGCGAGGGTCTAAAATTGTGTAACTCATGTCGGCTAAAATTGAGGTAATTAAACCCAAAAACTCAAAAAATACCATATTTAGTAAAAGCACTGGGTAGTCTTTTTGGCTAAAAGCAGTCAAATAAACTTTTCCAACTCCATCTACTTTAAAAATGGTTTCAAGAATAATAGATCCGGAAATTAGCCCAAGGAAACCTAAAAAAATAGCCGGAGCGAAGGGAACTAAAGCATTTTTAAGAGCGTGTCTATACACAGCTTGCCTTTTAGATAAACCTTTTGAACGAGCCAATAGCATGTAGTCTTGAGTAAGTTGCTCAGTTAACTCGGCACGAATTGAGCGAGCCCAGCCAGCGATTCCGCCAAACACCATTACGATAGTTGGCATGATGTATGTAGAAATACCATAGAGAGCATTTGCTTTAAACTCACTTGACGAAGCCACACCAAGACTTGGTGCCCAGTGTAATTTCCAGTAGAAAATTAATTGAAATACGACGGCTAAAACGAAAGTAGGAATAGAAATTAACACCATAATACCAACAGAAATAACGTTGTCGGCTGTTTTGTTTTTATAAAGTGCGGCAACCACCCCAAGCATTATGCCAAGAGGGACTGTAATAATATAGGGCACAATTTGGAATGCCAAGGTATTTGGGATTTTTGAGAAAACTACAGACCCGGCAGATTGACGTTTATGTGCAGAGAAACCAAAGTCACCGTGTGCAAAAATATTTCTCAGCCAATAGAAAAACTGAACAATGATTGGTTTATCTAGGCCTTCTCTCTCACGAATTATGTCGTAAAGCGGGTCGTTTCCTAAAGACTTGTTGTAGTCTGGCAACATGTGAATGAAGGCAAAGAAGATAAAAATTACGATCGCAAAAGTAATTAACATTAGTCCGAATCTTTTTAAGAAGTATTTTAGCATCGGCAAGTTCCTTTCGTTTATCTGTGTGTTTGATATAAAAAAGATAGAAAACACACAACTTTTAGCGGTTTTCTATCTTTTTTTAGTAGTTTTTGCTTAAATGTGTTTAAAACATTATAGCATTTTTTAGCCTATTTATATAAATATATAGGTGAGTTTTTGTCTATTTTGGGTTAGTCCAACCGTAGTCTGCTGGAGTTAAATTTTTCCAGTCTGGGTCGGTATTTAGGTGTGAGTATCTTTGTTGACCAAAGCCAAAGATGTTGTGTTCAACTTTGATGCGAGGAGAAATTACGCGTTGTGAAAGTTCTGAGTAAGATACGTTGTTAAATAGTGGAATTTGAGTAAAAGTTTGGAAGTAAATTTTTAAGAAAGCATCAACTAAACGGTTGCGGTCTTCAACTTCACCTGGATATTGCGGAGCAGAACCTGCCCAAACAGTTTGACATTTAATACCAAACTCAACAACTTGGCGTAAGTTGCCTACAAAGTAGCCGTTGTTTTTCTTTAGAGTTTCGTAAAGTGGCCACAGAGTTCCGCCATCTGTTTCTTTGTTGATTTTGCCTTGAGCCTCAAGTTCTTGCAAGAATCTATAAGTTGCTGTAAGGTCAATTTTGTCTTCAGGTTGTACCCAGTATTTTTGATCATCGAAGTTTTCACCAAAATCAGCAAGATCCGCGATACCAAATTTTGCACTAAGTTCAGATCTAAAGAAGAACATAAATAGCGGGTTCATAACGGATAAGTTAGTTGCGTTTGAACCACCAACTGCAGTGATTTGTAATTCAAATTGGTTAGTTACAATAGTGTTGTCATTGTCTTTTTCTAACTTAACGTCTATGGTGATGTTTTTAAAAGTGCGTTCAAAAGTTTCTTTGATGTATTTAGACGCACGTTCTAAGTATTCAATCTCTGGGGCAGATAGACGGAAAGTCATTTTGTGGTTTTCAGGCACCCCTACTTCTTTTAAGGCTTTTTCGTAAAGTTCTTTTGCTTTAACTGGATCATATCCAGAGCCAATTCCTGATTTTTCAAGCAAGGTTTTGTATTGAGGTCTTTGAACATAGTAAAGTTCATCTGTATCAAACTGAGTAGCGTTGGCTGGAACTGGTGCATAAATTGGGTCAGAAGTTGGGTGAATTCCTTTTAGACCTTCTCGGTTAACTGCCATATAAAGCGCTTTTCTAAAGTTAACGTTTCTAATTAGTTTCTTAACATATTCGTCTTTTGTATCTGTCAGTGGGTTTGGAACCATAATAGTTGGAGCGCCAGTTATTGATTTTCTAATTAAACCCTGTTTAACTTTTTCTTCAGAATATCTTTCTTTATAGTAGTCTTTTCTAATGCTTAAGTTATCAATTTCACCTTGTTTGAAAGCATTTAAAAAATCATTTTCTTTAGCAAAGTAAGTATATTGAACAGACTTGTAGTTAGTATGCCAAGCGTATGGGTGCGCAAAGTTTTTATTGAATCTTAAGTATTTGCCAGGAGCCCAGTCTGAAATTGTAAAAGTACCGTAGCTAACAGGATGGTTTTTTTCAGTTCCATAAGTTGAGTTTTTACCATCTTTATCTAAAGATGCTTCGTAGGCTTTTTTATTAACTAGTTTAAATTGGCCAAAGTCACTAAATACATCTTTAACTGTAACTTCTTTTTCGTATTCAATTTCAAGAGTGTAGTCATCAATTGCACGAATTCCAACATCTTCTTTTTTTACTTCAGGGAACTTATCGCCTTCTTTACCAACATAGTATTCGTTTTGAGAAACTGAAGGCAGTATTGCCGCTTCTATTAAGGCTTTGGTAATTGCTGAGAAAGCTTCGGCTTTTTTGCCTTGTTTAATTGCAGATACAATGGCCCCATAAAGTTCATCGTTTTTTTGAATCATACTGTTGATGATTTGACCAAATAGACCATTTACTTGTGCTTCAGTTAAAGCAGTTTTGTCAACTAGACCTGAAGTAGTTTGTGAGCCTTCCCATACTGTTGTATTTACAGGTAAAGTTAATTCATAGTCAACCGTACCGACTTTGATTTCTATTTTAGTAGCCTTGCTAGTTATTAACTGAGTTAAAATCTTTTCACTAAAGTCAAAGTTAGATTCTTTGTCAATGTATTTACCGTCTTTGTCTTTTGCGCCAATAATTTGGCCTTGTGAGAAGTATTTACGAGCATTAACAATAGCAACACCACTTTTTCTACTACCAGATGGATACATACCGTTTGAACGTGAGTTTAATTGAACTGGGTCAATGTATTGTAGGTATGAATATACATAATCATGGGCAGTAACTGGAGTTCCATCTTCCCATTTAATGTTAGGATTTAAAGTGATGCGGTATCTTTTTCCTTTTTGAGTAGACGCGATGTTTTCGTTGAATTTACCGGCGTGTGTTCCATCTCTTCCTTCAAACTCACCGTCTTGAATAGTCGGGTAAGAAGTCGCACCTTTTAGTTCGTATTTTGTGACAAACTTATTAATCGCTGAACCTTGGATTTTAGAAAAATCACCAACGTGGTCAGCAATTTTATCTTTAATTGCTTTATCCCAGTCAATGTCTCTATCGTAAAGAAAAGTTGAAAGCATGTTCATGAAAGCATTTTCGTAGTTTTGTGTATAAGTTAGCGGATTTAAAATAGGCTCTGTAGACATAGTTACCCCGGAACGGTAAGTCTCTGCTTTAGACCACTTGTGTGTTTTTGAATCAAGTGGACGGAAAACTGGGTAAAGAATTGGGTCTTTTTCGCCTGATTTTAACTCAAGTGGAAATTTAATCGGGTTTTGTTCACCCCACCAACGTCCACGTGCTGATTTAAACCAACCTTCAAAACGCAATCTTTCGTTTGTCTGAGGTTTATATTTGTTTTCGTCTGGTTTTTCAACTAAACGTTTGTCACCTTTTTTAACTGATACAGTTTGAACGCCACCGTTGGTAAGTTGTTTTTCAACAACACCACATGAGGCTAATACCAGTAATGCAAAAAGTGAGACAACAATAAGTAAGATTTTTTTCATTTTTTACTCCTCCTTTTGGGTATTTTTATAATAATATCACATAGTCAAAAAAAACGCAATAATAATCTAAACTAATTTTTTGCTGAATTAAACGGCTTTATTGACGGGTTGATATATGAAAAAAGCCACATTAGAACTTAATTTTAAAAAATAAATAAGTCTACACGTGGCTTTTTAAAAAGGTTAAAAGTTCTTTTGACTATTTAACAAAAGGTTTAACATTGCTGTCAAGCGGAATTTCTCCGTTGAATGATTTGTCAAATGTAAGTTCGTAGTTTAATTTAGAAACTAAAGTACCTTTTACGGTTTTGCCAAGAATTTTTTGTTCAAATTCTTGAGCAAACTCAAAACTATATCTGAACTTAGAAATAGTGTGAGTTTGCGTATCAATTTCTACGCTAACTTTAATTTCACGGATATTTTCTTGTTTAAGTTTACCCGCTACTTTTTCTTGGCCGTGTGAAATTAAGAATTCTTTAATTAAATCAATTTGGCTTTCTGTAAAAGTAAGTTCATAAATTGAACCTTTTTTAGTAGCTGAGCTAATTTTGTCTTTTGCATATTTAAATAAGGCTTTTGCGTAAATTGAGTATTCATACGGTTCTTTGAAGTTTTCTTTAATAGTTTCTTTTGGATCTGAGTCTTGATTAGTTTTTTTGTTGTGTTTGTAGGCTACTTTGTGTAGGTTTCCGTCTTTTAAGAAATGATAGTTGTGTTGGTCTTTAAGTAAAGCACCACTAGTGATTTCGTCTCTTAGGTAAGAAAGACTGTTGTTGCGATTGTAGTAAGTAATTCCATTAAAGAAAGCGCCTGGTAGTAGTACATTTTTAATTTTGTTTTCAAAAACATTAGTAAAAGAAAGACTGTAGTTGTATTTAAAAGTATCTTTTTCAACTGTGTTGGTTCTTGCCTCTAAGAAATACTCTAAATCTGTTAGATATTTTGCGTAGATTTTAATGTCTTTAGTAACTTTAGTAGATAAATCTAGTTTTTTAGTAAGTTCGCTGTCTTGAAACCAACCTGTGAAGTTATAGCCATCTTTTTTAGGAGCATCTGGCAGTTGAATAGTTTGGTTGTATTCAATTACTCTGTTGGCGATTTTGTTAGCGCCATCAAAGAAGTCTACATTATATTTAAGTGGGGTAAACTTAGCGTAGATATTTAAATTGCTAGTAACTTTTTGAGTTGCTTCAAATTTTTTAGCAAATGTTTTATCTAGATACCAACCATTAAACTCATGTCCTTCTTTTGCGGGGTTTGTAGGTAAGTCAACTGTTTTATTTTTTTCAACTGTCTTGTCAGCAAGTAAAGTTTGACCATCAAAGAACTTCACACTGTATTCAACTTTAGAAGGTTTTGGGTTTTCATCTGGTTTTGGTGTTGGGGTAGGCATTGGCGCTGGTTGAGGCGCTGGTGTTGGTTTGTCGCCACCACACGCAACTAAAGTCAACAATAATGCTGGAAGCAGCAGATACATTAAGATTTTTTTGATTTTCATATGTAAAATAACTCCTTTTTTCAAACAAAATATATGATAGTCGTTTTTTTTCAAGTAAAATGTATGGTTTTTGAGTTTTAAAGTTAAATTACCATATAACCTGAACTTTTCAGGATTTTATAACTAACTCAACATTTTATTGATAATTTT
>CAUTSJ010000005.1:0-45307 GCA_963541505.1 uncultured Acholeplasmataceae bacterium
TTATTGAGCCGTTGCTGGCTTTAATTTTGAAAACAAGTGTAAAAGTCGGGTTATATTACAATTTTAAAGGTTTGTAAATATTTCAAGTGAGTGATTTGTTTGCATGTTTTTTTAAAATGTGTTAATATAATAAAATACGAAAGGAGGAAAAACATGAAAAAAAGTAGAAAAAACATTCTTAGTGTCCTAAAAAATGTAGTTGCAAAAAGCGTTAGAAATGCTACTATAGGTATCTTGAGTTCAATTAACGACTGCGACCACTAGACAGAACTTGTTGTGTATCATAATTGTTTATCTTATTTAAGATAAATAATTATTCTTACCGCCAAGTTAAATTCTTTTTAATAAATTATTTAACTAAGTAAATACTTTATTAAAGTGAATCTAAATCAAAAAGTGCAACATTTCCTAAAGAATAGTAACGTGGCACTTTTTATTTTATTGAGTTTATTTTTAAAAACAAACTATTGTTTAAAAATTTGTGAAAGGATTTTTTTGTCTTTTTGGTCAAGCGGTTTACCTTCAACTGAATAGTTTTGAACAACAGCCTCTAATTTGCTAAAAGTAAAATAACCTTCTTTAATTATATTTTCAATAATTTCTTTCAAAGTACTAGGTGTGATTTTTTTACTCTCAAGCCAGTTCTTAATCAAAATATACTGATTTGCGGAAAGTGGCTTGGCATTTTTTTCAATCAGTTCACCGACCTCTTTAAGTAGACACTCTTGTGGGTCTGACTCTGGATTTTGAATGAAGTCTAAAATTTGTGCGTAGAGTGGTTTTAAAGAAATTAACTCCCTAACTTTTCCACTTTCATTTTCTTCGTAGACAAAAGTAATAATTTTTTTGGAGTGCAGTGAGTTTAAAGTGTTTTCAGCAACACTTTTTTCAAGTCCAGTTTTTTTAACAAAAGAAAGTACTGTGTGTTTTTTCTTTTTTTCAGAAAGTAGGAGTACCACAAAAGAATACTCATTTGCCGATAAGTTTAATTTCTTTTGGTGTTCTGAAACTAGTTTTAAAAAGTCAAGTGAGTAGTCTAAAAATAATTTTTCAAGCATTTATATTCTCCTTAGTCTGCAATTTTTCAAGGGCTTTTTTAGCAGCCTCTTTTTCAGACAATGCCTTTGAACGACCAGTTCCAGTAGCCAGGAGTACATCTTTTTCATAATAAACTCCAGAGACAAAAACTTTGTCATTGCTAGGTCCTGTTTCAGAAATTAGTTTATAGGAAATTAACTTATTTGAAAATCCTTGATAATACTCTTGTAAGACGGTTTTGTAGTCAATAATATCAATCTCTTTTAAAAACACAGACCATATGTATTTATTAAAAAAATCTCTACAGTTATCAATCCCACTGTCTAGATAAATTGAGCCAATTAAGGCCTCCATACAGTCAGCAATTATAGATTTTGGAATTGGCGAAACTCTGGTTTTAATGTAGTTATCCAAGTTGATTTTTTTGGCGTAAACTAAAAGTGCGTCTTCAGAAATCATCGCTGCTCTTTGTTTAGAAAGAAAACCTTCGTTTTCATCTGGATACTTATTTAGCAGTGCTTCTGCGGCCAAGAAGTCCAAAATACTGTCTCCTAAAAACTCGCGGCGTTCGTAGTTTGGAAGTTTGTTTAAATTACCGTAAGAAGAGTGAATAAAAGCAGGAATAAAGTTTTTTAAGTTTTTTACCTTAACTCCAATTGACTTTAAAAAGGCTTTCTCATCTGTCATTTTCAAGTCCTTTTAAGAATTTTTCAATAATGTTGTTTTCAACAAAAACTTTAGCCTGTTTAATGGCTTGCCCTAAGTCTTGGTGTTTAGCAGCACCGTGTGCTTTAACCACCACACCTTTAGTTCCAAGAATTAAGGCTCCACCAGTGTCGTTTGCAGTCAATTTTTTAACTGCTCTCTTAATTGATCTTCTTAAAATTAAGAATGCTAGTTTTTTAATTAAACAGTATTTAAGTTCTTTTTTAAAGTTCTCTTTAAAGCCTAACAAGGCACCTTCCATGGATTTTAAAATTAAGTTACCACTGAATCCATCAGTTACTAAAACATCTGCGTTTTTAAAAAATAGTTCTTTTGGTTCAACATTTCCGTAAAAATTAAACTCGTGAGTTTCTTTAAGTAAATCATAAGCAGAACGCTCAAACTCACGACCTTTACCTTTTTCAGAACCTATAGAAACTAGCCCAACTTGTGGCACTAAATCATTGTTTCCAATAAGTTGTTTTAAATAAGTAACTCCGATTTGTGAAAAATCAACTAAATCTTTCGGCGAAATTTCAGCAGTAGCACCACAATCTAGCAGAATTTTTTTAGTTCCGTCAACTGTGTTAAAAGGAATTGCTAATGCTAATCTACGAACTTTTGGTAGCCTACCTACAATTAAGTGAGACCCAAAAACCACAGCTTGAGTAGGTCCTGCTGAAACCACGGCATTAACTTGATTGTTTTTAAGTAAAGTAAGTGCTTTAAAAAGAGAATGCTCTGGAGTTTTTCTAAACTCAGCAAATGGGTCTTCCACACCCATATCTAGATATTTATCTGTGTGAATAATTTTACAATGTGGGTGATTAGCAAACTCACTTAGTTTATTTTCGTCTCCAACTAAGTAAAACTCAATATTTGTATTTTCGCCCAACAAGGCTCTTATTGCTTTTTTATTTTCAAAAATGCCAAGGTCCCCACCCATCATGTCAACGGCTATTTTAATCATTTTTATCTCCTTCAATTGTAGCAAACACAGCTAATGCTGTCATTGCTTCTACAATAACTGGTGCTCTTAAACCAAAGCAAATGTCGTGTCTACCCTGGATTTCTATTAACTCTATTTTACCAGTTTTTAAGTTAAGAGTTTCTTGTGGTTTGGAAATTGAACCAGTTGGTCTAAAAGTAGTTTCAATTAAAATAGGATTACCATTTGAAACCCCACCAACTATTCCACCTGCATTGTTAGTCTGAGTTCTGCCAGACAAATCAGCTAAAACATCATTATACTCAGAGCCTTTTTTGCAAACTGTATCCGAACCAAGGCCAAAACCAAGCGCTTTCACGCCAGGTATTAAATATACAAATCTAGCGATATTTGAGTTTAGTTTGTTAAAGAAAACCGAGCCAACACCTGATTTTAATCCAGTTAAAGTAGTGGCTATTTTAACGCCAACACTGTCTTGTTCTGCTTTAATTTGATTTAAATACTCAACAAACTTCAAAGAGTCTTTTTCAGTACCGATTTGCTTAATTTGACTGCTGAACTCAATGCCTAAATATTGGCGAATTATTTCGCCAATAAAGACAAACAAAATAGTGGTTCTACCAGAGAAAAGTCCACCACCTGGAAAAGTTTTTCCATACTTTTGAATTGAAACAAAATCAGCCTGACCTGGTCTTGGAGTTAAACTAAACTGCGTGTAGTCCTTAGATATAGTGTTTGTGTTTTCAAAATAAACGTCAATAACATCACCATCAGTTTTATTTCCCTTAAACCCAGAGACGATAAAGTACTTATCTGGCTCTTTTCTAGGAGTTGTAAAAATAGAAGTAGACTTGCGTCTTTCTAAGGCTTTCTCTACTTTTTTAAAATCAACATAAAAATCTTTTGGAAACCCAAATAGCCGAATTCCGATTTTTTTACTATGGGTGTCTCCGTAGATTTCTATTTTGACTTTTTCAGATATCTCCAGGCTCTGCATTTTCAATATACCAAAATAAGGCGCTAAGTAGTTCGCCAGTATCAGTTTCTTTAGTCAAGGCAGCATAAAGTGAGACAAATGCTTGGTAAATAAGCATAGTTTCGCCGTACTGTACTTGCGGATATTTAAGTCTAAACTCAAGGTCATCTAACTTATAGTTAACCGAGGCAATAAACCCTGCAGTTTTAAAAAATTTAGGGTCAAAGGAACCTTGGTCAATTAGTTGTTGAAACGAGCAAGTTGTGGCGTTAAAAATAGCGGTTTCGCTATTGCCTTTAGCCAGTTTTAAAAAATCAGTGTAGCTGATTTCGCCTTTTTTTTGTGGAGAAAGTGAAACAAAGAAGATTAAAGGAGAGGCTAAATTAGAGTTTTCTGCGTAATACTCAAGCGCTGCCTTAATGGTTCTAGCAACTGCCCCAGTTCCCAAAATATAGACTTCTTTTTTTAAATTAGGGATAGATTGAATAAATGAAAATACGCCAAAAAAATCAGTGTTGAGTAAATAAAGCTCTTCGTTTTTTTCAAAAACTGTATTAGCAGCTTTGGTCTTTTTAACAATATCGCCTTTTTTATCGGTGATTTTAAGGACAGAGTTTTTAAAAGGTGTAGTGATATTTAAAAATAATTTGTTTTCATCTAAAATTAAGTTTTCAACAAGCACAGGTAAATCTTTTTCATCTTCACATTCAAATAACTCATATGGATATTTTTTGACTTTCACAGCCTTAGCGATTTCTTCGTGAATTTCTGGAGACAAGGAATCTGCAATTCCTTTGCCAACCAAACCAGCGCCAAAAATAGAAAGTTGGTTGCTAGATTCAGTAAAAGAAACTAAGTGATTAAAGAAGTATCTAGCGAGTATTGATTTTTTTTGATTGATAACAAAACGGCGACGGTCATATGAAACTAAATCAAGTAAGTTTTCTCTTTTAAACTTAGCAACTTTGTCAGTAATTTTTTTGCGTTCTAAAAGTGCGGCTTCAATTTTTGCGTCAATTGCGTCAATTTGACTGCGCAGTTTTTCAAGTTCTACAAAGTCTTGCAAATCGGTTTTAAAGTAAGAAATAAACTCAGGATATGATTTATAGACCGAAATATATTTTGGTAAAGTAAACTGAGGTACTTTAGCCCAGTATCTAAAAATCAGTTCCAGCATTTGTGCACGGTGGTCAAAAAAATCAGAGCAGTGAACATGGAAAAAATCACACTCCTTCAAAACTGTAAACTCAAGCGTTCCATCTTTATAAAGGTGGTTTATTTTAAGTTGTTTCAAAATAGAAATTAACAGAGCAAGTCTGTCACTTTCCTTAAACGCTAAAGTTTCAATATTAACAAAGCGATATCTAGCGGGGTTAGTTAAACTAAGGGCAAATATAGAAAACACATTGTCAATTGAGTTTTTAAAGTTGATTTCTGCAAAGTCAATTTTGTGCGGAATTTTAGGAAGTGAAATAAAGTTGGTGTCAACAATAGGTGTGTAGCCAACAGTGTTTAGTTGTTCAAAAACTTCAAAACTGTATTTATCTTTAGCGCTAAGACCGCTAAAACTAACTTTGTTTTTAAGTCCTTTAGTTAAAGTAAGGACAGTTAACAGGTGTGTATAATCTCGGCGAATTTTAATTTCTCTAGGGATTTTAAAGTCTTTTGTGCGTTCAAAATAGTAGTATCCTTTTTCGTCTTTTTTTAATCCAAAGCCAAACTCTTTTAACACATCTAGCGTTAACGTTACAAAATTAGGGTTAGACAAGTCAAAATCAGTTTTAATTTTGTTGCCGTTGTCAATCAAAGCGCAGGCTAAAAATAAACCAGATAAATATTGGCTTGAAATTTTTGAGTTTACTTCAATTACTCGATTTTCAACTACACCTTTAGCCCAACATTTTAAAGTTTTTGCATTCAGTTTAAAGTCAATTTGCGGAAAAATTTCTTTAAACTCAGCAAGTGGGCGTGTAAAAAGACTGTCTAGTCCTGTTAGTTTAACTTCACCAAACTTAAAAAGAAGAAGTGGAAAAAGTAGTCTAAACAAAGTAGCGGATTCATTGCAGTCAATATAGTCTTCTATATAGTTAAGTTGGGAAGCGTTTTTAATTTCTATTTTGTCTTCATTGACATCAAGATTTACACCAAGTTCGCTTAATGCTTTAATGGCAACAAGTTCATCTATCGACAAAGAAGCGCCACAAAGTGTGGCTGGTTTTCCTAAAAAAGCCAAGACTAAAAGTTTTCTAATTGTGTCTGATTTAAAAGAAGGTGCGCTAAACACACCCTCTTTTAAATCAGAATAAAATTTAAGATTATCCTGCATTAGTTTAAATAAGCCTGAATGTCTGAAATTGAGACATTAACCAGTTCGCCTTTGCCAAGTTTTTTAACCTTAGTTAAAGTAATTTCGCTATTTTTAGTTTGCTTTTTGTCGTTAAATAGATATTTAACTAAAATACTTCTTCTAATTTCTTCAAGTTTTTCGCGTTTATACAATGGGAAAGATTTAATGGCCTTTAAAACTTTGTCAAAAACTGGTTTTTTAATTAAACCTTTTTCGTAAATTAACTCAGTTTCAAGTAGCATTCCGTAAAGTACAGCCTCGCCGTGTGCGATATCTAGATTTAAACTAGACTCAATAGTGTGCCCAAGAGTGTGTCCAAAGTTCAACATTTTGCGGCGATTTAAAGAATATGCATCTTTTTCAACAATTGCTTTTTTGGCTAAAATTGAGCGTTTAATTATCTCTTCATTTAAAGTAAAGTTGTTTTTAATTAGTTTTTTGAGTAGAGTTTTATCGGCTATTAAGGCTATTTTAAGAACTTCTGCAACTCCTTGTTTGTATTCAAGTGCAGGCAAACTTTCAAGGTAAGTCGGATCAATTATAGTTTCATACGCAGGATAAACAGTACCAAGGTAGTTTTTAATGTTTAGGTAGTTGATACCAGTTTTCCCGCCAATTGCAGCATCTACCATCGCAATTACCGAAGTTGGAACTAAAACATGAGCAACTCCTCTGTAAAGAGTTGATGCAATGAAAGAAGTTAAGTCACAAACCACGCCACCACCAAAACCAATTAAAACGTCATTGGCTGTGAAGTTATTTTGATCTAAGTGCATCAAGACCGCAGAAACCGATTGTATATTTTTGTAAGCCTCGCCTGGTTTTAAAACAATCCAGTGAACTTTCAAAGAGATTTTTTTAGCAAACTCAGTGCGTGCGCTTGAATCAAAAACATTTTGGTCAGTCACTACAAAAACTCGCTTGTTAAAGGCTAAGTTATTGCAAATTTGGATATAGTCAACAACTCTACCAATTGTTACATTTCTTTTAAATACAGTAGTTTTATATGCCATTTTAAATACCTCTTTTATTTATTTTTGATTTTGCTAAACATAGCAATATCGGTTAATTTTAATGCTTGAAAACCGTCAGACAAAGCCTTTTCAGGCTCTTTTGCGCATTCCACTAAAGCGCCTGAAAACTCAAGCTTTTCAATATAGGGAAGGAACTTTTCAACATACTCAGTAGAACCGATACTGTGGCTAGGGTCAATAATCACCGGAATTTTAACTAAGTCTTTTAAGATAAAAGCGCCAGTTAAATCTAGTGTATTTCTGGTTAAAGTTTCGTATGTGCGAATGCCTCTTTCACAAAGTATAATTTGGTCGTTTCCGTGTTTCAAAATATACTCGCTAGCTTGTAGAAACTCAAGTATAGTAGAGGAGTCTCCACGCTTTAAAATAACCGGTTTATTAGTTTTGCCAAGTGCTTTTAGAAGCTCAAAGTTACGCATATTTCGCATGCCAACTTGAATGATATCGCAGTACTCAACAAACTCATCTAAATGCGCTAGTGAGGGGATTTCCGAAACAGTAATAAGACCGTATTTCTTGCCAATTTTGTGAAGTATTTCAAGTCCTTTTTTGCCAAGTCCTTGAAAAGAATTTGGCTCAGTTCTAAGTTTATAAGCACCTGCTCTCAGGAACTTAAAACCATTTTCTTTAATGGCATTAGCGATTTCTTCAAGTTGAGTCTCTGACTCGATTGAACATGGGCCAAAAATGTATTCAAACTCAGTAAATATACATTGACCATTTACCATAATTTGGGGGTTAATTTGCGCAACTTTTAGGCTTTTAATTGCCGAAATTGTGCTTAAATATGTGTCTTTGAAAGTCATTTAACCTCCCTTAATTTGTGTCTCAAAATCACTAACATTATAGTTTATTTATGATACTTTTTGTTGTTTTTTAAACTATAGACACGGTATAGTTGCTCAAAAAACATTAGTCTAAAAAGCTCGTGTGGAAATGTCATTTTAGAAAATGAAAGCAATTTATTGGCTCTTTGTTTAAGTAAATCCGAAACTCCATAACTACCACCAATTACAAACACGATATCTTTGGCTTCATTTTCTAGTTTTTCTAAATATTTAGAATATTCAAGTGAATCCATTAAATCACCTTGCACATCTAAAAGCACAACAAAGTCACTTGGTTTAATTTGTTTTAAAATGTCTTGAGACTCTTTTTCTTTGTCTTTGACTTTGATTTCAATAATTTGAATTTTTGGAAGTTGTTTTAAGTAAAACTCAATTCCTGTTTTAATGTGATTTTCTCTGATTTTGTCAACTGCGATTAAAGTCATTTAAAACACCACCTTTGTAATTTTCTTAGAATCTGCTAACTTAAAGTCTAAATTAGTAGGATCAGAGATACACTCAACCAAAGCAGATTCGATAGCTTGGCGTGAATTGCATTCTTGGCTGATGTGTCCAATAAACCAGAAACACTTTTCTTCGCGTGGTCTTAAAATTTCTACCAAGCAGGCGGCCTGTTGATTTGAAAGATGCCCATAATCTGAATAAATTCGTTGTTTTAAAGAAAGTGGGCGTTTGGAGTTTTTAAGCAAATTATAGTCATAGTTGCCTTCTACAAAAAAGAATTGACTACCTTTGATTTTTTGAGTTGTTGAACTTGGCAGACTGCCTGTGTCTGTGATGTGGACATATTTTGAGTTTCCGCTCCAAAAAAAGACACCACAAGGCTCAGCGGCATCGTGGATTGTCGGAACTAGCGAAAAGTTTAATTCACCTAGTTTAAAATCCGTTAAATATTCGTGTGTGATAAAAAGAGTTTCTTCAATTTTATGCTTTTCAATCAATGCTTTTTTAGTGCCTAGTGTGGTAATTATTTGGATGTGTGGATACTTAGAAACAAGGGCGCGCAAACCGCTTGCGTGGTCTGAGTGTTCATGTGAAATAAATACAAATTTAGCCAGATTTACATCAATTTCTAGTTCTTTCAGGCATTTTTCAAAGTATTTAACCGAAATTCCGAAGTCTATCATAAAAATAAAGTCAGAAAAACGGTACAAAACACAGTTGCCAGCGGAACTGCTTTTTAAGGAAAATACATTTAAATTAAGCATCTTTTATTTTGAATAAAACCTCTTATATGTTATATTATACTTGTTATGTTTTAAATTAAAACTAAAGGAGATTTTATGACTATAAACCCATTTAAAAAACTTTTTGCCTTTGTTTTAGTGCTAGTATCTGCGTTTACTTTGGCATCATGCCGTTCGCTAAATTTAAATGTACTTAACCCCGATACTGTTTACGCCAAAACAGGTAAATATAACGTAACAAACCGCGAACTTTACAATAGACTAAGATATACTGCAGGTTCTTTTTTATATGAACTTGCTAACCGCCAAATCTACAAAGAATACTTAAAGAAAGTTAACTTCTCTGACACTAAAATTTATGAATACGCAAAAGAGGCTATCTTAAAAGAAATTCTTGGAGTTGGCGAACTTAAAGATTTAAAAAAATACTTAAGAACCAGCAAAATTAAAGACGAACAAATTCTTGAAAAAACTACTAAGTTTTTAGATAAGTTAGTCCTTGAAGGCAAAGTTCCAAACACTAATGTAACTGACCTTGCACAAGAACTAACT
Organism: uncultured Acholeplasmataceae bacterium; assembly: GCA_963541505.1. Taxonomy (GTDB): domain Bacteria; phylum Bacillota_I; class Bacilli_A; order Acholeplasmatales; family Acholeplasmataceae; genus CALISC01. The sequence continues at coordinate 9,637 of CAUTSJ010000005.1, forward strand.
CAAACTATTCGTGAAGACAAACGTCTTCCTGACTACCTACTTCAAGCCAGAGACTTAAAAGTTGCTGAATACTTATTTGCAAAAGACCAAATTAAAAAAGACCTTGCAAACAAAAGAAGCGACTACTATGTAACTGACAAAAAAATCAAAAACTACTACAAATCAACTTACCGCTACCAAGACTACACAGTTTCTTTCTTAAAGGTTGATTTGCTAAACACTAAAGAATTTGAAACTATCATGCGTTTATTTAAAATCAAACGTGCTGCTAATAACGTTTGGTATGAAATTCCTGATGTTAACAAAATTTTGCAAGAAAAAAAATTAGACGATCCTATTAACAAATATGTTAAAAAAATATTAACTGACAACCCAAAAATTTTCGGCAAAGATGTTATTAAAAACGATGGCACATATCAATTAAATAAATATCAATTAAACGAATTCTACACACTATACGAAATTAAAGAAAGTCGTAAAGCAGAAGACGGACAAGCCGATGTTGCTCTTGACAGCCGCTACCAAAAAAATGCAGATGACAAGAAAAACTACGACGACAAAAAAGAAATTTTAAAACGTTTTATTGAAATTTATAATTTATTTCAACCAAACGACAAAAAAATTGAAATTAGTCCTGAGGGCAAAATCATAAACAAAGTAACTAAAGAAGTTCTTGAGTCTACTAAAGAAATGAAATACAAAGACTTTGAAGACACCGGACTTAGAGACTACATTTACTCACTTGACTTAAAAGACAACGGAGCTCGTCGATACTCTCAAGACATTCAAAGAAAAAACAACAAAAACTTCCTTGCGTACCTACTTTCTTCAAATAAAGACCAAGTAGACAACGAAAAAATCTACAACAAAAAAGACGATAAATTCCAAAAAACTGACGAGGCTAAAGCAGTTCAGGAAAAAATTCGCAAAATCTTAGAAGAAAAAGCACTAGACGACGCCTACATTAAACAAGCAAATGAAAAAATGCTTGCCAAGGTTAAAGTACACGTTAACGACAATGTAATGTACGCACAAACCAGAGCCCTTTTTAAAAACGTTGCTCACAAATCATCTAGAACCGACATTCTTTCATTTAAAAAATCATCAGTTTATCTAAACGATTTAAAAACAGAGTTAAACCCTATTTCTCTAAAAGACTTCTTTGAACACGTTAAGAAAATCATTGGTCCTGGTGCTGCTCGCGATATACTTGGTGAAAAATTCATTTTAGACAACTACCAATCAAAAATTACTGACAAAATGAAAAAAGACATTAAAAAAGCCATTAAATCAGAAATCAACTCATTTTCTCAAAACCAATTTGCAAGCAACAAACTACCTTCTTCAATTGGCGTATATGAATTTTATATCAAATACTACAATGTAGAGAAATACTCAGAAATATACAACAAAAAAATCTTGCAAAAAGCAATTGAACTATACAGACTTGACCCAGATGTCCTTAACTACGAAACTTTAACTAAACGTGCAAACCGTTTATTTAAAGAATACGCAAACGTTGACCTTGCTCACTTACTTGCTTACTTTGACACAAACCTAGACGGTAAACATAACGAAAAAATAACTGCAGATACTTTAACTGCGGAACAAATCACAACACTTTCTAAACTACTTAAATATGCAATTAAGCAGGCCTATGAAAACCGTGTTGACAAGATGTATGATACTTTGGATGAAATTGCGAAGAAATTTAACTCAATTCCACGTCTAACTCCATACGACGCTTACGAAAAAAACACTCAAACTCTTGACAACAAAACAAAGGAAAAACTAAACTTCGGCAACGACTTAAAACTAGAAGACTTAGTTAAACTAAGAAATGCTGGTGTGACTTTAAAAGCAGAGAAGTTAAACAAAGTTAAAAACTCTAAAAACGACTTTGGCCAAAGCTCTAAGTTTGACGAAAGATTTATGCGCCACGCTCTAGACTTTTATCGTCAATTACTTGGCACTAAAAAACCACACGAAGCATCACTTGAAAATCCAGTAATTGAATACGCTTCTGAGGCTCAAAACTCAGCAGACTTCACCAAAGAACAACTTAAGAAACTAGAATCAAGCTTTGGTTTCCATGTGCTTGCTGGTCTTTCTTTAGAGAAAGCACCAACTACTGAAGGTCCAAAAGACACAATTAAACGCTTTAAAGAAAAAGGTTTAAATCTAGACAACTCTAAAAAAGACGAACTTACAGTTGGTCAAATCAAAACTTACTTCTTAAGTGATTTTAATGACTACCGCCCAGACCTTCCAACTAACTTAGTAAACGTGCTTAACAACGTGCTAAAAACTTTTAAAGAAAAAGTAAACAACGCAAACACTAAGAAATACGTGCTTGAACAAATTCTTGGAACTGTTGACTTTGGTGCAGACTCACACGCAAAAGCAATGGATAAGCTAAACTCAGAAATGAACCAAAGAAGTTTCTTTAACTACGAAAAACTAAAACCAGGCAACAACGACTACAAGATTTACAACGACTGGTTCAGCCCTGATTTAGTTCGCAAATAACCACAAAACGAATAAAAAACTCCCTGTGAAGGGAGTTTTTTCATATACTGTTTATATGGTAGGCCCAGTAGGGTTCGAACCCACGATCGCAGAGTCAGAGTCTGCTGCCTTACCGCTTGGCGATGGGCCTAGATTTGCTATTTGTAGTATAGCAAATTCTTAGTGTTATATGATAATTCAGGCTTTGTTAATTATTTATTTTTATCAAAACCAAGTGCTTCTAAAATTTGATCTTGAGAAATTTCACCAATCCTTAGAAACACAGTTTGATTGTTAGATAATTTAATGATAGTTGAAGGCAAATTACTAAAATTTTCATCGTTTTCATCAAAAACGTAATGTTGAACTTTGTCTCTAAAAGTTGCTTCTATTTCGGCAGAAGAAGTCAGCGGTTTTTCACCAGAAATATTGCAAGAAGTTACTCTAAGTGGACCGTTTTTTTGAATAATTTCCAAAGTTTGTTTGTGTCTCGGCATTCTAACCGCCACAGTTTCACCAAACAACGCCAAAAATTCTTTTTTAGTTTTTAAAATTAAGGTTAGTGCGCCCGGCCAAAAACGATTAGCGAGTCTTAACTCGGCTTCTGAAAACCAAGCAAACTGACTTGCCTGTTCAACTGAAGAAACTAACACAGGAATAGCCTTTTCAAATGGTCTTTTTTTAATTTCAAAAAGACGCGCTAAAGTGTCTGTTGCTTGCATTTTGCACCCAATTCCGTATACTGTATCGGTTGGCAGGACAATAATATCGCTTTCTTTTAAAATGATTTTATTCATTTATTTATATCTCCGAAATTAAAGCAAATCGCACATTCTCGTGTTCATCTGAATGAAACTCAACCTTAAATCCATTTGGCAAGTTCATTTCAATTAACTGTTTATGGGTGGGTGAAATTTCTAAAATTAAGTGACCGCCAGGATTTAAGTGTTTTGGAAAATTTGAAAGTATTTTTTTAATAACCGAAAACCCATTATTTTCGGCATACAAGGCGATTTTAGGTTCAAAATTAACATTTTTAGAAACGTATTCGCCATTAGTCAAATAAGGTGGATTTGCTGTAATTAAATCAAATTTTGCATTGATTTTTTCAAATAAATCGCTTTGAATAAGTTCCACATTTACATGTAGTTTTTTTGAGTTTTGCTTTGCTACTTTCAAGGCTTTTCTAGAGATATCTGAAAGCAAAACTCTGGCGCTTGGCACTTCTTTTTTTAAAGTAAGACCTATACAACCACTACCTGTACACATATCTAAAACAGAATTAAAAGAAAGAGTTTTGGCCAAATCTATCAAAAGTTCTGTGGTGAACCTGGGTATCAAAACATTTTGGTTTACTTTAAAGTCATATCCATAAAAGTTTTGTGTGCCGAGTAAATACTGAACGGGTAAATTTTTTTCAAAAACTTGTTTTAAAATTTTAATGAACTTTAATTTTTGAAAATAAGTTAATTTAAGGTCTTGAACTAAATAAAGTTCAAACTTAGCCCTATTTAAAATTTGGCTAAGGACTAATTCAACAATGTTTTCCTCAAGTTTAAATTTAGAAAACAATTCTTGATAATAATTAAGCAAATCGCTTACTTGTCTAGTCTTTATTTTCGGCAAGCGCACGACGTTCAAATTCCTGTAGTAAAGGGTCAATTATTAAGGCTACATTCCCGTCAATAATTGAGTCTAGTCTTTGTAGAGTCAAGCCAATTCTATGGTCAGTTACTCGGTTTTGTGGGTAGTTGTACGTTCTGATTTTTTCAGAACGTTGACCACGCCCCACTAACTCTCGTCTAAGTTCACCTTCTTTACCGGCTTTCTCTTGCATCATTTGGTCGTATAGTCTAGATTTCAAAACAATGTAGGCAGAGTCTTTGTTTTCATGTTGAGACTTACCATCCTGACAAGAAACTACTGTGTTTGTTGGAATATGAGTTAATCTAACTGCTGATTTTGTTGTGTTAACAGACTGTCCACCTGGGCCACTTGAGCAAAAATAATCTACTCTGATCTCATCCCAAGGTAAATTAAAGTCAATCTCTTCGGCTTCAGGAGTAACATAGACTGTAGAGGTTGAAGTGTGGACACGACCCATACTTTCGGTTTTTGGAACTCGCTGAACTCTGTGAACTCCAGACTCATACTTAAGCACGGAAAAAGCGTTTTCGCCTTTAATCATAAACTCAATTGCCGAAAACCCACCTTGGGTACCTGGACTTGAGTTCAGTACTTCTACTTTCCAGCCTTTGCTGTCGGCAAAACGCTGATACATACGAAAAAGGTCTCCTGCAAAAATATTGGCCTCGTCACCACCAGTTGCTCCTTTGATTTCAACAATTACGTTTTTGTCGTCATCTGGGTCTTTTGGAAGTAAAAGTACTTTTAGTCTTTCTTCAAGAGTTTTGATTTTTTCACTCAACTCAACTTTTTCTTCGTGAATTAGTTCCAGCATTGAAGGATCTTCAATCTTGCTAAGTTCATTTAATTGCGTGTTAAGGTCTTTGTAGGCAAGGTAAGTTTCTACAATCGGCTTTAATTTAGCAAACTGCTTAGAAAGTTTAGTCATAGTTTTAACGTCTTGAACTTCGCCAAGTTGACGCTCAAGTTCGCAGTAAACTGTGTAGGTTTCTTCTAATCTTTCAAACATATGCTTTACTCTCTTTCTGTGTAATCGTTGTTGCTTCTATCTACACCAAACTCATTGAACTTAGAGTGATTTAAAATAAAGTCATAGTTGATAAAGATATTCGCCTCACCACGACGGTTTTTTGCAATAGTCAATGAAACTTGTTTCACATTTCTGTTAATTTGATTGGCGTTGTCAGCAAAATAAGCAGGATCGCTTTCCTGCATAGTAGTAATTATTGCGTCTTGCAGAGAAGTCTCGGGTTCATGGATAAACAAAATCACGTCGGCGTCTTGCTCAATCGCACCAGACTCACGCAGATCTGAAAGCAGTGGAGTTTTTGACTCACGTCGCTCAACTTGACGAGAAAGCTGAGAAAGACATAACACTGGAACTTGAAGTTCACGGGCAAGTTGTTTTAAAGCGCGCGAGTTTTTAGCCACTTCATTTTCACGGCTCATTGACCTTGAAACATCGCCTTCAAGTAATTGCAAGTAGTCAATTACTATAAAATCAAGTTTGTTTTTGCTTTTAAGTTGTCTACATTTTGCACGAATGTCGTTGACGTTATTACTAATTGAGTCGTCAAAAATAATGTTTAGGTTTTTTACAATAGACTGCGCCTGTTCAGTGGCTGTCCATTCGTCTGCACCCATATAACCTGTACTTAGACGGTGACTGTCAATCATTCCAACATTAGCCATGATGCGCTGAGTTAACTGCAGGTTAGACATTTCTAGTGAAAAGAAGGCCACGTGTTTACCAGAATGCGCAACATTGACCGCTAAGTTAATTGCAAACGCAGTTTTACCAGCACCAGGACGTGCTGCCAAAATTATTAACTCCTCGGCTCTAAGTCCACCAAGTACGTGGTCAAGGCGAGGATACTCAGTTCTAAGTCCGTTAATGCCTTCAGAGGAGTTTGCCAGAAGTTTAGCCTCTTGAACAACCTGGTCTGCAACTTCTCCAACTGTAGTAAACCCACCAACTGTGCGCTTTTTAGTAATCCCAAAAAGTTCGGCTTCTGCCCAGTCAAAAAGTTCTGAGTACTTCTCTGAGTTTAGCATAGCGCGCTCAGACATTTTCTTACTTAACTCAATAATTTCTCGTTTAAAAGCGTATCCCTTAATTGTGTTGATGTATGACTTAAAGTAAGAACTAGTTGCGACTAAATCAGAAAGTTCAAGGGTATATTGGTTTTCGGCAATCGGCAGACTTCCTCGGTAAAAAGTTTTCAGTTCGTCCAAGACATCTGGTAGCGTAAAAATTTCTTTAGTTTGACCACATTTAAGCATTGCCTTGAAAACATTTTGGTGTTTTTCTAAATAAAACATCTCAGGCGTTAAAAGATCTGCAACTTCTACTAAAATTTTAGGCTCAGCAAAAATAGCGGCAAGTAGTGAACGTTCCGCTTCTTCAGAAAAAGGAATTACGGGCGCTAAATTATTTGGTCTTTTGGGCTGCATCATGATTTTGTGGGCGAACATCAACGGTTAGTTTAGCAATAAAGTCTTTATTAAAGCGAATTGTTGCCAAAAAACGGCCGGTTGAGTTAATCGGGTTTTCTAGTTCTACTTTTTTCTTGTCTATAATAATTTCGTGTTGTTCAGCTAAAGCATCGGCTATGTGTTTAGCCGTAACTGCGCCAAACATTTTCCCACCTTCGCCAGTTTTAACCGTTACTACCACAGTTTTAGTTTCAATGTTGGCTTTCAGAGCACTATACATTTTTGCAGCTTCTTTTTCCTGTTCTGCTTTTTCTAAGAAAAATTGTTCGCGGGCCTTTAGATTTTCTTCGCTAGCAGGCTCAGCAATACCTTCATTAAATAGATATTTAGCGTAGCCAGCGGTTACTTCAATTAAGTCACGGGCTTTGCTTTTCTTAAAATCTTTTTTTAAAATAACTTTCATATTTTCTCCCTTTTGGTTGTATTCAGCGTCTACTATGTATCTTAGTTTAATTGCTACTTCATTGATGTTAGCGTTGACTACTTTTGCGGCTGCTGCCTGGAAGTGTCCGCCACCGCCAATTTGCTCTAAAATCAACTGAACGTTAATATTTTGCTTAATGGATCTGGCAGAAACATAGACGTCTTGGCCAATTTTGGCAATCGCAAACGCAGCGTCAATGTTTTCAATTTTAACAGCAGCCTCGGCGATTTGTGCAAGCAGAGTGCGGTCGTTGATTTGTTCGTATACCGAAATAAAGCCAAAACGGTCTAAGAAAACTTGCAAGCCAGCCACTGCGTCGTTGATTAACTGAACTGAGGCCAGTTGGTTTCTGAGCCAGTCTTTAACTAAAATCATATTTGCGCCTTTTTCTTTTAAGTAAGAACAAGCCGCAAAAGTATTGGCGCTGGTTCTAAAAGTAAAGGAATTGGTGTCTACCACTATTCCGGCTAAAACTGCAGAGGCTTCAGTTTGAGTTAAACTTAACTTAAGTCCAAAGAACGGAATTAAGGAAATTATCATTTCGCAAACCGATGAAGTGTTTGGTTCAATAAACTGAAATAAAACCTTTTCAAAGTTACCCTGAACTTGGCGGTGATGGTCAATTGTTAAAACTCTTTCGGCTTTTTGATAGATAGTAGGCGAGATCAATCTTGCTTCAATTGATGTGTCTACACAAATTAAAAGAGTGTCTTCAGAAATAAGTGGCAAAATTTGCTCTTCACTAAAAAAAGTACTTAAGAAACGTGGGTTTTCAGAAAGCACAGTTTTGGCAACTTTACGCGCAGTTTCGTCAAACTGGGTTTCACTATAGTATAAATAAACTCCGTCTTTTTTTACTTCTTTGGCAATTAAATAAAGCAAAAGCGCCGAGCCAAAGGAATCGGTGTCGGTGTCGGTGTGTCCCATAATCACAACATTTTTCGCGCGATTAATTTCGGCTTTAATAGTTTCTGCGTTAAAACGAGAGGAAACTGCATTGTGTTTTTGCACAGAATCAACTTTTGCTCCAAAAAACTGGACGTTTTCGTTTTCTATATTGACAACCGCTTGTCCACCACCACGGTTTTGAGCAAGTTCCAAGGCTTCTTGAGCGATTTGCGCATTTTTAAGTAAGTCTAGCGTAGCCCAGGCAGCCACACCCATAGAAAGTGAAACTAAGACATTGTTGTCTTTTGAAAGTTGGTTGATTTGGTCAATTATTTCAAATTTAGTGCCAATCATTTTATCTAAGTTAAGGCGGTCTGCAACAAACAAGAACTTTTCGTTGCCAAAACTCTTAAAGAAGCACGAAAACTTAGCAAACCACTCAGAAATTTGAATAAAAAACTTAGACCTTAGCGCAGACTGTTGCGCAATTTCTAGTTTGGTCAGTTGTTCGTCTAAGTTCTCAATTTCAATAAACCCGATAACTGTGGTTTTGTTGAAATAAAGTTGGCGTAAATGCTCGCGTTCAGAAACATCGTACATCAAAATAGAGTGCACTGATTCGTCGTAAATTACGTCAAAATCGCGTTGGTTAATTTTAAATAAAAACGGTGTTTGGTAAGTCTCAATTTGCTTAGCAAGTTCTTTTGAAAACTCACTTAAAGCAGTGTGCGGGGTTAACACAGGGAAAATCTTTTTGGCGTATTCGTTAACAAAAGTAACTTCTGCAAGGTCGTTTAGAGCCAGCACACAAATTGGCAATTGGTTAAGTAGTTTATCTGAAATCTCGTTGATGTTAAAAGAAACTTCTGACCACATCTCAAGGCGCTTGTTTAACTTGGTTTCTGTGTTTTTTGTTTTGGTTTTAATCAGTAAAATTAAACTTAAGAAAAATGAAACTAAAGCTAAAAAAACTAAAGAAAGAGCAATAATTGAAACTGCTTTTTTACTTTCAGTAAAGTGTGGTGGGAAGATAAAAAGTAAAACTAAAGAGGCCACAAGAGTGACTGAAGTTGTTGCTAAAAATAGGTATTTTTTCATTTAAAACCTCCTTAATTTATATATATTATAGCTTATTTAACCGGGTTTTTTGTGTGTTCAATGTGAGTTTTTTGTCAATAGAGACTAAAAAAAACTGGGGGATTTCAAGGGATTTTTGAGCTACCGAAATACAACCTGCTTGAGGTTTGGCAAACCTATAGGATTTGACCATTGGAAAAGAGATTTTAGTATCAATTTCGTGAATCGGCAAAGAAAGCCCTTCCATTTTAAAATAAGCCTCGGCTGTCGTCCAAAGTTTAAAGAAGTATTCAACTTGGTTTGGCTGATTTAAAAAAACTTGGCGGATGTTTTCAGAAAAGCCTCTGAGCAGCACAGAAAAATCTCGGTTTTTCAAAAACTCACAATCTATGCCAATGGGTTTGGTAGAAATAGCAACTGAGATTAGTCCTGGCTTGTTTGAAATAGAGATATAAAACTTAGTCAAAAAATAGTAGTTATAAGGCATTTTATAGTAGTTAATTTGCTTAGTTGTTGTATAAAAGTTTTCAGTTAAAACTTTATTTAAAAGTAAATGCTTTAACACAGAATAAAGTTTTTTATCTGGCAAATCTATAAAGTCTACATCAGGATTGGCCTGAACAATAGACTTGACGTTAGTTGTTTGCGTGTAGGTAAGTAAATAGATTTTTTTCATAAATTATTTGTTGCTGTTTTTTTAAGTAAAAAAAGAACCAGGTTAAAATCGGTTCTTTTTTAAAAAAATTATCAAATTCTTATTCTTTTACGAAAGGAAGAAGCGCCATGTGGCGAGCACGTTTGATTGCAATTGCAAGTTGACGTTGCCATTTAGCACAAGTTCCAGTCATTCTGCGAGGTAAAATTTTACCGCGTTCAGAGATGAATTTTTTAAGTAGTTCAACGTCTGTAAAATCAATTTTCTCAACTTTGTTTTGAGTGAAATAACAAACTTTGCGTCTACGTTTAAATTGTTTTTTTTGCATGTGTTAATTCTCCTAAAAAATTTTTTAAAAAAATTCAAACCTAAAGGTCTAAATCAGAGTTGTCTGATTTGGGGGCGTCGGCATTCAAAGGGTTGTCTGCCTGCAAGTCGCCGAAAGACTCAGTTTGGCCTGAATTTGATTGTGGTGAGTAAGTAGAGACAAACTCGCCGCGTTCTTGGCGTTCACGAATACGACGTTCTCTTTCTTCACGTGTTGAAAGCATATCAACTGAGTCTACAATTATTTCAAAAGTCAAAAAAGACTCACCATTTTTTTCAACAAAACTGCGTGAACGAACTTCGCCTTCTATAGCCACTAAATCGCCTCGGTGGGCAAAGTTGGCAATAAAGTCTGCAGGTGCCTTAAAAGCCACACAGTGAAAGAAATCAGCCTGGTCTTTAGCGAAGCGAGAAACTGCTAGACTAAAAGTTGTGAAGGTTGAGCCTTCTCTAGTTTTTCTAGAAACTGGGTCTTGCGCCAAGCGGCCTGTTACCGCGATTCTATTCATTATTCTTCTTCCTTAACGGTGATATCGCGAATAATGTTTTCATTAATTCTAATCAAGCGGTTAAACTCTTTGATGCCTTCTGGTGTAGTAGACACTTTAAGTTGAACATAGTAGCCTGATTTAAAACCTTGAATTTCGTATTGAAGTTCTTTAATGCCCAGTTCTTTTAACTCAAGTAATTCAGAGTTATATTGAGTAAAAACAGCATTTAAAGAATTAATAACTTCCTTGATTTTATCGCTATCAAGGGTAGGTTTAATAATATACATCGCAAAATATGTACTGTTCATATATTCCTCCTTATGGTTTAAGCAGCCGACTATTTAGGTCGGCAAGGTGTTTTGCAACAAAAAAATTATACCACATTTATGGGTTTCAGAGCCAAATAACTGCAGTGTTACGAGTTTAGCTTTTTGAAAAATTATGTGTGCATAATTACTAGAATTTTGTTTCTTGTTGTGAAAATTACTGCTTGGTTTTTGTAATTTGCGCTGATTTTACTCTTTTGATAACTTGATCGATAATCTCTTTTGGTAAAAAAGCGTCCATGTTTACATTGTTTTTAATCAGTTCTTTAATGTTCTTTGAAGAGATAAACAAAAACTTGTGATCAGCAATTAGATAAATTGTGTCAATACTTTTGTCTAAAGTTTGGTTGAAATTATAAAGGTTTTGTTCATACTGCAAATCAGCAATGTTTCTAATGCCGCGAGCAAGCAAAGAAATATTTTCGTTTTTAGCAAACTCAACAGTCAAACCGCTAGTTGTTTTAACTTCTACGTTAAGGAAGTTTTTGCAAACTAACTTTACCATTTCTAAACGCTCACTTTGCGTAAATAAGTATTGTTTTTCTGCATTATTTGAAACTAAAATCACAACTTTTTCAAACTGCCTCGCTAGTCTTTTAATGATTTCTAGGTGACCCAAAGTTATCGGATCAAAAGAACCAGGCAGGCAAACTGAGTATGTTTCTTTAATCTTATCTCTTGTTTTTTTTAATTCAGCCATTGAAAAACCTCTTTGTAAATTAAAAAAAGGGAGTGACCCTTTTTTTGAAAAAAATATTTATTGAATGGCAGGGGTAGTAGGATTCGAACCCACACCAAGGGTTTTGGAGACCCGCATGCTACCGTTGACACCATACCCCTATTTAATATTTCCAGGCTGAACCTGGAAATATTTAAATTATGATTGATACTTATTTAGAATCTGGTAAACTCTCGTCTTTCTGCTCTGGTTCTTTGTTTTCAGAAACAGTTTCTTCGCCTGCATTTGCGCTAGACTCTTTGTATTCCGCTTCTTGAGCAGCTGGTTGGTTTGCAAATTGATGTCTTGATTTTCTGTCTTTAAGAATTTCAACAATAAACTTATGGAAAACAATTAAATAAATAACTCCAAGACCAACTAGTGAAGTTAAGACAGATTGCCAAATAATTTTTCCGTTATATTGGTTTAAGTTATATTGTTTAAACTCAGCGAAAGTTTTGTTTTCTTTGTATTTATTGATGCTTTCAACAGCGTTTGCTTGAGTGTGAATTACTTCTTGATTGCCTTCTAGTTTAAGTCCAGTTTTAGCAAATTCAACTACAGTTTGTTTATGTCCATACTCAGCGATTTTGCTGTCTTTGATTTTAGCGTTAATAGTTTGAATAAACAGTCTTTCTATTTCAAATGGTTTTTCTTTATCTGCGGTTTCTACAATAGTTGGGTATTGCGGAAATAAGTTAACGCCTGTATTGTCGCTGGTTGGTTTACCTGCTTCTTTTGAGTTTGAGTTAAAAACAATGTCTAGCTTAAATAAAACTTTTGAGTTAGTGATGTATGAAGGTATTTCTGTGTAGTCCTGTTGAGAAGGGTCAACTAAATCAGTTTTTCCGTATTTACCACTTTCTATAAATAAAAGAAAACCAAGTGCGTTAGTTTTGCGATTTTGAACAGCAAAAAACATTAGTTCAAGATCTTTAACTTCATTGCCTGCTTTTTCTTTGAATTTTGCAGTAAAGTAAGCCTGTGGTTGAATACTGAAGTTGTGAAAAGCAACGTAAGAACGCAAAAACTCACTTCTTGCGTGTTCTTTATTTTTAGCCTCTGCACCTAAATAAGTTTTGTAAGTGGCAGCAGGTGATAATTGGTTAGTTGTGTCTTTGAAAAAAGAAGTTCTGCGGTCTTTAAGTCCAGTGATAATAATTGAATACAAAATAAAAGCAAGAAATGCAAGTAAAATTACTAGGAAAAATATCCTTTGAATACCAAATTTTTTAGTTTCATTTTTTGACATTGTTCACCTCGTTAACAGGTATTATTATATAACATCTAGTTTAAATTATGCGCTATATAAAATATTTGGATATTTTTTTCCAAAAGCATATAATATAAAAGATGTGGCGGTTGTGGCGAAGTGGTAACGCGACGGATTGTGGCTCCGATATGCGTGGGTTCGATTCCCATCAGCCGCCCCATTTTAAATAAGTTTAAGACACCCTTTTAAGTTAGTAAAACTAATTTAAAAGGGTTTTAATTTTGTCTAAAAACATTCGCTTCAACAAAATCAAAATGTGGTTTACACACTTTTTTGGGTAAAAGTGTGATTTTTTACACATAATTACCCAAAAAAGTGTGATTTTAATTGTAAACCAAAAATTTAAGAAAATTGTAGCGTGTACGCTACAATTTGCCAAAATAGGTAAATTTGTAGCGCATGAACTACATTTTTCCAAAAAAAGTAAATGTGTATTGTGTGTACTACATTTTTGTGTATTCACTAATTTACACGATTCCGTATAAAAACCAAAATGCTATATTTTTTAATATATGTCTAGAATTCCAACTTGCTGCCATGATAAACTTAGATTGTGAATACCAACTAAAGCATAGCTAATTTGTTGCTTTTGTTGTTTTAAATAAAATTAAAACTGACTTAATTTTATTTAAATTAAGGGAGAATTAAAATGAAGAGAAAAATCACATTCTTGTTTCTAGGCATTTTAAATCTAGTAATCGCATTTACTTTGGGTTCTTGTACAAATCCATTTAAAGAACCCGGTAAAGTTGAAGTTACTGATATGCTTGGAACTAAAGTTTACGTTAAGAAAAATCCGAATAAGGTAGCATGTATTTCTAGAACCACCTATGACTTACTTGTAGCCTATGGACTTGGCGACAAAATAGACGGAGCTTATAAAGGAACTCTTAACAACAAATGGTTAAAACATATATATCCAAACTCAAAAAATCACTATGTGTATGGCTACAAAAATAGTTTTGAACTTTTTTTAGAACGTAAAGTTGATTTAGTCTTTGCACCAGAGAAATATATAGCAGATGAATTAAATCAACGTGGAATTCCTGCAGTTTGCGTTTCACTTTACGCAAAGCCTAACTTTGAAAAATATGTCACCTTCTTTTCTAGACTAATTAGACAAATTTGGGACAGCGAAGAAGTTAAAGAAAAATCAAGCAAGTGGGAAAACGAAGTTGAAGCAATAATTTCTAAAATTAAGACTACACTTGAAAAAAGTAAAATTGCTAAACAAAAACTTTACTATGTTCGCGGCGATAAACCAAATGGTGTTGGCTACACAGACAACGTAGGTTCTTTTACTGAATACGCGTATTCTGTATTAGGTTTTGAATATCTTGGCAGTAAAATTACAACTAACCGTCCATCTGATGAAGAGATTTTAAACTACAATCCGGATGTCATAGTTTTCGGTGGCATTTATCAACACACCAACTTACTTAAAATTGCGCAGGTTCCATTCAATGAGTTAAAGGCCGTTAAAAACGGTCGCTTGTATAAAATTCCGATTGGCGTGACTGCGTTTGAACAACTTTCTGCAATGACTCCGATATTTTTTGCCCAGCAAGCAATGTCCTTGCATCCAGATTTATTTGCCTTTGACATCGCTGGCATGTTAACAAAATCAATAAAAGAATATTTCGGCTACTCACTAAGTGCGCAAGATGCTGCTGCGATGCTAGCGGGCCTTGGTCCAAACTTAGAACCACTTGTCTAGATGAATGAAAAAATTTAAAATAGCACTACCTTTAACTGTGCTAACAATGGTGGTGATTTTTACAATTGCTTTAATGGTTGGCAGATACAACATTGGTTTTAGTAGTTTCTTTAAAGCGGTTTTCACTAAAGACACAGCCTACTCTGTACAAAGGACCATAATTTTTAAGCTAAGACTACCCAGAACCACAATGGCTATGCTAGCGGGTATTGGCCTTTCTGTCTCTGGTTTGCTTTATCAAGAGATTTTTCAAAATAAGTTAGTTTCTCCAGACTTACTTGGAGTGTCAGCGGGTTCTTCAGTTGGAGCAGCAAGCGCTATACTGCTTGGACTTGGTCCAGTTTTCATTTCTATGTTTTCCTTTTCTCTAGGTTTACTTACTGTGTTTTTAACCATACTTATCGCTAGGTTGTTTAAAAATGGGTCTCAGACTATTTTGTTAATTTCGGGGATATTAGTAGGTGGTTTAATGTCGGCAGTTTTGGCTTTTTTAAAATATTTTGCAGACCCACAAACTACCCTGGCTTCAATTGTCTACTGGGAAATGGGTAGTTTCGGAAATGCCTTGTATTCGCAAGTTTTAATAATGGCAATAGTAGTTCTAGTTTGTGTGTCAGTTTTACTTTTAATCGCTTGGCGAATTAACATTGTTGCTCTTGGTGAAACTGAGGCTAAAACAAAGGGAATTAACTACCAAGTTTATAAACACGGCATTATAATTATTGCTACTTTACTTACAGCAATCTCTGTTTGCTTTTCTGGTAAAATCGCCTGGATAGGCCTTGTTGTACCACACATCACTAGACTATTTATTGGTAGAAACACCAAATACTCAATTCCGCTTTCCATAACTATTGGTGCTACTTTTATGGTAATTTGCGACATTATCTCTCGTTCTTTTACAGACTCAGAAGTGCCTTTGAGTGCAACAACTTCACTACTCAGCACACTAATTGTGGTTTTTATTTTAGTTTTTAAAAGGTTTAGACAAAAAAATGAATATTAAAATTAGTAATTTATCTTTTAAATACAAGAAACAAGAAATCAAAGAAACGGTTTCTAATGTAGATTTGTTTTTGAAAGAAAGCACGATTAACGTACTTTTGGGTTTAAACGGTTCTGGTAAAACTACTTTACTTAAACTCCTTGCTGGGCTACTTCAACCGATTAGCGGAAATATTTATTATGGAGAAAAAGATTTAAAATCAATTAAAATAGCAGAAAGAAGTAAAATATTTTCATATGTTCCTCAACACATTAACCTATTTTCAGATGTTAAGATTTCTGACTATCTTTCCTTTAGTTTGGTAAACAAACTTGCGTTTTACAAATCACCAAATGAGAGCCTGGTTAAAAGAGTTAAAGAAATTGCAAAGGAACTTGGAATTGTGAAGTTATTAAATAAATGTCTTGGTGAGATTAGCGGTGGTGAAAAACAAAAGGTGTTAATCGCTGCTGCTTTAGTTCAAGACACACCAGTTATTATTCTAGACGAACCTACTTCTGCGCTTGATTTAAAAAATCAAAATATGGTTTTAAGTATGTTAAAGAAAATTAAAGAAACAGGTAAAACCATCTTGCTTTCCATTCACAATCCGAACCACGCATTATTTTTAGATGCTAATGTTTCACTAATTCAGGAAGGAAAAATCGTGGAAACTGGTACTGCTGAAGAAATAATTAAAATTGAGAAGTTAAGAAAAATCTATGGTGCTGATTTATGTAAATCAAGCGAACTTCAATACGAAGAAATTAGTTTTAAATAAAATTAGATAAAGATGTAGGTATATTTGTAGTCATATAATTATTACAATAATTTTACATTTTATAATTAGAAAATCCAGTAGAAGAGCGATTCTACTGGATTTTTATTTTAAGACATTAGGTAAAATATGCTACCTATTCTATGTTTCATTTTTAAAATCTTTTAACTTAATGAACTGTTCGAGTTTAAAAAAATAAAGTGCTGTTAGTAATTAAAATCTTTTGTATGCTGTTGTCACTATTATTAAAATCTTCTAATTCTCTTTCACAAGATCATTCATTGTATACTACAAAATATGATGCCTATTTAGTTTGTTTATATCTTCGGATTAAAGACATTTTAATCCAAAATTGTAGTATTTGAATAATTTTAGTATTTTGAGCGAAATTGTTCACTATCACTGAACAATTTTAGTGTTTTAGGTTAAATTGTTCACTATCACTCAACAATTTTCGTATTTGCAAAATCCGGTGGTCTAAATGAAAAAAAGTATCTTAGTTATGTAGCTTTTCTGTGTTTTTTTGGCTTGTTTAATAATTCTTACGGTATACATTACTGCTCCTTATGTGAAACATTTTATTACTTTTGTTTCACATAAATTACACACTAAAAGACTTGGCGTACAAAAATAAAACCCCGTAAAACGGGGTTTAAATACATTTTTGGTGACCGCTACGGGATTCGAACCCGTGGATGTATGCGTGAGGGGCATATGAGTTAACCGTTTCTCCAAGCGGCCATTAAAAACAGGTTATTACCTGCTTTTAATTATATCAAAAACCTGAGAAATTCTTTGTTTAATTCTAGCAGGTCCCATGATTTTTTGAATTAAATAAAAGTTTGGAGTAGATTTTTTTAAGGCCAAAGCAACTCTTAAAACTTCGGCAACATCTGCAATCATTCCAATGTAGTTTTCAGGGTTTGCTTTATATTCTTTTTTGTTAGCAGCGTATTTTAGTTTTGAAAATAGTGCTTTAAATGCATCAAACCACTCAGTTTCAGATGCAAGGTTAACAATATCTGCGTTAACCTCATATTGTTTTAAAATTTCTAAAACTTGAGCGTCGGTAAGTTTGTCTGAAAACACCAAATCTTTAGTTAAGTAAGTAGAATAAACAGAGTCATCCATAAATCCAATTAAAGGTATAATTTCTGAAAAACTTGTGTAGTCTTTACGAGGTTTTTCAGTTTCCCTTTCAATTGAAATAATTTGTTTGAAGTATTCAGGGTCTTTTGAAATAAAGTCATAAAGCTCTTTTGAGTATACTTCAGACCAAGTCAACGATTCTTTGTAAAACTGCTTAGTTGAAAGGTTTCCAAGGTATTCTTTTGCAAAGTATTTGACTTTTTCAATGTCAAAAAGTGCACCATCTAAACTAATTTTTTCAAATGATAAGTTGAAATCAAAAATAGATTTATCTGGGTTTTGAATTCGCCATTCTTCAAAATTAGAGTTAGCTATTGTTAGCAAATATTCAAGAAAAGCAAGTGGTGGGTATCCTCGTTCAAGAAAGTAAGAAACTGCAGCCTCTGGGTCTTTTCGTTTAGAAAGTTTACGGCGTTGTCCACTTTCATCTACTTTCATAATTACAGGTAAATGCGCGTAGTCTGGACGACTAAAGCC
Organism: uncultured Acholeplasmataceae bacterium; assembly: GCA_963541505.1. Taxonomy (GTDB): domain Bacteria; phylum Bacillota_I; class Bacilli_A; order Acholeplasmatales; family Acholeplasmataceae; genus CALISC01. Next base: position 27,573 of record CAUTSJ010000005.1, read on the forward strand.
AAGTGTATCAAAAAGTTGCAAGTGAATAGGTAGACTGCTTAGCCACTCTTCACCCCTAGTAATAGTTGTGGTGTGCATAAAGTGGTCATCTACTAAATGCGCAAAATGATAAGTTGGCAGACCGTCGTTTTTCATAATAACGATGTCTTGAATGTTTTCAGGAATCTCTAAATCACCACGAATTAAATCACAAACCTTAACCTTTTTATTAGTGTCACCAGGCGATTTAAAACGAATTACAAAATCAACACCAGCCTTGATTTTAGCAATAGCCTCTTTGTCTGTAAGAAAACGGTCTCTGGCGAACTCACCGTAATAACCAGGGTTTTGTTTGTTTTTTTCTTGGAGTTTTCTTAAATCATTTAACTCACTTTGTGTCATAAAGCAAGGATAGGCTAAATCTTTTTTAATCATTTCAGCAATTACTGAATCGTAAATTATTTTTCGCTTTGACTGAATATAAGGCGCGTATTCACCTGACTTTAAAAAAGATTCATCTGGTTCAATACCAAAGTCTTTAAGTTCTTTTAAAATTTGTTCACCAGTTCCAACAATTTCTCTTTTGGTGTCAGTATCTTCTAGTCTAACGTAAAAAACACCATCGGTTTGCTTAGCAAAACGCCAAGAAATTAGCGATGCAAATAAACTACCTGTGTGCAAAAATCCAGTTGGAGATGGAGCGAAGCGAGTCACTAATGCACCTGGTTTTAAGTTTCTTTTGGGAAACATTTTTTCAAGTTCAGCAATTGTGTACAATTTCTCGTCTTTAAATATTAACTTAACTAATTCTAATTTTTCCTGCATATTAAGTCTCCTTGCTAATTTATCAATATATTAAAAAAGAGGTATAAACCTCTTTTATAAACTAAATTAACTTATCTAGATGCGCGTCTTGCTTTTTGACGGTTTGCACGTAGGCGTGCTTTGCGTTCTTCAGATGGTTTAACGTAAAATTCTTTTTTTCTAGCATCTGCGATAATTCCTGCTTTGGCAACATCGCGTTTGAAACGACGTAGTGCGTCTTCAAGAGTTTCTTTTTCTCTAACAACTATTTTAGCCAACTAAATCACCTCATTTCTGCTAAAAATACCTAATAAGTATAACACAATAGTGAAAACAAGACAATTGTTTTAATCAGTTATTTTAAAGAGTTAATTGCTGCTTTGCGGTCTGTTTGATTAAAAATGAAACTGCCTGCTACCACAATATCCGCGCCTGCTTCTTTGATTTTTTCAATGTTTGAAGAATCAACTCCACCATCTACTTCAATTTCAAAGTTAAGTCTGTGCTTTTTGCGATATGTTTTTAGTTCCTTAATTTTGTCAAGTGCACTTTCTATAAACTTTTGTCCACCAAAACCAGGTTCAACAGACATCACAAGCACTATGTCAATTTCTTTAAGCAGTGCATGTATTTCTTTAACTTCGGTTTTGGGTTTGATAGAAATTCCTACTCTTTTGCCAGTCTTTTTGATTTTAGCAATGGTTTTTAAAATATCGCTTTTAGCCTCAAAGTGAAAAGTGATGTTGTAGGTATTACTTAAATTAAATTTATCAATCCAAAAGTCAGGCCAATCAACCATTAGGTGAATGTCAAGTGGAACAGTGGTTGAGCCGTTTGTCAGTTTAGTGATGTAAGGTCCAAAGGAAATATTTGGCACAAAGTTTCCGTCCATTATATCAATGTGGAAACGGTCTGCGGTTTCAATTGATTTAAGTTCTTGTTTTAAATTCAAAAAATCGGCAGTTAAAATTGATGGTGCAACTTTCATTTTTATTTTAATCTCCTTTGTTTAATTTGAGCGTATATTTTTTGGTAGTTTAGATAACGAACGCCAATAACTTTAGTTTCGTAAAGTTCAACTACCTTGCAGTCTTTTGCCTGAATATTTAAATGCAAGCATTTATTTTTAAACTTGCAATCTTGGCTAAATAAATTAAAATCAGGGTAGTATTTTTTTAACTTGGTTTCTAAAATTATTCCTGAGTTAAGTAAAGAAAATCCAGGAGTGTCGCCAATGTATCCTTGCATATAACTAAAAAGTTCTGAGTTTCTAGTTGTATGTTTACCACGGCCAAGCGCTTTTGAAGTTTCACCAGTTTTTTGATTAATTTCAGGAATCAAGTTATTTAAAAAAGAAGACTTGCCCACTCCAGTTTGGCCAGTTAGTATAGTGACTTTATTCTTAAAAATGTCAAAGTTGTCAAAACTAAAGTTGTTGTTATCAACTGTAATAACTTTTAAGTCAAGATACTTTTCGTAGTACTGAAGGTCTGTTAATACTTTTTTAGTTTTTGCACTATCTATGTCAATTTTGGTTAAAACCAAAATTGGTTGAATTTGTTTTTTTGCACAAATTAACAAAAAATTATCTAGAAGCATAAAAGAAAACTCAGGGTCAGCGACTGAAAACACCAAGATAAGTTGGTCAATATTTGCACAGTCTGGTCTGACAAATTCATTTATTCGCGGTTTGATTTTTTCAATTATATATTGACCTTGGTAATCTTTGAGTTCAACAATATCGCCGATTTTTGGAGTTTGTTTTAAAAACTGAATTTCTTTCTTATCAGATAAATTTAAGAAATTTGTCTTAACAGAATTGGTTTTTACAAATCTGTTTTTACCAGCAACAATAACATCAACAATTTTGTTTTCTTGGTTTAACAAGGCGACTTTATAAAATGACGTATCTTTACGAATTACAAGTGCATCCATTTTTATGCTCATGTTTTTTCAAGACTTCTGACCTTAATTGCCCACAGGCTGCGTTAATGTCGTGGCCTTGTTCTTTTCTTAAAATTGCATCCATGTCTGCATTTCTAAGAACATTAAAGAAGGCTTTTTGGCGTTCTGAAGTTGAACGTTTATAAGCAACCTCTTTAACTTCGTTGTAAGGAATTAAGTTAATGTAGACGTTTCTTGATTTAAATAATTTAACTAGTTCTTTAGCGCACTCTACAGTGTCTGTTAGTTCATTGATTAAAATATACTCAATTGTAACACGACGATTGGTCTTTGCTAAGTAGTAATCTAGAGCCTCGATTAACTTAGATATGGGAAAAATCGTGTTTATTTTCATAATTCGGCTTCTAAGGTCATCAAACGGAGCGTGGAAAGAAAGCGCTAGGTTAACTTGCAGATTACGGTCAGCAAATGCTTTGATTCTCGGCACTAAACCAGATGTTGAGACAGTTATTCTACGTTGACCAATATTGAGACCTTTTGGGTAGTTTAAGATATCAATGAAAGTCATCACATTTGCGAAATTATCAAAAGGTTCGCCAATTCCCATAATCACTACTGAGTTTATTTTACATTGTTTAATTTCTTGAGTTTTCATAACTTGACCAACAATCTCAGCGGTAGTCAAATCGCGTTTTTTCTTAAGTATTCCGCTTGCGCAGAAACTGCAACCGATTGAACAGCCAACCTGCGTAGTTACGCACAGCGAAAGTCCATAATCGTGGTGCATCAAAACACACTCAATTAAAGCGCCATCTGTAAGAGCATATAGAAACTTTTCAGTGCCATCTTTTGATTTGTTTTGAATTACTAAGGTAGGCAAAGTTATTTCAAAGTTCTCATCCAAAAAAGTAATGAAGTCTTTTGGAAGATTTCTCATCTCTTGAAAAGACTTTTTTTCTTTCGCGTACAGCCAGTTAAAAATTTGTTCTGCTTTAAATTTTTTAAATCCTTTATCTACCAGATAAGCTGTTAACTGGGCGAAATTATAGGAATATATTTGTTCTTTCAACGTAGTGTTACCTTCAGCTCAAAAGCCAGGCGGTTTAAAATTGACTTAATAGTTTTTTCAATATCTTGCATCTCAATTTGTTTTTCGGTATTTTCAAACACTAAGTGAAAAGCATATGACACAAGGTTAGGAGTTTCGGGATTTTTAAAGATATCAAATAAGGTGATTTCTTTTAAGGTTTTGCGTGCGGTCTGTTTAATTAAAGTAACTATTTTTTGATAAGAAGTGTCAACACTTGCAACTAGCGCCAAGTCTCTTTCAACCCTAGGGAAAGCAGAAATACGCTCATATTTTGGAGTTTCTTTAGTTAGTTTAAGTAATTCTAAGTTTAAATTAAACGCAATAGTTTTCTTTTTATTAAACTCAATTTCACCAATATATCCAATAATTTTGTCTTGATATAAAATATTTGCTTGTCTGTAAGGATGCAAGAACTCATAAGTTGAAACTGCGTAACTAGGCGAAATACAAAAATTATAAAGCAGTTTATTTAAGAAAGATTTAACTAAATAAAAGTCAACTTTCTTGTTTTCTTCTACTAAATTAGAGTATGCAAAATTGCTGCTTACAATTGCTGCACAGTGAAGTTCTTCTGTGAACCCATTAAAAATTTTGCCAACTTCAAAGATGTTAAAATTATCAACTTTACGGTTTAAATTATATTGAAAACTTTTTTTAAGTCCAGCAAGTAAGTTTGTGCGCATTACTAAATGGTTTTCAGTAATTGGGTTTCTAACTTTAACTTTTTCAGAGACTAAAGAAAATTCTGAGTCTTCTTTTTCAGAAAGTAGAGTATAGTTGATGTTTTCCAAAAAACCAAGTGGAACAAACTCTTGTCTTATTTTTTCAGCAACTTTGAAATTAATGTGTTGGTTTGCTACACCTAGTTGAGTAAGTGGTTTTGGTTTAATTGAGTTCAAACCACTAACTCTAATGACATTGTCAATCGCGTCTAACTCAGTTTCTTTTTCAAAAATATGTGGTCTTTGAGAAAGGGTATAAAAATTGTCTTTAAAAGCCTTTCTAGGCGAATATCCTAGTTTTGAAAGAGTTTCAATAACCTCTTTTTCTTTATATGAATGCCCACTGATTTTCTTTAATTTTTTAAAGTTAAACTCAAAAGTATGTTTTGGTGATTTAGTAATACCTGAGTATAATTGGTCGGAAATTTTGGCATCTGCATATTTTTTAAGCAGTTCGATTAAAAGCAAATACCCCTTTTGAAATAATTCAAATGATACACCTTTTGAAAAACGGTCTGACGCTTCTGTTTTCAAACTTAAACGCTTTTGAGTTTCAAATACAGCAGTGTTTAAAAAAATCGCATTTTCAATAATTACATCAGTTGTGTGTTCAGTGATTTTACTATCTTCAGAGCCGATAATTCCTGCAAGTGCGATGGTTTTATTGCTGTCTTTAATAACTAAGTCTCTAGCGTTAAGTTCATATTTGTTTCCATCAAGTGCAGTAAAGGTTTCTGGTTTTGAAAGAGCCTCAACTGAAACCCTTTTTCCAACAACGCACTTTGCGTCAAAAATATGGTTAGGAGTGCCAAGTAGATACATCACATAATTAGAGATATCTACAATATTGTTTTTAGGTTCAATTCCCTGTTTGATTAACTCTGCCTGAATAAACCAAGGAGATGGTTTAACCACTACTTTAGCCTGAGTAAGCGCGTAGATAGGCGCTAAAGTATTGTCTACATTGATTTCATATTGGTTTTTAAAATCTGATTTTGTACTTTCTGGAGTTTTAAAAATAAAGTTATTTCCAGCAACTGCAGATAGGTCTTTTGCAAATCCATAGTAAGAAAGCAGGTCACCTCTGTCAGGAGTCAGTTCTAAGTTATAAACATTGTCTGCGAACAATAAAGCGCTGGCCGCGCATTCTCCTGGTTTGACAATATTAGTAAACACGTATATACCTTCTTTATATTCATTTGGAATATTTTTTAGACCAAGTTCACTAAGAGAACAAATCATACCATTAGACTGAACGCCACGAACTTTCGCTGCTTTGATTTGAAAATCGCCAGGAAGTGTAGTTCCTACTTTGGCAACAATGACGTTTTGCCCTTTAGCAATATTTTTAGCACCACAAACTATGTCTAAAACTTCAGTTCCAACATCTACTGTGGTAATGTGTAAATGATCAGAATCGGGGTGGGCTTCGCATGTCAAAACATGGCCACATACCAAAGTAGGCTGAGCAAGCGAACTTATAACTTGTTCTGCCTCACAAATATAGCCATTAATTATTTTGTCAAGGTCTTGGCTTTTTTTGACTTCTATGAATTTACTTAATGTATGTTCAGATATTTTCATATGCTTTTTACCTATCTGTTAAAACTGACGTAGAAAACGCACATCATTTTGATAAAACTCACGAATTTCATCAATTTCGTATTTAATCATCGCTAAACGTTCAATACCAAAGCCAAATGCAAAACCTTGTACTTTTTCAGGGTCATAGCCAGCCATTTTTAAGACATTAGGGTGAACCATACCAGCACCTGCGACTTCAATAAAGCCAACTGTGCCATTTTTAAAATGGTGAAGCACATCTATTTCAACAGATGGTTTGGTGAAAGGAAAATAAGAAGGGCGAATTCTTAGTTCAACTTCTCTTTCAAAAACGAATGCTAAGAAATCTTTTAAGGTTTGAATTAAATTAGCGAAGTTAACTTTTTTGCCAATTACTAAACCTTCTAGTTGCATAAACTGATGCGAATGCACAGCATCGTCGTCATCTCTACGGTAGACTTTACCAGTTGAAATGATTTTAATCGGATTACCCTGTTTTTCTAGCATTGTTCTTGCTTGAACTGGTGAGGTATGTGTGCGAAGTAGTTTATCTGCATCAATATAAAATGTATCTTTTTCATTTCTAGCAGGATGTGATTTTGGGATATTCATCATTTCAAAGTTATAAAGTTCAGTTTCAATTTCAGGACCTTCTACAATTTCAAAACCATGTGCTAAAAAGTGAGATTTGAAGTTTTCAATAATAGCATTTAGTGGATGAACAGCACCACGTGAAAACTGATGAGTGTCTAACTCAATATCAATTTTTTCGCTAAACTGTTTAGCCAGTTTAGCCTCTTTTTCCAAAAAGGCTTTTTTTGAATTACAAAGTTCTTGCAATTCAACTTTATAGGCATTAATTAGTTGGCCGTATTCTTTCTTTTTTTCAAGTTCAACAGACTTTAGAGTTAGCATAATTTGTTGAAACTCAGAGTCTTTACCAAAGTATTGGCGCCAAATATCTTCAATTTCTGTATGGTTAGTAACCAAGCTTAATTTTTCTGTTAATTTTTGTTTTAATTCTTGAAGTTTTTGCTGCATTTTTCTACCTCTATTTAATAATTATAACCTTTTTAAGGCTATTTTTTGAAGGTAATTGTGGTTTTTAAACAATAGATACAAAAATAATAAAATGTTTGAAAAATAACTTTAGTGCATATAATATTATTGGTCTAAAATTATGGAAAAAAACGCAATTAAACTAGAATTTAATAAAATAATTGGAAAAGTGGCGAGAAACGCTGTATCAAAATCTGTTAAAGAACAAATTTTGACAATGCCATTTTTACAAAGAAAGAAAGAAATTGAAAAAGAAATTTTAAAAAACACAGAAGCAACTATTGCCTTAAAAGAATTTGGTGTAATTGATTTTGCTGAAAACTATGATTGTAAAAGTATTTTTTCTGGTCTTTTAAAACTAAGACCTTTAAATGTTAAAGACTTACTCCAACTAAAGTTTTTCTTTGAGACTACTAAAGTTAGTTTTAATTATTTTAATCAAACTAAGTCTAACTTTAATTACACTGCACTAATTGAGTTTTTTGCTAAACTGTTTTTACCAACCAAAGAACTAAGTAAACTAAACGAGACAATTGATGAAAATGGAGAGTTTCTAGATTCAGCATCACTTAGATTGGGTAAAATTAGAAAAGAAATAAAAACTTTAAATGAAAACTCAAAGAAACGAATTGATGAACTAAAAAAAATCTACTCGCCTTTTTTAACTGATGAACAAGTTATTTATAAATCTGGTTTTTGGTGCCTGGTGGTTTCTGTAGTCTACAAAAGAAAGATTAAAGGAAATATAGTAGATACTAGTAACTCAGGACAGTCTATTTATATTGAACCTGCGGAAATGCAGCAGTTTAGATTTAGACTAAGTGAACTACAAAATGAAGAAGAAAAAGAGAAAGAGAAAATCTTAAAGCAACTTATGGATTTTCTTTTAATTGACTTAAATAAATATATAGATGCTCAAAACGCACTTTTAAAACTGGACTATTACTTTGCCTGCGCTAAGTTCTTTGTTAAACAAAATTGTTGTTCTCCAGTGATTTCAAAAGACAAGTCGCTTAAACTAATTGAAGCGAGACACCCGTTAATTGACGAAAACAAAGTAGTGCCAATTGACTTTTATATTTATCCAAACAAACCTCTAACTATCATTACAGGTCCAAATACTGGTGGAAAAACAGCATCTATGAAAACTGTTGGTTTGTTTTCACTTATGTTAAAGGTAGGTTTCTTAATACCCGCTAAAGAAGCGATTTTACCAAATTATAGTAAGGTATTTGTAGATATTGGTGATGAGCAATCTCTGGAACAAAACCTGTCAACTTTTTCTTCTCATATGGTTAGACTAATCAGTTTTATAAGCGATGCAACTCAAGATTCATTAGTGCTTTTAGACGAACCTGGCTCTGGTACAGATCCTTTAGAAGGTCAGGCTTTGGCTCTGGCTATTATTAAGCATTTGCTTTTAAAAAACTGCACTTTGATATTAACCACTCACTATCCAAAAGTTAAAATGCTTCAGTATTTAGAAAACTCAACAACTACAGGAGTGTCGGTTTGTTTTGATATTGACTCGCTTTCTCCGACTTACAAATTGTCGTTTAATTCAATTGGAAATTCAAACGCAATACTGATTGCAAAAAGACTTGGAATGAATGAAAAAGTGCTAAAAGACGCCGAAGCGTATCTTTCAAATCAAGACAACAAATCAGAAAAATTGCTTACAAGTCTTGCTGCAAACATTGAAAAAAATGAACAATTAACCAAAGAACTACAAGAAAAAGAAACACTGTTAAATAGCCTTATAACGCAAAATACGGAGATTAAAGATAAACAAGAAAAAGAGTTTAGCACAAGAGTTGAAAGCGTACTTAAAGTAGAGCGAAAGAAATGGGAAGACTCAGTCTCAGAAGTTGAAGCACTTATTAAAGAACTTAAAGATATCAAGGCTATCAATGTTAAAAAAATCTCTGAAATCAAACAAGGTATAAAAAGACCAGAAAACGAGTTTGACAGTAATGTAGAACTTAAAATTGGTGATTTAGTATATGTTGAGCCAATCTTTCAAGATGGCGTTATTAGGCGAATAAAGGGTGATTTATATTTTTTAGATATTGAAGGTAACTTACTTAAATTTAAGAAAAACGATTTAAAATTAAGATCTATAGTCAGCCCTAAAAAGCATACAATTAAACCAACAACTATGAATAAAAAAACAGTCAATGAACCCTTTTTTAGTCCTGCTAATTTTGAAATTGATCTGCGCGGAAAAAGAGCACACGAAGTTGAAACTATCTTAGCTAAAGAAATTGATAAACTAATTCTTGCTAATTTCACTCAAGCCAAAATTATTCATGGCTATGGAACTGGCGCTGTTAAAAATGCAGTTTATGACTACATTAAAAAACACCCTAAGATTAAAAGCCATCGCTTCGGCGGAGAATTTGAAGGACAAATGGGTGTCACAATTATTTATTTAAAATAAAATATTTATGTAAAGAAAAAGCCTTTAAGTTCTACCTTAAAGGCTTTTTAGTTTTGGGTTCATAGTCAAGGATAATATTTTATTTAAACTTCTAACTTCTGTTTTCTAAAATCAACAATTTTCAGACCAACTACTGCAACAATAAAATACTTAATTAAATTAAATGGTAAGTAAACAGAGGCAAGTGTTTTTAAGTATTTTTCAATTGGCATTAAGTGGGTTGTATAGTAAGCTGGTTTACCTGAAATAAAGGTAGGAATAAAAAACAAGGCGTTTGCTACCAATATTAAAACTGTTGGAATAAGTGTATAGTTTAAAACCGATATTATGTAATGCTTTTTCTTGTTTAACTTAAAGTCTAAATATATGGCTAAAATTAACGTAAGTGTACAGTAAATTGCCACAAGTTCGCCAAAAAATATAAACGGGACGTTAGTAGCCGTTGGATTGATTAGCCACCTTATTCCAGACCTTAGGATAGTCATTAAAACTACCAGCGGAACTTTAAACTCAAACATAGCATATAGTATCACTATTTCTGAAAAGTCTAATTTTAGTGGTGGAAAAAGAGGTATTTTAAAATACCCCAAAATTATACTAAGTGCCAAAAGCATTGCAAACTTAGTAAGTTCTCTGTTTTGATTTTTAGTTTGATTTTCTTTAAACATATCTAACTTCCTTTTAAGTCGTTCAAGGAAGTTAAAAATATTTTAGTTTGCTAATTTTTTAAAAAATGCACATCGTATGCACGTTTTTTAAAAAGGCAGTAAAAATGTAAATGTCTTACATTTTTAAGTTAAAATAAATGCCTTCCTATCTTTCATCCGGACTTTGACCGTTGGCACAGGAAACTATCCTGTTCTGCTGCAGTTTTAAACTGTCGCTCGTGGGCTTGGACCACCAGTTAAGAATTTCACTTGACCCTGATATTTTGGTTTTTTTAAATATTAAATGTAGTAAGTTTTTTGAATGTTTAGGCTATCGTCAAACTCAAAAACAAGTGGTTTGCCGGTAGGAAGCTCAACATTCATAATGTCAGCAGTTGAGACGTTGTTAATATATTTGTAAAGTGCGCGAAGAGAGTTACCGTGTGCTGCGATAATTACTTTTTTGCCAGCAAGCAATGCTGATTTAATATCACTTTCCCAGTATTTAACAACGCGGTCAACTGTATCTAGTAAGTTTTCTGAAGCAGGTAGTTCTTTTGGATCTATTCCTTTTAGGTTCTCGTCAAAACGTGGATGGCGTGGATCGTTGAAATCAAGGGCAGGTGGACGCACTTCTGCGGAACGACGCCAAATTCTTACTTGCTCGTCTCCGTATTTTGCGGCTGTCTCTGCTTTGTTTAGACCTTGAAGCGCTCCGTAGTGGCGTTCGTTTAATAGGTATGAACGTCTGATTTCAATGTCAGAAAGGCCAAGTTGTTCTAAAACATAGGCAAGTGTGTTTTGAGCACGTTTTAAAGAAGAAGTGAAAGCAAGGTCAAAAATAAAGCCCTTTTCTTTTAGTAAAAGACCTGCTGCTTTAGCTTCTTTTACTCCGTTTTCAGAAAGTTCAACATTTGTCCAACCAGTGAATTTATTGGCCAAATTCCATTCACTTTGGCCGTGTCTAATTACTACTAATTTAATCATTTTATTCCTCCGTTAGTTGTGTTTAATTTGTTAATATTATATTAAAAATTTAGATAAAAATAAAAGTTTTTTGAATTATTTTTTGTTTTTAATGATTTCTTTTAAATATTTTTGAATTGCTTTAAAAGTGGGTTTGTGAGAAGAGGCGTGACCTCCAAGTTCAACCACGGTTAATTTAGAACCAGGGATTGCCTCGTGCACTAAATAAGCCTGTTTTAGTGGGCAGACCATGTCGTATCTGCCGTGGACTATATAGGTTGGAATGTGCGCGGCTTTGTGGATATTTGCAAGAATATAGTTGTCGTCTTTACCAAATGTTTTATTGGCAAAAAAGAAAGACTCCATTAAGGCAATTTGTCTCTCTGAGTTAGTTGCTTGTGTTGCTAGAAGTTCTGGTCTTTTGACCGGAAAAACTAAAGAAAGCTCGTAATTTGCCCATTTAAGTGATGCTCTGTCGCTAACTGCTTTGTCTGATGAAGTAATTTTTTTAAGGTACTCAGGTACGATATCTTCAACTTTTTTAGTATCGCCAATTTCTGAGATAAACTCTTTGTATTCAGGCCAATAGAAGTTTTGGGCCCCTGAATACAGCCAATCGCAGTCTTCTTGTCTTGCCAAAAATATCCCGCGAATTAGCATTCCTGCAGTGTGTTCAGGGTATTTTATTGCGTAAGTTAGCGCAATAGTTGAGCCAAAACTGCCACCAAATAGCCAGATTTTCGCAAATCCAAAGCGCTTGCGGATTTTCTCAATGTCTTCAACAATTTCAAAAATATCGTTATCTTTGGTTTCCAAAAAAGGTTTAGAGCGGCCAACTCCGCGTTGGTCAAACAAAATATAGTGAAACTTACGTGGATTAAAAAAGTACTCAGCACTTTTTGAAAATCCGCCGCCAGGTCCGCCGTGGATAAAAATCAAAGGAATTCCGGTTCTAGAGCCACGTTCCTCAAAGTAAAGTTCGTGTATATCTGAAACCTTTAAGTAACCCGCAGAAAGTAATTTAGAGTGTTTATACTTCATATTTTTCGCGCTCCTTTTTTTAAATATTGGTTTTTGGCAAAAAAGGCCAAGGCCAGATAAACCTAGCCAAAGGCCTTTTAAAAATGCTTTTTCGTATAAATTAAATAACTAATTTACTTACTTAAATTAAGCAATAATTTTAGTTACAGAACCTGCACCAACTGTGTGTCCACCTTCGCGGATTGAGAACTTAGTTCCTTGTTCAAGCGCGATTGGGTGAATTAACTCAACAGTAATTGAAGTGTTGTCGCCAGGCATTACAAGTTCCACGCCTTCAGCAAGGGAAATTATACCTGTAACGTCAGTTGTACGGAAGTAAAATTGTGGACGGTAGTTAGTCATGAAAGGAGTGTGGCGTCCACCTTCTTCTTTTGAAAGTACGTAAACTTGTGCTTCAAATTTAGTGTGAGGTTTAACTGAACCTGGTTTTGCCAAAACTTGTCCACGTACGATTTCTTTGCGGTCAATACCACGAAGAAGTGCACCGATGTTGTCGCCGGCTTGCGCTGAGTCAAGTAACTTTCTAAACATTTCAATACCGGTTACTACTGCTTTTTTAGTTTCGCGGATTCCGACGATTTCCACTTCTTCACCAAGTTTTAAAGTACCACGTTCCACACGACCAGTTGCAACTGTTCCACGACCAGTGATGGTAAGTACGTCTTCAACTGGCATTAAGAAAGGTAGGTCAGTTTGACGAACTGGTTCTTGGATGTATGAATCAATGTTGTCCATTAGTTCCATGATTTTGTCCATGTATTTAGGGTCGCCTTGAAGAGCTTGTAGAGCAGAGCCTTTAACAAAAGGAATTTCGTCTCCAGGGAATTCGTATTCGTTAAGAAGTTCACGAACTTCCATTTCTACAAGATCCATTAGTTCAGGGTCACCAACTAGGTCTGCTTTATTTAAGAAAACTACTAGTCTTGGCACACCAACTTGGCGAGCAAGTAGGATGTGTTCACGAGTTTGTGGCATCGCACCGTCTGCAGCAGATACAACAAGGATACCACCGTCCATTTGAGCAGCACCAGTGATCATGTTTTTAACGTAGTCAGCGTGGCCTGGGCAGTCAACGTGTGCGTAGTGGCGTTTTGCAGTTTCATACTCAACGTGTGAAGTGTTGATAGTAATACCGCGTTCTTTTTCCTCTGGTGCTTTATCAATTTGGTTGTAGTCTAGTTTTTGAGCCAGACCGCGTTCACCAAGCACATAAGTGATAGCTGCGGTTAGCGTAGTTTTACCGTGGTCAACGTGGCCAATTGTACCAATGTTAACGTGTGGTTTTGAACGATCGAATTTTTGTTTTGCCATAAAATAATATCCTCCTTAGCAAAATTATTTAGTTTGTCGTTTTTTAACGATTTCTTCAGTAATAGATTTAGGGGTTTGTTCATAGTGGTCAAATTGCATAATGAAGTTTGCACGACCTTGAGAGTTTGAACGAAGTGCAGTAGCGTAGCCAAACATTTGAGCAAGCGGCACGAAGCACTTTACGCAAATTGCGTTTCCGCGGTTTTCCTGACTGTCAATTTTACCACGGCGAGAAGTTAAGTCACCAACAATGTTACCAACGTATTCAGCTGGAGTTACAACGTCAACTGCCATAATTGGCTCAAGGATAGTTGCTCCACCTTTTTCGGCAAGTTCGCGAACTGCAATGGTGGCTGCTGCTTTGAATGCCATTTCAGATGAGTCCACTTCATGGTAAGAACCATAGTGCAGAGTGGCCTTCACGTCCATGATAGGATATCCTGCAATAATTCCGTTTGGAAGGGCTTCTTCCAGACCTTTGATAACCGCAGGAATATATTCTTTTGGAATCACACCACCCACGATTTTGTCTACAAACTCAAAGCCTTTGCCTGGGTTTGGTTCAAAGTTAATAACCACGTGTCCGTATTGTCCACGTCCACCAGATTGGCGGATAAACTTAGCCTCAATGTCGGCTGACTTAGTAATAGTTTCACGGTAAGAAACTTGAGGTTGCGCAACATTTGCTTCTACTTTAAACTCACGGCGCATACGGTCAACTATGACGTCAAGGTGTAGTTCCCCCATACCAGCGATAATGGTTTGTCCAGTTTCGTAGTCTGTGTAAGTACGGAAAGTTGGGTCTTCTTCGGCAAGTTTTTGCAACGCTATTGCCATTTTATCTTGGTCGTTTTTAGTTTTTGGCTCAATTGCGACGTTGATAACTGGCTCTGGGAACTTCATCGATTCAAGAACTAATGTGTCTTTTTCGGTTGCCAAAGTGTCACCAGTTGTAGTGTTTTTAAGACCAACTACAGCACAAATATCTCCAGCAAAAGCCTCGTCAATTTCTTCGCGGTCGTTGGCATGCATTAAAAGCAAGCGACCAAAACGTTCGCGCTCACCTTTAGTTGTATTTTTAACGTAAGAACCTGCCTTAACTGTACCTGAATAAACTCTAAAGAAAGTAAGACGACCAGAATAAGGGTCTGTCATGACTTTAAAAGCCAACGCTGTAAAAGGTTCATCGTCAGAAGCAGAACGCAAAACTTCGTTTTCGTTTTCATCCATGCCTTTAACCGCAGCAATGTCAATCGGAGAAGGAAGATAATCAATAACTCCGTCTAGAACTAATTTAACACCTTTGTTTTTAAAGGCAGAGCCACAAAACGCAGGGAAGAATTTAACTGCGAGTGTTCCTTTGCGGATTGCTCTTTTGATAAGTTCAACCGGAACTTCTTCACCTTCTAGGTATTTTTCCATCAATTCTTCATCAAAATCAGCAACAGTTTCAATAAGTAGTTGACGCTTAGTTTCAACGATTTCTTTGTACTCAGCAGGAATTTCAATTTCCTTAGTAACTTCGTCCATACCTTCGTCGTAGATGTAGGCTTTGCGAGTAATTAAATCAATAATTCCTTTAAACTCGGTTTCTGCACCAATTGGCCATTGCACGGCTTCGGCGTTTGCACCTAGTCGGTCGTGAATTGTAGCAATTGCGTTTTCAAAGTTCGCACCAACCTTGTCCATTTTGTTGACAAAAACAATACGCGGAACTAGGTAGTCTGTAGCTTGTCGCCAAACAGTTTCGGTCTGAGGCTCCACACCAGATTGAGCGTCCAGCACTGTAACCGCGCCATCAAGTACACGAAGAGATCGCGAAACTTCAACAGTGAAGTCCACGTGGCCTGGGGTATCAATGATGTTTAGGCGGTGTTCGCGCCAGTAGGCAGTAGTAGCGGCTGAAGTAATTGTAATACCGCGTTCCTTTTCTTGTTCCATCCAGTCCATTTGTGAGGCACCTTCGTGGGTTTCGCCTAACTTATGGATACGGTGAGTGTGGTAAAGAATACGCTCAGTTGTAGTAGTTTTTCCGGCATCAATGTGTGCCATGATACCGATGTTTCTAGTTTCTTTTAAAGAAGTTTTTCTAGGCATCTTAAACTACCATCTATAGTGAGCAAATGCTTTGTTAGCCTCTGCCATTTTATGAGTATCGTCTTTTTTCTTAACAGATTGACCAAAACCTTGGCGAGCGTCTAGGATTTCTTTGGCAAAACGTTCTTCCATAGTTTTTTCTTTTCTTAAACGAGAGTAAGTAATTAACCAACGAAGACCAAGTGCTTGGCGTCTGTCTGGTTTAATTTCAACTGGAACTTGGTAGTTTTGTCCGCCAATTCTGCGAGAACGAGTTTCAAGGACAGGCATAACGTTGTTCAACGCTTCTTTGAAAACAACCAGTCCGTCTTGGCCAGTTTCTTTTTCAATACGTTTAAATGCATTGTATAAAATAGATTGAGCAGTTCCTCTTTTTCCGTCAAGCATGATGGTGTTGATGGCTTTTGTAACTAACTTTGAGTTGTAAATTGGATCAGGAAGAACATCTCTTTTAGGAATATAACCTTTTCTTGGCATTATTCAATTTCTCCTTTCTCTATTTTTTTGGACGTTTAGCGCCATATTTAGATCTAGCCTGTTGACGGTTTTGTACACCGGCTGTATCTAGAGTACCACGAATAATGTGGTAGCGCACACCTGGTAAATCTTTTACACGTCCACCTCTGATTAAAACCACACTGTGGTCTTGCAGAGTGTGTCCAACTCCTGGAATATACGCAGTAACTTCGGTTCCATTGCTTAAACGAACGCGAGCATATTTACGAAGTGCTGAGTTGGGTTTTTTGGGTGTCATTGTACTAACTTTGACACAAACTCCACGTTTTTGTGGAGATGCGTAGTAAGAATTTTGTTTCTCTAATGCATTAAAGCCATAGCCTAGGGCTGGTGCCTTAGTTTTAGAGTTTTTTCTTTGTCTACCTTTGACAACTAATTGTTGTATAGTTGGCATATTTCCTCCTTTTTTACACGGTTCTCCGTGTTTTAACAACTTTTTTAAAAAAATATTGGGCTTTCCCAACGTATTTAAGTTTACCTTATTGTCGTTTTTTTTTCAAATAAAAACATTTGAAAACTCTAACAAGTTGAAAAAAAATTAAATTGCGGGTAAACTAATTTTGACGGGGGTATTTCGGATTCGATTTAACGTGTTTGAAATTAACTTGCATGCCGTGGTTGCGCACGTAAAAACGCGAGGTTTTATAAACGCAAAACCATCATTCGTGCCAAGAGCACAACAAACTCTTTTATACGCTTAATTTAAATCGCGTATAGCATTTTTAAAGAACTTCTGCAGTTTTTTTAAAAATTGCTTTCCTTATATATGCAGAATATCTAGGCTATTTTTGAGTTTCAACTAGATATTACTTAAACTCAAAGTTAATTTCTAGTTTGTTTGTTTTACTGGATTTTAACTAAATATCTAAATAAACTAAGCATGTAGACGGTTAAGGTTAGACCTTTAAAGACAGGAGTTCAAATCTCCTTACCTCCACCATAAGCACTTTCAAATGAAACAAGACATCTTGTTTCATTTTTTTATAAGGTGTTGCTGAGTTTTGTGTTAAATTGGGTTATTTTAGCAAAACTAATCTTAAAGACAGATCGCCATATAACCCGAGTTCAGAAAATTTTTTTAAATTCTTGTGCTAAATATCGGTTTATAGCATAAAATTCGTTCAATCTGCAAATCTGATAAATAGGAATTCAGGATTGGCAATTTTGTGATTTCTTTGATTTGTTCAATAACTGAATTTCTCGTATAAATGTTAATAAATTTATTTCTGGCAATTTGAACAACTCTGAAATTTTTGATGAAATCAACAATTTCTTCTGTTGAAAATTCATTTTGAAAAACATTAAATTGTAGTATTCTAAGCAGAAAAACAGATAGATAACATATCAAAAAATGCCCTTTTATAGATTCTTCTTTTCTCACGTGAACTGGTCTTGCATCAAGATAACTTTTCATGATTTTAAAACTTTCTTCTATTCTCCAAAGATTGTGGTAAGTTGTGTAAATTTCTTGGCTATTTGCGTTGACCTCAGAAGTAATTAACATGTTAAATCCAGCAACACTTAAGTCTCTTAAAATTGCTTTTTCGTTAATTTCGGTTTTAATTTTTCCGTCTTCATTGCCGTTTTTATCAACG
>CAUTSJ010000006.1:0-39505 GCA_963541505.1 uncultured Acholeplasmataceae bacterium
TTAAAGCGATTCACTATATACATTATAGTCATTTTGATTCACTTTTAAAATATAAAGTTATTGGAATCAAAAATTGGTATTTTAAACCTATGTGTGATTTTGCAAAAAAGTATATTTTTATTGTGCTATCATTTTAAAGGAAACAAATTAACTTTAATTGACACCAATTTAGAGGAAATTATGATTTTTACAATTCTGGCAATGGATAAAAATAATTTAATTGGCAAAGAAAACAAATTACCTTGGCACTACCCTTTGGACTTAAAATATTTCAAAGAAAAAACTTTTAATAAAAATGTTTTAATGGGCCTGTCTACTTATAAATCTTTAACTGGAAATTACAATTTTGATCTTTCTCACTTTAAAGAAGTTTTTGTTGCAAGCAAGGAAAATACTTTAAAAATCAAAGACATAAATTTTGTTCCAGATGTTAATAACTTTTTAAAAAAATTTGAAAAAGACCTTTTCATAATTGGTGGAAAAACCTTATTTGAAGAAACTTTGAATTCATCTGACTTAGTTTATCTTACTAAAATAAATAAAGAATACGTTGGCGATGTATACCTTGATTTTGATTTTTCTGAGTTTAAAGAAATCAAAACAAATCAAAACGGAGAACTTACTTTTTTAACTTTAGTTAAAAAAACGGTTCCAGTTTTTAACATCAAAGAAATTTATCAAAAAAGAATTTTAAATAAAGACAAAACTTTTGAGTTTAGACTAAACACGCCAGAAAGAAATAAAATCAAAACAAGCAGTCTAATTTGTTTAAAAAACGATAAAAATATTTTGATTGCAAAAATTGGTGATATCCATCATTATAAAAATTGGGAAATGGCCTTAGAAAAACATTTTGTAAGCGACTTTAGTTATTGTTTTAAAAATCAAACAGAGGCACTTTTAGAACTAAGTAATTACTACTTACGCAAAGATATTGAAAAATATGGTTTAGTGGCGTTTGAGCTTTCAGAGGTTAAAAATGTATAAACTAATTTGCTTTGCCTACGATAAAGACGGCAGAGGCGTCGTGAAGTTAGAAAACAAAGTCGGTTTTGTTAAAAACCTACTGGTTGACGAAGAGTGTATACTTACACAAATTACTGATAAAAAGAAATTCTTTGAGGCAGAAATTGACCACCAAGCAAACGTCTTGGCTAAGCAATCTAAAGAAAGGGTGTCTTTGACTTACAACGGAACTTACAACCTTACTCACCTTTCTTTTTCGGAGCAACTTAACTTTCAACAAGAAATCACTCTAAACTCTTTTGCAAGAAGTGGACTAGTTTTTCCCGAAATACAAAAATGTATATTTTCAGAAGTTAAGACAAACTACCGAAACAAAGCCGTCTTGATTTTAAATCACGACCTTAACTTTTCAAGACTAGGCTATTACCTTGAAAAAAGCAATAGTTTTTGTCTGCAAGACAAAAACATACTTTATCCCGAAACTTTAACTGAGTTAATTTTTAAGTTAAACTCTGAACTAAATAAAAATAAAATCTTGCTTGAAGATACAGAAAAAGTAATCTTTAGGACTAATTTAGAAAATGACTTTCAAGTAACTTTTATTTTAAAAAGAAATAACCCAAAAACTATAGATAAACTAACTAATTTAACTAGTATTTTGAGTCCAAATATTTCTATTCACTATATACTAAACGAAAAAGTATATATCGCCAAAGGTGATCAGTTTATTAAGCATAAAGTAAACGGCGTTGTTTACCTTTTAAATGGACTTGCTTTTTTTCAAACTAACTCTTATATGGTTGGAAAAATGTATAGAGAAATACTTAAAGAAATAGAGCCTGAAAATTGCGTTATTGACGCGTTTTCAGGGATTTCTACAATTGGCCAATACATAGCAAAAACAGCACACAAAGTCTACTCTATTGAAATCAACAAAGACGCAAATATTTGTGCAAAAAAATGTCTATACATCAATAAAATCAAAAATCTAGAACTACTTGAAGGCGATTTTACTACTTTGTTTGAAAAGGTTAAAAATGTTGCTGACACACTAATTTTAGACCCACCTAAAGCGGGTGTAGCCCAAACTGTCATGACTGAACTAAATCAGGCAAACCTAAAGAAAATAATTTATCTTTCTTGCCACTTGCCTTCTTTGATTCGCGACCTTAAAATTCTTACTAACTTTAGCATTACTAAAATTCAGCCTTTTAAAAATTTTCCACAAACCGCAGAATGCGAAACTTTGGTGGTGCTCAAGCGAAAATAAAAAAGTTGTTTACGCAAACGTAAACAACTTTTTTTAAACTAAAACTACTTAAAGTTAAAACCGAAAACTAAAGAAGCACCCATTTCGTTTTGAAGGGCTCTTGGGTTTAGGCCAGTAAGCGGAGTGTTGAAACTAATAAAAGTATCGTAGTTTTGTTTTTTTGCAACTGACACCACAGCGTCGTAAACTAAACGTTTAAGTACTTTTTGATATAGGTTTTCTTTGTTACCAGGTTCACTTAAAACATTTTCTAAGTCCTTTATTGGATCTTCTCTGTTGTCAATAGAAGATGGTATGAAGAATTTACCTGAGGCAAACTCAGATAGTCTTTTTGATGTGTAAAAGTAGCTGCAGTCTTCTTTACCTGCTGGCAAATCAGGACATTTGTAGCGCGGGCGGATAGTGTTAATTAGTTTATTTTTAGTCTCTCCATACACTCCAAGTGAGTTTTTCTCGCGGTACTCAAAATCAAAAGTGATATCAAAAGTTTCTCTGCGGTGACAACGGTGAAAAGTTTTTGGCAGAGGTTTGCCAGGTTCCGGAATTGCCTCTGGGAAATCAAGTCGTCCAGTTATAAGCAGGAAAGGAGTTTTTAAATACACGGCTCCGTTTTTTTCAATTAAGAACACAAAATTACGACCATTTGCTTGGTTGGAATTAGCCTGTAGAGAATTTAAAACATCTTTAATAATTCCTTTTACTTTTTCAATTCCAAAAATCTTAAAAAAGTCGTTGTTCAGTGGAGTTAGAGTGTCTAGTTCTGTGTTTTTTAAATAGACATTTGGATCTGAGTTAAAGTAAAAAGTTTTCTTAATCCAGTCTGCATCTTCAAACTCAGGTACTAACTCACCTGGTTTTCTACTTTTAATTGACTGAGTTGTATTAAACAGAGTAAGTTCACGATTTTCAAATTCATGTGCACTGTAGTCTAATTTAGTAGTTCTGCGCATATCTTGAAGTAGAAAACCGGGCGCTCCGTTAATTCCTATATAACTGTCTTGCATATAAACAAAAGATTTATATAAAGCCAGTCTTTGTTGTTCTGGACTAAGGGCTTTGACTTCATTCATTTCAGACTCAGGAGTTTGGTTAGTTTCATAATTTCCTCCGTCATTCATATAGTGAACTCCGTCCAGGAAGTTGTTTTCAATTTTTGTGTTAAAGAAATAAGAAGCAGTAGCCTCAAGTTGGCGAACTCCGTATCCGTGGTTACGAATGACTGAGTTTGCTAAAGTTATTTTTGATTTAGTCGCGACTACTCCGTGAATTCCCCCAAAGTAAGCAGGAACGGTTTTTGTGTTATCTAAGTGCAAAACAGGACCACTTACCCCGGCGTTGCCGGCAATTTCAACATTGCGGACAGTGTTGGTGACGTCGGCTGTTGTGGAAAACGAAAAAATACCATAAGTGTGGTCAGGAAAACCAAACTCAGCAAAGTCTATAGTGTAGTACCTTGCGATATTGCTTGCATCAATTTGAAAGTAGTTGCCGTTTAGATTTAAAGAACGGTAATTTTGCGCTCCTCGGCGAAAATCGGCATAGCGCCAATAAACTGAGCCAACTTCTTGTACCTTGCTTTCAATAGGATCGCCGTTTTCATCCACTCCATGTTCAAGGGTTTGCGCACCTTTACGGTTTTTTTCAAGCAGCAAGTCGCCCTCTGGTGCTGCGAAATTTGGCTTTGGCGGGATTTTTTCAAATTGACCAGGTAGATCTTCTACTTTAATGTTGCGTTGCAGAAAAACATTTGCGTATTTTCTGGCACCACGCACAAACTTTCTTAGTTCAAGGTCTGTATAGGCGTTGTGGCCTTCTTTTAAAGTAATTTCTTCGCGGTCTGTATAAAGGTTTGTTTTAGTTTGATTATTTGTTAGTTTAGAAACACCTGAAATTGTGGCTTCAATTTTAATTTTTTTGTCTTTAAGTGCAGGGTCTTTAAAAGTAATTTTACCTGCGTTGATTTCATACTGAGATTGCCTTAGCAATGCGTTGTTTTCACTGTTTTTAAGTACAAACGTAGGAATGATTTTTCTAAACAACAACTGTTCAATGCCAAACATAGTTTCAATTGTGGTAATAAACTTATTTTCAACATCACTAAAACGGGCTTTGCGGATGTTTGCCGAAAGTTCTGGTATGTATTCATTGTTCATACCGACTTCTTTGATGTACTTTTTGTCAAAGTCTTTAAAAGTCTTACTACGTTCCTTTTTTTCGTCGTACTTATAGACTTGGCCGTTTAAGTTAAATTTCTCAATAGTGTAGGAAACTGAGTAAACATACTGAGTTAAAGTAGTTTTACCGTCTTTAGTTTCATTGTAATAAATTCGGTAAACTCCTGGTTCCTTGAAAGCAAACTCGTTGTTTTTAATTTCAAGACGATCAATTGTTGCTTGTTTAGTGTATTTAGTGTTAATTTCTCTTTGGCGGTCTTTTAAGTTAAGTTCAACTGTTGTGTGAATTGGACGATGGCGATGTTTAACATCAACGTCTAGATTCTCAATTTGTTCAGTTGAAGTTTCTTTAACACTAACTTCGGTGTCTCTTTGCATTTTAAAGTTCACGCTAGTGCCGGGGTGAAGAGTGCCGTTGACAGAAATTTCGTATTTAGAGTTTTGATTTGGCTCTTTTAGTGTTAACGCCACATCGGTGCCTTCGGGTAAATCTAGAGTTGTGTAGTTTTGAGCAAGGTCAAATAGATTGCGGTCGTAGTTTAGTCGGTAAGTTTTAAAACCTTCTAAAACGACTTCTAAAGTGATGTCTTTGTCAATTTTAAAAGAATACTCAAAGTTAGACTCAAACTGAGTAGGCACACCGTTTACTTTAAACTCTTTTAAAAACGGGCGGTATGGCTCTTTTAAACTAACTACAACTTCTTCGCCATACGGAACTTTATTTAAATCTGCGTGTTGAGTTTTAAACTCCAGGTAAGGTGAAGTTGAGATCTTAAAGTTAACCTCTTTTTCGTCGTAAAATACTTTAATATCAAGATCTGCACTAATTTTGTATTCAAATAGCGAAGTGTCAGAATCGTCTGGATTTGCGCGAAAGAAACTATTTAAATTAGCCACATAATATCTGCGGTCGTGTTCATTAAACTGCAGCATAAATGGGGCTTTTGACTTGATTTTTACTTTAAAAAGCAAGGTAGATTCTGCTTCTACTTTATTTAAATCAACTCCAGTTGGCGGAGTTGGCTTGCCAACGTAGCCGACGGCTTCAATTTCCTTTGGTAGTTTAACTGAAAAGTAGCCTAAAAACACTAGTTTAATTTTTAAG
Organism: uncultured Acholeplasmataceae bacterium; assembly: GCA_963541505.1. Lineage (GTDB taxonomy): Bacteria > Bacillota_I > Bacilli_A > Acholeplasmatales > Acholeplasmataceae > CALISC01. The sequence goes on from CAUTSJ010000006.1 coordinate 5,516, forward strand.
TCTTTATCTACTTTGACTTGAAATTTGTTATCAGTAATATGCACACCTAAATTGTTGTAAGTCACGTCGTTGATAAGCAAGTCTTTAAACTCGCGGTTTTTTAGGTTTAACTCAAAGTGCAAAATTGTGTTTTTAGGAACTTTTTTAAAGTCAGAAACTGTGACTAACTTACCATTTCGCTCAGCGCCAAAGTAGGTAAGTTCAGCTTTGTTGAACTCAACTTTTTGAAATACACCACCGCAGGCTGCCAAAAGCACTGAGGATTGAAACAATATAAACAAATAGGTTAATTTCTTTAAGATACTCATCAATCATTTTCCTCCTTTTCTTTAGCTTTATGAAAATCAAATGAGATGTTTTTAACTAAGTCGCTTGCTGAGTTTTTAAGTGGTTTTAAAGTAACGCTGTAAGAATACTCATCAAACTTAGCTGAATCTTCAATATTTTTATTTAAAATAAACTCAAAAAAAACTATACCGTTAAACCCGTTTGCACGGACATTTAGGTACTCATTTTTATCAGTTAAAATATTAGACTTATCGGTTTGCCAGTCTTTAAACTCAAAGTCATATGACTTATTTGGGTCTTTAAGCACTCGCTTGTCTTTGTGTTTAATGTCAATAGTCACACCTTCAAAATTGGCGTAATTCGGCCAGTTTTCTACAAACAAGTAAAAAGTATGCATGGGTTTCTCTGTAACATATTGATTATTGGCTTCTTTAAAAAACCTTAAAATTGGGATATTGTTGTCTTTGAAGTTCATTTCAACCAAGGTTTTGGTGTGGTCAGTTGTTGAGTTAGCCTTAGCCTGAATTTCTTTAATTTGGTCTAAATAGTTTAATTTCTTTTCATACATATCTTCAATTGAAAGTCTGTGCAGAGAGTTAATTACTTTTTTTGAAGTTGTATACCAAAGCCGTAAATTATTGACAGGAGTTTGACTCGGAATTTGGATAGGTTTTGTGCCGAAAGCTGCAACTAAACCAAGTGAAACAAATATTAAGATAGTGATTAAAAAGAAGGTAAATTTTTTCATTTAAAACTCCTTTTGTTATCCGCACATTACATCAAAGTAAACTTTGATTTTCAAATGGAAGGTAAACACCGAAAAAGCCAAAGCAATCGCGCCAAACACCAAAAGTAGACTAAGGGCTTTGGCGGTTGCGCCGAAAGCAATTAGTAAAATCACGACAACTAAAGACATGACAATACCGACAACTGAAGAAAACGCAACATTTTTTAACTTAGAGACATCCGCAGTCTCTTCAAATTTTTGATATTCAGACTGCGTTAAGTCAACAGATGCAGAATATAGAATATGGACAATGTTAAATACCAAAAATATCCCAGCAATCAACAATGCTACATTCTTACTTGTTGAAGGGTAAATTAACATAATAACTAAATTTAAAGCAACTATCAGGAAGTTAATTACGATGTTGATAGCAACTTTTGCCGAGATTAACTTATAAGTGTTTCCAGGAATTGTCTTTAAAATGTAGAGTTTTCCGCCTTCTCTAGAAATTATAGAAGAAGCGATTGTATTTGAAGTTGTCAAAACTATCAAACCAACCAATACATTTAAAATCACTACCATTTTAGAGCCAAAATTATTTAACTGAAAGGCAGAGTAAGTTTTGTTTAAAATAATTGAAATTAAAGGCAGAGTAGCGATGTAAAAAATATATTTAGCGATTGTATCTGAGTTTCTAAATAACTGAATTAGCTCTTTAAGCGTAAAGGCTTTAGTTGGTGTGTTTCCACTTTTTTCAAAAATGTTAAAGCGTTTTTCTTTATTGGCCAAATTCATCTTGATACGGTTAGCTAGTTTAAAGTACACAAAGTAAGAAACTAGCGACGAAACTAAAAACAACACAAAAACTGTGCCAAAAATCACGGCTAAATGAGCAGCAGTTGGTCTTCTGATGATGTCAACTGCGGCAATGCTTACGTCTACTTTGAAAATTAAGTAATAAAGATATCTAAAGAAAAATAAATTGTTTAAGAAATTGCGTTGAAACGCGAAGTTTACGTTTTGCCATCTAGTTTGAAAAGTATCAAAACGAATATAGCGGTCGTGTCCGCGCATATTGTCAATAAAAATAATAACTAGTGTAAAAATTAACGAAACTGCGATTAAAGATACCGCAAGTGTTGCGATTCTTGAACGTTTTAAGAAAGAAAAAGTATAAAAATAAACAACTGCAAAAATTGTGCCTAAAAATAAGGAAACTGCAGGAATTGTAAAACAAATCACTAATGTTCGGCCGAGAAAAGGAACTAAGGCACCATATTCAACCCCTGCGTTGTTGTAGTAAATAGAAAGTAAAAAAGGCAGGAAAAACACCAGAGTTTTAACTAATTCGATTAAGTATCTAGCGACGATTTTAGAAAGAAAAATCGTTAAATTGGTGATGGGAAAAGCAAAAAGGATATCGTTTTTGGGGTTTTGAAAAAGAGATTTTGCCATTCCTTGCATTGACTGAAAGGAAGTAATCAAAGTATAAAAAATAAAGATAGCCGGAACTAGGGCGATATAGGGAGATGCACCTAGCACTGAAAAAGCGGGCAGCATGTAGTTGTAGACATAAAACAAAATACCTGCAAAAAACAGCATGAGCGCGTATTTAGCGATTTTAGTGCCAACAGACCCTCTGATTTTGACAAAAGAAGCATCAACATATTCAGACTTAAGCAGTTGCCAGAACACCAAAAATTGAGTTGGGTGTTCACGAACTGTATTTAGAGTGTTGTAAAACTTAACTGCCATTTTACTGCTCAATTAGTTTGATGTACATCTGCTCAAGGTTGCCGTATTTGGCCTTAAGTTCAGATACTTTTTCGTTAATCACCATTTGACCACGTTTAATAATGACAACTTCGTCGCAAATGTTTTCTACAACTTCAATAATATGTGAAGAGAAAATCACGATATTGCCCTTTTTAGCGTGCATTTTAATTGCTTCTTTTAGTTGGTAGGCAGAAGTTGGATCAAGTCCAGTTAATGGTTCGTCAAGGACCCAGACTTTAGGTTCGTGAATTAGCGAAGAAATTACCGAAATTTTTTGTTTCATACCGTGTGAGTATGTGCGAATTTGGCGGTCAATTGCGTAAGTAATTTGAAAAAAGTCGGTAAGTTCAAGTAATTTAGTTTTAATAACTTCTTTTGGAACATTGAAAAGTTTGGCAACAAAAGTAATGTATTCACGACCTGTCAGCTCTTCGTAAAGTGCGTGGTTGTCAGAAACGTAGCCCAGTGAGTATTTGGCTTCGGTTGGATTCTTTTCAATATTGTAGCCACAAATTGAAATTGTGCCTTCAGTAATTGTCTGAATACCAACTAGCGACTTAATTAAGGTTGATTTACCGGCGCCGTTGTGGCCCACAAAACCAACAATCTTACCACCAGAAATTTCAAAAGAAACGTCTTTTACTGAATAAAAATCGTTATTTGCGTATTTTTTGGAAAAGTTTTGAACTTTAACTAAACTATCTTTCATATCAAGCTCCTTTTTAAGTTCTGCGGTAATTTTGCCAATTTTAACGACACCAATTTGGTGGTCTTTTTTGAGTTTATGGACAACAAATCTAAACGAAATACAAGATTTTTGAATTTGCAAGAAGATTTGGCTAACAGTTAGCGTAGTAATTGTGCAAACTGCCCAAGTGATAAACAGGTAAGTAAGTGGGAAAGTTACGGTTTTGCCTTTAATGGAAATTGCCTTGTATTTAGAGCGCAGATTGCCAAGGAAAGTCTTGAACTTTGCGTGGTCTACTATATTACGGCGGTTAATGTAGAAAAAGTCAACATGTTCTTGCACTGTTTTATTGTCTGAGTACACACCATCTACTATTCTTAAAACAATAGACGTAATTATAAAAAACACAGTAAAGAAAACTAAAGCAATTATTAAGTCTCTAGCGCCTGGAGTTTCAAAAAACCTCAAAGTGTAGGCAAGCGCTGAAAGCACAATTAAGTAAAGTGCAGGCAGATAAACAAGCATATTGGCCGCACTAAAGAATCGGCCGTTTTCTTTGAGTTGCAAGAAAAACACAAAAAGCAGAGGAACGCCGGTTGAAAACATAGTAAAAATAGGCATTGCTCTTTTCAATTCAAATAAGAAAATGAAAGGTAGAACTAGTAACAACCATTTAAACGGTGAAAACGCAAATTTTACGCTAAAAATCTCTGCTTTAGTAAGTGTTGAATAAACCGAGTAAATCACGGCTAAAGAAAGTGTAAACAATAAAAACTTTTTGTATTCATGTGTACGGTTAATATAGATATTGGTTAATATAAAAATTAAAACAAACGGAGCAAGCAACATAAATAAATGTTGGCGGGTAAAGACAAACTTTTGGTAAGTCATGTGGCCAAAAATTACTTGCAAGGTCAGCGGAGACAATGAAAACAAAAAGACTAATGTGTAAAGCAGAACTTCGTAGAATATATGTTTTGCAGAAAAGTGAAAGAAAGACGTGTTAAAAGAACGCATCAGTACATAAAAAGCCACAAAAGTAGAAAGTAAAATAAGCGGAGCAATTAAAGCAAAGTACGCACTTTGGTCTGCAAAAAAGTGTCTAATTTTAAAGATAAAAGCAAGATAAAATACTAAGTTAACTAAATAAAAGATAGGAGTGAACTTAGTTTTTGAGTCCTTGATTAAAACTTTTCCTAAAAGCAGCACTACAGAAGTTAAGTAAAGGTGTCTTGCAACAACTGCTAAGTTATTTAAAACATAAACAGCAAACGCGGGGTTTGCTGTGTTTTGGTTAACTAAACTCAAAAAAGCAGTGCTTTTGGGAAGTAGCGAAATAAGTGCTCCAAATAGCGCAATCAAGACACCAAAAGAAACACGTACTACTAAGTCTGCTTTTTTGGGCAAAGCTGCTAAATTAAATTTTAAAACAGTATTTGCTTTAGTGTTCATTACGATTGAAAACGATAGCCAATGTAGATGCAACCGGCAAAACGACCTGCGTTTGGCAATATATTTTCAACAACTGGTGCTATTTTAAAGACGTTGGTGAAGCCAAATTTTTCGCTTTGGCTTAAAAATGGATCTCCGCCTTGTTGCAAGGCTTGGTAAAACTCAGAAATAAAGTCAACCATACCACGGTTTGGCTTGTCTTTAAAGAACTTATCTATTTTTTTGACAGTTGAGAAGTTTTGATTGATTTCAGTAAGTTTTGGGAAGTTTAAAGTCATAAAGGTGAACTTCATGTTAGAAAATAGTTCAGAAACTTTTGGACTTGAGTAAAAGTCATCAACTGTTGAGTATTCACGCTCTGCTAAGTTGAAAGTAACATCCCAAGCAGGGCGACTGTGAGAAAGGAAGTATTTAGGGTTTTCAGGGTCATTTACAGGTTGTACAAACGGGTTGTAGTTAGTGAAAAACATCGGAGCCCAGAAACTCTTGGTTTTGGCTTTATCGTTGTTGTTTTTGACAATCTCAAATCCAGAGATTTGTTTAATTTGCTCAATTGTGCTAACAGTTTGACCAATAAAACGGTTTAAGTCAAGGGCTTGCGCAATTTCGTTAGATAAGTTAACCTCGGCTTCTACTATAGTTTCTTTTACAACTACAGTTGGGTCAACTGAAAACAAACGAGCTGCTTTTCCGCTAAGCGCAGTTAAATGAGCTTTGGTCAGTTCAGGAGCCGAAACTGCCTCAACTAAGTGGTTAAACTCACTAGATTGGGCTTTAATGTCTGCATCTTGTCGTTTACGACGATCGCGGTCTTGTGTGTAGATACCACCCGCACCACAGCGCTTAATTTCGGATTTTTCAACCCAAAGAGCAGAAGGAGAAGCCTTAGTGTCTTCTTTAATTACTTCATTAAAGTCATGAAATCCCATTTCGTTGGCAAACAAAATAGCGTTGACAAAAGCGTTGTCAATTCTAGTATTGGAAACAAAATGACTTGCTGCAATAAAGTTAAAACCAGCAGAAGTGTTTAGTACAACTGAGTTTTCCACATCTAGTTTAGACCTAAACGCAGAAACTCCAAGAACTGAACCTGAAGACAGTGGAGTTTTTTTCTTATTGCCACCACCTATGGTGTGTGATTTTGAGTTTCCTTTGATGTAAACATTTTTAATATATGAGTTGTAGTTAACAGAAGGAGTTTTGTCCATGCTAGGAACATCAACAAACGAACGAACAGAAAAAATTCCGGCTCTGACAATCGTTAAGTTAACACCTTCTTCAGTTGAGTTTTGAGTAATTGCGTGGCGGATGTTTTTACCGTCAATTGTATAGCAGTTTCCATCAAACTGAATTGGCTTGTAGCCAACGTGTTTAAGTTTAGGGTTATAAAGTCTGCGGTAAAAAGAACCACCTAAATACTTAGTTTCATCTAACACATCACCGTTTTCGTCAAGTTCAACTTTGTCGTCATTTGGAATTAAAGACTCAATTTTATCTAAATCTTTTAAATCAGGATATTCAGCTCTGCCTTTAAATTTATTGTCAATATACTCAAGTTGATCAGCCTGGGCAATTGGGGTGATGTTTCTTTGCAGATAAACTTTGTCGTATTGTTTGGCCATTCTAAAGTATTTTCTTAGTTCTAAGTCTGCGTAGGCATTAACTCCTGGTTGGACGTTGATAGTTTCTTTTAAAACATCTTTTGGGTTGTCTATGTTTTCATATTGAAGTTCAACTTTACGGCCCACTAAATTGCGAGAAAAACGCATACCAAAGCCATTTAGACGGTAGTTGTCTTCGTTTAATTTAAATTTATTTGACTCATCTGTCACATCTTTTAAACTTAAACGGTAGCCGTATAGTTCAGGAGACATAGTTTTAAGTTCACGAAGCGACAAGTTTTTTGACTTAACTTGAAATTGATTGTTTTCCCAAACTTGGGTTTTAACTGTGATGTCAACTTCGGGTACATAGGTGTTGTCGGTACCAACTGTTTTGTGTTTGATTTTGTAAGTTGATTTACTTTTTGTTTTGTGATTAGGTTCAAGAGTATTGGGGTCTTCTGAGTATTCAAACTTATCTGAGTGTGCTTTGTCATTTACAGTTTTTAAATTAACTTTTGTAATAGAAGGAATGATTTTGTAGATAAATCTAACTTCAGCAGTGGTGTTGTCTGTAAACTCATAGCGGTAAAGTGCAAAGTTATAACCTAGGTTTTTAAACACAAAACTATTTGACCCTGCTCCGCTTATAATTTCAGTTGAGTCAATCAGGGTACGTTTTAAGACAGTTTTGCCTTGAAATTGAGGTAGTTCAGGGGTTTTTTTGGTGTTAAAAGAAATGGTTTTTTCAGTTGTATAATTGCTGCGTTCAACTACGTTGTTTGAGTGAAAATGAGTAAGTTCAGTTATGGCTTCGCGAATTGTAATGGTTTTTTTAGTTGAGTAAAGCAAGGTTTTGTTTTGAGTAATTGAATGGTATTCTTTTGGGTATTTAGAAATTGCTTCTGGCTTAATTTCTACATCTACCTTGTCGTTAAACTGATATATGTCTTTCTCTGGATAAACCTTAAAGATTTCTTTGTCGTAATTTAACTTAAATTGAGTAGTTTTTGCATTAATTTTAGTAGCCTCAACTACAGTGTCTGCTTCTACTGTTAAGTTAAAAGTTTTCTTATCTTGGTCAAACTCAGCCAAAGCGTCTACTCCGTTGACAGTTAACTTAGTTAAAACTTCGCCGTCTTTTAAATCAGCGTAAAGTTGCAAATCCTTGCCACTTGGTACTTTTTGCAAGTCAACGCTAGCCTTGCCAACATTAAAAAAGTCAGGTAAAGTGACTTTGTAGTTTTGAATGGCTTTCAGTTCAATTGCGGTGTTGTGGCGAATATTTTTAAGTAAAAAAGTATGGGTTGCTTTAACTTCGTCGGTCAAAATAGACTCAGTAGGATTAGCAACTCCGCTTTCTGAATAAGTAATTTTGTTTAATCTTGCAACACTATCTTGTTTGCGGATATTGATTTTAAATTTGATGTTGCTACCGGCAGGTACACGATTTAAATCAAATTTATCGGTTTCTTGAGTGATTTCTTTGGGTAAAGTTACTTTGTAAGTTTTGCCACAAGCAACTAGTAAAAATAAATTTACAACAAATAAAGTAAAAATTGAAGTTTTTTTCAAAATTCCGTTCATAAATACTCCTTAGACTAACTAACTTTGTATGGGAAGTTGGTGCGAGTTAGTGAAAAAGTGATTTTTTTAGGGATAGCATCGTGAATTGTGCTGTGTAGTGAGTCTTTGTATTTGATATCTAGATAAATTTGCGGCATGTATATTTTGTTATAAAAGTTTACACGATACGGAAAAGTTACGTATTTGTCGTCTTTATTCATTGAAATTGAAACAGTACTACCTGAGTAGTAGGCAAAATCGTATAGTTCAATTCCGCGTTCTTTTGGGTTATTTGGACTAGCCTTAACGACGTTATTTACACTATCGCCTTCTTTGTTGTTGTTATATGCTGATATGTTTTTAGAATAAGGAACATATAAACTTGAGCCGATTTTGATATTTGAAATTGTGCCTGTAGAAGAGTAGTAGGCAAATTTAAATCTAAACTCATCGTATTTTTTCTTATCTTTGCCAGAAGTTTTTCTTTCAATTGGAATAAAGAAAAGAGTAAAGTCATCTAAATCAATTTCGTAAACGACTTTTTGTTTATCACCGTATCTGCTGGTCACAGATTGGGCAACTGGATATACACTTGTAAACTCTTTGTAAGAAATTTCTTTCTTGTCATACATCTTGATAGAAGTTGGACGTGGACGAGAAAGTGGGAAAGAAACAGACAAAAATAAAAGTAGTGAAAATAAAATTAACACTAAGAAAATAAAGGTTTTTGAGTATAGAAATTTTTTAAAATCAATTTTTTGTTTGGTCTTTAAATTATTATTTTGAATTTGGTTATTTTGTTTGTTTGTTTTAGAGTTTACATCTTGTTTTGGTTTGTTTTGTTTTAAGTTCATATAATACTCCGCTTTATATAATTATAAGGCAAAACCAGTAAAGCACTTAAAAACAATTATTTTAGATGTTAAACGAGTTTTAAAATAAATAAAAAACCTTGTTTTTAGACTAAATTAGTTAAAAATGTAGTACTTTTCTTTGAATTTTATTTTTAGAATTGATAAAATAATTATTGATTATTGGAGGAAAATAAAATGGCAAAACAAAAATTCGATCGTTCAAAACCACACGTTAACATTGGTACAATTGGCCACGTTGACCACGGTAAAACTACGCTAACCGCAGCTATCACTTATGTGCTTGGTGAACGCGGTCTGGCTCAAAAACTAGACTACAACCAAATTGATAAAGCACCAGAGGAAAAAGAACGCGGTATTACTATCAACACTTCACACGTTGAGTATGAAACTGCAAAACGCCACTACGCACACGTTGACTGCCCAGGCCACGCTGACTACGTTAAAAACATGATCACTGGTGCTGCTCAAATGGACGGTGGTATCCTTGTTGTATCTGCTGCAGACGGTGCGATGCCACAAACTCGTGAACACATCCTACTTGCTCGCCAAGTTGGTGTGCCAAGACTAGTAGTTTTCTTAAATAAAGCAGACCTAGTTGGTGACCCTGAACTAATGGATCTTGTAGAAATGGAAGTTCGTGAACTTCTTAACGAATACGAATTCCCTGGAGACGAAATTCCTTTTGTTAAAGGCTCTGCTCTACAAGCTCTTCAAGGCGACCCTAAATACATGGACAAAGTGATGGAACTAATGGACAACATTGACACCTACATCCAAGAACCAGTTCGTCAAACTGACCTTCCTTTCTTAATGCCAGTTGAAGACGTACTTACCATCACTGGTCGTGGTACTGTTGCCACTGGCCGCGTGGAACGTGGTACTTTAAAACTTGGCGAAGAAGTTGAAATCGTGGGAATCCGCGAAACTAAAAAAGCAGTTGTAACTGGTATTGAAATGTTTAGAAAGTTACTTGACTCAGCACAAGCCGGTGACAACATCGGAGCACTTCTTCGTGGTATCGACCGCAAAGAAATCGTACGTGGACAAGTATTGGCAAAACCAGGTTCAGTTAAACCTCACACTAAATTTGAAGCACAAGTCTACGTGCTTTCAAAAGAAGAAGGTGGACGCCACACTCCTTTCATGACTAACTACCGTCCTCAATTTTACTTCCGTACAACTGACGTTACTGGTATTATTTCACTTGCTGAAGGCGTGGAACTTGTAATGCCTGGTGACAACACCACAATTACAGTTGAGTTAATTCACCCAATTGCGCTTGAACAAGGAACTAAGTTCTCAATACGCGAAGGTGGACACACAGTTGGTGCTGGTTCTGTAACTAAAATTATTGCTTAGTTAATTTATAGCAAATAAAAAGACTTGATTATATCAAGTCTTTTTTTATAACTAAATTGTCAATTAAAACACTAAACATAGACTAATTAGTAATCTTGGATTTTTGCTTAGTTAAGCCTTTTTACTAAGAATCAAAAAAGGTCAAACTGACGCACAGTTTGACCTTTTTTAGTTATATTTTTAAGTTTATAAAAGTTATTTTGCAGCAGCTACCATTTGAATAAACTTAGCAGAGTCAAGAGAAGCACCACCGATTAGAGCACCGTCTATGTCTGTAGTCACAAGTATTTCTTTAATATTTTCTGGCTTAACAGAACCACCGTAAAGAATTCTAACTTCTTCAGCGACTGCATTGCCGTAAAGTTTTTCAATAACTTCGCGAATTCCTTTAATTGTTTGGTTAGCAACTACGGGGGTAGCGGTTTCACCAGTTCCAATTGCCCAAATAGGCTCATACGCAATAACTACTCTTTTTGCATCGTTTGCGCTAACTTCTAAAAAGGTAGATTTAATTTGGTTTTCTAAGTAGCTGTAAACTTCATTTTTTTGCCTTACTAAAAGGTTTTCACCAACACAAACCACCGGAGTTAAGCAACTAGTTAAAACTTTTTTTAACTTTAAGTTAACGTCTTGGTCGGTTTCGTTAAAGTATTGTCTACGCTCGCTATGGCCAATTAAAACATACTCAAAGCCAAGTGGTTCCACCATCTTTAAAGAAAGCTCGCCAGTATACGCACCTTCATCTAAATGGTGAATATTTTGCACGCCAATTCTTAAATTGCCTTGTCTTTTAACTAAACAACGCGCATACAAACTTGGTGCAAAAATTACAGTTTCAACATCACTTCTTTCTGGAATTTTTTCGTTGACTGCGTAAATAAAATCTAGTGCTTCTGCTCTAGTTTTATACATTTTCCAGTTTCCAGCAATTATTTTTCTTCGCATAATAATTCCTTTATTATCTTGGAGTTTTAACAAGTAAAACTCTGCAGGGTCTTGAATATTTGTTTCTCAAATAATTTTCCTTAATGTTTGGAAAGTAGAAAGTTTCAAAACGTTCAACCAAAGTAACTTCTTCGTTTTGAAAAATCTCGACGCGGCCATCTAAAACATAGCCAAAAGTTTCGCCAACTTGTGCCTTTTGAATTTCAGTTTGTCCATTTGGCTGAATTTCAACAATTTCTACTTTAAAACTAGAGTTAGTCGGCAGCAGAGGAAACCTAGTAGAAAGTAGTTCTTCGTCAACCTCTTCGGCTTCTGCTAACTTAGCAGTTGAAAAAACTTCTACTAAACTTTCTTCTTTTAGCTGTTCAGCTGCTCCAAAGAAATCTTGGAAGTTAGTTCCAAGTCGTTCAAGGATTTTTTCCAAAGAATCTAAAGACGGAGAAGTGCGGTTATTTTCAATTTGTGAAATATACCCTTTTGTAAATCCGATATCATTTGCAAGTTCTTTGGTAGTCAAATTAGCCTTGACTCTTAAATAATGAATTTTTTGTCCTATGTCAATCACGGTTTTATTTATCTAAAATACACTCAATTCCAGGTAGAGTTTTGCCTTCAAAAAATTCAAGAGAAGCACCACCACCAGTAGAAACATGCGTGAATTTTTCAATCATATTAGCCTTCGCAATAGCAGCAGCAGAATCACCACCACCAACTACAGTCATCGCGCCTTCTCTGGCAGCGATATACTCAGCAATTTTGTAAGTACCGTTTGAAAAAACAGGAAGTTCAAAAACTCCAAGCGGGCCATTCCAAATCACAGTGTTTGCCTTATCTATATATTGTTTAAATAATTTAAGAGTTTCAACGCCACAGTCTAAACCTTCTTCGTCTTCTGGTATATCCATAACTGAACGCAGATTTACTTCGGTATCATTTGAAAATTCTTTACCTGTAAAGACATCGCGGCCAACTATTAGTTTACCTTCGCCTCGTTTAAGTAAATCTAATGCTAAATCTGTTTTGTCAAGTTCACAAATACTTTTACCAATTTTTCCGCCTTGAGCCTTCGCGAAAGTATAAACCATACCACCAGCAACTAATACATAGTCGCAAATCTTAAGTAAATTGTTTATAACTTCGATTTTATCAGAAACCTTCGCTCCACCAATGATTGCCACAAGTGGTCTTTTTGGATTTTGAATTGCAGCAGAAAGATATTTAATTTCTTTTTCCATTAAGAAACCACAAACACAAGGCAAGTGAGCAGCGATTCCGACATTTGACGCTTGCGCGCGGTGACAAACTCCAAAAGCATCATTTACAAAAATTTCGCCAAGACTAGCCCAATATTTACCAAGTTCTGGTGAATTTTTTGACTCCGCTTTATTGTCAAGATCTGCAAAACGAGTGTTTTCTAGTACGATAACTTCGCCAGATTTTAGTTGACTAACTGCTTCTTCTACATCCTTACCGCGATAATCTGGAATAAACTTAACTGGTTTGTCAAGTAATTCAGATAATCTGCGAGCAACTGGTGCTAAAGATTTGTCTTGTTTGTCTTTTTCTTCTTTAACACGTCCAAGGTGTGAAAGTAAAATTAACTTAGCACCATGTTCAAGTAAATAAGAAATTGTTGGAAGCGCCTGAACGATGCGGTTATCATCTGTGATTACACCGTTTTTTAGCGGTACATTGAAATCAACTCTTAAAATTGTTTTTTTGTTTTGAAAATCAACATCTAAGATTGTTTTTTTGTTCATTTATTAAAACCTCTCTAAACATTTTAATTATAACATTTAAAGCAGTGTATTTAAATGATTATTTTTAAAATTTGTTTAACTTAGAAAGACTGAACGCCCAACCTAATAACTAATTTTTCTTCGTTTAACAATTTTAATACATAAAATATAATTTTCAAAAAACTGATGTTTTTTTATAATATTTATGTGTAATTTACACATTTTTTTTGAAAAACTAATTTTTTAACTAAATTAAATAAAGTAAAATAAAGACATGTTTTTAAACAATAGAAAACTAAAATTAAAGACAAAACTAGAAAACGAGAAAGCCGTCTTTTACAAAAGACAACTTTACTATTGCAGAATGCTTTGCTCAAAAACCTTGGGTGAATTTAGTGAAGTTACTAATTTACCAATTTCAACAATTTCTTGCTACGAGAGAAACAAGTCGACGCTGACTCAAAAAAGTATTGAAAAAATTGAAACACTTTTTGTCTCAGACAAAATATCTATCTATAACTTTAGTGTATTTGAAAATAAAATAGAAGAGTTAATCAATGCTTTAGTTAAGGTCAAAAAAATAGAAAAAAGTTTAGCAGACCCCAAAGACCACGACATTTTAAACAACACAATTTTTAACAGTTTTTATTATTTGTGCAATTTAAACCTAACATATGCACTTTTAATTTTATGCAACGGTGACTACACTAAACCTGACTTTTCACCAAAATACTACATGGTTTATCAACTAATTTCGGCACTGACTATGTTTATCTCTGGAAACGTTAAGGGCTGCACGATGGTCCTTGAAAATAGGGTGGCAAGTGCTGAAGATAAAAGAATTGAAGCGATGTTCATGCTTTTAAAAGTTTTAACAAAGTTTTGTGAGAAAAAGCATATTCACGCAAACGAAATTGACGATTTAGAAGTTTATTTTTCTGCTATAAATTCACCAATTTTAAGTGGAATTTTAGAATCAGTTAGACTAATTAAAAACCTGAAATTTCAAGATAAAACAACTTTTGAAAACAATATTAAAAATATTTTAAAATGTAAATTTTCCAATAACAAAATAGTAGGTGCTTTCTTTGCCTTGTACGCACAAATTTATCACAGTGTCTTTATACCAGACCTATTTTTCAAAAGTTTAATAAAGTTTGAAAATAGGCTAGTAAGGCTATTTTTTGAAACTTTGTATTATATTCATGAACGTAAGATGGAAGCAATATCCCATAACATAAATGAGTTTTTAAAACATAAAATTCCTGATAACTTCTTAATTTCTAAACTGGTGCAACTAGCCCAAAAATTACTTTTATATCAAGATGCACCCGATATTTTTATTAAGTATTTTTTAGAATTTTTAGACACAGAAATTAGTGGAGTTTACAAATCTTTCTTCATTTTGCTTGCAAGTAATTTCTATAAAAATGTCAAGGGCGGAAACATAATTTTAAAACTAATTAAACTAAACAGTAAACTAACTAAAATTGTGCCACAAGCCGAATAATTCTGAGTTCTTGTTATATAATATATATAACGAACGACGGAGAAAATATTTGAAATTATATAATTTTTTAACCAAAAAAATAGATAATTTTAACCCAGAAGCAGGCAAAAAAATCGGCATTTATGTGTGTGGACCTACAGTTTACTCATACATTCATGTTGGCAATGCTCGCCCTGCTATTTTTTTTGATGCAGTTGTTCGCTATTTAAGATATCGCGGACACCAAGTTTTCTTTGTTTCTAACATTACCGATATTGACGATAAAATCATTAGTAAGGCAATTTCGGAAAATATTAGCGAGCGAGAAATTGCACACAGATATAGTAAAGAGTACTTAAAAAATCTAGCCGGTTTAAACTGTGAGTTTCCAGACTCAATTCCTTACGCCACTAAATACATTGACCACATAATTGAATTTATTGAATCCTTAATTTCAAAAAATCTAGCCTACGAAAAAAACGGAAATGTCTACTTTAGAGTTAATTCAATTGAAACTTACGGTGCAATTTCTCACCAAAATACAGCCGAGTTAGCAGTTGGTGCCAGAGTTTCTGTTAACCATGATAAAGAAAACCCGCTTGATTTCTTGCTTTGGAAAAAGACAGAAAAAGGCATTAAATTCAAATCACCTTTTAGCGCTGGCAGACCGGGCTGGCACACAGAATGTGCTGTGATGAACAAAGAGTTATTTAAAGACACTCTTTTAATTCACGGTGGTGGCTATGACTTAAAGTTCCCGCATCACGAAAATGAACGTGCTCAGTTTCTTGGAGAAACTGGACGCGAACTTAGTAAATACTATATGCATGTTGGCAGAGTTAATATTGACAATCAAAAAATGTCTAAGTCTCTTGGCAATGTAATCAATGTAAACGAAATTATAGAAAACGGCCAAACAAACGGATTTAGACTTTTAATACTTTCGCATAACTTTGAAAGTCCAATCAACTTTTCAAGAGAACTACTTCAAGAAAACCAAGCAGTATTTACAAAAATACAGCGTAAATTAAAAATACTTGCCTTTAATCACCGTGTTGCTGGTTTTGAGTTTAAAGAATTAAACAACGAAGTTTTGGATAACTTCATAAAGTGCATGGAAGATGGTTTTTTAACGCCACTTGCTTTAAGTGATTTACACCAAGTTATAAAGAAACTAAGTATCGGCGAAACTAGTTCAACTAACGCTTCTGTAATTTGCTCTATTTACAAAGTTTTAGAAATTTTAGGTTTTGAAATAAAACTACCTGAGTTTACTGACTCAGAGTTTGAATTATATAAAACCTGGCAACAAGCCCGTTTAGACAAAGACTTTAAAAAAGCAGATGAACTTAGAGTTAGTCTAACTGAAAAAGAACTGATTTAACTAACTGAGAGGACGCTATGGAAAAAAACAAAAAAGTCGAAAAAACTCAAGTAGAAACTGAAATCAAAAAAGAACCTACTTTGGATGCAAAAGAAAACACAGCTAAAGAAGTTATAGAAAGCGAAAAAACTGGTTTGGATAATAAAGCAAAAAACTTAAGTAAGCCAAAACAAGGTAAAAAGGGTTTGATTAAAAAAACTGTGACCATTGTTGAAGAAAGTGCTGAACTGCACGAAATTCCCGATGAACTAAAACAACGCTACGCAGAAATTAAACCCAAAGAAAAGAAAGCAAAAAAACCTCGTAAAAAAGAAATTAAAGTCGTTCGCTACAACCCAAATGTTGAAACTGGTTTAACCGACCAAGAAGCGGAAAACAGGCGAATCCTTGGGATGGCTAACAACTCCAAAACCAAGACATCAAAAAGTTATTTCGCAATTTTCTTTACCAACATCTTTACGCTATTTAACTTAATCATGTACCCACTTGCAGTTTGGTTAATCACAGTTGGTGCAAAACCCCAAAATTTAGTGTTCCTAGTCGTAACTACCATTAACGTAGTAATCGGGATTGTTCAAGAAATTAAAGCAAAATTAACTATTGAAAAATTAACCATCTTGCAACAACCCACAATTACTGTTTTAAGAGAAGGTAGTCAAAAAGAAATTAAATCTAAAGAAATTGTTTTAGATGATTTAATTATTTTAAAACCAGGTAGACAAATTCCATGTGACTGCGTGTTAGTTTCAGACGGTGGTCTTGAAGTTAATGAGGCTTTGTTGACTGGTGAGTCTGACGCTATCGTTAAAGACAAAAAAGCAGCGCTTTACGCCGGAAGTTTCGTAGTTTCTGGAACTGGTGTTGCTCAAGTTGTGGCAGTTGGTAAAAACGTATATATTGAAAAATTAACTAGCCAAGTTAGAAAAGTTAAGAAAAATAAATCTGAACTACTTAAATCACTTAAACTGCTAATTACTATCTTAACTGTCTTAATTATTCCAATCGGCTTTACTTTATTTTACTTTTCTACAAATCATTTAGACCTTAGCAATTCAGCAGTTTATAAAAGCGCAGTTGAAAAAACAGCAGGCGCAATGGTTGGAATGGTTCCAACTGGTTTATTTCTGCTAACATCTGTGGCCTTGTCTGTAGGTGTTCTTCGTCTTGCAAAACACAACACATTGGTTCACAACTTATATTGTATTGAAACTCTGGCTCGCATTAACGTGCTTTGTTTAGATAAAACTGGAACAATTACCGATGGTTCAATGACTGTAAAAATGTCGATGGACTTCAACCAAACTGAGTCAATGTATTCAAATGAACAGCTACTACAGGCTTTTTTAAATATTGACAACTCAGACAACCCGACTAACTCCGCTTTAATTGAGCGTTTTGGCAATAACTTTGCTTTAAAACACAACGCCTATATTCCTTTTTCAAGTAGTCGCAAATACTCAGCGATTGAGTTTGAACAAGTCGGCACTTTTTATTTAGGTGCACCTGAATACATCATTAAATCTAAGTTTAAACAAATTAACGACAATGTAGAAAGATATATCTTAGAAGGTTTTAGAGTGCTAGTGTTTGGCTACACAAAAGCACCACTTGGCGACAAAATCCCTCAAGACGTTACTCCACTTTCTTTAATCGTAATTGAAGATACAATTAGAACAGACGCACTTGACACTATTAAGTTCTTCAAAACTATGGGTGTTGACATTAAGGTAATTTCTGGTGACAACCCACTTACTGTTTCAAGAATCGCTGAGCGCGTTGAAATTGAAAATTACAACAAATACATCTCACTTGAAAACGTCAAAGACGAAGAAATTGAAAATATTTGTACAGAATACACTATTTTTGGCCGAGTTAATCCAACTCAAAAACGTCTTCTTGTTCAAGCCCTTAAGAAAAAAGGTAAAACTGTAGCAATGACTGGAGATGGTGTTAACGACATTTTAGCGCTACGAGAAGCCGATACTTCTATTGCTATGGCTGAGGGTTCTGAGGCTGCTAGAAACGTCGCTGAAGTGGTTTTGATGGACTCAAACTTCTCGTCAATGCCAAAAATTGTTGCAGAAGGTCGCCGAGTTATTAACAATATTGAAAAAGTGACTGCTTTGTTTATTACTAAAACTATTTTTTCGGTGGTGCTGTCTTTAATTGCAATTTACTTAGCGGCTGCTAAAAGAGGTGCATATCCGCTTGAACCAATCCAACTAGTTCCAATTGAAAGTTTAGCAATAGGTATTCCTTCGTTTTTCTTGGCACTTGAATACAACAACAGTGAAATTAAAAAAGATAACTTCCTGTGGAGTATTATTAAAAAATCAATGCCAAGCGCTTTGACTATAATTTTAGAATGTGTCTTGATTTATAGTTTAAGTAAAACTCTAAACTTAACCGCGCAAGGCCACGAAAGAGTTATTCCAACCTTAATTGTTTACAGTGCAACTACAATTTGTTTAATTACTCTGCATAAAATATGTCTACCGATGAACTTCAAGCGTGGAATGCTAGTAACAACGATGATTTCTATTTTCATCGTACTAGTTACTTTTATGTCTGAATTTTTTGCAATCGCTCCAATCTTTAAAGTTGGCTACTACGGCGGAAATGCATTAAATGTCCAAGAGTTGCTGCTGCTAGTTATACTACTGCAAGCAGGATGGCCACTAATGTATCTGTTTACCAACATTGTTGCATGGACAAAAAAAGGAATCCACAACGCAATTGTGTTCTTTAGAGATTCCAATAATTTACCGGAAGACAGCAAAAAATGATCTACTTTGGAAAAAATGTTGTTAAAGAAATGATTTTGAATCATTTCCCAATCTTCAACATTTACTTAGATGAAAAATTTACAGACCAAAAGTTTTTTGAGTTCTTAATTCAAAATAACTCAAAAATTGAAAGAGTTACAAAAGAACGCTTATTTAAATTAACTAACACCAAGGACCACCAAGGTATTGCTGTTAATGCAAGTGACTATAAATATTTTGAGTTAGCAGAACTACTTGAAAAAGATATTAAAAAAATAATTATCTTAGATTCAATTCAAGATCCGCATAACCTCGGCGCTTTGCTTAGAAGCGCAGAGGCCTTCGGAATTGACGCAGTCGTAATTTCAAGTAGAGAACAAGTTAAAGTAACACCAACCGTCTTAAAAGTGTCAGCAGGTGCTGCAATTAAAGTCCGAATTTCAATGGTCAAAAGTATTTCTAAAACCATTGAAACTCTAAAAGAAAACGGCTTTAAAGTATACACTACTGCTTTAAATACAAATAAGTCTATTGTTTGCTTAAAAGCAGAAGACAAAATTGCAGTAATTCTTGGAAATGAAGGGCTAGGCGTCAGAAAAAACCTAATTTCGCTTTCTGATGATTCTGTGACCATTCCAATGATTGGCAAAATAAACTCACTAAACGTATCTGTTGCTGGTGCGATAGTGATGAACGAAATGACTAGAAAGGATTAAAATGATTAACTATAATGACTACGAACTCATTTATTTAGTTCAGTGTCATTATGACCAAACCAGTTTAAAAATCATTTTTGACAAATACAAAGCCTTTATCTACAAAGTAGCCTTAAACAAACGTATCTACAGCCTATCTTTAGAGGACTTAGTACATCTTGGCTTAGTTTCACTTAAAACTGCCATTGAAAGTTACTCAGAACTTTTTAACAAAACCTTTATGCGTTTTTTTGAACTAATTTACTTAAGGCGACTTTCTAGAGAACTTAAAAGTGCCTACAAAAAAGCACAACACATCACTAATATAGACCACGAAATAATTGATAATGTACTTTTGGTAAGCGATAATATGGAACAGTATTCATACGAAAAAGAAAAACCTGAAGTTGCCGAAATTCAGTTTAAAAATAAAGATTTAGCGCTAGTTTACTCACTTACTTTAAAAGGTCTTAAACCAAGCGAAATCGCTAAACAAACGGGTTTTTTAATTAAAAGGGTTTATAATTTGCTGGCTAGAATTCGCCAAGGAATTAAAAATTCAGGCACAAGAGTCTTAAAACAAAAAATCGTGAGGTTATGAAATGAACACACTTAAGATAAAAAATTATTCAGTTTCAATTGAAGATAAACAAATTCTTAAAAATATTTCTCTAGAGGTTAAAAGTGGAGAAGTACACGTTATAATGGGGCCAAACGGAACTGGAAAATCTACACTTTTGACTTCCTTAATGGGACATCTTTTGTATAGAGTTGAAAGCGGTGAAGTTTATTTAAATGAACAAAACATACTTGAGATGCCCACAGACGAGCGTAGCCGCTCTGGGCTTTTTTTGGCGTTTCAAACCCCAACCGAAATACCTGGCGTTAAAAATGTAGATATTTTAAGAGAAGTTGTTCTACAAAAAACCCAAAAAGACTTTAAACTCTTTGACTTCATTACTGAAGTTGAGAAAGCCACACAAGAACTAGGACTTGGTAAAGAGTTCGTGTTTAGAGAAGCAAATGTTGGGTTTTCAGGTGGTGAGAAAAAACGTAATGAAATTATTCAACTAAAAGTCTTAAAACCTAAGTTTGCATTGCTTGACGAAATAGATTCAGGTCTTGATGTAGATGCTTTAGAATGTGTCGGTAAGGCGGTTTTAGAAGAAGTTAAAACTAACAATTTGGGCTTAATTATCGTTACTCACTATGAGCGTATTTTAAAGCACATTAAACCCGACTTTGTGCACGTTTTACTTAATGGCAAAATTGTAAAGACAGGTGATGCTACCTTAATTGAAAAAATTAACAAAGAAGGCTACGCTTGGTTAAATGAAGAGCATAAATAAGTTGAAAAAAGTTAAAACTGTTTTTAACAGTCCTTTTAAATTTAAGCATCTTGAAATTAAAGACGCTTCTTTCGTTGAACTAGAATTTAGTGCTAATTTAACCGGAACTGTGTTTATTGAATTAAAAAGCAGAGGAACTCTAGATTTTATTGTTAATTTAGCCGAAAAAGCGGATATTTTAATTCACCTTTTTTTAGTTTCGGATAACCTAAAATCAAAAATCAATCTAAATACTACAGGCATTAAATCAAAACTACAATTTAATTTGTTAACTGTTACAAATAAAACGCAAGTAGTAGACGTTGATTTAACTGCAACTAACCGAGCAAAAAACTCAGAAATCTACACATCTGGTTTAGCAGTCGCAACCCAAGAATCGTACATTAGACTAAATTATGTTGGTCAGATTGAAAACAAAATGGCTAAATCAAAGCATTTTGAGAAACTAAAAGGTTTCATTAAAAACAGCGCAAAAATGGAATTAAATCCTATTCTTGAAATAAAAGAGTTTGATGTAGAAGCAGGACATTCTGCAGCGAGTGGCAACATTAATGCCGATACTTTGTTTTATTTAAATTCAAGGGGAATTGACAAAAATACTGCTGAAATAATTATCTTAAATGGGTTTGTTGAGCCTTTTTTCAATATTATACCAGATGAGAAAATACAAGAAAATTACCTAAAAGAATTGAGTAGAAAATTATGAGATCGGTAAGAAAATACTTTCCCTTTTTTAAAAATAATCCAGGTTACGTTTATCTTGATACAGCAGCGACTGCACTTAAGCTAAACAAACAAATTAAGGCAGAATCTGACTTTTTAAAAAGGAACGGTACTAGTGTTTTTAGAGGTGTATACCTACATGGTTTTACTGCAACTGAACTTTATCTTGAAAGTAAAAAAACAGTTGCTGAATTTTTGAATTGCTCAGATAAAGAAATCATCTACACAAAAGGTAGCACAAATGGGCTTAATTTAATTGCAAATTCAATAGCTAATTTTATTCAAAAAGATGATGAGTTTCTAACATCTACTTTAGAACACAATGCTAATTTTTTGCCTTTTTTTGAACAAAGTAAAAAAGTTGGTTTTAAAATCAAATACATTGAACTGAACAAAAATAAACAAATTACAGTTGAAAACTTTAAAAAAGCACTAACTGAAAAAACCAAAGTAGTTTCGCTTACCTATATTTCGAATGTTTTTGGTTATGTCACGCCAATTAAAGAAATTGGTAGGATTTGTAGTGACAAAGGTATTATTTTAATTGTAGACGCTGCACAGGCTGCTTCAAGAATTAAGATAGATATGCAAGCACTAAATTGTGATTTTTTGGTGTTTTCAGCTCACAAAACATACGGTCCAAATGGTCTTGGTATACTTGCCGGTAAATTAAACAGCCTAAGAAAACTAAATGCTTTTGAGTATGGTGGACAAATGGTGGAAAGTATTAATGAAAAAGAAATCATTTACAACCCCGCTCCTACTAATTTAGAAGCAGGAACCCCAGCAATCAGTCAAGCAATTTCTTTTAAAGAAAGTTTAAAGTTTTTAATGGAAATTGGTATGCAAAATGTAGAAAAGCACGAAAAAGAACTCACAATGCTTACTTACAGCGAACTTAGTAAAATTAGCGAAGTTGAATTGTACACCAAAGTGCTTGAAAGCGGAATTATTTCTTTTAATATCAAAGGTGTACATCCACACGATGCTTTAACTTTTTACGATCAGGAAAAAATTTGTCTAAGAGCAGGACAACATTGCTCAGGTTTGGCATTTACAAATTTAGATGTAGAAAGTGCACTTCGTGTGTCTTTTGGGATTTATAATAATAAAAAAGATGTGTGTAAATTTATTTATGCCACTAAGAAACTAATTGAATTTTTCCAAGGAGTTTAAAATGAGCGTTCAACTGAATAATTTATACAGAGAAGTTATTATGTTTCACTCAAGCAATCCTTACAATAAAGGGCTTGAAAAAAAACCTGAGGCCAAATACTTAAAATTAGTAAACTCAAGTTGCGGTGATGTTGCAGAAATTGAAGTTATGATAAAAGATAGCAAAATAACTTCAGTTAGACATCTTTCAAAAGGTTGTTCAATTTCTTGTGCTGCGGCATCTGTGCTTTGCAAAACTATTGAAAATACTGAAGTTAAAGATGCTAAAGAAGTAATTTCTACTTATTTTAAAATCGTTAAAGGAGAAGAGATTTCACCAGGTTTTGCAAACAGCGAACTGATTGCTTTTTCCGGAGTCAAAGCGTTTCCTGCAAGAGTCAGATGTGCGACACTTGCTTGGAAAGCACTTGAAGAAATCTTAAATGCTTTATGAAAAAAAGAGAAATTAAAAATAAAGAAGTTCTTGATAACTTAAAATATACAGCAATAAATCAAGGCTATGAACTTGGTTTTCATGTGGAGACAAAACCTGAGATCAATCTTGGAAAAGGGCTTAATAAAGAGATAATCAAAAAAATATCTGAATCTAAAAATGAACCTAGTTGGATGCTTGAACTCAGACTAAAAGCGTTTGAAAAGTTTTTAGAACTAACTAATCCTAAGTGGGGTCCCGACTTGAATTTTATTGATTTTCAAGATTTTAAATACTACATTAAATCAAGTAAATTGACCAATTCTTGGGATGAAGTGCCACTTGAAATTAAAACCGTGTTTGAAAAAATCGGTATACCTGAGGCTGAACGTAGTTATTTAGCAGGCGTCACTACTCAATTTGAGTCAGAAGCAGTTTATCTTAAAATTAAAAAAGAACTTGAAGCAAAGGGTGTAATTTATTTAGATACCGACACAGGACTGCGTTTGTTTCCAGAAATTTTTAAAGAATATTTTGGCAAAATTATTAAATATGATGACAACAAATATGCTGCTTTAAATACTGCAGTCTGGAGTGGGGGTTCTTTTATCTATGTTCCAAAAAATGTAGAAATCAAAGAACCGCTGCAGTCTTATTTTAGAATGAACGAAAGTGGGTTTGGGCAATTTGAACGTACTTTGATAATTTGTGAAGACTATAGCTATTTAAACTACGTAGAAGGTTGCACGGCACCGCTTTACTCGAAAGATTCGCTGCACGCAGCGGTTGTTGAAATTTTTGTAAAACCAAACGCAAAATGCAGATACACAACAATTCAAAACTGGTCTAAAAACATCTTAAACTTAGTTACCCAAAGAGCATACGTTGAGAGTTTCGGTGAGATGGAGTGGATTGATGGCAATATGGGTTCACGTATCAACATGAAATACCCATCAACTATTCTAGCGGGACCTTACGCTAAAGGAAAGGCTTTGTCTATTGCTATTGCCAGCGAAGGTCAAGACCAGGATACTGGTGCAAAAATGATACACTTAGCACCAAACACTTCTTCAACTATAGTTTCTAAAAGTGTAGCAAAAAACGGCGGGATTGTTGATTATCGTGGGAAAGTTTACTTTTCTAAAAAAGCACACTCTGCTTTTTCTCACATTGAATGCGATACTATTTTAATGGACGAAGTTTCAAAATCAGACACTACTCCAATTAACATTGTTAATAACTCAGACTCTTTTTTAGAACACGAGGCAAAGGTTTCCAAAATTAGCGAAGAACAATTGTTTTATTTAATGTCTCGTGGAATTGATGAAAAGAAAGCAACTGAACTTATCATTATGGGCTTTATTGACCCATTTTCCAAAGAATTGCCGATGGAGTACAGTGTTGAGTTAAACAAACTAATTAAACTAGAAATGAAGGGTTCTATTGGTTAATGTATAAATATACTAAAAATGTTAAAAATTCACTTTATGTATATAAATTAGGTCAAGTTCCTGAACAGCTTTTTATCACAAATAAAAAATTTATAGATACTTTACTTCAAAATAATTTAACAAATTATTCAGGATATAAAAAAGCAGTTGATAAAAAATTTAAACTTAGCAGACTAACGCCTGTTTATTTAAATTCAAAAACTTGTTTTATTCAAACAAAACAAATCAATAAATATGAGTGTCAGTTGATAAACATCAAGGCAATCAAAGAAATAAAAGATTGTGTAAAAGAAAGTGAAATTACATTTTTAGATGATACGGTTATATCTATTCCCATATCCAAAAATACTATTCTTAAAAAAATAAAATTAGCAGAAGAAATAGAATTCTTTTTAAAAAATAAAAATGTTGATTAAAATTTAATCAACATTTTTATTTTACTAAAGAGCCTAGTTAAACGAAAATACAAGCAAAGTAGATAAAATAATTTTTTAAATGTGTTAACTTTTTAAAAAACAAAAATTGTCAAACAGTAGTGAATTTATTTTAACTATTGCTTGTTTTTTAAACAAACACACATTGAGCATTTTAAAAACTAAAAGCCTAAAATAAAAAGGAATTTTGCTGAATGCTATTTGCTTGCTGAACCCTTAAACAGACCATATAGGAACAATTATAGTGTTTTCGTCGAGCATTGACACTTTATCACTTACACAAATTATTGCAGTTTTTTTAATTTCAATTTTTTGTTTTCTAAGATGAAAAATACCTTTTAACATATCTGTGTCAGGGTGGCTAGTTTTTTTAATTTCAATAGCGTACATAGAATTGTCACATTCCAAAATCAAATCGACTTCTTTTTGTTCTTTATCACGATAATAATAAAGATTAAAGGGTTCTGCTAAATTAAAATATGAACCTCGGATTTGATTAATAACATAGTTTTCCAATATTGCACCGTTTATAGAACTATCTCTTAAAATTTCCGGTGAATGGTGGCTAGTTAGATAAGAAACTACACCAGTGTCAAAAAAATAAAGTTTTGGGGCCTTAATGGTTCTTTTTAGTAATTTGTTTGAGTATGGGTGCAGCAAATAAATAATTTGTGACTTTTCAAGTAGGAATAGCCATCTTTTTGCTGTATCATCAGAAATATCAACGTCCTGTGCAACTGAGTGGATATTTATCTCTTGTCCGACTCGACACGCCACTGCTTTGATGAAATTTCTAAATTTAAAATTATCTTTTATGCTGATTTCATCTTTTATATCTCTATACAAATAAGTCTCAATATAACTTTCAAAAAATATTTTTCTGTCTGTTATTTTTTTACTAACGATTGCAGGCAAACCGCCAAAGAAAATACGCGTAAATATTTCGTTTATATCAGCTTTTTTAAGTAAAAAAGACTTGTTATTAAGTTTTGAAAAATCCAACACGAACTTGTTTAATCTTGTATTATTAAACGCTTCATTTTGTGTCAATCCAGTCATTTTTAGTATGGCAACTCTACCTGCAAGGGACTCTTGTGCAAGGTTCATTAGTGCAAAAGATTGCGACCCAGTTAGCCAAAAACTGCTAGGTTTAGCGCCATTATCAATCGCGATTTTTATATAACTAAAAAGTATAGGTGCGTATTGAACTTCATCAATTAAAATAGGCGGGCTATAAATTTGTAAAAACAAAGCAGGGTCTTTTAAAGCAAGTTCCCTGTCTTGTAGATTGTCAAGAGTAACCTTTTTTCGCCCAAGATCAAGTTTCTCTAACATAGTAGTTTTTCCTACTTGTCTTGGACCTGTCAACAATAAACAAGCGTATTGCTTACTAATACTAATAATTTTTTCTTCTATATCTCTTTTGATATAAAGCATACACAGCCTCCTGTATAAATATTGACCAAAATACGATACCGTCTTATTTTAGTCAATAATTGAAACTTTGTCAATACTGGGCAAAAGCTTTTTTTAATTTATTGCTAGTGTGTTATCCTTTTTATGTGAATATAGTTGTGAGGTAATAAATGAAAAAGACAAATTTAATGTGTAGTCAATGCCTTCAGAGAAACTATCAAGTTGCAGTTGGCAACAAAAGAATTGAAATCAAAAAATACTGCCCTAAATGCAACTCACATACTTTACATAAAGAAAATAAATGATTACAAAAAGAAACAAAACTACTCAGTTTAAGTGTGGTAGTTTACTATTGGGTGGAAATAACAATGTCTACATTCAATCCATGACTACTACCAAAACTAAAGATGTTGAAAACACTGTCAAACAGATAAAAGAATTAGAAAAGGCGGGTTGCCAAATCATCAGAGTAGCAGTTTTAGATGAAGCAGACGCTAAATCTATTAAAGAAATTAAGAAACAAATCAATATTCCATTAGTTGCAGATATTCATTTTGACTATCGTCTGGCTTTAATTGCCATTGAAAATGGTGTTGATAAGATTAGAATTAACCCTGGTAACATTGTAAATAAAAATCACATCAGACAAATTGTAAATGCTTGTAAAGCAAAAAGAATCGGCATTAGGATTGGTCTAAACTCAGGCTCCCTACCAAATGCTTTACCTGCAACTGCAGAAAACTTTATTAACGTAATGAAAAAAGAAGTCGAAATGCTTGAAGAATTTGGTTTTACCGATATTTGTCTATCTTTAAAGGCTACTTCTGTTTTAACTACTATTGAGTGTTATGAACTTGCTGCAAAAAAATTTAAATATCCACTGCACATCGGAGTTACTGAAGCAGGTACACTAATCAGCGGCACTGTTAAAAGTAGTTCTGCGCTTTCTGTGCTTTTACTCAAAGGAATTGGCAACACTATACGTGTGTCTTTAACAGAAAATCCAGTTTTAGAAATTAAAGTTGCAAAAGAAATTCTGAAGTGTTTAGGACTAAAAAAAGACGGTGTTGACTTTGTTAGTTGCCCGACATGTGGACGTTTGGAATACAATATGGAAGATATTGCTAAACGTGTTGAAAGTTTTTGTGATACTTTGAATAAAAAGATAAAAGTTGCTGTTATGGGTTGTACTGTTAATGGTCCCGGCGAAGCAAGGGATTCAGATATCGGGATATGTGGAAACAAAGATAATGTTTTAATTTTTAAGAAAGGCAAAGTCTTTAAAAAAATAAAACCAGAAGACGCTTATTTAGAACTTACAGAAATTATTAAAAATGATTTTTAGTGAGCGGATAAAAAAAGAGACACATTGTGTCTCTTTTTTAATATCCTAAACCAACTGCTTTTTTAGCCTTAGCGTAGTTTTCTTTTGCAAGTTTTTCAGCAAATTTTTTGCCACTTTCTAATGTTTCAATTAACTCTTTTGAGTTAACTAGTTTTTCTATTTTTTCGCCCAACGGAACGATTTCCTGGACTAAAACATCGGCCAAATCCAATTTAAATTGGGCATAATTTAAAGAGTCTTTATATTTGTTTTCAATATCTTTAACAGGTATACCAGTAACTCCTGCATAAATGTTTAATAAATTAGAAATCGCCGGTTTTTTATCAAAATTAAAGTAAATTTTCGCTTCTGAGTCTGTTACGGCGGACTTGATTTTTTTGATAATAACTTCTTTTGGGTCTGAGAGTAAAATGTAGGATTTAGGGTTTTCAGAACTCTTAGACATTTTTGCAAAAGGGTCTTGTAAGGACATTATACGGCGTGTGTGTTTATTGATTTCATATTTAGGTATTTTAAAGGTTTCGCCGTAGAGTTTATTAAAACGATGAGCAAGAGTCTCGGTTAACTCCATGTGTTGTTTCTGGTCTTCACCAATTGGCACAATGTCTACGTTATAAAGCAAGATGTCTGCGGCCATTAGAGCAGGATAGGTAAACAATGAACTTCTAATATTTTTAGAGTTAGCGGATTTTTCTTTAAATTGAATCATTCTGCTAAGCTCCCCAAAATAAGCAGTTGACTCCATTAAAAAGCCAAGTGCTGCGTGTTCATTAATTTCAGATTGCACAAAAATATGAGTACGTTTTTTGTCAAATCCTAGTGCAGAGTAACATGCTGCAATTCTTAAAATATTTTCTTTAAGTTCCTTTGGGTCAATTGGCAAAGTAGTCGCGTGTAGGTCTGCAATAAAAATCAAAAGTTCTGAGTCTGGATTCACCTTAACAACCTCTTTAAGGTTTTTTAAAGCACCTAAATAATTGCCAAGAGTTAGACTTCCAGTTGGTTTGATTGCAGTTAATATAATTTTTCTATTTTTGTCCATATGAATATCCTTTGACAACTTTTGTCTCTATTTTAGAAACCCCTCTAAAAACTTCACCGTCAACTTGTGCAGTTTTGGTATTTTCGGTTTCTATTGTGATTTCTTTGCCTTTAAAAATTTTAACAAATCTTTTAAAGACTGTGTGCCAACCTAAATAAATAAACGGAAATAATAGCAGCAAAAGTAATCTTGAACGGATTGATACTAAAATTAAATAAAGAAAATCTTCTCTTTTAGCCATTGGAGCAATTTTCATGCCACCACCAAAATAAGGGCCATGCATCACGGAAGCGAGGAAACAATTTTGGTGTTCGCTAGCCACACCATCTACCAATACTTTTGCTGAAAACGGTTTATATCTAAAAAAAGTATCAATGGTGACTTTGGCAAAAGTGCTTTTGATTTTATATGCTCGCATGTTATCGAGACGTCTGCAAATTTCTCCGTCTATGCCAATTCCCACACCGTTTAAGAACAAGAAGGTTTCGCTTCCTATCTTGGCTTGCCCACAATACTTTAAATTGGCCTTAAAATCAACTGCCTTGGTTTTGTCTTTAAAACCACGAAGAAAATCGTTGCCAGTTCCACCACGTGCAACTAACACAGTGGCTTTAACCTGAGTTAAGTTAACAGAGTTTACAATTTTATTTAAAGTACCATCTCCGCCAAATATCAAAATAACGTCTCTTTTGGAAAAAGACTTGAAATACTTTTCAATATCGGAAAGCGCTAGTATTGAGTTTAAAGTAGCGTTATCTTGATTTTCTAAATAAAACTTATGTGCTTTTTTGTAGTTTTTAGAAAGTGGGTTGTAAATAATTCTATACATTTAGGCGTTAATTAAATTGCAAAAGCACTAAATTGTTTTTTGCCACGTTTAATTACAAAATATTTTTTAAAAGCAGGTCTCAAATCACTTAATTTAAGTTCAAAGTTGGTAATTTTCTCTGAGTTTACAGAAATTGAGCCCGCTTGCATAAACTCACGAGCCTCACGTTTAGATTTTGCTAAGTTAAGTGAAACTAAAATATCCAAAATACTTGAGTCTTTTACAAACTTTTGTTTGCCAAACACAGAGTAAAGCATTCTATATTCGTTTTCGCCAAGATCTGTAAGTGCTCCTTTAAATAAAGCGTCTGTGATTTTTTTAGCAGAGATTAACGCGTCTTTGCCGTGTACAAATTCACAAACAAACTCAGCTAGTTTAGTCTGTGCAAGTCTTTTTTCAGGTTCTTGTTTGACAGAAAGTGCGAGTTCTTCAATTTCTTTTACAGAAAACAGGGTAAGTAGTTTTAAATACTCAACTATCAATTTATCTTCAACGTTTAAAAAGTATTGATACAAAGTGTATGGTGAAGTTAGGTTTTCATCTAACCAAAGTGCTCCACTTTCAGATTTACCAAACTTAGTGCCGTCTGATTTTAAAAGTAGGGGTGAAGACAGACCAAGGGCATCGTTTTCGCCTTCCAGTTTGCGAATAAGTTCAAGGCCAGCGGTGATGTTTCCCCATTGTTCAGAGCCTCCAAACTGAATTTTACAGTCGTAGTTTTTATATAGATAGTGAAAGTCAATAGACTGTAGAAGTAGATATGAAAACTCGGTGTAAGAAATTCCAGTTTCCAGACGTCTTTTAATTACGTCTTTTTCAAGCATATAGTTAATTCCAAAGTTTTTGCCAAAATCTCTTAAAAACTCAATAATGGAAAGTTTAGATAGCCAAGTTGAGTTATTGACAAAAATCACCTTGTCCGATTTTAAGATTTTTTTAACTTGTTTTCTAATTGCATCAACATTCTTTTTAACTTCTTCATTAGAAAGAATGCGGCGCTCACCGTTTGGTTTAGGGTCGCCAATTGCCCCAGTTGTGCCACCAATTAAACAAATTGGGATCAATCCTCTTTCTTCGAGCAATTTGATTCTAATAATTTGGACTAAATGACCACAAGTTAAGGAACTTCCGGTTGGGTCAAAACCAATATAGAACCTAGTGCCAGGCACTAAGTTTTTTTCAGCAAGTTCTAAAGAAGAGTAGTCTTTGACCATCCCCCTCCATTTAAGTTCTTCAAGCAAATTCATAAACTACCTACTACTTTCTCTTTCAATCAATTCGTATTCTACGAAAGTTTGAGTCTTATTTATTTTAACATTTTCAATTAACTGAGTTAAGTAAATTAAAGCTTGTTCTCCTAAACGGTAATTAGAATAAGAGATTGAAGTTAACTGTGGAGTAAACAGTTTACAAAAGTTAGTGTTTTGCATGCAAACAACTCGGTAGTCAGTACCACATTTTAAGTTTTTTTGTCTAAGTAAGCTAATGGCTTTAAGTGCAGCAATGTCTCTGGTTGCAACAATTGCTTCAATTTTATTTTTTTCAAAAAACGACAAAAACTCGTGCTCATCGATTTCTTCTGGATCCATTCTAAAAATATAGGGCTTTAAGTTGTATGCTTGAATAGTTTCTAAATATCCGCTTTCTTTTTCTAAATTAGAAAAGTAAGTGATTTTAGAAGTTAAAAATAAAATTCTTTTCGTATTTTTTTCAATTAAGTGTCTAGTTGCAGTTGCAACTGCCTTTTTAAAGTCTAGTGCTGTAAAAGTTACGCCTGGCAACTTAACTGCTGTGTTAATAAAAGTAAATGGAAAATTAGCATTTAACAATGGCTTGGTAAATGCTTCTATTTGTTCGTTTGTGATGTGTTCATCTAAAAAAATAATTCCATCGATTTTTTCGGCTAAAACCGATAAAATAAAAGCCTCGTAGTTATTTTTAGACTTATATGAAAAAATACGGATTGTGTATTTTTGGTTAGAAGCGGCATCCAAAATTCCAGAGATTAGTCTGGATATTGAAGGTCTAGAAACTTCAGATAAAATTAGGGCGATATT
This sequence comes from uncultured Acholeplasmataceae bacterium, assembly GCA_963541505.1. Taxonomy (GTDB): domain Bacteria; phylum Bacillota_I; class Bacilli_A; order Acholeplasmatales; family Acholeplasmataceae; genus CALISC01. The sequence continues at coordinate 37,099 of CAUTSJ010000006.1, forward strand.
GCGTGAGTTTTGCGATGCCAAAGAAGCGGCTACTCTGTTTGGAAAATATTGCATTTCTTTGATAATCTTCCAGACTTTTTCGTGAGTTTTGGGGCTAACCTTACTTGATTTAGATAAAACTCTGGAAACCGTTGCAATAGATACATTGGCTTTTTTGGCAATGTCGTAGATTGTGTGTTTTTTAGACATAAATTGTTCCTTTGTGTTGAAATTAGGGTTTTATATGAAAGTATAACCCGATGCCGAAGCGTCGGGTTATTTTGTGAAAACAATTTTATATTAGCAATAAACTTTAATTTCTTTAATGTTAAAACGGTGGTGAGAATTATCTTTAGGTTTTTCAGTGGCAGAAAGTTTTAAACGAAGAGCGTCTGTTGATTCACCAATTTCAAGCGAATATGTTTTTCCATCAAATTCATTAATATCAGTGATTTCTTTAGCAGTTTTCCACTCGCCGTTAACTCTATATAGAATTTCTAATTTTTGGAATTTATTGGTATTTGATTTATTAGTCCATTTCTCCATAAAAAACTCAATTTTGGATTTAGAAGCTGTTTTGCCTAATTCTATTTCAATATAGCTGAAGGTGTCATTATCGTTTTTTGCCACTGTAAATCCAGTTTTTCCAGAAGAAGCACTAACGCCTTTAAATTTAAGTATATCATCTGCGCCAGTTATTTGGTTTTTAACTTTTTGAGTTCGCGCCTTATAACCGCTACCTGCTGGTGATTTAGTAAAATCGTAGTGTTTAGTCAGTTTCATGCTGCTTGGATCTTCTGGTTTTGTACCTTGGGTAATTAATTTCACTAATTCTTTAACAAGTTTTTTAAGAGCCTCTAGTTGTTCGGCTTGTTGTTTAGTATAGCCTTCTTCCCATTTTTCTAGTTTTACTTTTGCAACTGGGTTGTAAGCATCGTTAAACTCAGTTCTTTTGGCTTGGTCTGCTTTGACGTATTTGCCGGAAACTTGATCTGGTTCTTTGTTTTCAAAAGGTAGATCTTTAATTTTTTTTGCTTTTGCTAAAACTCTGTCAGCCTCGTCTTTTAACGAGTTTTGTTCACCAGTTTTAACTAAATTTTGATATTTTTGGACAAGTGCTTTAAAATTGTTAAACTCAGCTTGTAGTTCCTTGCTTGCCATATCAAATTTATGTTCGTTTAGTTTTTCTTGAATATCTTCAATTTGAGCCTTAAGTTCATTTAATTGTTTTTGAGATGCATGAACATATTGTTTATCTTTTTTAACTTCGCTAGGAATACGACTGATCCATTCAAGCTTAGTAAGTTGGATGGCATTTTGAACAGTAGTGCTGACATCTTGTGTGATGTTTTTACCATCTTCTAGTTTTTTAGTTCCTTCTGTCACTAGTTTTTTAACTTCAACAAGTTTAGTTTTTAACTCTTCGTATTTTGCTTTTTCTTCATTCGTAGGTACGCGGTCAAAAGTGTATTTAGAAACTGTTTGGTAAAGAGTATCTAATTCTTGTTTTTTTGAATCTGCAGCTTTGATGTATTTAGTTCCTTCATCAAACTCACTTGCGTCTTTTTCAGACCAAGTCATAGCAAGATAGGTTTTTGCTGATGCTAAAACTTTTTGAGCCTGGCTGTTGCTAATGTATCCGTCTTGACGAGTACCTGTGGCAATTTTTGCTAAATTTTGTGTAACTTGGTTTTTAAGAATGTTATATTCTTTAAGTTCATTTTTAGATAGGTTTTGAGAGTCTGCTGCTTTTAGTGCGTTTAGACGGGCAATAAATTTATTTTTATCGGTAGATGTGCGAACATATTCTTTGTCTTTTTCAACCATTTCAGGTGCTTTGTTGATAAAATCTAGTGCTGCTAATTTTTCGCCGTCTGCAATTGTTTTGTCAAACTCTGCTTTATCTACTTTATTTCCTTCAGGGTCTGGAGTAGGTTGAGTTCCGTCTTTTTTAAGAACTGTGATTGTAAAAGTTTTTTTCGCGTCTTCAATTTGCGCAGTTAAGTTAACAGTTTCATCGTTATCTTGACGGGCAACTAAAACATTTCCGTCTTCATCAAATTGCACAACCTTGTCGTTTGAAGATTGCCATTTGATTTTAAATTTATCAATCTTAATTGGAACTGTAAAATCTGACTTTACAGTGTCCTTAGTTTCACCTTGTGCAAATTGCAATTCAACACCTTTAATAATTTTGTGTGGATCTGCTTTTTTACATGCAAAAGCAAAACCAAAAATTAGTGCAGCTAAGATGAAAAAGAAACTAGTTTTAAGTGCTTTCATATATACTCTCCCTAAAGACCAAAACGTCTTTTAAATACAAAGAAATTATACAACAAAAACCTTAAAATGTAAACGCTTACATTAGGCAAATTAAAAATGGGCCGACGTTGGACCATTTTCTTTATTTTTATTAAAAACCGAAACT
>CAUTSJ010000007.1:0-37707 GCA_963541505.1 uncultured Acholeplasmataceae bacterium
TCAAAATTATCAATAAAATGTTGAGTTAGTTATAAAATCCTGAAAAGTTCAGGATATGTTTAAAAAAATATTATTAACTTTACTTACTCTAATAGTTCCATTTGCTTTAGCATCATGCGAACCAAGATATTTTGATGATGTTAAAGTTGCTAAAATCAAAAATATCTACAATATGAATGCCGGCGACCCAGTCGCTGCCTCTGGTATTCTTTTCCGTGCGGCTTCAAAGGCAACTTGGTATTTAACTGACGGTACTTCTACAATCAAAGTATATGACCGCGATGGCAATATTGACCACGACAAAGATTTAAACTACGATTTCCAAAGAGTTTTAATTAAAGGCAAAGTATCTGAGTTTGCTGGTTTAAAACAAATTGCAATGCAAGACATTAAGTTAAATGAAAAATCAAGTGCTAAACTACCTGAACTTACAGACATTTCTCAAGTTAAACTATTTGCAAATAACAAAAAAGGCGAAGAACAAGTTTCTGCTGATTTTGCTCAACTTGATGGTAAAATAGTTAAATTTGAGGCTAAATTACTTGGTTTTAAAGAAACTTACGTAGGCAAAGTAATTGAACAAAAAGACGGTAAAGCCCAACTAATTGCTGGCAAAACTCCAGATTACATTGAGGTTCAATTAGAAATTAACGGCGAAAAAACCAATGTTCGTTTTGATGTTCGTGAACCAAAATGGGCAAAATGGTTTCAAAAAAACATTGCAGCCGTTAAAGCACTTTACAAAGACATTGAGTTTAAAGCAACAGAAAAAAAGAACAAAAAAGGCGATAAGGTTGAAAAAACTTATCTTGAATACAAACTATCTGAACCAAAACAAGTTACAGTAAGCAACGTAATTGCGTCAGTTTACAAACCTTATGACAAAGCAAAAAAACAACTAGTTGGTACTTCTCTTGCTCAATTTGACATTTCAACTAGATTCACTATTACTTTTAAATAAACCGTTTATACTTTATTTTCAAAATAAACTTAAACAACCCCGATATTTTATCGGGGTTTTAAATTAAGTGCAAAAACCACGCAAATGTGGTATCCTATTTCAGTTAAGTGTACACAACACTTAGTGGTAGTCTCTATTGTAGAGACGCTAACCACATGCTTACATAATTTAGTAAAAGGAGGTTGTGTTTATGGCTAAAAAAATTGTCAAGCAAATTAAATTACAAATTCCGGCTGGCAAAGCGACACCAGCAGCACCAGTAGGTCCTGCCCTTGGTCAAGCGCAAGTGAACATTCCGCAATTTGTTAAACAATTCAACGACGCTACTCAAGGTCAAATCAGCTTTGTAGTGCCAGTAGTAATTTCTGTATATGAAGACCGTTCATTTACATTTGTTACAAAAACTCCACCAGCTTCTGATCTTTTAAAGAAAGAAGCAGGTATTGAAAAAGGGTCTGCAAACCCACTTAAAAACAAGGTTGCGAAAATCAAACGCGCCCAAGTTGCAAAAATCGCAGAAATTAAAATGCGCGATCTAAACGCTAACGACTTAGAGGCTGCAACTAAAATTATTGAAGGATCTGCCCGCAACATGGGCATTGAAGTTGAATAAGGAGCACTGACATGCAAAAAGGAAAAAAATACACAGAAAGTGCTAAACTTATTGACAAAACTGTTCAGTATTCACTGCTAGACGGTGTAGAACTTGTAAAAAAAGCAAAATTCGCTAAGTTTGACGAAACCGTTGAACTTGCCCTTAAAATGAATCTAGACTCACGTAAAGCCGAACAAAACTTGCGTGGTGCCCTAGTGCTTCCACATGGTACTGGAAAAACTCAGAAAGTTTGCGTAATTGCTGAAGGCAAAAAAGCAGAAGAGGCCAAAAAAGCAGGTGCTGATGTAGTTGGTGACAACGAACTAATTCAACAAATCGCCGGCGGTTGGCTGGAGTTTGATGTCATGGTCGCAACTCCCGACATGATGCCAAAACTAGGTAGACTAGGTAAAGTACTTGGACCTCGTGGTCTGATGCCAAACCCTAAAACTGGAACTGTTACTCTAGACGTTGAAAAAGCAGTTCACGACATTAAAAATGGTAAAGTTGAATACCGAGTTGACAAATTCGGAAACATTCAAGTCCCAGTTGGCAAGGCTTCATTTGCTAGTAAAGCACTTGTTGAAAACATCGCAGTTGTACTTGACCAAATTATTAAAATCAAACCAGCAACTGTCAAAGGTACTTACCTTAAAAACGCCACAATTTCAACAACTCAAGGCCCTGGTGTGAAAATCAACCCAGAAACTCGCTAGTAGTTGTATAATATTTAAGTCAAAAAAATTAATCTCCAAAGACAGCAGGCATTATGTAAGCCCTGCCGAGGAAAAACAAAAACAAATCAAAAACCCTTTTTGTTTAACTCGCTTTGCTAAGTTAATTTAAAAAAGGGTTTTTAATTTATAAATAGATTTAAACGGAGGAAAAATGAAAGAAAGTTTAGTCTTAAAACAAAAACAAGTAGACGAACTTAGCCAAATTTTTACAGCCGCTAAAACTATCGTTGTTTTTGAATACGGAGCATTGTCTGTAGAAAGTTTAACTCAACTGAGAAGAGCACTTCGCAAAACAGACTCAAACGCAAAAGTTTATAAAAACAACATAGCACGACGCGCTGCTTTAAAATCTGGACTAACAGACCTTGCAGACCACTTAGTTGGACAAGTCGCAATCGCGTACTCTTTATCAGACACAGTAGCCCCTGCTAAGGCAGTTTATGAGTTTATCACAGCATATCCTGACAAAAAAATTGTGACAGGAGCTGTTGACGGCAAAGTTGTCTCAGTTTCAGAAATTGAAACTCTTGCAAAACTTCCCAACAAAGAAGGTATGCTTCAATTATTGGCAGGTGCAATGTACCAGCCACTTCAACGCCTTGCTATCGGGCTTAATATGTTAGCAGAATCAAAATAATTTTGCTAAGGAGGAAATAATAATGGCAAAACTAACTAAACAAGCATTTATTGATGCACTTAAAGAAATGACAATCCTTGAAATCAAGGAACTTCTAGACGGACTTAAAGAAGAATTTGGAATTGATCCAACTGCAGTTGCAGTTGCAGGACCTGCTCAAAGCGGACCTGCTCAAGAAGAAAAAACAGAGTTCACAGTAGTTCTTAAATCATTTGGTGAAAACAAAATCGCCGTGATTAAAGTAGTTCGTGAAATCACTGGTCTAGGCCTTGCTGATGCTAAAAAAGCCGCTGAAACTCCAGACTCAGTACTTAAAGAAAACGTGTCAAAAGAAGAAGCCGAAGCAATTCAAAAGAAACTTGAAGAAGCCGGCGCTAAAGTTGAACTTAAATAGTTTTCACTTTAGTGGAACATTACTTTTCTAAAAAACCGCAAATCAAAAGTAAGCAAACAAAATACAGCGCCGTTGTTTTTGAAAAACATTTTAGTTTTTTTAAAGACAACGGTGTTTTTTCCAAAGACAACTTAGACAAAGGTACCTACCTTTTTTTAAAACATTTTAACCTTAAAAACCCAGTCGCAAAAACTGCCTTAGATGTAGGCGCAGGAACTGGCGAAATCTCTATAATTTTGGCCAAAATTTTCCCAGAACTTAAGTTCACCGGCATTGAGATAAACGAAAGAGCTACTGCTTTGGCTAAAAAAAACAGCAAACTTAATGAGTGTTCTAACGTTGAGTTTATCCAAGGTGATTTTCTGGAGTTTACGACAAACAATAAGTATGACTTAATTGTCGCAAACCCACCAATTAAGGTAGGTAAGCAAACTGTTTTTGAGTTTTACCGTAAAGTAAAAAGTTTACTTTCAGAAATTGGTCAGTTTTCACTAGTTGTCAAACACTCACAAGGTGCAGAAAGCCACTTAAAGTTTTTAAAAACTTTATTCCCGGCAGTGGAATTTAAAAAAGATGCAACTTACTATTTAATTTCGTGTTTTAATTAAAACTTTATTTTAAAAAAACCGCTTTAGCGGTTTTTAAAAACCAAAAAAAAAGGAGTTTAGATAAATATGGGACGTGCATTTGAAGTTAGAAAAGAAGCAAAAGCCAAAACAGCCGCGGCTAAAACCAAAGTTTACTCAAAATACGGTCGCGAAATTTATGTACTTGCTAAAAACGGTTCACCCGATCCGCAAAGCAACCCTGATTTAAAGCGAATTATTGAAAAGGCTAAAAAAGACCAGGTGCCAAACGACATCATTCAACGCGCCATTGATAAAGCCAAAGGAGCAGGTGGTGAGAACTTTGTGCCAGTAGTCTATGAAGGTTTTGGACAAGGCGAGGCTCAGTTTATCATAGAGACTCTGACTGACAACGTCAACCGCACGATTTCACAAATTCGCGCCATTTTAAACAAAACAGGCGGTAAACTTGGAGTTTCAGGCTCAGTTTCGCATCAATTTGCCCATGAGGCTATTTTTAAACTACCAGTTCAAGAAGACGATGTTTTAAACGCACTGCTTGAGGCAGACGCAGACATTAAAGACACCACAGCCCTTGAAAACTCAACTGTGGTCTACGCCGAAATTGATAAATACGGCCAAGTTAAATCCGCGCTAACCTCTGCCTTTCCGGACTGCGAGTTTGAGATTGACGAAATCACTTACTCAGCACTGACTTTAGTTGAACTAAGCACTGAAAACCAAGAGAAGTTTGACAACATGCTTATGCAACTTGAAGAACTTGACGACGTTCAACATATTTATCACAACGTTAAATAAAATTATGGAAAAAGAAATTTTAGACTTTATTTTTAACAAAGTTGGCTATATTGCCACTGTTTCTAAAGAAGGTGTGCCAAATGTTGGCCCCAAAGTTACAATGCGCCATTTTTCTGGAAACATCTTAATTTGGAACGAAACTACATGTAAACACACTAAGTTTAACATTGAAAAAACCGGCAAGGCTTCAGTTTGTTTCATTGACGAAGTTGCGCAAACTGGGTATCGTTTTACAGGACGTGCCACAATTTTAGACAAAACAAGTCAACTTTTTGAACTGTACTCAAAAAACGCGAAAAGCCTTGGACTAAAACAACCTGAACACTTTGGCCAACTTGTAGTTGAACAAATATACCTACTAGACCGTGGCCCAAAAGCCGGAACTTTACTCAAAAACTTCGCGTAAGCGTTTTTTAAATAAGACAAATAAACCCTTAAAATATAAAAAAAGGAATGTCAATATAAACATCAAAACTCAATTAGAAAAAAATCAAAAACAATCCATTTTAACTTAGTACGCTTAATTTTAGTGTCAATTCTTTTTTCTAAAAACTTAGCTGCAAATAAAAATTAAATTAGTCTTTAAAACCAGGCTTTGCTTGGTTTTTTTATTAATTTGCAATAATTTGTCTTAAAAAAACAAATAGTATATAATTATTAAGTATGTGCACACGCACAAAGGCAATGATATGTAAGGTTATTAAAACACAAATAGCCGTTGCTGTGTTTTAAACAATTTACATGGAGCAAGCCTAATCTTTAGAATTAGACGAAAGGAGACTTTAAATATGGCTGAAAAATCAAAAGGAACAGTAAGAATTACACTTAAGTCATATGATCATAAACTAATTGATCAAGCCGCACTTAAGATAGTTGACGTTGTAACTAAAACTGGTGCCACTGTCGTAGGACCTGTGCCACTACCAACTAAACGCGAAATCTTCACTGTACTTCGTTCACCACACGTTAACAAAACTGCTCGTGAACAATTTGAACGAAGAACCCACAAAAGACTGATCGTAATTGAAAAAATCGGTCAAAAAACCTTGCCACAATTGTTTCAAACTGACTTACCATCAGGTGTAGATATTGCTTTAAAACAATAATTTATACACAAGAAACTGGCAAAACAGACAAATTATCGTAAACGATAGAAAGGAAAAATTATGTCTAAAGGAATCTTAGGTAGAAAAATTGGAATGACTCAAATCTTTTCAGAAGACGGCAAGTTAATTCCAGTTACCGTTCTAGATTGTGCAGACAACGTAGTGCTACAACAAAAAACTGTTGAAAAAGATGGATATGTTGCTACACAACTTGGTTGCCAATCAAAACGCGAAAGTCTTGCGAACAAACCAATTTTGGGACATGTTGCAAAAGCAAATACTGCTCCTAAGCGCTTCGTTAAAGAACTTAGGTTCAAACACAGCGCATCAGAGCTAGCCAATTTTACTGTTGGTCAAACTGTAGAACCTACAATTTTTCAAGTAGGAGAATTAGTAGACGTCATTGGAATTACTAAAGGTAAAGGATTCCAAGGTTCAATTAAGAGACACGGCCAACGCCGTGGACCTGAAGCTCACGGTTCTCGCTACCACCGCGCCCCTGGTTCAATGGGTGCCATCAAGGGAAATATGAAAGGAAAACCACTTCCTGGTCACATGGGACACGAACAAGTGACTATTCAAAACCTTGAAGTTATCAAAGTTGACAAAGAACAAGCACTACTTTTAATCAAAGGTGCTGTTCCTGGTCCAAATAAAGGATTTGTTGTGGTTAAATCCGCTGTACGCTAAAGGAGTTTAAATTATGGAATATAAAGTATTAAACCAAAGCGGCAAAAAAGTAAAAACAATTGAGTTAAACGATTTTGTTTTTGGAATTGAGCCACATAAACAAGCACTTTACGACGTTGTTCGCGCACAACGCCTAGCGATGCAACAAGGTACTCACCAAGTTAAAAACCGTTCAATGGTTTCAGGTGGTGGACGTAAACCTTATAAACAAAAAGGAACTGGTAGAGCACGACAAGGTTCTCGCCGTGCAGTTCAATTTGTTGGAGGTGGTGTAGCATTCGGTCCACAAGTTCGCGAATACGACATTAAAATCAATAAAAAAGTTCGTCAACTAGCCCTTCGCTCAGCACTTTCTCAACACGCTCAACGTGGTACTTTAGTGTTAGTTGACAAAGTATCTCTACCTGAAGTTAAAACTAAACTATTTGCCCAAATTTTAGAAAGTCTAAAACTTGACCGCAAAGTATTGTACGTTGACAGCGATTTTGAGCCAAATGTTGTGTTAAGCGCACGTAATTTGAGTCAAATTACTGTAATGAACGAACCTAGCCACACTTCTGTATATGACTTGCTAGACGCTAAATACTTACTACTTACAGTCGGTGCTGCTAAAGAATTTGAGGAGGCGTTATGTTAAATTTAACTAAAATTAAACAATTTGATATTTTAGTTGAACCTGTTATTACTGAAAAATCAAACAAGTTAATTGAAGCCTCAAACTCATACACTTTCCGTGTAAAAAAAGACGCAACTAAACCAGAAATCAAAGCCGCTGTTGAATCTATTTTTAAAGTAACTGTCTTGAAAGTAAGAACTGTGATTTCTCCTGCTAAGAAAAAAACAGTTGGACGTTACCAGGGAATGGTATCTGCTTTCAAAAAAGCCATCGTTACTCTAAAAGAAGGCGACAAGATTGCTGAGTTTACAATTTAGTGAAAGGAGTAAATCGTGAAAATTAAGAACTATAAACCTACTACTAATGGACGTCGCAATATGTCTGTTATCGATTACTCTGAACTTTCAAAAGTTGCTCCAGAAAAATCACTACTTACAACTTTGAAAAAAACTGGTGGTCGTAATAACCAAGGAACTATCACTGTTCGTCACATCGGTGGTGGAGTTCGCCGTAAATACCGTGTTATTGACTTTAAACGAAATAAAGACGATATAGAAGCAGTTGTTAAAACTATTGAGTATGACCCAAACCGTTCTGCAAACATCGCTTTAGTTGTCTACAAAGACGGTGAAAAACGCTATATCTTGGCGTGCGAAGACTTAAAAATCGGTCAAGTTATTCAAAGTGGCGAAAATGCTGATATCAAAGTCGGAAATGCTCTTCCACTTAGCAAAATCCCTGTGGGTACATTTGTTCACAACGTTGAGTTAAAACCTGGCAAAGGTGGACAAATCGCGCGTTCTGCTGGAACTTCTGTCCAAATTCTTGGTCGTGAAGAGAAATACGTGCTACTTCGTCTACAAAGTGGCGAAATGCGCAAAGTCCTTGCAACTTGTCGCGCTACTATTGGTGTAGTTGGCAACTCTCAACATGAACTGGTTGTACTTGGTAAAGCCGGCCGCGTTCGTTTAATGGGTGTAAAACCACACGTTCGTGGTACTGCGATGAACCCAGTTGACCACCCTCATGGTGGTGGTGAAGGCCGCACACCAATCGGTCGTAAACAACCACTTACTAAATGGGGTAAGAAAACTCGTGGAGTTAAAACTCGTGATCCTAAAAAAGCATCTAACAAACTTATTGTTAACCGTAGAAAAGGAGGAAAATAATGTCTCGTTCAATTAAAAAAGGACCTTATTGTGAATACACACTACTGGCAAAAATTGAAAAAATGGCAAAAGCAGGCGAAAAGAAAGTTATTCAAACCTGGTCTCGTCGTTCCACTATTTTCCCAATTTTCGTAGGCTTCACTCTAGCCGTGCACAACGGAAAAGAACACGTGCCTATCTACATTACTGAAGACATGGTTGGCCACAAACTAGGTGAGTTCGTACCAACTCGTACCTTTAGAGGACACACTAAAGCCGACAAGCGCGCGGCTGCTAAATAAGGTTGGTGAAATTTATGGAAAAACAAGCAAAAGCAATCGTACACGACGCCAAAGTTACACCACGCAAAGCCAAATTAGTTATTGACTTAATTCGCGGCGCAAATGTCAAAGAAGCCTTGGCTTATTTGCAATTTACTAACCGCAAAGCATCACCGATTGTCAAAGAATGTCTAAAATCTGCAATCGCAAATGCTGTAAATAACTTAAAATTAGACCAAACTAAGTTGTATGTCAAAGAATGCTTCGCAACCGAAGGTCTAAAAATGAAAAGAATGTTGCCACGTGCCAAAGGTTCTGGTGACACAATTGTCAAAAGACGTAGCCACATTACAGTAGTTGTGGCTGAAAGGGGATAAGAATGGGTCAAAAAGTTAGTCCAGTCGGTCTGAGAACCGGAATTATTCGTAACTGGGAATCTCGCTGGTATGCAGACAAAAAACTCGTGCCTGCCTACATTAAAGAAGACTTCCTAATTCGCAAAACCATTAAAACTTATCCTGAATACAAAGAAGCGCTAATTTCTTCAATTGAAATTGAACGCTACAAAGGTAAAGAAAAAGACAAAGTTAGAATTCGTCTATACACCGCTAAACCAGGGCTAGTAATTGGAACTAACGCCGAAACTCGCGCCAAAGTTATCAAAGCCCTTGAGAAAATCACTAAAAAAGACGTGATTTTAAATGTTGTAGAAGTTAAACGCTCAGAGAGAAGTGCCGAAATAGTGGCGCAATCTATCGCCACTCAACTTGAAAACCGTGCGTCTTTCCGTCGTGTGCAAAAAATGGCAATTCAACGTGCCCTTAAAGCCGGAGCATTGGGCTGTAAAACTCTAATCTCTGGTCGTTTAGGTGGTGCTGAAATGGCACGCTCAGAAGGATATTCTGAAGGCCGTGTGCCACTGCAAACCCTAAAAGCAGACGTAGACTACGCAACTGCAGAGGCCAACACAACATACGGTATTCTTGGCGTTAAAGTCTGGATTTACAACGGAGACGTCAATAAAGGCGAAACTCGTGAAGAGAAAATTAAGGCCTATGAAGACGCCGCTCCTGAACGCAGACCAAGATTTAAAAAACCAGGTCAAAGACCTAGTCGTCCAAACGGAGGTAAATAGTTTATGTTAATGCCAAAAAGAACTAAATATCGCCGTCCACACCGAGTATCTTACGAAGGTGTTGCCAAAGGCCGCAACGAAGTTATCAACGGAGACTTCGCACTGCAAGCCCTTGAAGGTTCATATATTACTTCTCAACAAATAGAAGCTGCTCGTATCGCGATGACCAGACACATGAAGAGACTTGGTCAAGTTTGGATTAACATCTTTCCACACATGTCTCGCACCAAGAAACCTCTTGAAGTGCGTATGGGTTCCGGAAAAGGTGCGCCAGACCACTGGGTTGCGGTAGTTAAACAAAACAAAATTATGTTTGAAGTAGCAGGTGTTGCTGAAGAAATCGCACGCGAAGCGCTTCGCTTAGCTTCATACAAACTACCAATTAAATCAAAAATCGTGAAAAAGGAGGTTAAATAAGCATGAAAAAGATGCAAGAACTTAGAAAATATACAGATCTTGAAATTGAAAGCAAAATTTTTGAGTTAAAGCAAGAAATATTTAACCTACGTTTCAAACAAGCAACAGGGCAACTTACAGACACAGCCCGCGTTAAAAAAGCCCGCAAACAAATCGCTCGTCTATACACTATCTTAACTGAGCGCAAATCAACAAAGGAGTAGTCAACAATGGAAAGAGAAACTAAAAGAAAAGTTTTCCGTGGTAAAGTTGTTTCAGATAAAATGGATAAAACTATAGTTGTCGTTGTTGACACTTATAAAAACGATCCACTTTACAACAAACGCTTTAAGGTATCTAAGAAATTTCACGTTCACGATGAACAAAACGAATGCAAAATCGGCGATACTGTGGCGTTTGCAGAAACCCGCCCACTTTCTCGCACTAAGTCATTTAGACTTATTAAAGTGTTGGAAAAAGCCGTGGTAATTTAGTTTAAGAGGTGATTTAAGATGATTCAACAAGAAACTAGATTACTCGTTGCAGACAACACAGGTGCAAAGGAAGTTTTAGTAATTAAAATTCCTGGTGGTACTCGCCACCGTTATGCAAATATTGGCGATCTTGTGGTTGTAACTGTGAAAAAAGCAACTCCTGGTGGAGTTGTTAAAAAAGGTGACGTTTGCAAGGCAGTAGTTGTCAGAACCAAAGACGGACTACGCAGAGCAGACGGTTCATATATTAAATTTGGTGAAAACGCAGTTGTATTGGTCAAAGAAGACAAAACCCCTCGCGGAACTCGTATTTTTGGACCGATTGCTCGTGAGCTTAGAGACAACAATTACACTAAAATCTTGTCTTTAGCACCAGAAGTTTTATAAAAAGGAGGAATTTGTTAAATGTATATCAAAACTGGAGACAAAGTTGCCATCATTGCTGGCAAAGACAAGTTCACTACCGATAAAAAAGGTGTTAAAACTCGAACAACTGGTCGCGTTATTCAAGTACTTCGCGGAAAAGACATGGTAGTTGTTGAAGGCGTGAATATCGCCAAAATCGCCAAAAAACCCAATCAAAATAGCGAAAAAGGCCAAATAATTTCTAAACCAATGCCAATCCACGTCTCAAACGTGGCGCTAATTGACCCAAAAACCCAAAAACCTACCCGTGTTTCTTTTAAACAAGAAAATGGCAAAAAGGTGCGAATCGCTAAATCTGGCGACGCGATTAAATAAGGAGCAGGCAAATGACTTCAAGATTAAAACAACACTACATAAAAAAAGCAATTCCTGCTTTAATTAAAGAGTTTAAGTACTCATCTGTGATGCAAGTGCCTAAACTTGAAAAAATCGTGATTAACGTCGGAGCAGGAGATGCTGCTCAAAACTCCAAAGTTATTGAAGATATCGTCAAAGAAGTTGGCCAAATCGCGGGACAACGCCCAGTTGTTACACGTGCACGTAAGTCAATTTCTAACTTCAAACTAAGAGAAAATATGCCAATTGGTGTCAAAGTCACACTTCGTGGTGAGAAAATGTATTACTTTTTAGATAAGCTAATTTCAATTTCTCTACCAAGAGTTCGCGACTTTAGAGGAGTTTCTAAAACCGCTTTTGACGGCCGCGGAAACTATACCCTTGGTGTTAAAGAACAACTAATTTTCCCAGAAATTAGATTTGACGATATTAAAAAAATCCGTGGTATGGACGTAGTTTTAGTAACTACTGCTAAAACCAACGAAGAGGCATTTAGTTTACTTAAAAACTTAGGCATGCCTTTTGCTAAATAGAGGACTTAACTATGGCTAAAAAATCAAAAATTAATGCAAATAACAAAAAACTAGAAGTCTATCTACGCTATCAAGAACGCGCTCGCGAACTAAAGGCTAACAAAGACTATTTAGCACTACAAAAATTGCCAAGAAACGCATCGCTTTGCCGTTACCGCAACCGTTGTCAAATTGACGGTCGTCCACACGGTTTCATTCGTAAATTTGGAATTTCTCGTAATAACTTTCGCAAAATGGCAGCAGCAGGACTACTGCCAGGCGTAAAAAAAGCCAGCTGGTAGAAGGAGGCATTTATGGTATCAGATACAATTGCAGATATGTTAACTCGCATTCGTAATGCGAACAGACAACACAAATTAAGCGTAAATGTTCCACATTCTACTGAAAAAGAACGTATTTTAAAAGTGTTAAAATCAGAAGGTTTTATCGCTTCTTACGCTGTTTTTCAAGAAGGCGTGGCTAAAAACATGAACGTTGAACTTAAATACTCAGATGACAAGGAACTTGTAATTCACGGACTTCGCCGTGTCTCTAAACCAGGTCTAAGAGTATACTCAAGCAAAGAAGAACTACCTCGTGTCTTTAATGGACTTGGAATTGCCGTAATTTCTACATCTAAAGGCATTATGTCAGACCGCCAAGCGAGAAAAGCAGGTTTGGGTGGTGAAGTTCTTTGCTATGTGTGGTAGGAGGAACTGAAAGTCTATGTCTAGAATTGGAAATAAAACTATCTTAGTTCCACAAGGCGTGACAGTTTCTGTCTCTCCTGAAAACTACACAGTAGTCAAAGGTCCGCATGGCGAACTAAAGGTTCAGTTTTCTCAAATCTTAAAGATTGTGCAAACTGACAACCAAATTCAAATTACTCGTCCAAATGACGAGAAAACTACTAAACAACTACATGGAACCACTAGAGCTTTGCTTGCCAATATGGTACAAGGTGTACACCAACCTTTTCAAAAAGAACTTGATATTATTGGTGTTGGTTATAAAGCAAACTCAGTTAACGGTAAGTTAAATCTTGCCCTTGGGTTTTCTCATCCCGTGGAAATTGAAGTGCCAAAAGGCTTAGTGTGCGAAACTCCTAGCCCTGTTAAAATCATTATCAAAGGTATTGACAAAGAACTAGTTGGCGAGTTTGCAGCCCGCGTACGCCTACTTAAAAAACCAGAACCATATAAAGGAAAAGGTATCCGCTATACAGGTGAACACGTTCGCCAAAAAGCCGGAAAAACCGCTAAATAAGGAGGACGTCTATGATTTTAAAAATTTCCAAAAACGAATCTCGCTTGTCAAGACACGAGCGTGTCAGAAAATCAGTTTCAGGTACTTCTGCTCGTCCTCGCCTATCTTTATACCGTTCAAACACTCACATCTACGTCCAAATTATTGACGATACAAAAGGCCATACTTTGGTTGCTGCTAACACCAAAGAACTAAAACTTGGCAAAAACCTAGAAGCAGCTACTGCCCTTGGTACAGCAATTGCCAAAAAAGCACTTAAAGCTAAAATCAAAGCAGTTGTTTTTGACCGCTCAGGTTATCTATACGCAGGTCGTGTTAAAGCCCTTGCCGAAGCCGCTAGAACTGCTGGACTTGAGTTTTAAAGGAGTAAATTATGTACGATAAATTTGAAAAAGAAGAAAAAGAATTTGACGAAAAAGTCGTTCATATTGGCCGCGTTACTAAAGTCGTTAAAGGTGGACGTCGTTTCCGCTTTTCAGCCCTTGTTGTTGTTGGAAACCACAAAGGCAAAGTAGGTTTTGGAACAGGTAAAGCCAACGAAGTTCCAGACGCTATTAAAAAAGCGATTGAACAGGCTAAGCAAAACCTAATTACTGTACCAATTGTTAATAACACTATCCCTCACTACATTGAAGGAATTTACGGATCTGGACATGTAGTCCTTAGACCAGCCTCAGACGGTACCGGAATTGTTGCAGGTGGTGCGGTTCGTGCGGTTTGTGAACTGACAGGTGTGTCTAACATCTTGTCTAAATCTCTTGGTTCTCGCACACCTATTAACATGATTAGAGCAACTTTTGAAGGTTTTAAACTACTTAAAACTAAAGAAGAAATCGCTCGACTACGTGGCGTGGAGGTAAAAAGCCTATGAAACTAAAAGTTGTGCTAAGACGTTCTTTAATCGGACGTTTACCACGTCAAGTTAAAACTGCCGAAACTTTGGGCCTAAAGCGCATCAATGACGAAGCAGTTTTAGAAGACAACGCTGTAAACCAAGGCAAAATCAAAACTATTGCTCACTTGGTTGAAGTCAAGGAAGCGAAATAAGGAGGCCTTTGTTTATGCTTAACGAACTTAAAAACTTACGCCCACGTCCAGATAAGAAACGACTAGGCCGTGGAATTGGCTCAGGCACCGGAAAAACCTCTGGTAAAGGCCACAAAGGTCAAAACGCGCGTTCTGGTGGTGGTACTCGCCCAGGCTTTGAAGGTGGGCAACTTCCACTATTTCAACGTTTGCCAAAACGTGGTTTTCACTCACTTAACCAAACTAAAAACGCAATAGTTTCACTAAGTGATTTAAACTGCTTTGAGCCAGAAACTGTGGTTACTGTTGACTTGCTTTTAGAAAAAGGTCTAGTTTCTAAACCTTTTAAAGCAGTCAAAGTCCTAAACGGAGAACTTAGTCAAAAACTAACTTTAAAAGTTCACCAAATCTCTAAATCTGCCTTAATTAAACTCCAAGAACTTGGCGGCACATTTGAGGCAATTTAACAATGAATAGAGTCAAAAGAATTTTATCCAATAAACAAATTCTGCAAAGATTTATCTTTACACTTGCTCTACTTTTAGCACTCAGAGTGATGTCTTTCATTCCGATGCCCTTGGTCAACGTAGACGCAATTCGCAACCTATTTGAAAATGGACTTGGATTCTTTGCGATTTTAAATAACTTCTCAGGAAGATCACTTGAACGTTTTTCTTTCCTGGCAATGGGAATTTCTCCCTATATTACCGCGTCTATCGTCACTCAACTTCTGCCAATGGTAGTGCCTACTTTCAAAGAATGGCAAGAACAAGGTGAAGAAGGTCGCTACAAAATAAACAAAATCAACCGAGTACTAGCAATTGCGATTGCTTTTGTCCAAGGTATCTCGCTTGTCCTTTCTTTCTCAGCGGGCCGCGGAACTCAGTTTTTCGTAGGGTTCTCTGGCAACATCGGTATGGCGATGATCTACATTGGGCTAACTATTGCTGCTGGTACCGCGATCTGTATTTGGTTTGCCGACATGATTACCCAAAAAGGTATCGGAAACGGCTCTTCAATGCTAATTACTGCCGGAATTATTATCTCAATTCCTTCAATGTTTAGCATGATGACCAAAAAATACATCACAGAAGCTACAAGCTGGACACACTACGTTAACTTCGTGGTAATTACTCTGCTTTATATAGCTATCATTCTAGGGGTAATATTTGTTGAAACCTCTAGCCGTAAAATCCCAATTCAACACGCCAACCGCCAAGCTCAGTCTGATTCAAACATTCCAATTAAAGTCAACACTGGAAACGTGATGCCTGTGATTTTTGCCTCAACCTTACTTGGTATCCCGCAAACTATTACCGGGTTTATCACTCAAAACTACTCATCTGGTGGCGGTTTTTGGGTTAACGAAATCTTTAACTTCCAAAGACCAATTGGCTACATTATCTATATTCTGTTAATTATTGCTTTTTCGTTTTTCTATACCTTTATGCAGTTTGACCCTGAAAAAATTTCTGACAACTTATCTAAATCAAACGCCTATATCCCAGGAATTCGTCCAGGCGAAGACACTAAAGACTTTATTGCCAAGACTTTATTTAAAGTCAACGTTATTGGCACAATTTACTTAGTAATTATCTCTTCACTGCCAATTTTAACCGCTGTGATTTTCGGTCTACAAGGCGCAGAGGCTTCAGCAATCACACTTGGTGGAACTTCGCTACTAATCGTGGTAGGTGTGGCTATAGAGACCACTAAACAAATTGAAACTGACGCTGAAAGCAATCAATATAGGGGGATTTTTGGTTAATGATAATTATTTTAATGGGACCTCCTGGTGGGGGCAAAGGCTCACAGGCCAAGGTGCTTAAAACTCACTACGCAATCCCCCACATTTCAACAGGGGATATGTTTAGAGAAAACATTAAAAACGAAACTGTACTTGGCAAGAAAGTCAAGGCAATTTTGGCCGCTGGTGAACTAGTTCCAGATTCTTTAACTGATGAACTAGTGCTAGACCGCCTAAGTCAACCAGACGCCAAAGGCGGATTTATCTTAGATGGATATCCACGTAATCTTGCGCAAGCCGTTGAACTTGACCGTATCCTTGCTAAACTAGGATTTACAATTACTAAAGTTGTAAATATAGATGCGAACGATGAACTAATCGTAGCGCGCCTTGCTGGCCGCCGAGTTTGTCCTAAATGTGGAGAGACTTACCACATTCCAAATATGCCGCCAAAAGTTTCTGGCAAATGCGACAAGTGCAGCGCTGAAATCGTGCAAAGAGCAGATGACCAAGAAGCCACAATTCGCGCAAGACTTGCACTTTACCACGAAAACTCAAAACCAATTGAACAGTTTTACTTAGATAAAGGTCTGTTTTGCACAGTTGACGGCAATGTTTCCATTGAACACACTAAAGCCCAAATTATTGAGGTTTTAGGTAAATAGTTATGATTACTATTAAAACCCCTGAACAACTTAGTAAAATGAAAGAATCCGGCAGGATTCTTTCAGAACTAAGAAAAGAACTTGAACAACACTTAAAACCAGGAGTATCTACACTCCAACTAGACAAAGTTGCGGCTAAGTTTTTAGCAGACCGCGGTGTTGTTTCTTCCTTTTTAAACTACGAAGGCTACAAACACTCAATTTGTGCGAGCGTTAACGACTGCGTAGTGCACGGCATTCCTTCTAAAGACGTGGTTTTAAAAGATGGCGATATTATTTCGCTTGACTTAGGTGTAGAAAAAGATGGTTGGCACGCAGACTCTGCGTGGACTTACGAAATTGGCGAAGTTAGCCCTGAGGTCAAAGACTTAGTTTTAAGAACTAAAGAAGCCTTGATGCAAGGACTTTCTGTAGTTAAACCAGGTAACTTTATCACAGATATCGGTAAAGCCATTGAAAACTACTTAAAACCGTTTAAATACGGCATAGTTCGTGAGTTTTGTGGCCACGGAATTGGCGAAAAACTACACGAAGACCCATACATTTTTCACTTCAATCAACACATGAAGCACACCGAAATTAAAGAAGGCATGACATTATGCGTTGAACCTATGGTTAATCTTGGTTCACACAAAGTAAAAATTCAAAAAGACGGTTGGACAACTGTCACTAAAGACCACAAACCCGCTGCCCACTTTGAGTATACTGTCTACGTCACTAAAGACGGATATGAGATACTCACTCCCAAAATTTAAATAAAAGGTACTAAACTATGCGAAAAGAACAAATAGAAATAGACGCTGTCATTGTTGAAGTACTACCTAGTGCTGTGTTTTTATGCAGACTAGAAAGTGGACACGAAATTAAGGCCCGAGTATCTGGTAAAATCCGCATGAATAACATACGCATTTTACCTGGCGATAAAGTAACTTTAGAATTATCACCATATGATTTAACTCAAGGCCGCATTATTTATCGCAAAAAATAAGGAGGACTTATGAAAGTCAGATCATCAGTTAAGCCAATGTGCGATAGCTGCAAAGTTATTAAAAGAAAAGGTTATGTGCGTGTAATTTGCGAAAACCCACGCCATAAACAAAGACAAGGATAGGAGATTAAAATATGGCCAGAATCGCTGGGGTAGATATCCCTTCAAACAAAAGAGTAGTTATTTCACTTACCTACATTTACGGTATTGGGGTTAAACTTGCTCAAAAAATTCTTCAAGATGCTGGAATCTCTGAAGATATTCGCGTTAAAGATTTAAACGACGAAGATTTATCTAAAATCCGCAAAGAAGTAGCAAAATACACAGTTGAAGGTGACCTTCGCCGTGATGTTAACCTAAACATTAAACGTTTAATGGAAATCGGTTCATATCGTGGTATTCGTCACCGTAAACAACTTCCAGTGCGTGGACAAAACACTAGAAACAACGCCCGCACCCGCAAAGGCAAGGCAAAAGCAATTGCCAATAAAAAGAAATAGGGAGGAATGAACAATGGCTAAAAAAGTAAGCACACGTCGCAAAGCACGTAAAAACATACCTCTTGGCAAAGCATACATTCACACAACTTTCAACAACACAATTGTGACAATCACAGACCTTGATGGCAACGCCATCGCGTGGTCTTCAGCCGGAGCACAAGGCTTTAAAGGTACTCGTAAGTCTACTGCCTTTGCTGCTCAAATCACCGCAGAGGCTGCAGCAAAAGCAGCAATGGAAAATGGCATGATTAAGGTAGAGGTTTCGGTTAAAGGACCTGGACCAGGTAGAGAATCCGCTATTCGTTCACTACAAGTTGCTGGTCTTGAAATTGTTTCAATTGAAGACAACACACCAGTTCCACACAATGGTTGCCGCCCACCTAAGCGTCCACGTGGCTAGGAGGAAGTATGCGTAATTTAAAATTTGAAAAACCAAACGCTATTTCCGTAATTTCTGCAGATAAAACCACTGCTAAATTTTCAATTAAACCCTTAGACCGTGGATATGGTATCACAATTGGCAACGCTCTTCGCCGTGTGCTGCTTGCCTCAATTCCAGGAGCAGCGCTGATTAACGTAGAAATCAAAGGCGTACCACATGAGTTTTCAACAATCCCTGGCGTTAAAGAGGGAGTTGTTGAAATCGTTTTAAACTTAAAAGACGCAATTTTCCGTCTAGATTCAATTGAACCTGGTT
The DNA here is from genome assembly GCA_963541505.1 of uncultured Acholeplasmataceae bacterium. Taxonomy (GTDB): domain Bacteria; phylum Bacillota_I; class Bacilli_A; order Acholeplasmatales; family Acholeplasmataceae; genus CALISC01. Next base: position 18,739 of record CAUTSJ010000007.1, read on the forward strand.
TCCGTGCGGAAGTTTCTTTAAACGAAGTTGACAAAGAAATTGTTACACTTGGCGACTTAGTAGTGCCAGCAGGTGTTGAAGTTGTCAACCCTGAACACGTAATTTGTCATTTAAATAAAGGTACCAGCATTTCACTTACCGCAACTTTAGCAACTGGTGCTGGATACGTTACTCAAAATGACAACAAGGCGTATCTTGACCACATCGGACAAATTGCACTTGACTCAATTTTTACCCCAGTTAAACGCGTTAACTTTAACGTAGAAAAACTTCAAGGCGGGTATGACGAGTTAATTTTAGAAGTTGAAACTAACGGTGCAATTGACGCCAAGGACGCGGTTTCTGAAGCTGCTTCAATGCTTAGTGAATTGTTTGGTGCGGTTAGACAAATTTCTGAAAACGCAGAGCAATTCCAAGATTACATCGCAGAAGAAGCCGAAACTACTGCACAAGCAGTTGACAAAAACTTAACTATTGATAGACTAGACTTATCTGTTCGTCTATACAACGCACTTTCTCGCGAAGGCATTAAAACAATTGATCAACTACTTGACATGACAGACCAAGAAATTAAAAGCATCCGCAATCTTGGTCAAAACTCATTTATCGAACTGCAAAACAAATTGGCTGAGTTTAAAGACAGCACAATTAATAAAAAAACAGTCGATGATGATGACGCTTTAATTAAAGAAATTTTTGACGATATTGAGGAGGGACTATAATAATGAGATCAAAACTATCTAGAAACTCAGCTGCCCTAAGAGCAGTGCTTAGAGACTTAGCGACAGCACTAATCGTTAAAGAAAGAATTATTACTACTCACTCTAAGGCCAAAGAAACTCAAAAAATGGTAGAAAAACTAATTACTCTTGGCAAAAAAGGTGACATCAACGCAAGGCGTTTAGCCCGTACTTACCTTAGAGATGTTGAGACTGACACTAAAGGCGAAACAGTACTAACTAAATTATTTCAAACTGTTGCTCCACGTTTCAAAAACAGAAACGGTGGATACACAAGAATCATTAAAACAGTTGGCCGCAAAGGCGACAACGCCCCAATGTCAATTCTTGAGTTTGTATAAGCACTTTATAAAAATAATTTAATCAAGAAGAAAATTGAGAACCACGCTTTTTTTAAAAAGTGTAGTTCTCTTTTGCACTTATTTTTAGGAGAAATTTATTTATGAAATTAGTAAAAGAAACTAAATCAGAAGTTAAAATCACTTTAGTTAAAGCCAGTACTAAGTGCGTGCTTTTAAAAGAACTTGCAGAAAAACGTGGCTTTAAAGCACAAGCCGGTGAAACTCTGGATTTACTAACTTTGGAAAACACAGGCACTGTTTACCTAGGACTTGGTGAACGCACTCACGAAGACCTTCGTTTAGCCGGTTTTAAATTAGTTAAGTTCCTTGAAGCCAGAAAAATTAAGAGCGTTAACCTAGACTTCGCTCACGTAAAAACTCTAGATACAATTTATTTAGTTGAAGGTTTTTACCACGGTATTTATTTATATAACCGCTATAGAGCAGACAAAACTCAGTTTCTGCCAGAAATTGGACTTGGTGAGTTTGCAGATGAAAAAGAAGCGCTTGCTGAACTTAAAAATCTTGCTGACTCAATTTTTCTTTGCCGTGATTTAATTAACACTCCAGCAAATGACTTATATCCTGCTAACTACGCAGAGTTAATCAAAGAAACTTTTAAACCTTTTAAAGATGTTGAAGTTACTGTTTTTGACAAAAAACAAATGCAAGAACACAAACTATTTGCAGCACTTGCAGTTGGCAGTGGTTCTGACAACGACCCAAGATTTGTGGTAATTAAATTTCAACCAAACAAAGCAGACGATGAATTTCTTTCTTTTGTCGGAAAAGGAATTACTTACGACAGTGGTGGATATGCTTTAAAAATCCCTTACACTAATATGCTGACAATGAAAACTGACATGTCAGGGTCAGCTGCGGTAGTTTCGGCAATTTTAGCGCTTGCTAAAAACAAAGTTAAACAAAATGTGTGTGGTGTAATGTCGCTTTGTGAAAACGCAGTGTCTGGACACGCTTATAAAAATGGAGACGTTTTTAAAACACACAAAGACGGAGTTACAATTCAAGTCGACAACACAGACGCAGAAGGCCGCGTTTCTATGGCTGACTCAATTCACTGGGCTGCCACTGAAGTTAAGTCAAAATCAATCGTTGAGTTCTCAACCCTAACCGGAGCGTGCATTGTTTCGCTTGGCACTGACATTTCAGGTTGTGTTTCTTATCATCCAGAACTTACTCAAAAAGTAATTGAAGCAGGTGAAAAGGCTGGCGAAAGAATTTGGCAATTTCCAATTTCTAAAAAACACGAAGAAGCAGTTAAAGGCACATTTGGTACAATTAAAAATGTTTGTTCAGGTGGAGCCGGTTCAATTACCGCAGGAATTTTCTTAACTTACTTTTCTGAAAAAGTTCCGTATGTTCACGTTGATATCGCTGGAACTGCTTACAACCCACCATATCTTTACTACGCAGACGGAGCGAGCGGAGTTGGTGTTAGAACAATTTACAACTTCGTGAAAAACTCACTTAAAAAATAATTTATGCATAAATAAAATCCCTTTAAAATGGTTAAAATAAGCCATTTTAAAAGAAATAAAAAAAGGAACACCTTGGTGTTCCTTTTTTAATATATTTTAATTTAATTATCGTTCTTGTTTTCTCAAAGTGCGAAGAGCTCTTGCTGAAACCATGACTTTGTGAGTGTGACCTGCTTCGTCAGTAAATTTAACTGGTTGCAAGTTTAAGTTCCATACTCTGCGAGTCGCACGAAGAGAGTGTGATCGATTATTTCCGGCAAGTTGTTTTCTGCCGCTAATAGCGCAAATTCCCATGTTTATAAATCTCCTCTCCAAACATTTTAGCATAATCTGTGCTTTTTCGCAATTTTAAACTTTTGTATGTTAAACTTTAAGTATGAAAAAGAAAGTAATTTTAATCACAGGTACTTCAAGCGGAATTGGCAAGGCTGCTACTGAAATTTTTTTAAATAATGGTTATTTAGTCTATGGAATTGATAAAAATGCATCAACTATTGAAGACAAAAATTATCATCACTTCAAAGTATCGGTAACTGATTTTAAAAACCTTCCTGACTTAAAAAATATCTCATATATTTTAAACAACGCCGGGACTATGGACGAGCAAAAATCCTTGGAAACCAACTTACAAGGCTATATTAACATTATCAATAAATACGAAAGTAAATATTTAAAAGCCGTTTTAAACATCGCTTCAACCGCTGGTCACCACGGGTTTGGCAAACCTTTGCACGCTGCTGCTCAAGCAGCTCGCATTAACTACACTAAACATCTTGCTAAAACTCTTGGCGAAAAATACCAGACTTTAGTTAATTCACTGAGTCCAGGTCCAGTTCACACTAATTTAGAGCCAGACTTGTATAAAGATAAAACAGCAATGTCTGCGGTTGCAAATCAAAATATCTTTAAACGCTGGATTTCGCCAACTGAAATCGCTGAGTGGATTTACTTTATCTTAACTAAAAATACCTGCGCGACAGGTCAAGACATAATTCTGGATTTAGGTGAATCTATTAACCTAAACTTCATCTCGCCAACCTCGCAAACTAGCCAAAAATAGCCCTATATAATATAAGGGTATTTAAGGTATAATAAAGGTACTGAGGTTTATTGATGGAACACAAGACAATAACAAGCGAATTTTTTACCAAAATGCTAATAAACGGAGCTGCTAACTTAAGGCTCCATATTGACGAAATTAATAACTTAAATGTTTTTCCAATTCCAGATGGCGACACTGGAACTAATATGCACTTAACTATCAATGCTGGTGCTAACAAGATTAAAATTTTAGATTTTAAAACTAAAACTATTGCAGAAATTGCAAAAGTTTTTTCACATGAATTAGTAGTTGCCGCACACGGCAACTCAGGTGTGATTTTGTCTCAGTTTTTCCGTGGATTTGCAAAAGAACTTAGCAAAGCAGATAGCCAAGAACTTACAGTAGTTCAACTAATAGATGCCTTGATTTCTGGCTACAAAGTAGCCTACAGCGGTGTAGTTCAGCCAATTGAAGGAACAATTTTAACCGTACTTCGCGAGGCTGGCGAACATTTGCGCTTAAAACGTGGCAAACTAATTACTTTTGAAGATGCTTTAACCTCTTATTTTAATCAGGCTAAAATTACTCTGCAAAAAACCCCTGCGCTATTACCTGTCTTAAAAGAGGCTAATGTTGTAGACAGCGGCGGTGCTGGTTTCGTTAAAATTGTTGAAGGCTTTGTACACTTTATTAACGGAAAAGTTATTAAAGAGGCAACTAAAACTACAACTAAGTCGTTTGTTTTGAACTCAGAGCAAAGTACTGCTTATGACCATGTAATTGGCGAAATTAAGTTTAAGTTCTGCACCGAGTTTGTTTTAATTTTAGATAAACCTGAGCAATTCGTGAAAGAAAAGTTTATTAACGAAATTAAAGACTTTGGCGACTCAATGGTGGTGATTCACGACGAAGAACTACTAAAAGTCCACATTCACACCAATCAACCTCTTAACTTACTTAAAAACGCCGAAGCACTAGGTGAAACCAGATCTATTAAAGTAGATAATATGAAACTGCAAAACGAAGAGGCAGTAGCTGCACAAAAACCAACGACAAAAACTCCTGAAAAAGAATACGGTCTTATCGCTGTTGCCAATGGTGACGGAGTTCGCCAATACTTACTTGAACGCGGAGTTGACTATATAGTTGCCGGTGGTCAAACTATGAATCCATCTACTCAAGACTTCATTGAAGCAGTTGAGAAAGTCAACGCCAAAAACATTATCATCATTCCGAATAACTCAAATATTATAATGTCGGCAGAACAGACTGCTAACCTAGTTAAAGACCGAAATATCGCGGTAATTAAGACTAAAAACCTAGGTCAAGGCGTGGCTGCTCTTTCTGTGTTTGACCACAGCGCTGACTTTAAGACCAACATCGCCAATATGCAAGAAATTGCGCAAAGTGCTCAAACTGGTGAAATCACTTACGCAATTCGTGATACCAAACAAAACGGTATAGACATTAGAAAAGGCCACTATTTAGGAATTTCTGAAGGCGTGATAACTTGTTCTGTTGAAAATATTTTTGACGCAACCCGTTGCCTGCTTTCCCAAATTCTTTCTAAAGAAAACGAAGTTGTAACCCTATTTTACGGCAAGGCTGTATCTGACGAAGAGGCTAAAGAAATTGAGGAATACATCCAAACACTTTGTCCATACGCCGAGGTTAATTTAGTTAACGGAATGCAAGAAATTTATTTATTTATAGTTTCTGCACTTTGAAAAACAGGTTTAAAAAATAGTATAATATTTGCTAGAGGTAATGAATGAAAACGATTAAAGAACTTTTAAAAAAACATAACCGCATTATTATTCACAGACACTCTAAACCAGATATGGACGCAATCGGCTCACAAATGGGCTTGATGCACATAATTAAGGAAAACTTTCCAGAAAAAGAAGTTTATGTAGTTGGTGATCATAATAAATTCGACTACGAAAATGCAATGAACGAAATCCCGGACAGTTTTTATAAAGACTCACTAGTTTTTATCACAGATGTCGCAGTTTCTTACATGATTTCAGACAACCGCTATCTGTTTGCCAAGGACGTAGTAATTATTGATCACCACGAAAACAAATCAGACGTAGCCGGCGCCCATGTTTATTCTGACCCAACTTACGAAGCAGCAGCTGCTTATGTTTATGACATTGCAAAAAAACTAAAACTAAAAATCCCAGCAATAGCGGCTGACTACTTGCTAAACGGAATTATTACAGACAGTGGTCGCTTTCAGTATTTAACTAACGCTCCGCGTTTATTTCAAATAGCCGCTGAACTAACAGCGCTAGGCGCAAACCCGCTTAAGTTCTACAAGTGGTTGTATGTAGAAACCTTGGAAGAACGTCAAACTAAAGCGAAGTTTGCCACTCGCATGCAAATTGAGGGCTCGGTTGCTTACTTTTTTAACACAAAAGAGTTTTTAGAGTCTCTTGGTACTTATGATTTCTTTTCAATTAGCCGCGGCATGGTTAATTTGCTTGCCGGTATTAAAGAAATTCCAATTTGGGCTAACTTCACGTATTCCGCTGAACAAGACAAAGTAATTTGTGAACTGCGTAGCAGAGAAATTGAAGTTGTACATATTGCCAAAAAATACGGTGGTGGCGGACATGCTTTGGCGTGTGGAGCAACCTTGGATAACTTTGAAGTGGCTAAAGCCATGATTAAAGATTTAAACGAACTAATTTTACAAAACCAAAATAAATAATAAGGAGTAAAACATGGACATTAGTTTAATTTTAAAAAAAATCAAAGAATACGACATTATTACAATCTACTCACATAAAAGACCAGACGGAGACTGCATCGGCTCTTCACTTGGTCTTAAAAACATCATTGAAACTACTTTTCCCAAAAAACAAGTATACTCACTTGGTGACCACACACCATACTTGCGTTTTTTAGGAGAACTTGATACTCTTGACGACGAAACTATCAAAAAATCTTTAGCGATAGTTGTTGACACTGCAACCCAAGAGCGAGTTGCAGACCAACGTTTTAAACTGGCTAAAGAAATTATTAAAATCGACCACCACATCGTAATGGATCAATACGGAGACATTAACTGGGTACACGAAGAAGCACCAGCGGCTTGCCAAATGATCACATATTTCTTGTATAAGTTTAGAGATCAACTACTTATCACCAAACAAGGCGCACAAGCGCTATATGCGGGTTTAGTTACAGATTCTGGAGGATTCAGATACCGCGGAGTTACTGAAACTACTTTCCAAATGGCGGCTTTCTTAGTTTCCAAAGGGGCTGACCTTGAATACGTTGACCGCGAACTTTCTAAAACTACTTTTGCGCAACTTAAATACAAAGGCTATCTACTTTCTAACATCAAACGCTCAAAAAACGGAGTGGTTTATTTCCTTGCATCTCGCGACATTCAAAAGAAATTTAACTTAACTCAAGAAGACACAGCCGCAGCAATTAACGCCATGGCCGGAATTGAAGGTTGTCCTGTTTGGGTGTTGTTTATTGAACTTGAAAACTCAGTTCGCGTGCGTGTTCGTTCAAATCAAGTAGAAATCGCTTCAGTTTGCAATAAATTCCCTCCTGGAGGCGGACACGACTTTGCCGCTGGCTGCCACTTGGATAAAATGAAACAACACACAAAAGTAATTGACGCCCTTGACGCCAGAATTGTGGAAGTTTTAAAGAAAAATAACTAACAATGCTGGAATTACTTTTAAACATTACTACCAACAAATCAGCAAATTCAAATTCTAAAATTTCTGAGGCTATCACTAAAGGTTCACTTGACCTGCAAGCCCTGCAAACTGGCCAAGACTGGCTGTTTAAAGTTATTTTGCCGCTTTTAATCATTATGGTATACGCCGTAATTGTGGGACTTGAACGCCGCAATTTAGGCAAGGCCGTTGGGGTTTCTGCTTACTTTTTAGTAGGAATAGCCAGCTGTTCAATTGCGATTACTCAAAGACTGATGTTTGAACTAAACGCTTTTCAGCCAAACGAAGGTCAGCGAATTATTGCACAAGTTGTCGCTGGTGTTTCCTTTATTGGCGCAGGCGTTATTATTAAAGACAAAATGTCTATCAAAGGTTTAACTACGGCTTCATCTATTTGGGCTTGTGCTATTTTGGGCTTAATTTTGGGCTCAGGTTATCTGTTAATCGGCGTAATCGGTGCAACCGTTATTATCATCTACATCTTTATTCGTGACATGGTTTCAAGAGAAAATCCGTTTGTAAGTTGTCGCAATAACTTAATTCACAAAGTTAAACAAGGCGAGATGAAAGCAGAAGATGCCAACGCTATTTTAAACAAAGAAGACGATTTGCAAACTAGACATATTGATGAGTTTGAACAACACTGATTTTGAAAATATCACTGCAATTGCGACCCCTTATGGTAAGGGGTCGATTTCAGTTATAAGAGTTTCGGGAAAAACTTGCATCAAAGAAGTTAATGCTATCTTTAAAGGCAAAGACTTAACTCAAGTTCCTGGCAACACCTTAGTCTACGGCTTTATTTTAGGCAAAGATATGCTTCCGATTGACGAAGTAGTAGTTGCGGTTTTTAAGAAGCCCCATTCTTTTACGGCCGATGATATGCTTGAAATTTCTTGCCACGGTGGAGTTTTGGTAACCAATTTAGTGCTAGAGCGGCTACTTAGCCTAAATATCCGAATGGCTTATCCTGGTGAGTTTTCTTACCGTGCTTATTTAAATGGCCGCATTGATTTAGTTAAAGCAGAGGCTGTGATGGACTTAATTGAAGCTGACACCAAGAGCGCTGCCAAAATTTCTATAAACTCACTACTTAGCAAAACTGGCAAAAAAATAACTGAGTTTAAAGAGCAAGTCTTGGCGTTAATTTCAGATATTGAAGTTAAACTACAATACCCTGAGTTTGATGAGGCCACTGATTTAGAAACTTCTGAATTAAAATCAAGAATTGACACGATTATAGTTGCTCTAACTGAGTTTTTGAAAAACTCAAAAAGCACAACAATGCTAAAAACTGGCGTTTCAGTCGCTATTGTAGGCAGACCTAATGTCGGCAAGTCTTCGCTTTTAAACTCTCTTTTAAAACAAGACAAAGCCTTGGTTACCGACATTCAAGGCACAACCAGAGATATAGTTGAAGGCAAAATTGTGTTAAACAACATCGCTCTAAACTTACTTGACACCGCAGGAATCCGCAAAAGTACAAATCTAGTTGAGAATCTTGGAATTCAAAAAAGTCTAGATTCAATTAAAAACGCTGACTTAGTTTTATTTGTCTTTGAGGCTAACCAAAAGTTAACCAAAGAAGACTTAGAAATTTTAAATAAAATAGATCCTGCAAAACTAATTAAAATTGCAAACAAAAAAGATTTAGGAATTGCTGAAAAAGACAAAGACGTTGTCTACATCTCTACTTTTGATGAAAACTTAAAACCGCTTGAAGACGCTATTTTAACTAAGTTAAAGTTAACTGACTTAGATACCAGAGACCTGGCGTTTTTGTCAAACCAAAGACAGATTACTTTACTTGAAAAAGCTATTTCTGAACTAAAAGAAGCCAAAAGTTCCGCAGACCACCTACCTGCTGATTTAGTGGTTATCAACATTAAAACCGCCTACAACGCTATAAAGGAGATACTTGGCGAGGTATATGACGACGATGTTAACAAAAATATCTTTAGTCATTTTTGCCTTGGCAAATAAATTACTATGTATAAAGTTTTGTATCGCAAATACCGCCCAAGTAAACTAAAAGAAGTAGTTGGTCAAGCGGTAATCACGCAAATTCTTAGTCAAATTCTAAAAAGTAGCAGTATTCCGCATTCTTTTATTTTTGCCGGCACCAGAGGAATTGGCAAAACCACGATTGCCAGAATTTTTGCAAAAGCCATTAACTGCGAAAAACTAACTTTAGGTGATGCTTGTGGAAAATGCACAAGTTGTCTTACAATTGAGCAAGAACAAACTGTAGACATTGTAGAAATAGACGGGGCAAGCAACAACGGAGTTGACGAAATTAGAGACCTTCGTGACAAATGCGTGTTTTTGCCGCAAAACCTCAAATATAAAGTCTACATAATTGACGAAGTCCATATGCTGACAACCGCCGCTTTTAACGCGCTTTTAAAAACTTTAGAAGAACCACCTAAACACGTTGTCTTTATTTTGGCAACTACTGAAGCGCACAAAATTCCTAAAACCATTCAATCTCGTTGTATGAATTTTAATTTCCTGACTTTAACAGAGGCCGAAATTGCAGGTCAAGTTATTGAAGTTGCCAAAAAAGAAAAAATCACTTTAGAAAAAGAAGCAGCCGCTTTAATTGCCAAAAAAGCAGAAGGTGCAATGCGAGATGCTTTGGTCTTGCTAGACAAAGCTGTGGCTTATGCTGGACAAAAAATTGACAAAGAAACAGTTTTGAAAATCATTGGTGTAGTTGACGAAAACGAGATTTTAAAAATCATTAACTCACTTGACAATTCAGATCTAGCCACTGCTGTTGCTATGCTTGACGCACTACTTAAGTCAGGTAAAAGTGAAAACTCAATAATTGACGCCTTTATTGATAACTTCAAACAAATTTTGCTAAAAATTTCAACAGGCGAACCCAACCTTTTTAAAAAACTAAACAAAGCAAAGGTTTTAGAAATATTTACTGAACTAAACACTTTAATTAAAGAAATCAGATACACAACTTCTAAGCAAAATATGCTGATGGTTACTTTAATCAAAATTTACTCAATCATAAGCAAACAAGAAGTGATTGTATTTAACACAAACCTAGAAACTGCAAAACCTGCAGTTAAAACATCAGAACATCCACAAGTAAAAACTACATCCGAAACACACGGTGATATTTTTGCAAGTAACCCTGTAGCCTTTTCGCCCAGTCCTGAAAAAATTAGCAAAGATTCAGTTAAAAGTCCCTTCAGTCTAACTGAACAAGATTTTAAAGATTTGCTTGACAACGCCAAAAGGAAGTTTAGAGAAGAGGCAGAAACAAAACTCTATAACTCCGGTTTCTTAAAATCTGCACAAGACCCAGATGTCTCTGGACTTTCTGACAAGTTTGAAATAGTTTTAGCCAGCCCAAATACCCTATTGCTTGCTGCAGATGGATTAACTGCATGCACTGAAATTTACAAAACAACCAAATATCCAGTCCTTTTAAAAGAAGTTAATAACTTTTTGCCAGAAATCACGAGAGTAATTTTGTTAACTAAACAAGACGCAAAGACTGTTTTAATGCAAATTAGCACTTACCTTAGAAATCACCTTGAGTTTATTCCCAATGACTTTAGTGCTGTTGTTGAAAAATACGCCGCATATGATAAAATTTTAAAAGAAGTAAAAACTAAAAAATTCGACGCAAGCGCTGTATTCGGCGAACTTGCAAGCAAGGAGCAATAAATATGAATCCGCAAATGTTAAAACAAATTCAAAAACTGCAAGCAGAAATGATGGAACGCCAACAAAGACTTGAAGAAACTGAATTTACAGGTTCAGCGGCCGGCGTTACAATTACTTTACTTGGTTCAAAAAAGGTCGTAGACTGCAAAATTAGCGCAGACATTATTCAAGATAAAGAAATGCTTGAAGACGCAATTTGTGTAGCCTTTAACAAAGCCATTGAACAAGTCAACTCAGAACTGGAAGACATTCTTTCTAGCGCTAAAATGCCTAATTTTTTAGGACTTTAGTTATAGTTTGTAAAATAGGTTTGACTATAATATAATATTTAAGTTATATGGAGGCTGACTTGAATCATACAGAAGAAAATTCTTTATCAGAAATTGCATACTCCTTAATCAAGGAACAGGGTTCTGCTGTTTCACTTAACGAACTTATTGACAAAATTTGCGCAATTCGTAATTTAGGCGAGGTTAGCGTAGATTTCAAAAATCAACTTTATTTTGACTTAATTTCATCAGGTCGCTTCGTTTATGTTGGCGACGGGCTTTTTGATTTAAAAGACAATAAGTTAGAGTATTGGGACAAAGATGGTACTTTTTTTGCCAACGAAAGCAACGATGAAGACATTGAAATTAATGAAGATGAAGATGACATTGAATTTTCTGACTTTAATTTAGATGAGTTTGTGGCATCTGAACCAGATATTGAAGAAGATGAAGACGAGGAAGATGAAAAACTTCAAATGCAAGCAAGCGACAACCCACTTCCTGAACTTGATGATGAAGAAGACGAAAGCGCTTTAGTTGAAGAAGACATTGAAGATTACCTGGAAACCGAAAGCGACGAAGACGACGATAAATATGTTGACCCAGATTTGGACTTAGACGAATCAGATCAAGACGAAGATGAGTACAACAAATACATGGACGACTACGAAAATCTATACGAATAGGGAGGCAATTTTTGCATCCCTATTTTTTTTATTTAATAGAAACAGAAAGGAGTTTTTAAAAATATGAGTAATTTTATTTTTATTACAGGTGGAGTAATTTCTGGAATTGGAAAAGGTGTAACCGCAGCGTCTATTGCCAGACTACTTAAAAGCACCGGAGTTTCGGTGTTTATGATCAAAATGGATCCTTACATCAATACTTTTCCTGGCATGATTGACCCACTTCAGCACGGTGAGGTCTTTGTGGCCGCAGACGGAACTGAGGCAGACTTAGACTTAGGGCACTACGAACGTTTTACTGGTGTTAACTTAACTGAGCACTCTAGTATCACCATGGGTAAAATTTACAGAGAAATCTTGGAAAACGAAATGGCCGGCAAATACAGTGGCAAAACCATTCAAGTAATTCCGCATGTCGTTGATACCATTAAAAACAGACTAAAGAAGGCTGCTGAGCAAAGCCAGGCAGATGTCATAATTTGCGAAATCGGCGGAACAGTTGGAGATATGGAATCAGAGGCTTACCTGGAGGCAATTCGCCAACTTAGGTTTGATCTTGGCTACCGCCGCACCTACTACATCCACACAGCATTAGTTCCTTACCTGGAAGTTTCACAAGAACTCAAGACCAAACCAACTCAACATAGCGTCAAGACTTTGCGTAGTTTCGGAATTGACCCGAACGCACTTATTTTAAGGTCAAAACGCATGCTGGACCCCGAAACTGTTCAAAAAATTTCTTTCTTTACCGACGTTAAACCAGAGACAGTCTTGGCTTGTCCTGATTTAGATGTAGTCTACAAAGTAGTGCCACTTTTGGCCGAAGGTAAACTACATGAAAACATCTTAAAACATTTTGAACTCAAGGCAAAACCACTTAACTTAAAAACTTGGAACTCACTAATTTCTAAAGTAGAGACAGCAGACATTGTTTTAAATGTTGGAGTAGTTGGTACTACTGATTTTAAAGAGGCCTATCTTTCGTTAACTGAGGCAATTAAACACTCTGGATACGCATACTCAGTTAAACCAAACTTTATTTGGTATAACTCAGATACCAATAACTCAGAATTTCTCAAAAACATAGACCTGGCTGTAGTTTCAGGTCAAGACAACCAAGAGTTTACTTTAAAACAAAGCAAGTTAATTCACGCACTTAGCGAAAAACAAATCCCAACTCTGCTGATCAATTTAGGTTTTTGGCAAATGCTAAAAAATTCTGTCAAAACCACAGAAGTTGAAACTACTAAATTGATTGGTGGTCGTGAAATTAAAATAAACAAAACAAATCCTGTTAGCAAGTATTTCAGAGAAAGTAAAATTACTGAACGTTTCCGTTCATTTAAGGTGCCAACCGATGCGCTTTCCAACCCTAACTTACTTCCACTTGCTACTTTAGACGAAACTCCAGTAGCCTTTACAAATCTAAGCCACCCTTTCTTTTTATCTACTCTTTTTCACCCTGAGTTTAGTTCAAACCCGCTTTTTTCCCATCCTTTGTTTGATGCTATAATAAAAGTAGCGCTTGAGCAAAAAAAGCACCAAAATAAATAAATTTAAAAAAGGAAAAGTTGCCCATGTTTGAAGAAATTAAAAGCATTATTAAAACAAATCTAAATATTGAAGACGAAAAAATCGTACCAACCGCCAGACTAAAAGAAGACCTGGCAATTGATTCTATTGACGCTGTTGAAATAGTTTTGGCGTTTGAAGAAAAACACGACATCAGAGTTGATGAAACTAAACTAAGAGAAATTAAAACCATTGGTGACTTAGTTGCTTATTTTGAGACACTAAAAGCCGAGTCTGCAAAATAACCATTAAACACTTAAATTATCTTAATCTAATATTTTTTTCAGGACTATCCTTTACTATGCAAAATAACTTTTTAGAATACGAAAAAAAATGGCAAAAAATTTGGGAACAAGAGCAAACTTTTGAAACCAAAGAAAGCGCTGTCAAACCCAAATACTTTATTTTAGACATGTTTCCCTATCCAACTGCATTAGGTCTCCACGTTGGACACGTTGAGGGTTATGTTGCTACCGATATTTTGGCCAGATACAAAAGAGCCAAAGGTTTTTCTGTACTGCAAACTATGGGTTTTGACGCTTTTGGTCTCCCAACTGAACAGTTTGCAATCCAAAACAATGTGCAACCTGAAGAAATTACTAAAATTAGTATCAATAACTTTAAAGCCCAACTAAACCGACTAGGTAAAGCCATTGACTGGCAAAAAAGCATATCTACTCATGATCCTGAGTTTTATCACTGGACCCAGTGGATTTTTAAGAAACTATATGAACACGACCTTGCAGAGCTTAAAGACATTGAAGTGAATTTTTGTCCAGAACTTGGCACAGTTTTGGCAAACGACGAAATCACTGTCAAAAACGGGCTGATGGTCTCAGAACGCGGTAACTTTCCTGTGTATAAAAAAACCCTTAAACAATGGGTTTTAAAAATTACTAAATACGCAGATAGGTTAATTAAAGACCTGGATTTAGTTGATTGGCCGGAAGAGGTCAAAGAGGCTCAACGCAACTGGATCGGCAAAAGCGAAGGAACTTTAATTGACTTTGAAGTGCTAGACACTAACGAAAAAATCACTTGCTTTACCACCAGAATTGACACAATTTACGGACTTTCTTATTTAGTGCTTGCGCCTGAACACCCACTTGCTTTAAAAATCGCAACTAAAGAAGAAAAACGAGCAGTTGAAAACTACATTAAACTAGCCTCACAAAAGTCAGATCTTGACCGCGAAACTCAACACGAAAAAACAGGAGTTTTCACTGGTGCTTACGCTAAATGTCCAATTTCTGGCCGCATTATTCCAGTATGGGTCGCAGACTATGTGTTCTTCAAATACGCAACTGGCGCTGTAATGGCCGTGCCTGCACACGACGAGCGCGATTTTGAGTTTGCTAATAAGTTTGGGTTAGACATTTTAAAAATTATAGATGTTCCTGAAAACCAACTTCCTTATACCAAAGACGGGCTTCATATCAACTCACCACTAATTGACGGTCAAAACATAGAACAAGCAAAAAAAACTCTAAACCAACACTTAAAGAAAATCAAGGCAGGTTCAACTACCGTTAACTATCGTCTTCGCGACTGGGTGTTTTCACGCCAACGCTATTGGGGCGAACCTTTTCCGCTTTATTTTGATGAACAAAAAAACGTCCACTTAATTGATGATAAAGACCTACCTCTGGTTTTACCTAAACTAAAAGAAATCAAACCTTCTGGAACTGGTGATGGTCCACTTGCTAACTGTCCTGAGTGGGTCCGCTTTGAAAAAGATGGACAAATTTATAGTTATGACACCAACACCATGCCCCAAGTTGCTGGCAGCTCTTGGTACTACATCGCCTATATTTTAAAAACAGCAGCAGGTATTGTCCCACTTAACTCAAAGGAAGCCAAAAAATTACTTGACAGTTGGTTGCCTGTAGACTTTTATGTCGGTGGCAAAGAACACACCACAGGACACCTACTTTACGCGCGTTTTTGGCATAAGTTTTTATACGATTTAGGTCTAGTTTCTCAACCCGAGCCTTTTCAAAAACTCTTTAACCAAGGCATGATTTTGATGAACGGTCAAAAAATGTCTAAATCTAGAGGAAATGTTGTAAATCCTGACGAGATTTTTGAGACACACGGAGCAGATGCTCTTCGTCTATACGTGATGTTTATGGGGCCTCTGCAAATGGATAAAGACTGGTCTACCACAATGTTAGATGGTGCTAAGCGTTTCCTTGACCGTGTTTGGCGAATGCATGAGTTTATCACATCTTCTCACAACGAAGGTCTGGACTTTGTGTTAAACCAAACCATTTTAAAAGTTGAACAAGGGTACGAGACAATTTCTTTTAACACCGCAATTTCACAAATGATGATTTTTGTCAATGAGGTCTACAAGCAACAGGCTATTTCTCAAGATCAATTTAGAACTTTTTTAAAGTTATTAAATCCAATTTGTCCGCACATCACCGAAGAGATGAACTTACAATTTTTAAACTCAAACGCTCAACTCGTTAACGAAGACTTTCCAGAAGTAGATCACGCTAAACTTGAAAACTCAACATTTGAACTAATTTTTCAAGTCAACGGCAAAATTCGTGGTAAAGAAGTCGTTGCCAAAACTATCACTGAAGTTGAAGCAAAGCAAAAAGCATTGGCCTCAGATGGAGTGCAAAGAGCGATAAGTGGTTTAAACATAATCAAAGTTATTTATATTAAAGAGAGATTAGTAAATATAGTTGCAAAATAACACTAAATAGACTGCAAAAGCAGTCTATTTTTATTTTAATTCCTTTTACTTTGCGTTTTTGTATATTTTACCTAAATATTACTTTGCGTTTTTTGTGTATTTTATCTAAATATTACTTTGCGTTTTTTGTATATCACAAAAAAACAAACGTTTGCTTTATAAGGCTATTGTTTAATAAAATAATAAAAATACTCTGCGTTTTTTGTATATTTTTGTTATTTATTACTCTGCGTTTTTGTATATTTTTGTTATTTATTACTCTGCGTTTTTTGTATAAGTATTTTGCCTTTTAGTGTAAATGCCATATAATATACGCGAAAGGTGGAAAAAGATGATTTTTAAAAGAAAAATACACGATAAATTACTTAAATGGAAAAACGAAAGTCAAGGTAAAACAGCTCTGCTGATTGAAGGTGCCCGTAGAATTGGTAAATCAACTGCTGTAGTTGAATTTGCAAAAGTCAATTACAAAAGTTATATTTTAATAGACTTCGCTAATGAAGACAAGCAAATAAAAAACCTATTTTTTAACAACTTAAACGATTTAGACAGTTTTTTTATGTATCTATCTTTGCATAAAAAAACTAAACTTTATGAAAGAAACACACTAATAATTTTTGATGAAGTTCAAAAATTCCCGAAAGCCCGAGAAGCCATTAAATATTTAGTTAAAGATGGCAGATATGACTACATAGAAACAGGTTCTTTAATTTCAATTAAAGAAAATGTCAAAGACATCTTACTGCCTTCAGAAGAACGAAAAATTAGTATGTACCCTATGGACTTTGAAGAGTTTACTTGGGCAATTGGAAACGACCAGATAGTGCCTTTTATTAAAAAAGCATTTGCTGAAATGAAGCCAATTGACAAACATATACACGAACTTTTAATGGAAACTTTTAGACTTTACTTAGTTTTAGGTGGTATGCCTAAAGTTATTTCTACTTTTTTAAAAGAAAATAAACAGTTTAAAAGTTGTTTAGATGACAAAACTGATATTTTGGAAACTTACCGTGGCGACATTTTTAAAATAGAGCGAACTTACAGAGAAAAAGTGTTAAATGTTTTTGACCAAATTCCTAGTTTTTTGGCGCAATACGAAAAACGGATTAAATTTACTCAGCAAGGCAGCGCTGCTAGAAGCAAGAACTACGAAGATGCTTTTGCTTGGTTAAAAGACTCAAAAATTTGTAACATTTGCCCAGCGGTAACAGATCCTAATATCGGCCTTGCTTTATCTGAGTCAAGTAGTTACTTAAAATGCTACATGGGAGACACAGGTCTACTTTTGGCCAAAACTTTTTCAGATAAAGAAAGCGAAAAAACGCAAATTTACCTTGATTTACTATACGACAAACTATCTGTTAACAAAGGCATGTTTTTTGAAAATATAGTCGCCCAGATTTTAACTGCAAACGGACACAAACTTTATTTTTATAGTCATTATTCAAAAGAAAAAAAGAGAAACGACATTGAAGTTGATTTTATAATCACAAGTAATGAACCTTTTGGCCAAATCACCGCAATTGAAGTCAAATCAGCGAAAAACTATAAAACCACATCACTAAATAGGTTTAAAGAAAAGTTTTTGTCAAGAGTTGGCAAGTGTTATATTATTCATCCCAAAAACTTGCATGTTCGCGAAGATGGAGTAATTTGTATGCCTGCTTATATGGCGATCTGTCTTTAAGATTAGTTTTGCTAAAATAACCCAATTTAACACAAAACTCAGCAACACCTTATAAAAAAATGAAACAAGATGTCTTGTTTCATTTGAAAGTGCTTATGGTGGAGGTAAGGAGATTTGAACTCCCTGAGTTCAGAAATTTAGCACAAGATTTTTAAGATTAAAAAGTAATTTTTTCACGAATAAACGGCGTTATTACGCCGTTTTTATTTTTTTCTAAAAAAATAATTCATCTATCTTTTTCGCTAATTTTATTGTGTTCTTGTGCTATAATGTATGAGAGGTGTTAAAATGAGTTATTTTGTTAAACAAACTAAGACAAAGAAGGGCATATATTTACAAATTTATGAAGGGTTTTATGATAAAGAAAAGAAAAATTCTACTCACCGTTCTTTTCGAGCACTTGGATATTTGAACGATTTTATTGAACAAGGAATTGCGGACCCAGTTAGTCATTTTAAAGCAATCGCTGACAAAATGACTAACGAAGAAAGATTGATAAAGCAACAGGAAAAAATTGAAGAAATCTCTCAAAATTCGCCTGAAAAAATCTAGGTTATTTCCTTTTAAACGCAGTAAATAATCAAAAAAATCTGGAACGGGATTTGAAATTTGTTCAAAGTGGTTGGGGCTGCAACTTTAGCATTTTTAAACTAATTTCTAATTTAATTTATGCTAGATTTATTGACCCACAATCAAAACAAAAAACACTTTTGGAAGTTTTTCCTAAACTGTTTAACAGTCTCAAAATTTCGCTTGTTCAATTGTATGGTGGTGTTTTTGCGCTAGGCAAAAACTACCAAAAAATCATTGATATTTACAACGAAAATTTTAAAAAAATCATTAAAAGAGATACAAGTAAAACATACTTTGATTGCACTAATTTCTACTTTGAAATTGATGAACAAGATGACTTTAGAAGAAAAGGACCTTCAAAGGAAAATAAGCCAAATCCGTTAGTTGGTTTAGGTTTGTTATTAGATAAAAATTTAATACCTTTAGGTATGAAAATTTATCCTGGAAATAAATCAG
>CAUTSJ010000008.1:0-25706 GCA_963541505.1 uncultured Acholeplasmataceae bacterium
GGTCATAAATGTAAGCGTTTTCACATCCAGTGTTTCAATATCCGAACAATCTTTAAGCGAGTTTATACTTTCGCTTGTCTCTAGTTTAATTTCTGCGTAAATTTTGTCTTTGTATATATACTTGCTTTCAATATGCTTCAAAGCAGAAACAAGGTTAAGCACTTTTTCTTTTGCGCGGTAGTTGAATCTAAAAGTAGCAAGTATGTAGTTCTCTTTTTTGACTTTTTTAATTTTTTTAATTGCTTCAACTGTAAGATTTTTGTAAGTTCTAGTCAAAGCGCTTAATCCTAACTTAATTCCGCCATAGAAACGAATGATAATGATAGCAAAATCAGTGATATCTAAGTTTTTAATAGTTGTATAAATTTGAAAACCGGCGCTACCGCTAGGTTCTTTGTCGTCGCTGAACTTAAAGTTTTGCTTAATTTTATATGCATATACATAGTGAGTAGCATTAGGATACTGCTTTTTAATTTCTGCTAACTTATGTTCGAAGTCAGTAGTAGTGTCTGTCTTTATAGTTAAGGTGTGAAAGACTGATTTTTTAATTTCTGTTGTAAACTCTATGTTGTTTTTTAATAAATACACCAATCTCTCCCTGTACACTGTGCTAAAATTACCTAAAGAGGTTTTTAAATGAAAGAAAAACAAATTTCTCTAACTGCTCTTTATTTATATCTTACAACAGCGCTTGCTGCCAGTGCAAGTGCGGTGCTGTTAAGCGCATTTAACTTAATTAAGGCAAATGCTGCCGACTTAAAACCAGAAATTCAGTCATCTGCTCAACTTTCTTTGATTTTAACCACAGCGGCAATTATGTTGATTGTGGCGGTTGCATCAGCGTTTGCTTATTTAATTTTTTATGTGCTAACTTATATTAAAAACAACCAAATTACTAAAAAGTTTGACTATGCTTGTTTCTTAATTGGTTTTTTTATTCCAATAGTTGCGCTTGTCTTTATTGTCAAAGTTGGCCTTTTGCAAAACAAATGTCTTTGCAAAAATAGATGCAATGCTGGAAGCACTCAAAATTAACGTAAAAAATCAAATTGACTTAAAAAACCCCATAATTATGGGGGCTTTTTATATTTTAAGAAAACTAGAAGAAGCAGGATATTCTGCATACATAGTGGGTGGATTTGTTCGAGACTTAGTTTGTGGGTTTAAAAAGTTAAGTACAGATATTGACATCACAACAAGTGCTGAACCTCTAGAGATTAAAAAAGTATTTAAACACACTTTCGACAAAGGTATTAAATACGGCACGGTTGGTGTGCTAATTGAAGGAGTAGCCTACGACGTGACAACTTACCGAAGCGAAAAAGACTATAAAGACAACAGGCATCCTGAAAACGTTTTTTTTACTAAAGAAATTAAAGAAGATTTGGTCAGAAGAGACTTTACGATAAATGCGCTAATCTTGGATAAAAACTACACAGTTTTGGATTATGTTGGCGGACTTTTGGATATCAAAAACAAACAAATTCAAACAATTGGTTCACCAGACTGTCGTTTCAAAGAAGACGCACTTAGACTAATTCGCCTCATTTACTTTCAAACAAAACTGGGTTTTTCAATAGAATCTAACACAAAAGTAAGTTTGAATAACTTAAGTAATTTAGTTAAAGAAATTCACCCTGAACGCATAACAAGCGAGTTTACCAAGGTTTTTTTAAATGGAAATTTTCGTAAGTTTATCAATAATTTACGTGAAACCAAGATGTTTGATATAATTATTAAGCGTAAGTTTACTGGCAATCTGCTAAATGGTTTTACTACCTGTTTAAATGTAGAGGAGATGTTAACTTTTTTGTATTTCTTTGAAAAACAAGAAAACCCATATTTTATCTATACAAACAAAGTTAAAAACCAAATTAAATTTATCAAAAAGATTGTTGAAAACAAGTATCTTGAAAAAGATATGCGTGTAAACTTAATTCGCTTTCAAACAGAGACTATAGACCTTGCTTTAAAAATTGCTAAATATTTTTACAACCATGACTACTGCCGAAATGAAGTTATCCAAGATGTTTCAAGATATATTGAGGCTGAAAAATATGTTAAAAGTAAAAATATCAACTACGAGATACTATTTAAAAATAAAGCAAAGGCTGAATATGGTGAACTTATTTTGAAGTTAGTCAAAAAAGTGGCCGATGAAGGATACCTGCTGAATGAAATTAATTAAAAAAACAAATCTAAGACTTAAAAATTTTGGTTTTTTTTCTTTCTTAAAAAGACACACAATAAAGTTGCTTTTCTATATTTTAGTTGTTGCAAATAATAATTATAACTATTAAAATAATCACTATCTTTTAGTAATTGAAATAAACCTGGAAACTCAATGAAAGGATTTGAGTTACCTTGATATTTTAAAATTATTTTATTTCGTCTCTTTTCAAATTCAGAAATTGGGGTTTCAGCACCCCATTTTTTTATTTCAGAAAGTGAACCCATGACGGTTAAAACTCGGCTGTTATTTAGATTTTCAAAATCAATTAGTTTAAGTTCTCGGTAAATCAAAGCCATGTAAAAAAGAATACGTGCAACTTCTCCGCTTGAGTCTTTGGATGGCCAAAATTGTTGGTTTTTTAAGTTATATCTAAAAGGATTTGTTAAATTTGGGTGCTCACTAAAAAAATAGTTTGACCTAAACTGATTGACTTTAGCGGTAGAAAGTCTGAGGTTATGCAAATCCGTTCTAATGTCGCGATCGCTTTGCTGAACTCTTTTCAAACCAAGGCGGGAGTTTGGCCAGACGTGTTCTTTGTTGAGTTCCTTGCCGTCCCATACTGCAGGATATAGTTTGTTGTCGTAAATTGTAGTAATTTGTGTAAGGTCGTCAATTGACTTGTCTGAGTTAATTAACACACCCTGACACTGGCTATAGGCAAGATAAGTGCGCGGCTTGAAGTTTTCTTTTAGTGAAGCGATTAAAGAGGAAATCTCTGCTTTACTTTTGGGGTTTATTTTTTCAAGCACGATATCATTATTGACGTTATTTTCTTCGCACACATACGCCAAATACTGGTAAGTTGTGTATTTTTGTTGGTTGATAGATATCTGTTTAGTTTTTATAAATATGAGTTCTCCAACCATATAATTATCTTTTTTTGGATACAACTTTATGCTTCCGAAGTTCTGAAAATTAGCCGAAACTTTGCCTAAATACACTTGTTTTGAAAATGCATAAATGAGTTTTTCGACTTCTTTTTTATACTCATATTCAGTTGCTTTGGTTTGTTTAAACTGAGTAAAAGTGTTTAAAAAATTTGAGTCAAAATTATAATATTTGAGTTTTTCAAATGCTGTAATTATTTTTGTTTTCTCGCTTAATAAAGCGTTTTTATAGCCTTTGATTTCTAACATAAAGTCTTTTTTATGGTCGCTAATTTCAGCAGTTAACTTAACTTTGCTGTCTAAAAATGGTTGAGAAACATTTCCTGTTTTTAAATCAATTAACTGGCTATTTGAATACCACTTTACAGTTTTACCGAGATAGAATTTCGGCAAATAAACTTTAGTTAAAATTTCATTTTCAAAACTTTGTTCAATTCCGAGTCCTGAGGTTGGATTGCTTTTGTTTTCAACACTTTTAAGCAATAAAAAAACAACAACCATAGAGATTGCTATAAACAAAAGTGTAGCCACAGCTACATAGAAAAATTGACTTCTTCTCCTTTTGTCAACAATTTCAATGGTGTTGTTCATTTACAAATTATTTTAATTTACTAGTAGTTTAAATTTTTAGAGGTTCTTGGGAAAGGCACAACATCTCGAATATTTTCAATACCAGTTATAAACATGACAAGTCGCTCAAACCCAAGTCCAAAACCAGCAGACTGAGTGCCACCATATCTTCTTAAATCTAGATACCATTTAAGTGGTTCAATGTCCATTTTTAGTTCTTGCATACGAGTAAGTAATTTGTTGTAGTCATCTTCTCGCTGAGAACCACCAATTAACTCACCAGACTTTGCAACAAGCAAATCACAGGCTGCCACAGTTTTATTGTCGTCGTTTTGTTTCATGTAAAAGGCTTTAATTTCTTTTGGCCAGTTGTAGATAAAAACAGGCGACTTAAAATGAACATCTGTTAAGTATTTCTCATGTTCAGTAAATATATCTTGACCAGGTTTTGATTCGTTTTCAAACTTAACTTTGGCTTTTTTCAAAATATCTATAGCCTCAGCATGTGTAACTCTTGCAAAAGGCTTGTCTTTAACTTCAGTTAATCTGTCAATTAAACCAGGCTCAACAAACTTATTGAAAAGTTCTAATTCTGGTTTTAATTTCAAAAACGCCTCATTTACTAAAAACTTAACCATTTCTTCGGCTAAAGCCATGTCTTTTTCAAGGTCAAAGAAAGCAACTTCAGGCTCTACCATCCAAAACTCCGCAGCGTGTTTAGGAGTGTTTGACTTTTCTGCTCTAAAAGTTGGACCAAATGTATAGACTCTTTGAAAAGCCTGAGCATATGCCTCGGCGTGTAGTTGTCCAGTTACAGTTAAGTTAGCCTTCTTTTCAAAAAAATCTTTTTTATAGTCGGTTTGTCCGGGCTTTAGTGTAGAGACTACAAACATCTCACCAGCACCTTCTCCATCATTTGAAGTTATGATTGGCGAGTTTAGGTAAATAAAACCTTTGTTTTGAAAGAAAGTGTGGATAGCATGCGCTAACACTGAGCGAGTTCTAAAAACCGCGTTAAATAAGTTAGTGCGGGCTCTTAACTCCAAGTGCTCTCGCAAAAACTCGCGAGTATGTCTTTTGGGTTGAATTGGATAGTTTGAATCTGTGTTTTTAATAATTTTGACTTCAGTTGCTTTTATTTCAAAACTTTGCGCGCGGTCTGGAGTTAGAACTACCACACCAGTGACAGAAATAGATGCTCCTGAGTTTAACTTAGCGACATCTGCGAAATTACTCAAACCAGCCTCGTAAATGACTTGGATGTTTTCAAGTCTAAGACCGTCGTTTAAAGCAATAAACCCAAACTCTTTTTGGTCGCGATTAGTTTTAACCCAACCGTTTAAAGTAACTATCTTGCCGGCATAATCTTTGAAGTTAGTGGCTAAAATTTGTGAATCTATTAACATCTACACTCCTTTTTTTATTTACAGTGTCAATATAGTTCTTCAAGTATATAAAAATTACTTAAAAACTAATCTTCTTGCTCTTGGCTAGGTTTTTTGTTTTCAACAAAAGAGATTGTCAAAACTCGGTCTTTGCCTTCACCGTGTGAATGGGTTTGGATTTTTTTCCAGTCGCTTAGTTTTTCGTGAATTATGTGTCGCTCATATGAGTTTAGGTTTTTAAGCTCTACAGACGCTTTGCTTGCTAAGACTTTTTTAGCCTCTTTAGTTGCTAAAATCTCTAAAATGGTTTTGCGTTTAGCAAGGTAGCCGGAAATGTCTAAAACAACTTCAGTTTGTTCTTCACAAAACTGTTTAGTTGCAATTTTTGTCAAAACAGCCAAAGAGTGTAAGGTATTTCCGCGGTTCCCGATTAAAAAAGCGTTTTCAGAAGTCTCTAAATTAAAGACAATTAGTTTGCCTTGTTCAAGGGTTCTAAACTCAATTTTAAGGTCAATGTCAAGAGTTCTAAAGATGTTTTCTAAATACTCTTTAGCAATTAAAGCAGGCGATTGTTTGACAAAAACGTTAAAAGTCCCAGGAGTAGTTGGAATTGCTTTAAGTTGAGTTGGGCTACACAAAAGTTCTTTGGCAGCAATTTTTATTGCAGTCTCTGCAGATTCTGCTTGAATGTTATCAAGTTCTTTAATATTCATAATTATAATAACTCCTCTGTTTGGGGTTTGTTTTCTTTTTTAATTGAAACAATTTTATAAAAAGCAGTTTGACCGATTGAAAATAAGTTACCTACTATCCAGTAAAACGCCAGTCCTCTGTCGTTAATTGACCACCAAGTCATTACACCAGCCATGATAATTCCAAAAATCAACATCATACGTTGGTTGCGTTTAGGGTCTTTTTTTGGATCAATTACCACAGTACGAGCATCCTTTTCACGCATTTTTGTGGTTTTATATGAACTAATTAACTGAATTAAAACCATGGTGCAAAACACTATAAAGGCAAGCAGATAGTTAGAAAAGTCTTTACCGGCTCCTAAGTTTAGCCCCATAAAAGACTTGTCCCAAACCTGGTATGCGTAGTATCCACCTTCCACAGAAACTCGGTTAATAGTGTTATAAACTCCAATAAAAATCGGCATCTGCAAAAAAGGAATTAAGAAAGACGAGAAACCTACTTTGTGTTTACGATAAATTCGCATCGTCTCCATTTGTTTTTGTTGAATAGAGGCTTTATCTGTTCTGCCTTGATATTTACGCTCCAGTTTATTTAAGTCAGGAGTCATTTTCTGCATTCTGGCAGACATAACATTCGTGCGGGCGTAAATTGGCCAGGCCAGGATACGTACGATTATTGTTGTAAAAATAATACCAATTGCGAACTTACCTGCAATTGAGGTATTGCCAAGTAGCCAGCCCATCCAGGCTGTGGTTAAGTAGTCAAACCAACCAAAAGTTTGTTTGTGTAAAGGATATTGGCCACCACCTACAAAAACGTCGGTTGTTAGTCTAAAGTCAGGGTATTTTGCTGAAAACTCAGAGTTTTCACTTAGCACTGAGTTAAAGTTAATTTGGTAGCTGTAAGTAATTACTTCTTTGTCTTTGTTTTTAACTAAATATCTAGCTTGGTCAAAATTACTGTCTATAACTTTTTTGGCAATTAAGTCTTGAGTTTGGATTTTTTTATCGTGTCCTTCTTCAAGTGCTAATAGATTTTTTGCATACAGTGTTTTTTCAATAACTTCGGGTTCTGGGGCTTTGTCTAAATTAAAATGGTAAATATTGCTGAACTTAACTAAGTCAGAAAAATTTACGCGTTCACCAATTCGTCTAAAGAACGGAAAAGGTGTCAAAACTGGGTTTTTAGTGTTTCCTATATTTAACTCATAAGTTTGAAAATACATGCTTGTTTTGCTTGCCTTAAAAAGTGCTTTGTCGTAAACCACTTTAAAAGTGCGGGTGATATTTTTGTCGTGTACATCTGTTAAAGTAACGTCTATTAGTCCGTTTTCATCAACTTTTTCGCCAAGCGTTAATCTGTATCCATCCTTGAAGTTACCACGGTTAAGTTGTTGAACAGATCCGTCTTCAAGTAGACGATATACAGAAATAGAAGGTAAGTTTTCAGTAAGCGGAGCAAGTGCTCTAAAGTCATTTCCTTGCAAAGAAACTTCTTTGCCTGAGTTTAGTTGCACACGCTCTGAGTAAGTACCGAATTGATGGTATAGACCAATGATTTTTTGTTTTTTATTACAAGACACTAAAGTAAAAACTAAAACTGCTGAAATGAAAAACAAAAGCAGGGTTTTGATTTTATTCATTGTTCCTCCACTTTATAGATTTTATTTAAAGAACTCATCAGTTCTTTTTGGATTTCTATGAAAGTTAGTGTTACTGCTACAGGTTTAACTACAACTATTGTTAAAAAACTTAATTTGCATTGTTTATAGTTTCTCAAAATATTTCTGATTTGTCTTTTAATTTTGTTGCGTTGAACAGCGTTGCCAAATTTTTTACCAATTGAGATGCCAAACCTGGAGTGCGGCTCTTCAGTTGGTCTAAACACAATTCTAAAGTGTGGTGTACTAAATTTCTTGCCGGTTTTAAATATTTGGTCAAACTCTGCGTATTTTTTGACTCTGTATTTTTTTTCCATAATGTGTATAAAAAAACCACCTTAAAATATTTAATTTAAAAATATTTATCTGGTGGTTAGGTTCAAATATTTATTTAAATTATTTTTGGTGTTTAGTGTCGCTAACAGTTAAAACTAAACGTCCTTTTGCACGTCTTCTTTGTAGAACTCTACGGCCGTTTGCAGTGCTCATTCTTTCCATGAAACCGTGTGTACGTGCTCTTTTAATTTTACTTGGTTGATATGTTCTTTTCATATTAGTCCTTTCAAACAATGCTCTTAAAAGTTTAACATAACACAACTTTTTTTGCAATTTTTTTAATGTCTAAAATGGGGTTTTTAGTGTGTTTGACCAAATTGTTTTTTATCCACAAAAAATAATTTTAGCCACAATGTGGATAACTCTGATGTGGAAACTGAAATGTGGAGATGTGGATAAGTTCAAGAAAATCGGCTATTTAAAGGGTTATTTTGCCTAAGTTACCCACATTTTTATCCGCATTTGAACACACTCAAACAAGTTATCCACAGAAAATGTGGATAACCTAAATTGTTTTTATTTTGCTTGTATTGGTAAAATATTTACACAAAAGGAGAACTTATGGACAGCGACGTAAAAAAACTGTGGGAAGACATTATCAATCAACTTAAAAACGAAATTGAAGAAGAGAGTTTTGACTCGCTTTTCGGTACTAAAACTAGTATTTATAGGGTGGATAACAACATTGTCTATATTTTAGTAGACAACGATTTTGTCAAAACCAGACTTTCTGTGTATCACAGTGAAAAGATTAACGAAATCGCTGCTACTTTGTTTCAAGAAACTCCTTTGTCATTTAAATTTATTACAGAAACCGACCTTGAATATGAAAAAGAAAAAGAAAGTCCTGCTGCTTTTGAAACCAACAATTATCTAGATAGTAAATTAAACCCAAAATATACATTTTCAAATTTTGTAGTAGGTGTTTCAAATTCCTTTGCCTATCGCTGTGCGATTTCAGTCGCAGAACAGCCAGCTTCAACCGGAAACCCATTCTACATTTCTGGTGCGGTTGGGGTTGGAAAAACTCACCTAATGCATGCAATTGGCAATGAAATGATTAAAAACAACCCAAATTTAAAGGTTTTATACATTCCAGCGAGCACATTTGTTGAAGAGTTTACAAGTGTTTTTTATGGAACTGATAAAACCAACCGTATGCAACAGTTTAACAAGAAATTTAAATCTTTAGACTGTTTGTTGATTGACGATATTCAAATGATTAGTGGGGCTGAGAAAACTCAAAATGAGTTTTTTAAACTATATGAACACCTTCATAACTCAAATAAACAAATAGTTTTAGCCTCTGACCGCAAAACCAGTGAACTACAAAACATCCACTCTCGTCTGGTTTCTCGCTTTGCATGGGGTTTGACTGCCAGTATTGAAGTTCCAAACGACGAACACCGTGTGTCTATTTTGAAAAGAAAGGCTAGTGAAATGTTTGCACCAGAAATTGCAAGCCAAATTGGCGAAGACATTTTAATGTATATTGCCAAAGTTATTAAAACTAATGTCCGAGATTTAGAAGGTGCCTTGTATTCATCTATCATGAACTGCACGATGTCTAACATTCCTATCAACTTAGAAAATGTCAAGGAAGCCATTCGCGTGCTGATCAACGCACAAACTGAAACTTTTGTACCAAAAGCTTCGGTTGAAAAAGAAGTTAACAACATAATTTCGGTGGTTGCCAAATACTACGAACTTCAGCCTTTTGACATTCTTTCGTTAAAGAAAAGTTACAAAGTAGTCACTGCTAGACACATTTGTATGTACTTAATTCGCCAACACTATAATTTGGTTTTTACAAAAATCGCGAAACTTTTCAACCGTAAAGACCATACTACCGTGATTTCTGCTGTTGAAAAAATTCAAAAAGAAATATCTGAACAAGTTGAGTTAAAAAAAGCGATTGAAGATATTGAAAAGAAACTTGGAATTTTGAAATAATTTTAATTGAAAAGACGGGGTTGCCCGTCTTTTTTATTTATTTCTTAGTTAACTATAATGTGGAAAACCTATGAAAAATGTGGACAGAATGTGGATAACAAAACCGTCTATTTTTGGCCAAGATTTGCGTTTTTTTTGCCCTTATAATATAATATTATAGGTAATTGAAATAGTGATTTTTGAAGTTATCCACATTTCCACTTTCCCTAACAACAATAAATAAACAATAAAAGAAAAAAGGAATTTTTATGAACTTTAAAATTAAAACAGAAACTTTAATTGAATACATCAATTTGGTGGCTAAAGCCTTGCCAAATAAAAGTCCAAGGCCACTCAGCGAAAGTATTAAGTTCTCGGTTAAAAAAGACTCAATTAAAATATTTGCGAATCACAAAAACTTAGAGATTATGGCGATAGTTGACAGCAACATTGAAGTGCTTGCAGAAGGTAACGCGATTTTAGACGGTAAAACAATCTTAAATATTATTAAGTCACCAGGTATTGCTTTACACGAAGAAGTTCAGTTTATGCAAATTTCTGAATACCAAGTTCTGATAATCGCGGGGACTTCTGAGTTTAGGCTAAACGCTTTAAACTACGACCTTGAACATTTGATTTTTGAAGAAGATGAAAAACCTATCTTGATTTCTAGCGAAGATTTAGCGATTTCCTTAAAAGAAGTGGTTTACTGCACAGCGGATCCTGACGCCAAACCAAGAATAGTTTGTTTAACTGGTGTGAACTTCGCGTTTAGTGAACGCAGATTAACACTAACTGGCAGTGACAACGCCAGACTTGCCCAAAAACGCCTGGAAGTTAACTCAAAGAAAAATTTGAATTTAACAATTTCTGCCGAATCTATCAAGGAACTGCTTAAAATTCTTGAACAAACTAAAGGTGATGTTGAGATTTCTGTCAATCCACTTTGTTCAAAAGTACTGTTCGTAATTAAAAACGTCTTTTTTCAAACCGCCGTGCTTTCAGATAAATATGGCAACCTCAACAGCGCAACTCAATTTGAAACTAAACTCACAATTCCTTTAAAAACTGTTGAGTTTAGCAACGCACTTAAAACAATTTCGGCAGTTACTGATAAATCAAAATCAACTTATTTAATTAACTTCACCTTAAAACCAAACAAAACTTGTGAAGTTGCAACTTCGGAAAACGGCAAAGGTTCATCTCGCGCTATTTTAATTCCAGCAGGCGAAATTTACAATCAACTCGCAGAAACCTTCTTGATGATTTTCTCACTTAAACATCTGCAAGAGGCAATTTCTGTCTACGAAAGTCTTGGTATTGAAGAACTTGCACTTGAGTTTTATTCAAATGACCGCGCTGTTCGAATCACTTCACTGGAAGAACCTGAACTAGTTACTTTAATTACACCACTTAATAATTTTTAAAAAAGGAAGTATACACTATGAAACAAATTAAAATTGAAAACATTGAAATCATCAGACGTACCCCAAAGGCTGTGTTAGTTGGATTCCCTGTTGAATCTGAATACAGTAAATACGCAGTCTGGTTTCCAAAATCTAAAGTCAACATTAAAGGCAAAACTGCTTTAATTACTTTAGTAGGAGATGAGTATCAATTAGTTTTCAAAGAAACCCCACTACTTGACCGCAAGGCAATTGCAAAAGGTTTCTTGACCGAAATTATTGAAGAAGAAAACTAAAAATTGCTTATTTTTCTGCGTTTTATACAGAGTTTAGTTAAATAAAGGTGCATTTTTAAAGCGCCTTTATTTAATTTTTAAAACCTTTAACAAAACAGCAATAGAGATATGTAATTTATTTAAAATACAAGGAGACTAACTTATGGAAAGTAAAAATAATTATGGTGCCGAAAACATTCAAGTCTTAGAAGGCCTGCAAGCCGTTCGTAAACGTCCAGGGATGTATATAGGTTCAACTGGACCAACTGGACTGCATCACTTAGTTTGGGAAATAGTTGACAACTCAATTGACGAAGCGCTGGCTGGTTTCGCTGACCGCATTCAGGTAGAAATTCTGCCAGGTGAGTTAATTCGCGTCTCTGACAATGGCCGCGGAATTCCGGTAGATGTGCACCCTAAAACCAAAGTTTCAACGGTTGAAACTATATTAACCGTGCTACACGCTGGTGGCAAGTTTAACAACGACTCATACAAGGTTTCAGGTGGCTTACACGGAGTAGGTGCTGCGGTTGTCAATGCTCTTTCTTCTAGTTTGATTGTAGAAGTTAGCAGAAACAACACGCTTTATCGACAAGAGTTTGCCTACGGCAACGCAGTTAGTGATTTAATTGACACCAAAACTCCAACCACAGACACCGGAACCACAATTACTTTTGAGTTTGACCGCTCAATATTCGCGGAATGCGAAGCCTATGACTTTGAAACTTTGCGTGTACGCGTACAACAACTGGCTTTCTTAAATAAAGGCTTAACTATTTCTATTGCAGATAAAAGACAAGAGGAAAACATAGAACACACTTACCGCTATGAAGGCGGGCTAAACGAATACGTTGAATTTTTAAACGGGCAAAAAAACAGAATTAACAAAGAAACTATTTACATTGATACTACTGCTGAAGACACCACCGTGGAACTTGCTATGCTTTACAACGACACCTACACGCCAAATATTTTGAGTTTCGCCAACAACATCTTAACCAAGGAAGGTGGGATGCACGAAGATGGACTTAAACTAGCACTTTCTCGTGTGATTTCTAAATACGCAACTGATAATAACTTAATTAAGAAAACTGACCAAATTTTAGGCGAAGACACCAGAGAAGGACTAATTGCGGTTTTATCGGTTAA
Source organism: uncultured Acholeplasmataceae bacterium (assembly GCA_963541505.1). Classification (GTDB taxonomy): domain Bacteria; phylum Bacillota_I; class Bacilli_A; order Acholeplasmatales; family Acholeplasmataceae; genus CALISC01. The sequence continues at coordinate 12,530 of CAUTSJ010000008.1, forward strand.
ACTGCCTGAGCCTCAATTTGAAGGGCAGACTAAAACTAAACTTGGAAACCCTTATGTTCGCCCGCTAGTTAGTCGTTTAGTTGGTGAAGGTCTTGAGCGATTTTTACTGGAAAACCCACAAACTGCAAAAGCAATTGTTGAAAAGTGTTTAATGGCTTCTAAGGCTAGACTTGCGGCTCGCCGTGCAAAGGAAGCAACTCGTCGCAAAAGTCCACTTGATAATCTAGGGTTTGCCTCAAAACTAGCAGATTGCCGCAACAAGTCACCTGAAAACACTGAACTATACATAGTGGAAGGTGATTCTGCGGGAGGTTCTGCAAAACAAGGCAGGAACTCTGAATTTCAGGCTATTTTGCCACTACGTGGTAAAGTTTTGAATGTAGAAAAAGAACGGCTTGACAAAGTTTTGGCAAATAACGAGCTAAAATCTCTGTTTTTAGCGATAGGTTGTGGGGTGTCTAGCGATTTTAACGCAGACAACGCTAGATACCACAAAATCATTATTATGACGGATGCCGACGTGGATGGTGCGCACATTAGAACCCTACTTTTGACTTTCTTTTTTAGACACATGCCGGAACTGATTAACAGAGGTTATGTTTATATTGCTCAGCCTCCGCTTTTTAAAGTCCAACAAAGCAAAAAAATTAACTATATCTACAAAGAAAACGAACTTGAACCTCTGCTTGCTCAACTTGAAGGTAAATACACTATACAGCGCTACAAAGGTTTGGGTGAGATGAACCCGGAGCAACTTTGGGAAACTACGATGAATCCGAAAAACAGAACCCTGCTTAAAGTTGGAATTAACGATGCTGCACTGGCGGATCAAACTTTTGATATGCTGATGGGCGACAATGTTGAGCCAAGACGTGAGTTTATCCAAGAAAACGCTAAGTTTGTGAAAAACTTAGACATCTAAAGGAGCAGACCATGCTTAATTTTTTAGACGAAGAAAAAATAGAAACAGAATTTAGCGACGAGAATTTAGAAGAACTTAGCCAAGATGATGAGCAAGCGGAAGACTTTGAGACTAACCTTGCTGATTTTAAAGACGCCAAAGAGGAGCCGGTTGAAATAGTAAGTGAAATCAAAGACTCGTTTCTAGATTATGCGATGTCGGTTATAGTTGACCGAGCCCTGCCAGACGTCAGAGATGGACTTAAACCAGTGCAAAGAAGAATTCTTTACGCTATGAACGAACTTAACATTTTGCCAGGCTCTGCACACAAAAAATCCGCTCGTATCGTTGGTGAAGTAATTGGTAAGTACCACCCTCATGGCGACTCATCTGTATACGAAGCGATGGTTAGAATGGCCCAAGACTTTTCGTATCTACACCCCTTAGTTGACGGACATGGTAACTTTGGTTCAGTTGACGGAGACGGCGCTGCTGCTATGCGATACACAGAGGCCAGAATGTCTAAGGTTGCACTTGACTTAGTTCGCGACTTAGAAAAAGAAACGGTTGACTTTGCAGATAACTACGATGGCAGCGAAAAAGAACCAAAAGTTTTGCCTGCTCGTTTTCCAAATTTACTGGTAAACGGAGTTAAGGGAATTGCTGTTGGTATGGCAACATCTATTCCGCCACACAACATGCAAGAGATACTTGCGGGAACCATAGCCCTGATTGATAATCCCGACCTTCCACTTACTGAATTGATGAATATTATCAAAGGTCCAGACTTTCCAACAGGTGGTGAGATTCTCGATTTAAACGGCTTACACCGTGGTTATCTAACCGGACAAGGCCGCGTAGTTATTCGCTCAATCGTCGATATAAATACAACTAAAAGCGGAAAATCACAAATTATTATTAAAGAAATTCCTTATCTAGTAAACCGTAAATTATTGATTGAAAAAATCTCTGAACTTGTGAAAGAAAAAGTAGTTGACGGAATTGTTGCAATGGCTGATGAATCTAACCGTAAAGGTACTCGCATAGTTCTGGACTTAAGAAGAGACGTGATTCCAGAGGTAGTTTTAAATAACTTATATAAATACAGTCAACTACAGTCTAGTTTCGCGATTAACATGATAGCCCTTGTTAACGGAGTTCCAAAACAGCTTGGTTTAATTCCAATAATTCGCAACTTTATTGAGTTTCAAATTGAACTGCTAATTCGCAAAACCAAGTTTGAATTAAAGAAAGCAGAGGCTAGAATCCACATTCTAAAAGGGCTAATTAAGGCGCTTTCTGCAATAGATCTTTGTGTTAAACTAATCAAAGAATCTAAGACTCCAGAAATTGCTAAAACCAAATTGATTGAAAATCTAGACATTGACGAAATTCAAGCAAAAGCTATTTTGGCCTTAACTCTGCAAAGACTAACCGGCCTTGAAATTGAAAAAATTCACGAAGAGCACCAAGAACTACTGGCTAAAATTGAATATTACAACTTAATTTTAAGCAACTCTGATAAACAAAAAGAAATCATTAAAGGCGAGCTTACTGAGCTAATTGCTAAATACAATAAACCACGTAAGTCTATTTTGAACTTTTCAACTTCACTAGACATTGAAAATGAAGACTTAATACCACGTCGCGACGTAATTATTACAGTTACCGAAAATGGCTATGTTAAGCGAATAGACGCAGATCAGTATAGAGTGCAATCTAGAGGTGGAGTTGGGGCAAGTGGCATTAAGGTCAATGAAGACGACAAAGTCCAAGTGATTTTAAAAACCAACTCACACGACCAAATTTTAATCTTTACTAATTTTGGGCGTGTATATCAACTAAAAGCCTTTAAAATTCCTGAAGCCTCAAAACAAGGCAAAGGTTTGCCTTTGGTTAACTTAATTGATTTTCAAGAAAACGAACATTTTCAATGTATTACTAATTTAGCCCCAGACTTAGAAAACGGTTATTTATTTTTCTTAACTAAAGGTGGAAAGATTAAAAAGACTCCGGATAGCGAGTTTAGTCGCGTAAACGCAAACGGGAAAAAAGCCATTCAGTTAGTTGAAGATGATGAACTACTTCAAGCCGTACACTTTGAAGGCAATCCTTTTATTATGATTGCCACTAAACAAGGACAAGCTTTGAAATTCAAATCAGATACTCTTCGTCCACTTGGTCGCGCGTCTCAAGGTGTGCGCTCAATTACTTTAGGCAAGGACGATGAAATCATTGGCTGCTCTATTGTTAAAGACGATGAAACCGATGTTTTAGTAATTTCTGAACTTGGCCTTGGCAAGCGAACTCAAGCCAAAGAATACCGCACAACTTCACGTGTTGGAAAAGGTGTCAAGACTATGAAAATAACAGAAAAAACGGGCAGTCTGGTAGCACTAATTGTGGCAACTGACCAACAAGACTTAATTGCTTCAACTAATTTAGGTGTAGTAATTAGAACTCCTATTGTCGAGATTTCCAGAACTTCTCGAAACACCCAAGGCGTTAAAATTATCAAACCAGCAGAAGGCTCAAAGGTCCAAACTATTACTTTAGATGAGTCTTTTCAAGAAACAGACAATTCGCCTCAAAGCGAGACAGAAAGCGAGTAAGCATAGATGTTTGATCTAAATTATTTACAAAAAAACTTTAAAAAAGTTCAAACCAAGTTAGCTTTAAGACCTAACTTCAACAAAGAAGAGTTTGCAAAACTCCCTAAACTAATCTCAAACAAACGAAAAATTCAGGCAGAGATTGACAACTTAAGAGCCAAAAAAAATACACTAACCGCACAAATCCCTGAACTTAAAAAACAAGGCAAAGATATTTCTTTGGTGCTTGCCGAAAGTAAAGAGTGCAACGAAAAAATTGCCACTCTTACTCAAGACTTTGAAGTTGTTTCCAAAGAATTAGAAGACTTGATTTTAGATCTGCCAAATATTCCAGACAGCGAAGTCACTTTTGGTAGTGATGAAAACGAAAACACTGTGGTTAAAACTTACTTAGAACCTACAAAGTTTGTCTTTCACCCGAAAGATCATGTTGCTTTAAATGAGCGACTTGGGCTGTTTGACTTTGAGCGTGCAGGCAAAGTTGCAGGCGCTAGGTTTGTATATGACATTGGCCTTGGTGCAAGACTAGAGAGAGCGCTAATTTCGTTTATGTTAGACCTACATTCTAAACGTGGCTACATTGAGTGTATTCCACCTTATTTAGTGTCAAAGGACTCAATGTACGCAACTGGTAAGTTTCCGAAATTCATGTCAGAAGCATATCACCTTGAAGGCACTGAACTTTACTTAAACCCGACTGCAGAAATTCCAATGATTGACATGTATAGAAACGAAATTCTAGATTTTGGTCTTTTACCACTTAAGTACTGTGCCTATTCAACTGCCTTTAGACCAGAAGCAGGAGCTGCTGGCAAAGACACCAAGGGTCTAATTCGCCAACACCAATTTCACAAAGTTGAACTAATTGCTTTCACTAAACCAGAAGAAAGCAAAAAAGAACTTAAGAAAATGTTAAAAGAAGCTGAACTAGTCTTGCAAAAATTAGGGTTGCCTTACCGAGTTGTCAGATTATGCTCAGGTGACTTAGGCCACTCAATGTCTTTAACTTATGACATTGAAGTTTGGCTACCTGGACAAAACAAATATAGAGAGATCTCTTCAGTTTCAACTGCTAACGACTATCAAGCAAGACGCGCTAATATTCGTTTTAAACGTACAAAAGACGCGAAAACTGAGTTCGTGCATACATTAAACGGCTCAGGTGTGGCAGTTGGTAGATGTGTGATCGCTGTAATTGAAAACTACCAACAAGCAGATGGCACAATTTTAATCCCTAAAGCATTGCAAAAATATATTGGAGTTAAAGAAATCAAACCTATAAAATAAAAAAAAGAAAGTCTATTTCAAACTTTCTTTTAATAAATGTTCAGTTTCTTTAAAATCAATAGGCTCAATTTCAAAGCGTTGGGTTTTAAACTCAAGGCCAGTATATCTAGGAATTACATGAATGTGAAAATGCATCACCTGTTGATTTGCTAACTTGCCTGCGTTTGTATAGATATTCACGCCTTTTGCGCCTAAAGCAGTTTGCATAGTTTGAGCGATTTTTTGGCTAACTTTAGTTAAGTGCATCAAGGTATCTGTGTCAACATCTAAAAAGTTACATGCATATTTCTTTGGTATTACCAGAGTATGTCCCTTGCTTAGTGGATTGATATCTAGAAAAGCCAAACACGATTCATCTTCATAAACTATGCTTGCTGGAATTTCCCTATTGATTATTTTACTAAAAATTGTTTCCATTATTACCTCGTTTTTTTAAAAATTATACTAAATTCAGAAAGGAGTTGCAATGAAAGACAGAGTTATAGTAGACCCGATTTATGGCTATGTTATTTTAAAAGAAGACATCATTAAGCGCTTAGTTGACACTAAATTTTTTCAAAGGTTGCGCCGTATTTATCAAATGGGCAATTCCTTTTTTGTATTTCCTTCCGCTGTACACACTAGATTTTCACATTGCCTTGGGGTTTATGAACTGGCAAGACAAATTTGTGAAAAACTACCAATTTCTAAAAGTGAGCAGCTAATTTTAATGGTGTCTGCTTTACTTCACGACATTGGACATGGCCCATTTTCTCATTTGTACGATAGTCTAGTTAATGGGGTTCACGAATTAAGAGGCGCCTATATTATCGCTAACGACCCTGAGATCAGCGGGATCTTAAGTGAAGTTGACAAAGAGTTTGTTAAAGATGTTTGTTCAGTCTTAACAAAGGACAAAAGATTTCCTTTGCTTGAATCAATACTTTCTAGTCAACTAGATATTGACAGACTAGACTACTTAAAAAGAGATGCGTATTTTGCTGCAGTTAAAACCGGCGATATAGACTCATCCAAACTAATTAACAGTCTAACTGTGCATGATGGTAAATTATGCTTTAAAGAAAGCGCAGTATACGCAATTGAAAATTATTTAATTTCTCGCTATCACATGTATATGCAAGTCTATTTACATCCAAGCGTTATTGGTCGTGATTTTAATTTAATGGAGATTTTTAAAGATCTTGAAGGTATTACTGACCTTCAACTTAAAAAAGTCCTAAAATCGCCTAACAATCCAGATTTAAATATATTTTTAAATTTAGACGATGCTTATTTTTTAACTTATTTTAAACAACTAAGTGAAAGCAATTTGCCGGCCGCTAAGGTAGCACATGAGTTTATATATCGCCAAAACTGGCAACCAAAAGAATTCACTGGTGAAAAACCAATTGGTGTAATTTGGGAACTTAAAAAACAAATTTATGATTTTCAAAGAGAACCAATTTTACTTTTAACTCAAGATAAACGCATTGTAAAACTACAAGACTACTCTGACTTTGTTGCTAACTTAGCAAAGCGTGCAAAAGTTGTAAAACAATATACTTGGGGTAAATAATGCAAGTATTTGTAGTTGAAGGGAAAAACGATATTAAAGTTGTCAAAAGTGTATTTCCTGAAAGTATCTGTATTAAAACTAACGGTCTTGGTATTAACAAAGAAACTATTGACCAAATCAAAAGTCTTGAAAAAGACAACGAAATAATTGTAATTACAGATCCTGACAGTGCTGGCACTAAGATTAGAAACATTGTTTTATCAGAAATCCCTTCTGCGAGTTTTTTAGATTTACCTAAAGACAAATGTATTAAAAAGCGTAAAGTTGGGCTTGAAAACCTATCTAAAGAAGATTTCTTAAAAATACTAAACACTGGTAAATTGCTTAACAAGGCTATTTTAAAGCAAAATAATTTTTCTTTATCGGATTTAGTTGAACTAAAAATAACAGGACCTGAAAGCAGAGAAAATAAAAATAAACTACACTCCCTGCTTGGTATTTATCACTTGAATACAAAGCAACTTCTGAATTTCTTAAATAATTCAAATTACTCAAAACAACAATTAAAAGAGGTTTTAAATGCATAAGTTCAAAAAACATTTTGGCCAAAACTTCCTAAATGATTTAAACATTTTAAACAAAATAGGTGCTGAAGTTAGACCTGGTTTAAAGATTTTAGAAGTTGGACCAGGAGAAGGCGCGCTTACCAAAATTCTTTTAAAAAAATCAAAATCAGTCTTTTCTGTAGAAATAGACAAAGAACTGGCAGCGAAACTAACAGACCTTAAAAATCAGTGCAAAAACTTTAATTTCGTTATCGCTGATTTTCTTGAATATAGCCTTACTGGGCAAAATTACGATATTGTGATTGGCAATATTCCCTACTATATATCTTCAGATATAATCTTTAAAATCATAAATAGCCAGGTTTCTGAATTTATCTTAATGGTTCAAAAAGAATACGCAGATAGACTAGTTGCCAGTGTTGGTTCTCCTGAATACTCAAAGTTAAGCGTTTCAGTTCAAAGTTTCTTTGAAGTTAAAAAAGCGTTCACTGTTTCTAAAAACTGCTTCTATCCTGTCCCAAAAGTAGATAGTGCAGTTGTTTGTTTTCAAGCAAAACAAGTGTTGATTTCAGAAAACCAAAAACACGAGTACTTTAAGTTCTTAAAAACTTGTTTCTTTTCTAAACGAAAAACTCTGTTTAATAATTTGCTTAAAACTAAAATTGAAAAACAAGATATTTTAAATGTTTTTAAAGACCTTGAAATCAATCAAAACATCAGAGCAGAAAAACTGACCGCAATTGAGTTTCAAAACTTGTTTTTTAAGTTGATCAAAATTAAGGAGGAAATATGAAAGCAAAGGCTTATGCAAAAATCAATCTAGATTTAAGAGTGGGTCAAGTAATGGAAAACGGTTTGCATGAAATCGTTTCAATTGTTGCACCAATTTCTTTGCATGACAAAATCTGGGTTAAATTAACAAGTAAACCTACAAATAAAATAATTTCTAAGACTCCTTGGTTTAAGGTAGATAAACTAAGTCAGTTTTTAACTGACTTTCAAACTGACTTTCAACTTAGTAAAAAAGTTGATGTAAGAATTCAAAAAAATATTCCGCTAGGAGCCGGGCTAGGCGGTCATAGTACTGTGCTTGCTACTCTTTTGAATTACTTGTCTTCTTTATATAAGTTAGATTTAACGCTGATGCAAAAAGCAGACTTTATTGAAAAATACGGACAAGACTGCGTTTACTTTTTAAAGCCACTGCCTGCCGTGATGCTAAAAACTGGTTCAACTGTTGAGTATCTTGGTAAATGCCCTTTTAAGTATGTGCATTTAAAAAGCTTTAGTCAAACTTTTGAAACCGCTCGCATGTATCAAAAAGTAAAACCTTCTGAAATTGACACCGAGAAAGTAAAAGAACTAATTAAGTTATTTAACGAAGGTAAAACCGATGAGTTTTGGGCGAATGTTCAAAATGACTTTGATGAGATTTATGAACTGACAAACCCAGAAGAACAGGCTGTATATCTTGCACTTAAAAAAGCATGCTTTAAACTGCAAACTACCGGTTCTGGTTCATCTGTTTATACACTTGACGGGAATTTTGAAGATAAACAAATTAAATATCCTGCAATTTCTTATTTCAAGAGATACAAATTTTTAAACTACCAAAATATCCAATTTAGCAAGCAATCGGCTTTTAAAAAAATTCTTCACTTTTTACAGAAACTTATTTTTGTTTAAATTTTGTCAATAAAAACCTTTAAAATTTCTCATTTTTAATGTACACCATTTCCAAACACAGGAAATGGTGTACTTTTTATATTTATCAAACGTTAAACACACAAACTAATCAGACAAGGCGTTTTTACCATTCATTTTAAGCAGTGCATTTAACATCAAAAATCACAAGGAAAACATGCGCATTTTCGGTTTTACAAATTATATTCGGAAGAAATTATATTTTAAGTAAAAAAAACAATTGAAAATTTTACTTAAAAACGCCATACTTAGGCTAAGTAAAGCAAACTTTACTTAAAAGGTGAAATTATGAAGTTAGAAACTCACAGAGCAGGCATTTTAAAGAAAATACAAAGCGGTTATGAATGTTTTGTTCCACATGATTTAAAACATTTGAAATTAAACATAGACTATGGACTTCAAAGCTTAATCAATAAAGCAAACCTACTTTTAGGCAAATTAGATGGAATTGCTACAGTTCTACCAGACATTGATTTGTTTGTTTCTATGTATGTACAAAAAGAAGCGGTTATCAGTTCGCAAATAGAAGGCACACAAGCCTCACTAATTGATGTTTTACAAAAAGATAGAAAAAACGAAAAAATCAAAGAAACCACTGAAATTGTTAATTATATCAAAGCAACCAACTACGCTTTTACTAGATTAAAAGAACTGCCACTATGCATAAGACTAATTAAAGAAACTCACGCTATTTTGTTGTCAGATGTTTGTGGTAGTGAAAAACAGCCTGGTGAGTTAAGGCGAACTCAAAACTGGATTGGCTTTGCTGGATGTAAATTAAGCACAGCGAGTTTTGTGCCTCCTGCTCCTGCTGAAATGGATACCGCTTTACATGATTTAGAGAAATGTATGCACAAAAATACCCCCATTTCTAATCTAGTTAAAACTGCGTTAATTCGCTATCAATTTGAAACTATACATCCGTTTTTAGATGGTAACGGTAGAATAGGCAGACTACTGATAATACTATTTTTAAAAGAACGAGGTTTGATTGAATATCCAGTTCTTTATTTAAGTTATTTTTTTAAAAAAAACAGAATTAGATATTATGAACTTCTAAATAACGTACGTATAAAAGGCAAGTTTGAAGATTGGGTTTCGTTTTTCATAAAAGGAATTTGTGAAGTATCAGAAAACGCAATTTCGTCTATTCAAAAAATTATAAAACTTAAAAAATAGACATAGAAAAAATAAAATCTACAAAAGGGAATACCTCAAATTTACTTTCGATATACGATTTTTTGTTAAAACATCCTATTTTAGTGGCCAAAGATATTTGTAATTTTTTAAATTTAAGCAAACCAACTGTCAATAATAATTTACTAGAAACTTTGATGGAACTGAAAATACTTGAACTCGTTGAAGATAAAAAACGATATAAGCAGTATGTCTATAAAGAATATGTTGATATTCTTTCAGAAGAAACAACACTCGAGTAGCAATTAAAAGTAATCACTCAAACAAAGTAAAAAAAACACCCCATTTCTCGAATTATCGGAAATGGAGTGTTTTTCAATTTTAAAAAGTAGTTTTTTAACCTAAGCTAATTAACGGTTGTAGAACTCAACGATAAGTTGTTCGTTAATTTCTTGAAGTACTTCTTTTCTTTCAGGGAAACGGACAAAAGTTGCTGTTTTTTTGTTTTCGTCTAGCTCAACAAATTCAAAACTTCTGAATTTAGCCTCAAGACTTTCTTTAACAACAAGTAAATCTTTAGAACGTTCTTTTAAAGAAATAACTTGACCTGGTTTTAGTCGCATTGATGGAATATCTGCTTTTTTGCCATCAACTAAAATGTGTCCGTGATTCACAAGTTGTCTTGCCTGTTGGCGAGTTCTGGCAAGTCCTGCACGATATACTAAGTTATCTAGTCTAGATTCAAGTAATTTGATGAAGTTTTCACCTAAGTTACCGGCAAGTTTTTTAGCTTCATGGAAAGTTTTGACAAATTGTTTTTCAGATACACCGTATGTAAATCTAACTTTTTGTTTTTCATTTAACTGAGAACCATAGTCAGATACTTTAGCGCGTCTTTTGCCGTGTTGACCAGGAGCATATGCTCTTTTTTTCAGTTCTTTGGCAGTTTCTGAAACTGAATAGCCTAAACGACGAGATTTTTTCCAAGTTGATCCTAAGAAACGTGACATATATTTTTACCTCCTTATAGAATAAGTCAGCAAAACGTATTTATTTAACTTTATAATCTTTAAATTGCCTCATTTGTAAAGCAATAAACAAACTACTACATTCTAAGTTAAAGATATTTAAAACAAATAAATGCGTGCTTTAACAGTTAGTAAGTATACAACAGTTTAGTGAATTTGGCAATTACGATGAAGTTTTTAGTTTATTTGACAGTGTTATTTTTAATAAACGCTTGACATAAACTAGTTAATGCAATAATATGTATTGCTTTTTGCAGACAACAGGTATAATTAATATGAAAGGTGGTGTCATAAATGACTAGAACTTCAAATATTTATGTAAGAATCGAACCAAATGTTAAAGCGCAAGCTGAAGCAGTGCTTGATAAGTTAGGAATTCCGATGTCAAGCGCAGTGTCTATTTTTCTTAAACAAATTATTATGCATAATGGATTACCGTTTGATGTTAAGGTTCCTTTTAATAAACCTATTTCTATTTTGAATTTAAATGAAGACGAATTTAACTTAGAATTGGCAAAAGCAGAAAGTGATTTTGAAAACGGCAGAGTATACAGTTTTGAAGAAGTGAAAAAGGAGTTATTGAAAGATTTAGGTGAAGATATATAAAGTTTTAATTTCTGAAAACGCGAAAAGAGATTTGTCTGGCATTTATAGATATATTTCGTTTGAATTAATGCAGGTAAGTTCTGCAAAAAGTTTGATACACAAGATGCTTAAAGCAATCAGTTCTCTAGAATTACTGCCAAGCAGACATAGTCTCTATCATAATGAAATATGGAAAGCTAAAGGACTAAGGTTTTTTCGTGTCGCTAACTATCTTGTATTTTATGTAGTGAATGAAGAAAAAAAGAACGTGAAAGTGATGCGTATTTTCTATGTAAAAAGAGATATAGAAAGCGAGTTGAACAAGTTGGCTTAACTTAGAAAATTATAATGTCCAGACTGTATAAAAACCATCTTGTTTTACGATGACAATAAAATTATAAGGTGAGATTTTTAAAGTACCTCAAATCTCAGTATGATAGGTATCCCGTTTTCTAGATAAGGGGAAAGGGGGTACTTTTTAATTTTTACTAACTATTTTTAATTAGTCTTTTAGGCAGCCAAGCGGACACACAATTACACCATCTTCACGAGTATAGGCTAGGTTAGTAGTTGTGACTACCATTAAAAAACTTGGTTCTTTCATTTTAGGTGAAAGCAACGACTTTAATTTAAGTAAGTTTTTTGCACCTTCTTCAATTCTAACGCTGTTTCCTATCTTTACTTCAATTAACCCAAACTCTCCGTTATCTAGACACACAACCGCATCGCATTCAAGCCTGTTTTTATCGCGGTAGTGATAAACTTTTCCGTTTACTCTCTCTGCATATATTTTAAGGTCGCGAACTGCCAAATCTTCAAAAAGTAGACCAAATGTTTTAAGGTCATTTAAAAAAGAACCAGGCCCTAGTTCTAAAGCCCTGGCCGCGATTGAAGGGCAAATAAAGTGTCTAGTGGGTGCAGTTCTAATTGCAGTTTTGCTACGTAAATTTGGGTTCCAGGCTTCAATGTCTTCAATAATAAAGTTTTCTTTAAATAACTCAAGGTAAGAAAGAATAGTGATGTTAGATATAGAAAGGTTGTCATTTTCTTTAATATCGTCCATTAAAGTTTTAATTGAACATTGGCTTGAGATGTTTCTTGCGTATGACTTTAAAGTTTTTGTGAGTTTTTGTCTGTCTCTAAAAAGTCTTTTGTCTTTTAAGAGGTCGCTTTGAATTAGTTGTTCAAAGTAGTCTTTTGATATCTCTAGGGCAATTTCTTTTGAAACGCCTACACTTTGTGGCCAACCGCCGCGACAAATTAGGTAGCAGTAGTCTAAAAATGTTAGTTTAGATTCCTGGACTTTGATTTTTTTGTCCAAAAAAAGTTCATTTAGACTAACCCCGCCAGTACTGTCTAGAGACTCATATAAAGACATAGGCCGCATGACTAAAGTTGTTATTCTACCAACACCTGAATGCATTATCTGTGCTTTTTCTTTTTGCATCAAAGGTGTAGAAGAGCCTGTTAATATGAATTGGCCAAATTTACCTCTTTTGTCTACTTCTGTTCTAATTTCGTCCCAAATAAAAGGAATTTCTTGCCATTCATCTATTAGAAGTGGTGGTTTTTTTGACAAAAAAGCCTCTGGTTCAGTTCTTGCCAGTTCAGTGTTTTGAGCCTTATTTTTGTTTGTTTGCATATAGATAACGCTATTGGCAAACTTCAAGGCTGTAGTTGACTTTCCGCACCATTTAGGTCCTTTTATTAAAAGGGCACCACAACTTGCCAGTTTATCTTGAATTTTTTTCTCAATTATACGATTTAGATATTTTTCCATATGTACACCCGCACATATAGTTTAATATTAAAACCTTATCTAATCAAGCCATTTTATAATTTGGCTTAATTTCATTTTATAT
>CAUTSJ010000009.1:0-22934 GCA_963541505.1 uncultured Acholeplasmataceae bacterium
GACTATAAACCTATATTTAGCACAAGAATTTAAAAAAATTTTCTGAACTCGGGTTCTATTTGAATTTTACAAGCGTATAGCGAAAATATAGAGATAATAGATATAAAAAAGATAAAAAATTTCTTAAAAATACTCATTTGAGACCTCTTTTTCTCATCAATAATTATATCAAGTTTGGTCAAACTTTTAGCAAAAATATGTAGTAAAACTGGTTTTTTAAGTGCTATACTTTAAGTAGAAATTTAATTTTTAATTGAATTTAAAAGAAAGCAGGTGTATATGAAAAGTGGACTTTTTTGTGATCTTTATGCGTTAACTATGGCAAATTCTTATTTTTTAGCCAATAAACACGAAGAAATTGTGTATTTTGATGTATTTTTTAGAAATATGCCAGAAAACGGAGGATACGCTGTGTTTTCAGGACTTGAAACTACGCTAAAGTTTTTAAAGCAAGTTCGCTTTAAGACAGACGAACTTAAATACTTAAGTAGTCTCGGAATTTTTGCACCTGAATTTTTAGCGTATTTAAAAGATTTTAAGTTTAGAGGGGAAGTTTATACTTTTTTAGAAGGTAGTTTAGTTTTTGCCAAAGTGCCAATTTTGACAATAAAAGGCACTTTAGTTGAATGTCTGTTAGTAGAGGCGTTTATTTTAAACTCAATTAACTTTGAGACTTTAATTGCAACCAAGGCCGCTAGAGTTGTTAAAGCCGCAAAAGGCTGCGCAGTTTTTGAGTTTGGCACTAGACGCGCGCACTCAAGTAGTGCTGCGATTAAAGGAGCGCGTGCGGCTTACTTAGGCGGAGCTCTTGCAACTTCTAATGTTTTGGCGGGTAAAACCAACAAAATTCCGGTAGTTGGAACTATGGCGCACTCCTATGTTCAAGCGTTTTCAGATGAATACACAGCATTTTTAACTTGGGCTAAACATAACCCAAGAAACATTAGTTTACTAATTGATACTTACTCAACCTTAGAATCTGGCCTTGTAAACACAATTAAACTCCAGAAAGAAGTTTTAGATAAACAAGGTCTAAAAGTGCAGTCAGTTAGAATAGACAGCGGAGATATTGCTTATCTTTCTAAATACATCAGAAAAGAATTAGATAACGCTGGCATGAGTTTTGTCAAAATTTGCGCGACTAACTCACTAGACGAATACATTATTACTGATTTGCTTGCCAATCAAGGTGCCAAGGTTGATTTATTTGGAGTTGGCGAAAGACTGATTACCGCAAGTTCTCAACCAGTGCTCGGAGCTGTCTATAAACTAGCCGCCACTGTTGAAAATGGCGCAGAGGTTCCGAAAATTAAAGTATCTGCAACTCCTGAAAAAACTACACTGCCTGGAGTAAAAGAGGTTTTTAGAATTTATAAAGAGGGTAAAGCAATTGGTGACTTAATTGCTAAAAAAGGCGAAAATCTAGGACAAGCAACTTCTGTATATGCGCTCTCTGACTTGCAGACTAAATTAAGTTTAAAAGGTTGTAGGCTAATACCTGTGCGCACACTGGTTTTTAAAAACGGTGAAATTTTAGTTAAAGATACATTACAAAAAGCCAGAAAAAGACTAAGCGGGCAATTTAAGGAAGTTTGGCCAGAGGTTTTGAGATTAAGCAACCCACACCCTTTTTATGTAGATATCACGGAGTCCTTAAAAGACCTGCAAACTAAACTTCTAAACAAGGCAGGCCGCAATGCTTAATATAGTATTATTTAAACCGCTAATTCCTGAAAACGTTGGAAACATTATGCGAACTTGTGTGGCTTTAAATGCTAATCTGCATATCATTTGCCCAACTGGTTTTGATATAGGCGACGCAAGAATGCGAAGAGCAGCTTTGGACTATCGTCAGTTTAGCCGTGTTACTTTTTACCTTGACTATAAAAATTTTCTTAAGCGAAACAACCCTTTGCAAATTTACTTTTTGACTCGCTACGCGAAGCAGTGCTATGCAGACCTTGAATTTAACCCTAATCAAACAGTTTATTTAATGTTTGGCAAAGAAACAACTGGGATTGACAAAGAAATTCTTAAAAATAATTTAGACAAATGTTTTAGAATTCCAATGTCTAGGCATGTCCGCTCTTTAAATCTCGCAAATACTGTGGCGATAGTTGGCTACTTTTGGGCAGAAAAACTAAAATTTCCTGAAATGGAGAAATTAGAGCCTGATTGCTTTAAAGGTAGTGATTTTTTAGAAAAATAGAAATTAAGCAAAATAAAAACCTTATCAAATTGATAAGGTTTTTATTTTAGTAAGTAGTTTAATCTAGATTAAGCAGGAATTAGTACAACAGTAAATGAACTGATGTAAATTATTTTACCTTTTATATTGATTTTATCGCTTAATTGCTTGAATATAAAGGTTTTTGTGATGTCTTGGCCTTTTTTTTGACCTTCAAAATTATCACCGTTTACAGAACCATATCCAGCACTAGCGTTAGATGAGCCGTAAACTAAGGTAATGTTTTTAATCTTGTAGCCAGCAAAGGAAAGCGAAACAGTACCTTCTTTTTTGCCAGAACCAAGTTTAATTTTACCGCTGTAAGTATATGTAATACCACTTTTAGAAAAAGTAGCTTGCACGCCATCTACTGTAGATTCTTTTAATTTTTGCCCACTAAACTCAAATGTAACGGTTTTTTCAGGATTTACGTCGCCTTCTTTTAAGTATTTGTAAGTAACTTCGTATTCAAAGACTTCGTCTTTCAAAATTCCTTCTGAAACTGTGGCTTTGAATTTTACTTTAGTGTTGTCAAGAGTTTCATCTGTTTTTACTTTACCGTCTTTATCTAAAATGTCTTGAGGAGTGTATGTCCAAGTTAATTTTTGTCCGTGTAGTTCTTCAGGTAACTTGACTTCATCTCTTGAGCGAAGTTCACTCTTTAAGTCAAAGAATGCTTTTAAATCGCCTTGCAGTTTTGCGCGAGTTTGATTTTTTTCGTATTCTGCGTCTAATTCAAGTCCACCTTGACTTAAGATAAACAGACCACGTTTATTTAAGTAGTATCCGTAGACTGCATCTTTGATGTGAACACCTTTACCGTCTGCAAGTAAGGCTTTAGCATTGTTATTTAAAACAACTAGTTCAATTTTTCGTTTATTGTCAATCTGAAGATAGAATTCATTTTTAACTTTTTTAACAGCTTGGCTTTTTAGAGAAACGAGTGAACCGCTTTCTGTGCTCCATAGTGTGTTAAGGTCAGGAATGTCAGTGGCTGCTTTGTCTTGAATTTTTTCTGTGCCTGAGTATCTGCGAATATCTGCATCCAATTCATCCTTTTCTTTGTCGTCGTTAATCAAAATACGGCGATATTTAGTATCTTTAAATATACCTGCTTTAAAGTCCAGAATCACAATTTCGCCAACTTTTGCAGCAAAGTCTTTGCTAACTTGTACGACTAAGAATTTGCCACTTTGACCAACTAGTGCTAGGTCTTGGTATTCGCCTGTATTATCGCTGCCTGCGTGAACATCTGAAATTTGTGTAACTTTGGCAAGGAATGAACCGGTTTTTTCGTGTATATCACTAAACTGCAGGTAGTTTTCGGTTTGCTCAACTGTTAAGTCAATGTCGTGGCTAATTGATTTTGCTGGAACTTTACCGTCTTTAACTTCTGTGTATGGATCTGCTGATTTATGTTTTGTTAAACTCCAGTGTTTAAAACTGTAGCCTACGCGGGCGTCTATAACTGATTTTAATTCCAAGCCGTCAAAGTAAGTGAAGTTAACATAATCACCGTCTGCGTCAGTTTGTACATTTAAGTCTTTTAAGGCGTCTTTTGCAGCATCGTAGGTAAATCTAGACATTGAGCCACCAGCTAGATATGCTTTGTATTTAGTGATTTGAATGTCTGCAGTAATTACTTTGTCGCCAAAGCTACCTTTTTTAATTTCAGAAATATTCCAATCATTAAAGGTGTAGCCTGTGCCATTTTCAAGATTAGTTAACTTAATGTCTTCGCTTTCAATAGTGTAGGTAGTTGGGTTGGCGTTTTGAACTTGGCCAATTCTAGAGTCCACAACGTATTCAATTTGGTAAGTAATTAGTTCTAATTTTGCGTAAAGAGTAATATTGGCTTTGGTGTCGACTATGTCTTTTGCTTCTACTTTAGTTGTAAAGGTATCTTCTTTATACCAACCAACAAAGCGGTAGCCTGGCATGTCTTTTGGAGTAAGTAGTTCATCGGTAATTTTGCTGTTGTGGATAAACTCTTTTTTCTCTTCTTGTGGACCGTGCGCTTTTGTGTTGTATTTTAAATTAAGTTCGTGTTTAAGTGGACTTGGTTGTGCTTCTTTGTCTTTTTGTTCTTGAGAAAGTGCAGTGTTAACAGGAACTTTGTCCCATTTAGGCGTATCGCCTTCTAGTACTGATGATTTTAAGTAGAAAGCAGGAACTTCAGGTAAAGTCATCATTGCAGCATTTTTAATGTTGGCAGCCTTAATCATGAATCTTGAGTAAATTACACCAGATCCGTCGCCTTCTTTGTATGAAAGTTTCTTAACATAGTCTGCTTTGACAAATCCTTCTTCAAAAGTAATAGTCATCACTTTGTTTGCGTAAGTTATCTTAATCTTGTTTAAATCAAAAGCATCCTGGATGTCTAGACCGTCTAATACTGATTTAGGGTCAGCGATAGCAGCCTCAAGTTTAGCGTCTTCTGTAAAGGTTAAGGTTACTGTATTTTGATTTACAACTTCTAGTTTTGCAGTAAAGTTAGACTCTTCAAACTCAGCCTTTAAAGTTAAGTCCTTAAACTTACCATCTGTAGATTTAATTTCTTCGTTTGTCTCTGTATCAATCCATCTTTTGAAGTTATGTTTTTCTTTAAATGCAGGTTTTAATTCTACCTTGTTTTCAACAGTGTAGGTTGCTTTGTTGTCAGGTGAGTTAGTTGCGCCTTCTAGTCCTTGGTAAGTAATTGAGTAAGTGTGAACTGTTTTAATTTCAGAAATAGTGATGTCTTTTTCTGCGTTTTCAGGAGTTTCAGACCAAGTAAAGTCATAGCCTGGAGTTTTACTAAACTCAGGGTAATCAATTTTTTGGCCATATGCGTAGTCTTTTACAAGTTCTTGTCTGCCGTCTGTGAAAGTAAACTTAACAGTAGGTCTGAAGTCTTTTAGTTTAGCGTAAACTGTGATGTCGCCAACTGTTCCTTTTTCAATTTTTGTGATTTGAGTTTGGAAGTCTGCTTCTTTATACCAGCCTTCAAAGATTTTGCCAGGAGTATTTGGGAACGCCATTAAATCAAAGGTTTCTGTAGTTACATCAAACTCTTTAGTTTGAATTGTTTGGTCTCCTGACTTGTAAGTTAAGGAGTATTTAATTAAAGTTTCTTTAACTTCAAAGATTCGACCGTCTAGTTTTTTTTGAAACTTAGCGTTTTCGCCAAGTGCTTTATCTGTGCCTTTAAATACCCATTCTTGAGTGTATCCGTCTTTATTAGGAATAGCAGGTGGGTTTACTGGTTGCCCAACGTGTCCTTCTACTTTGTGTTCAGTTGCACCAATAAAGAAACGATAGGTAATTTTTTTGTGTTCAGTGTAAACAGGTGTAATTACTGTAGACTCAGTAAAGTCGTGTGGGAAGGTTTGTGACCATTTAGCATAGTGGAATTCTTTTTGCGGAACTTTTGGAATTCTTTGGTCTTTTGCTGTGAAGTGTGAGTTCCATTGTTTCAATTCTTTGTCTGTACTATTGAAGTTCTTTCTAACTTGAAGTTTAGCTAAATCTGTTCCGTCTTCGTTTTTAAAAGTAACGTCCAAAACGGTATATTCAACAATATTTGGCACTAACTCAGTGTCTTCAGTTAACTTATTGATATCTGCAACAGGTTCGTTGGTTGCTTTGTTTAACCAACCTCTAAAGTCGTATTTAATGTTTTTTTCTTTAAATAAGTCTTCGTATTGACTTAACTCAAACTTACCAGGAAAGGCCGTTAGTTTTCTAAGTTCTGTTGCGTTGTCTTTGTCGTAGAAAGTTAAATTGATTTTTTTAGTTTGTACAGTGATTTCAGGGGTAAATACAGTGGCTTGAGTAAGTGAGTTAAATTGGTCTTCTGGCAACCATTTTAAAGTTTCATTTTCTTTTAAGTTAAGCAATTTATTAAAGTCAGCATTAACGTCAACTGCTTTTCCTTCTTTTGAAGTACCACGGTAAATTTCATTGCCGTCTCTACCTTTGAAAACTACACGATGTGTACCTTTTGCAGCAGTTTTAGCAACTAATTTAAGGTCGTGAGTAACGTTTTTTAAATCCTCTTCAGTAACAGGTTCTAACTTATTGCCTTTTCTGATTTGCCAGTATAAAAACTCACCGCGCTCAGCGTTGTCGTATTTATCTTCGTTTGGCAACTGGCTAAGTTCAACGTTTGAGCCACGTGCAACTTCAAGCGCAGGGATGTCGTCTTGAACTTGGTTTTTTTGGTTAGCAAAAGTAATTCTGACTTTGCTGCCTTGCACGTTTACTTTAAACTCACGAGTTTTTCCTTCAATTTCAGCAGTTAAAGTAACTTCGGTAGTGGTTTCTGGTGCAATGTATTTAGCCTTACCATCTTCTATTTTCAAAACATCTGGGTGAGATGAAGTCCATTTAATTGGCTTGCCTTCAATTTCTTTAGTTAATTCAAGGTCGCCGTCAACTTTTTTTGGTAGTGGTTTTAGTTTTTTAAGCAGTTTTTCTGGAGTTTCTGGCTGTGGTTGAGGTTGTGTACCTTTTTTAGCAACAGTGAAAGTAAATTCTTTTGAAACTGAACCCGCAGTTGCTTTTAAAGTAACTTCAACGTCTTCATCTTGTTGTACAACTTCAATTGTGTAGCCGTCTTTAATTTTGGCAGCATCTTGACCCTTTATAATTTCGTAAGTAACGTCAAAATTACCAATTTTACGGTCTAGCGTGAAGTTTTTATCAATTGTTCCACTTGGGACCGTCAATTGAGTTAAATCTGGATCTGTTGGCTTCGGACCCGGATTTGGTTTTGGTGTAGTTTTGCACGAAAACATGAGTGCAAAAACGCCTAGTGTTAAAGCAGTGATTGCAAATATTTTCAAAATTGTTGAAAACAATTTATTTGTTTTAGTGCTTGTTTTCATATTTACCCCTTTTTTGGTCAATGTTGACCTCAATTCATATATTTATTATATTCTATAATATAACGATTTTGTAAGCGTTTACATAAAATTTTTAAAATATTTTTTAAATATTTTTAAAAAACTTTAAAAATCAGTTTTTTCTGCAAAAATTCTCATTAAAAACCACAAAAATAAAAAAACTGCTGTGTTTTTCATGTAAACACAGCAGTTTATAAAAGTTCTTTGAAATTATTTTAATAGTGCTTCTTTTGCAAGTTTATCGGCCATATCATTAAAAGAAATATTTGAGTGACTTGGTACTTTTTCAAACTTAATTTCACTAAACTCAGGCTTAATGCTTAAGTAAAATTCAACATACATAAGAGAAATTTTTGAGTAAGCACGCCATTCAGAAGTTATCCAGCGAGCAAGACCTTGGTAGTCGTGGTAAATCTTGATTTTTTTAAATCCATTTTCCTTTGCCCATTTAAGTGCCTCAATCACACCAAATACTTCACCTGCTACATTTGCCATTTTCAAAAACTCACGGTTAGTACTACAGCCAGAGATATTTTGTTTTTGCCCGTTTGGCAAAATCAGGTGAACTCCGTATGAAAACTTAGCGAGTTCTTTTGAAAAACTGCCGTCTGCGAAAGCCACCAAATAACCTGCTTTTATATCTTTTTCAACCACACTTTGCCAAAAGTCGGCGCCATTTAAAAAACATTCAGCCTCTGCTTTGGTTAAAAAAGACTTGAATACTGGTTTTTTAAAACCAGTAATCGCAGCCTGGCATTCTGGCCAGGTCTCAAAAATCCCGGTTTTATTACCTGCTTTTACAGCGTAGTATTTCACAAACTTATTTTAACTCAGCCTCAGCTTCTTTTTCTTTGAATTTCTTAATCAATGTTAATAGACTTTGGATGAAAATTGAGCCAGTTGAGTTGCCAATGATTACGATAAAAATAAATAAAGCGACTTTAGCATAGTTGTATTGGAAGCCAAACGAAAATAAAGAAAAAGAGGCGATGCAGTGGTCAAAGCCAAGTAGTAAGAAAGTCCAGACAGCAAACAGTAGAGAAAGCAGACCAATTGCTTTATTTTTAGCATTGTTGAAACTATAAATTGCTGAGTGCAGCAGAATCCCGGTGCCGATTGCTCCAAGGAAAGTTCGCCAAAGTGGAGTTTCTTTAAAATCTAGTTTTTTGGCAATCATTGTTTGAATTAAGTCAGCGTAAGTTTTGGTACTTCCTGGTACAAGTTTTGCTGGAAAAACTGTGTAGTAAAACAGAATCGTAAAAATCACAGTGCCTAAAAAATTAGTTAAAAAAACGATAAGAAGTTCAATTAAGTAATCAGGTTTTCGTTCAAAAACATAGCCAATTCTGCCAGTAAAAAGTGCAGCATCTAAGGCAATGATTAAAATGATTCCCACACAAAAACCAACACCTGCGATAAAGTAAGTGGTCAGAGTTTGAATTCCGCTGCCTTGTGCGTACGCAGTTAAAACTAAAAAAGTAAAAGCAGCAATAGCAACCAAAACTCCTGAAAGAAAACCTTGTAAGGCGAGTTTGGAATATTTATATAATTTTGTTTTGTTTTGCATAGTCAAAATTCCTTTATTTAAAAATCTATATAAGTAATTTTACTCTATATAAAAAAAATAGGTTTAAATAAGCAAAGAAAGCCAATTTTTAAAAATAAAATAGTGTTTTACAAATGTGCCTTGCAAGGCAGTTTTACAGTTTTGTAAAAGTCTTTATTTTTCCATTTAAAAGCCTTATAAAGCGATTATATTAAACTATATTTCGCAATAATCGTTTTTGGATTTTTAAAAATATCGTTTGCTTGTCTTTACTTATTTTGGTATACTGAAAGCACTTAGAGGTGCAGATATGTTTATCACATTTGAAGGTGGAGAAGGTAGCGGAAAATCTACTAGCATTAAAAAAATTAAGGCTCTTTTTGAAGAAGGCGAAAACGGACAAAAATACTCGCTTGTTAACCAAACTACAGGTGAAAGTGTTCCGCTTATTTTCACCAGAGAACCAGGTGGACTTAACATTACTTTAGCCGAAGAAATTAGAGATGTTTGCCTGCATCCTAAGCACACCACAATGCAAAGTGAAACCGAAGCACTGTTGTTTGCGGCTTCCAGGTCTGAACATGTCAAACAACTAATTGAACCTAACCGCGAAAAAGCACTAATTATTTGCGACAGATATATAGACTCTTCATATGTTTATCAAGGTGTTGCCAGAGGTCTAGGTATTGAATACATTAAACAAATCAATAAAAGTATTCTAAACTGCTTACCTGATTTCACCTTTATTTTTATCATCAATCACGAAAACGGACTAAACCGTGTGTCTGCTCGCAATAAAATCAACCGTCTAGATAAGGAAAACCGTGCTTTTCACAATAAAATTGATGAAACTTACCGTGAACTTAAACAAATTTTTCCTGAACGAAAGTACATTGAAATCAACGCCGAGGCTGCAGTTGAAACGGTTTTTAGACAAGTTTTTGACAATTTAACGGAAGAACTTGCAAGGAAAAACATCAAAATCGTAAAAAATGCCTAAAAAAGAACATTTTTTTCATCTTTCGCTGTTACCTGCTGCAAAAAAAGATGCACATATTTCCTATATTTTTGGTCAGATTAAAGCAATTTTAAAACAAGAAGGTATGCCAGATGTAGAACTAAACGCCCTTGAGTTCAAACCATCTCGCAACCTTTTTATTTTAAATAAAGAAGAAATCACCAAAGACACCTTACTTGAGTTTACTAATACCTTTAATTACACCTCTTTAAATCAATATTCTAGATTTTTTGTTTTATTTGGTGTAGATTTACTAAATACAGCTCAAGCCTCTAGTTTACTTAAGTTTCTAGAAGAACCAAAAACCTCAACTTGCGGCTTTTTGGTACCAGATAATCCAGACGCGGTGCTAGACACCATTAAGTCCAGAGCTTTTCCAGTAACTTATGAAAACAAAGAAAACCCTGAAAAACCAGTTTCTCTTGACGAAGAAATCTACGAACTTAGTGGTGAACTTTTTAAAGACATAACTGAAGTTTTTGAAAACAAAACGTTTTTTGATAATTTAAAAACACCTTTTTTAGATTTTATTTCTGTGATTTTAGACCCTGAAAAAAAATATACACTCGCTTTGGCTAAATATTTTTCAGTTGAACACGAAAGAACAGCAGGTCAGGTTTTTTTAAAACTCATCCAAACTTTTTTAATGGACGCAATTAACTTTAAGTTAAAACGAAGCCTGTATTTCAAAAGCCAAGAAGAACACATCTCTAAACTGGCTGGTTTTCAGATGAATAAACTAATTAAGACATTTGATTTTGTGCAAAAACGTGCAAAAGCCTTTTATTTCCCAGTCAATGCTCGCGTGCAAATTCTTGCAGCCTTAGCCGCATTTGATCAGTTTTTGAAATGAAGACACAAACTAGTTTTGAAAATAATTTTCCTACTCTTTATATTGTTCCAACGCCAATTGGCAATTTAAAAGACATAACTCTCAGAGCCATTGAAGTTTTAAAAGAAGTAGATGCTGTGTTTTGCGAAGACACCAGAAGAACTCTTGTCTTGCTAAACCACTTTGGTATTAAAAAGCCGCTTTTTAGATATGAGAAGTTTAACGAAAAAACAGCGAGTAGAAAAATTATTTCTATGTTAAAAGATGGTAAGAACATCGCTTTAGTCTCAGACGCTGGAACTCCTGGAATTTCAGATCCACTTTTTGAAATAATTAAAACAGTTAAAGAGGAAAACTTAGTAAATGTTGTGCCGCTTCCTGGTCCTGTTGCTTTTGTACCAGCACTAATTTGCTCAACTTTCCAAACTAACTCTTTTACTTTTCTTGGGTTTTTGCCAAGAAAAAAACAAGAAGCCAAAAATACTTTGCTTGAATACAGCGAAAGAAAAGAAACCGTAATAATTTACGAATCTCCGCATAGACTAATTAAAACACTTGAATTGCTAAAAACTGTTTTTAAATCCAGAGAAATTATGGTTGCACGTGAACTGACTAAGTTGCACGAGACTTTCTATTGGTTTGACTTAGTAGACGCAGATTTTGGCGAAATTCAGAATTTAGGCGAGTTTGTTATAATTATAAAAGGCAGTGATAAGCCCAAAATAGAGAATAGTTTATCTCCAAACGAGCTATTTTTAAACTACCTGAGCCAAGGTTTTTCTAATATGCAAGCCATTAAATTAACTGCAAAAAAACTTGGTAAGTCTAAGTCAGAAATTTATAAAGAGGTTAAAATCAATGAAAAAAACAAATAAGTTTTATATAACATCTGCACTTCCTTATACTTCTTCATACCCACATATTGGTAATATGTATGAGCTGATTTTAACCGATTGTATCGCTAGATTTTACAAACTAGCTGGTCGCGATGTTTACTTTCAAACTGGCACAGATGAACACGGCCTAAAAATCGCAGAAAAGGCTAGTGAGGCTAAAATGTCGCCAAAAGACTATGTTGACAAAATTGTGGCCTACATTAAGGATAACTTAAGTCTACTTAATATTGAGTATGACAACTTTGTCAGAACAACTGACGACGTGCACACCGAAGCAGTTGCTAAAATCGCTGACATTATGTTTAAAAAAGGCGATATTTACTTATCTTCATACGAAGGTCTCTACTCAAAAGCAGAAGAGGCTTATGTCAACGAAAAAGACTTGGTAGATGGACTTTTACCTAGTGGTGAAAAACCGATTTTAATGAAAGAAGAGGCTTATTTTTTTGCTCTTTCTAAATACCAGGCTAAACTAGTTAAACACATCCAAGGCCATCCTCGTTTTATTATGCCAGAAAGCCGTAGAAACGAAATTTTGGCCTTTTTAAAGGAACCACTTTTAGACCTTTGCGTGACCAGATCTTCTTTTGATTGGGGAGTAAAAGTTAATTTTGACAAAAAACATGTGCTTTATGTTTGGCTGGACGCTCTTTGCAACTACATTACCGGAATTGGCTACAACCCAGATAAAATAAACCCACAGGTTAGTGAACTTTGGCCAGCAAACGCGCACATTGTCGGCAAAGACATTACTCGCTTTCACTGTGTATACTGGCCTTGCTTTTTAATGTCTCTTGGCCTTGAATTGCCAGAGACAGTGTTTGGACACCCTTGGGTTCTAACTCACCAAACAAAGATGTCAAAATCGCTTGGCAACACCATATATGCAGATGAGTTAGTCAAAACTTTTGGTGTAGATAAAGTCCGTTTTTACTGTCTTTCAGAAATACCTTTCAAAGACGACGGTAACTTAACTTATGACTTAGTCCTTGAAAAAACCAACACGGAGTTAGTCAATACTTTGGGTAATTTAGTTAACCGAACATTTGGCATGTTGGCCAAATACTTTGACTCAAAATTCAAACCAAATTACACAAGTTTTAATAAAAACTTTGCAGAAATTGATACATACATTGAAAGTTTACCTGGTAAACTAACTAATTTATTTCAAGAATACAGAGTTGCAGAGGCCGCTAAAACTATTTTGGAACTAGCGCGCCTTGCTAATAAGTTTATTGACCTTGAAGAACCTTGGAACTTATTTAAAAACCAAGAGCAGGAAAAACTAATGGCTACGCTTACCACACTTTTTAAAGTTATTCGTGTGCTTTCTATCACTTTGTTGCCGTTTATTCCTGAAACTGCTAAAAAAATTCAGAAGATGCTAAAAATTAGCGAAGACACACTTGAATCTGTGCTTGTGAAAACTCCTTTTAAAGAAATTGTCTTTGAAAAACCTGAAATTCTTTTTGTCAGACTAGATAAAAAAGACCTTGAATGATTTTTATGAAAACCAAAGAAAAAGCACCTGTTTACATTGAACACACACACAAGCAAACTCAGTTAAATGAATCTAAAAAACTTACCTTTTACCGAACTTTGAATCCTTTAGAAAATACTTACACCGAAAAACAAGCCAAAAGACGTGAGTTTATTAAAAATAAAGTTTTACCTGAGGCCAACCGTCTTTTTATGGCTGTGTTTTTCACCTTTATCTATGGAATTGGCTTAGCCTGGTTTCTAGAAGCATCATATGTTCGCATGTATACAGGTGGAGTGCCTGGAATTGGCCAGTTAATTGTTGACTTTCTGCACCACATCGCTAAAGTTAACCTAAACCCAGAGAACTCAAAAACCGTGCTCTCTCTTTTCATCATTCTTGCAAATATTCCAATCTTGTTGCTGGGCTGGTTTAAGGTTTCTAAAACCTTTGCGTTTTACTCAACAGTTTCAATTGTCCTGCAAGCAACTTGCGTTAAGTTCTTGCAAATTGATTTACTTAAAACTACTTCACCTTTGATTTTGGCGATTGCTGGTGGGATTTTTATTGGAGTTGGAACTGGTGGAACTCTTAAATACGGAGGTTCAACTGGTGGACTTGACATAATCGGACAAGTTTTGGCTTTAAATAAAGGTAAGATGTCAGTTGGAAAAATTTCAACCATTATGAACTTAACAATTATTTCGCTTGGTTGTTTTTTTGCAATGTTTGCAGATCCTGGAAACTCAGTAATTAAAGGTTTTGTTGAAAACATCGGCGGACCTGATGGCAAAATCCTGAAAGGAATTGGTCAACTTAAAGATAAACCGCAAATGCTTTATGCTCTTTACGTTTTTATCTTTACTTCAATTAGACTGCTTATATCAATGGTTGTGATGGACAAAATTCACAATTCGTATAACTTAATTGAGGCTTTGATCGTGACAACTAAAGAAACTGAACTTGCGCAAACCTTAATTAAAGAACTTAAACACGGAGTCACTTTAATTGACGCCAAGGGTGGATACAGTTTCCAAGATAAATCAGTGCTCTTGACCGTTTTTTATCAGTTTGAAGAACAAAAACTAATTAACTTAATATTTGAAATTGACCCGAAAGCCTTTATCACCTTTAAGCACATTTCTTCTTTTAAAGGTAGATTTAGAATTAAGGCGCTTGCCTAAAGAATTTTTTTTAAATATTTAAACCCATTTACATCAACTTGGTTTAAATGGGTTTTTAAATTAGCCAACAATAAAAAAACTCTGGTTGAACCAGAGTTTTTTAATGTCAAATGGCGATGCAGAAGGGATTCGAACCCCCGACCGATAGCTTAGAAGGCTATTGCTCTATCCAGCTGAGCTACTGCACCAACAAATAGAATTATATAAAAATAACCCTATTTTTTCAACTATTGCCGCAAGTTTGTAATAATCTCGGCAATTAGTATTTTTTAATGTAAAAAAACGCAATAATCGTACCAGTAAGCAAAAAGCCAAAACCAAGCGCCGATAAGGCAAATGAAGTATAGACTAAAGCATGCTGCACTAAGTCTAAAGATACTTTTTGTATTAAAAACAGGTTTAGCACAATAAA
This sequence comes from uncultured Acholeplasmataceae bacterium, assembly GCA_963541505.1. Classification (GTDB taxonomy): domain Bacteria; phylum Bacillota_I; class Bacilli_A; order Acholeplasmatales; family Acholeplasmataceae; genus CALISC01. The sequence goes on from CAUTSJ010000009.1 coordinate 14,482, forward strand.
GACAAAACTAAGCGTCAAAATATCTAGACCCAGTCTTAAAAAAGCTAAATATTTCTTTTCAGTTCCAGCCGCGTGGAATCTGGCAAGTAAGGTCAAAGCACCTGGCACTAAGGCAAAGAACTTAAAGTGTGCAAAGTTTTGGAGATTAAAGGCCGCCAAAATTTGTTTATGTGCGTTGTGCGTAAGGGGTTTTGTGTAGATACTTTGGATAAAAAAGCCTGAAAACTCTGAATTTTCAAATTGACTTTCTACACCTTTCGGCGTTGGCATTTTAAAATCAAAGTAAAAACTTAAAATGACAACTACACTGATTACAACAGCAGCGCTTACTCCAGTGATTTTTAAAACAACGCTTCTAGTCGAACCTAAAACCAAGAAGCAAAGTGCTACTAAAAACACAAAAATAAAAGAGTAGTAAACGGACGCATTTGAAACTGATTTAAATTTTTTAAAAAACCCAGTTTTAGCGAAACTAAAAACTTCGCCAAGCGAAGAAGTTAAGGCTAACAAAAAATAAGCGGTAGTTAAAATAATTAAGATATAGGCAATAAATCTAAAAACAATTCTTATTTTACTTGCTTCTGTTTCGGCTAAATACCCTTTTAGCATCCGCGCCCCCTTTTGGTTTTTCTTTAAAAAAACAATGTCTGTTAACTATGATAGCACTTTTAAGGTAAAGTTATTTTTAACTAAAAAAGTGTGGTTTTCACCACACTTTTATTGATTTATTTTGCAACTTCTTTTTTAATTGGTTTTTTCTCTGTATAGGCAAGTCCCGCAATTGAAGTAGAGATTAACAACACACAAACACCTAAGTAGTACCAAGCAACATATGTTTGCATGAATACAAGCGATTTAGTTAATGCTTTTAAGTTTGCTTTGCCAGCAAAGTTATTAAATGCTTTGAAAGCAAACGGTAGCATTGCAAACATAAAGACAAATAAAGTAAACGCTAATAGTGAACTATCAACTCTTGGTTTGCGGATAGCCGCAACTAAGAAGAACACAAACAAGCAACCAAGATAAACATTTAAGAGTTGAGGAAGAATTTTATTTGCGTTGGCAACTCCTTCAAAATAAAGAAGTTTTTTCATAGTTCCATTTGAATTAGCAAATAGTTTTGCATTAAATAGGCTAGAAAAAAATGGAGAAGTCGCGTTATTTGGAAAACCAGGTAAACCCATATGTAAGTTAATAGCTAAATAAAAAGCATCAATTGCAAACAACACGGTCAATAGACTAACTAAGACTTTTCCAGCAGTAGATTTACATAGTGATACTACAGTCAACCCTAAAATTAGTGAGAAAAACGGAAAAATTATTGAAAATAGAACACCCATGTCTAAATGAAGTGCTATAAACATTTTTTCTATACCTGGTGCGATTTTAATCAAACCAGGAACTGGTGAGTAAATTAAAAACACAGAAACTAGTAGTGTTGCCACTAAAAGTAAGGCAAACATAGTTTTTCTAAAAGCAACAGATTCTGACTTAGTTTTATTTTTTTGAGTTTTTTTATTGTAATTGTAGAAATCCTCGTCTACACGGGCATTTTTTTGTTGAAAAAAATAAGGTCTTTCTTTATACATATATCTCTCCTAAGAACATTTTTATTATATCACGAGCCTAGGAATCTCTATTTATCAAATATAAAATAGCGCCAATACACAAAACTCTGTCTTTAGTTTTTTTAAAAAATAGCATTAAAATCAAATTTAGACAAAAATCAACGAAATTATGCTATATTTTATACAAATTGCACGTTGGTGCGTTTGTATATTTCTAGTGCCTATTTTTAATCTTTTGAAATAGGTGGAATGTATTAACATCAACGGAAGGAAACGAAAGAGGTGAATTTATATGGCTGTTGTAACAGTTAAGCAATTATTAGAAGCAGGTGCCCACTTCGGACACACTACAAAAAGATGGAATCCGTTAATGAAACCATACATCTTTGGCCGTAAAAACGGCATTTATGTATTGGATTTAAATAAAACAGCGGAGAAGTTAGAAGACGCTTACAAGGCTCTTTTACAAATAATTAAAGAAGGTGGACAAATTATTTTTGTCGGTACCAAAAAACAAGCGCAAGACGCTGTCAAAGAAGCGGCTGACCGCACAGGTCAATACTTTGTAGCAGAACGCTGGTTAGGTGGTACTTTAACTAACTTTAAAACAATTAAAAATAGAATCAAGTATCTAAACGAACTGATTGAAAAAAGAGAAGCGGGCGAGTTTGAACAACTTTCTAAAAAACAACAAGCAGAAAACGCGCACATTATTGCTAAACTTGAAAAAAACCTAGATGGAATTCGCACAATGAAAAGAGTGCCAGACGCTTTATTTGTAGTTGACCCTTCAAAAGAATTTAACGCAGTGCGCGAGGCTAAAAAAGTTGGAATTCCTGTGTTTGCAATTGTAGACACTAACTCAGATCCACGCGGTATTGACTACGTAATTCCTGCAAACGACGACGCTACTCGTTCAGTTCAACTAATTATCAATGTTTTGACCAACGCTGTAGTGGAAGGACAGGGTGGTGTAGTTGAAGCAATTGAATCTCAAGACGACATTCAATTTACTTTAGATTCAGTAGAAATTCCTAGTCGCGATGAACGTAAATATGACTCACGTTTTGAACGTCCTGCTCGTAAACCTAAGTTCAATCGTGAACGCCAAGAACAAAAACAAGCAGAAAAATCTGCACAACCTGAAGAAAAAGTAGCAAAACCAACTGTAAAATCAGAAAAACCTGTTAAAACAGCAAAAGTAGAAAAACCAGTTGAAAAAGCAGTTAAACCTGAAGTTAAACCACAAGAAACTAAGGTAGAAGAAAAGGTTTTAGAAAAACCTGTTAAAAAAACTACTAAAAAGATAGAAGAAAAAGAAGTTAAAGTAGAAACTAAGGTAGAAGAAAAGGTTCAAGAAAAGCCTGTTAAAAAAACCACTACTAAAAAAGTTGCAGATGACAAACCTGCTTCTAAAAAACCAGCAAAAAAATCTACAACTAAAAAAACCACTGCTAAAGTTGAAAAACCTTCAAGCAGCACTGGAACTAAAAAAGTTTCAGATGAAATTGAAGGTTCAACTTCAACAACTTTATCTGTTTTTGAACTTGAAACTAAAACTCTTGCTGATTTAAAAAACCTAGCGAAAGCTCTTGGCCTAAAAGGTTACTCAGCATTAAAAAAAGTTGATTTAATTCAACTGATTTTAAACCGATAATTTAAATCAACGAAACAAAGGGATTGCTAGTAACTGGTATATCCCTTTATTTTGAAATCAATAACTAATTTAAAAAACTAAAACTGCAATTATTTAGGAGGAATTATTATGGTAACTGCAAACGATGTAAAAATCTTGAGAGAAAAAACTGGCGCTGGCATGCTAGACTGCAAAAAAGCCCTTGAACAAACTAATGGCGATATTGAAAAAGCCGTTGACTTTTTAAGAGAAAAAGGCTTAGCAAAAGCACAGTCAAAACAAGGAAGAACAGCAGCCGATGGTCTTGCTCGTATCTTTATTGAAAAAAACCTAGCCCTAATTTTGGAAATCAATTCAGAAACTGATTTTGTTGCCAAAAATGAACACTTTTTGGACCTAATTGAAAAAGTAGGTGCTGTTTTAATTAAACACCCTGTCTCTTCAGTTGAAGAAGCTCTTGAAGTTAAAGAAAACGGACAAACTATTTCTGAAATGCTTTTAGCGCTAACTGCTAAAATTGGCGAAAAAATTACACTTCGCCGCCTAACTTACCTAAAAGCAGCTGCTGGTCAAACATTTGGAACATATTTGCACCAAGGTGGTAAAATTGCTGCTTTAACTTTAGTTGAAAACGCAACCTTTGAAATCGCGAAAGACGTGGCTATGCAAGCCGCTGCTATGAAACCACAATACTTAAACCCAGAAAGCGTACCTGCGGAAGTTCTAGAGCGCGAAAAAACTGTCCTTACCCAACAGGCTTTAAATGAAGGTACTAAACCTGAGTTTGTTGAAAGAAAAATCGCAGGACGTATCCGCAAGTACTTTGAAGAAGTTTGTTTAACTGAACAGGCTTTCTTTAAAAACCCATCTGAAAAAGTTAGTCAATATTTAGCACACTCTCAATCTAAACTAATTGACTACATTTGCTTCAGAGTCGGCGAAGGTATTGAGAAAAAATGCCAAAGTTTTGCCGATGAAGTTGCAGAACAACTTAAAAAATAAGGTATTTATTTGCCTTTTTTAAAAACTAACTAAAGTAAAAATGTATAAGTCAATTCTTTTAAAAATTAGCGGAGAGGCACTAAAAGACCCAAGCGGACATATTTTGTCGCCAAGTATGCTGACAGACATTGCCAAAGAAATTAAGCAATGCGTGGACCTTGGAATTTCGGTTTCCGTGGTAGTTGGCGCTGGCAATATCTGGCGCGGGGCTATCGCTGAAAAACTTGGAATGGCCAGAGTTCAGGCTGACTACATGGGAATGCTGGGTACAGTTATTAACTCCTTGGCTCTCCAAGAAGCACTTGGCAAGGTTGGCCAATGCGCGGTTGTGCTTTCGCACCTTGAGGTTAAAAAAATCACTGAGCCTTTTGTGCAAACCAAAGCACTTGAGCATCTTGCAAACAAGCGAGTGGTGATTTCGGCAGGCGGAACCGGACAACCTTTCTTTTCAACCGATACAGCCGCAGCCCTGGTAGCATCTTCACTAGGTGCACACTGCATTTTAATGGCTAAAAATGGCGTTGATGGCGTGTATTCCGCTGACCCTAAACTAAACAAATCTGCTGTACTTTTTAAAGAATTGACCTACACTGAAATTATTGAGAAAAACTTAAAAGTAGTTGACAAAACAGCAGCCGCTCTTTGCCTTGAAAACAAAATCTCAACGCTTGTTTTTAACATGAGTAAAAAAGGCAACATAATTAAGGCAGCCAGTGGCGAACAAATTGGTACTTTAGTTAAATAATTTAAATAAAAATATTAAACAAACGTTAAAGGAGTTTTAAATGATAGAACTAGATGAACTACTTTTAGAAGCAGAAGATAAAATGCAAAAAACGATTGCGCATTTTGAGTCTGAATTAACACAAATCAGAACAGGCCGTGCCAATCCAAAAATTCTTGACAAAATCCAAATCTCATACTACGGAGTACCGACTCCTTTAGCCCAAGTTTCGCAAATCACAGTAGTTGAGGGTACTCAACTTTTTGTCAAACCTTACGACAAGTCTTTACTTAAAGACATAGAACACGCAATTTTGACAGAAAACCTTGATATGCCTGTCAACTCAGACGGAGTTGGTGTTAGAATAATTTTTCCAAAACTGACAGAAGACCGCCGCAAAACTTTAGCCAAAGAAGTTGAAAAGGCTAAAGAAAACGCCAAAGTTTTTATCCGCAATGCAAGGCGTGACTTAAACGACCAGGTTAAAAAAGCCAAATACCCGGAAGACCTTGAAAAAGAAGGACTTGACGAGGCTCAAAAATTAACCGACAAATACACTAAAAAAATTGACGAAATCGCCCAAGTTAAAACTAAAGAGGTAATGTCTATATGAAAAAAACTACTAAACGCACGCGCTCTACCCGCAGACCCCGTACCCTTTCTTTAATTTCAATCATTTTAATTCTTTTTCCGTTCACTGGCATTCTATCTATTGAACGCCTAATTTACGCGAAAGACAAACTACCTGGAATTATTCGTTTTGTGCTAGGCCTGTTTATCTTTATTGGCTTTTTCTTATGGATCGCCGATATCGTGCTTTTAATACTTAGACGCTACAGACGCGAGGCTATTCTTTAATGCAATTAACTAAATGGGCTAAGTTTCTGATTTTGTGTCCTTTTACCAATATTTTTGGCCTTGACCGCTTTTACTTAAAAGAACACAAGTCAGGTTTAATTCGCCTTGGAGTTTTCTACGTTGGGATTTTTTACTATTTATTTGACTTAGTTAAGTTTTTCCAAAAAAAATACTCAGCAAACCTAAACGACTATTTAAAGCAAGAATTAAAGCCAGGTCATCTATTTTTAATTCTTTGTCCTTTGACTTCTCTACTTGGAATTGACCGCTTTGTGTATGGATATAAAACAGCAGGTGCTATTCGCATGCTTTCAGGTCTACTTTTAGTTGGCTATGTTTTTCACTTAGCAGACCTTATCCTTTTGTCTGCCGGTAAATACAACGCCAACGAACTGTTTTAGTTAACTATGCCAAATATTTTAAAAAGAGCCATTACTGGCTTTTTTATTTTAGCCCTGTATCTGCCGCTTTTAATTTTAAGCCCTGCTTTTTTGGGCTTTTTTTTGCTGAACCTAGTGCTTGCGCAAATTGCTGTCTTTGAACTCGCCCGCGTTTTTAACTTAAATCAAAATAAAGCAAAAATAACCGTTCTCCATATTTTGGTATTTCTCTTGCAAGTTGCAATATCAGCGATTGCTTTTCAAAGAAGTTATTTGCCGCAAACTGAACTAACTGAACTTAACTTAAGTATTTATCTGCTGTCTTTAGTTTTAACGCTAGTTTTAGTCAACATCACTATTACTATTCTTTATTTTCACGAAAAGCAACAACTCACCCAAAGTTATTTTTTAGTTAATTTTCTGGCTCTTTCTTTCGGTGGCATGGTTTTTCTGCGCACTCATCACTTGCTTTTTGCTCTGTTTCCCTTGATTGTCACTGTCCTAACCGATACTTTTGCATATCTTGGCGGAATTACTTTTGGCAGACACAAAATGAGTAAAATTTCTCCCAAAAAATCTTGGGAAGGTTTTTTTATTGGAACTGTTTTAGCGGCCATTTCTACCAGCGTTATTTATTTTCTACTACTTCGCTTTTACTACACAACCGATACTTTTTTTGGACTTACTAAACAAAGTCATCCTGCTTATTTTATTTTACTTTTATTAGTAGCGTTCGTGTTTGCGGTTATCGCACAAGGCGGAGACTTAATATTTTCCGCATTTAAGCGCCAAGCGAATGTCAAAGATTACTCAAATATTTTGCCCGGACACGGTGGAGTTTTAGACAGAGTTGACGCGCTTTCTGTAACTACTTTTTTGACCTTCTTAATTTTCTTAATTTACATAGTCTTAGTTACTTTTCTTTTAAAATAAGGAACTTACATTGCCAAAAAAATCAATTTTACTACTCGGAGCCTTGGGCTCGGTTGGCCAAAAAGCACTAGACATTTTAATGGCCGAAAAAACCCCTTACCGCCTAGTGGCGGTGTCTTTGTCTAAAGACCACGAAAAAAACCAAAAATATTTTGCAAAATACCAAAATAAAGTCAAAATCTGTATTCTTCAAAACAAACGTTTTTTAAAAACATACAAATCAACATACCCAGAAATTACCTTTATAGTTGGCAAAAGAAATATTGAAAAGCTAATTTATTCAAATAAAATAGACGCAGTTTTTAATTCAGTATCTCAATCTTTCGGCTTAATTTATTCATACTGGGCTTTGATGGCCAGAAAAACTTTAATTTTAGCTAATAAAGAAAGTCTCGTAATGGCGGGCTCAATTTTAACAAAAATTGCAAAAAGTAAACAGGTAAAAATTATTCCTGTAGACTCTGAGCACAACGCCCTTTTTTGTCTAAAAAATCATTTTGGCGAACTTAGTAGTATTGGAATCACGGCAAGTGGTGGTGCTTTTTTTAACAAATCAAGAGCAGAGTTAAAACAAATTGACAAAGCAACTGCGTTGGTTCACCCAACCTGGCAGATGGGCACAAAAATTACAGTGGACTCACAAACTATGGTTAACAAAACATTTGAGATAATTGAGGCGATGTATCTATTTAACTTTCCTTTAAAAGAAATTCAAGTGCTTCGCCAAAAAGAGTCAAAGATTCATGCATTTTGTGTGGCAAATGGGCATACTTACTATTTGCATTCTGAAAACGATATGTACCATCCAATTAAAAACGCGCTGCTTTGGCCACATACCTACAATTATTTTGAAATCAAAGACACGCTAACCGAAGCAGTTGAAGAAATTCCAAAAGGTCGTTTCTTAGTATATGATAGATTACTTACTGAGTTTGACACTCAGTTTTTTGGCACAGTCTTTTCAATCCTTGACGACATTGCTATTGCTAAGTTTTTAAAAGGTTTACTTACCTTTCAAGAAATTGATGAGTTTATCTTAAAAAACCTTTATTTAAAGGATTTTTTTAAGCAATTTAACTTAGGAAATATCTTAAAATTAAGCAAAAAAATCCAAAAAAAATTCAAGCATTAAAAATTTTTTTCAAGCATTGCTTTTTTTTGACATATATATTTAAAAGTGCTAAACTTAATAAGGTTGTTTGAAATAAACAGCTCTTTGAAAACTAAATAAGACAAATACACCAATTCTTTTACAAGAATAAAACTAATTAGAGTCAATTAAACTCTTAAACAATCAATGGAGAGTTTGATCCTGGCTCAGGATTAACGCTGGCGGTACGTCTAATACATGC
>CAUTSJ010000010.1:0-22897 GCA_963541505.1 uncultured Acholeplasmataceae bacterium
GACTATAAACCTATATTTAGCACAAGAATTTAAAAAAATTTTCTGAACTCGGGTTTCGCAAATATACTTGTCAAAACACGCGTGAATTACTCAAAAAAATAAAAAAAAGCACTCAACAAGAGTGCTTTTTTGAAAAATCTTTTAAATGGTGCTCGATATCGGGGTCGAACCGATATGGATTTCTCCGTACGATTTTGAGTCGTATGCGTCTGCCAATTCCGCCAATCGAGCAGTTTGACAAAATTTACATTTTGTCAATCGGACATATTCCGAGCAGTTTTAAACCTTTTTCTAAAACTAATCTCACAAAGTAAAGGAAGCATAGGTTTGCGTTTTGAACTAAACTGTCTTTAACTATAAAGTGAGTTTGGGCGTATAGTTTATTAAAACTAGCGCACACATTAAGTAAGTATTTAGCCACAGTAGAAGGCATTAAGGTCTCGGCTGCTTTTTCAATAGTTTCTTTAAAACTATCAATTAATTTTAACACAGGCCAAAACTCTTTAGTTAAATATTTAGAGTCAAACTTAGTAAAGTCTTGTGTTTGGCCTTCAAGTATAGAAGCGATTCTAACAACTGTATATTGGATATAGGGACCAGTTTGGCCTTCAAACTTCAAGGCTTGGTTTAAGTTAAACTCAAAATCCAGGGTTCGGTCGTTTTTAAGGTCATTAAAAATTATTGCGCCAACTCCGATTTTTTCAGCGAGATAATCAATTTCCTTAGTTTCTGGTTTTTTTTCTAAAATTATATTTTTAGCACCTAAAATCGCAAGATCTAACAAGGCTTTTAAACCTTTAGTTTTACCTTCGCGTGTTGACATTTTTTTACCGTTTGTCAAAACCAGCCCAAAGCCAACGTGGGTGATGTTAGTGTCAATTCCGTATATTTTGGTCAGTCTTTTTAGTTGTTCAAAGTGCAGTTTTTGCTCGTTTCCAACTACGTATAAAATGTCTGTAAAATTATGTAGATTTTTTCTGTATTCAAGGGCTGTAAGATCACGAGTTAAGTAAAGAGTAGCACCGTCTGAACGCACCAGCAAAGCAGGTGGGATATCTTCGCCTAGCCTTACAATTTTCGCGCCTGCGTCTTTTTCCAAGACTTTCATTTCGCTAAGTTTGGCTAAAACAGGTTGCATCTTGTCGTTGTAAAAAGATTCACCTGAAATATTTTCAAACTCAACGCCAAGCGTGCGATAAACTTTTAAGAACTCAGTAATGGATATTTCTCTAAATTGACGCCAAAGTTTCAGGTATTTCTCGACTCTGTCTTCAAGGTTTTTAAAAATTTCTCGAGCCTTGTCTTCAAGTAGTGGGTTCTCTTCGGCTTCCTTGTGGAAACGCACATATAGAGATTGCAGATGCTCAAGTGGGTTTTTTTGAAACTCAGCGGTGTCTAGCCAGTTTTCATATGCGTAAATCATCTTACCAAACTGAGTTCCCCAGTCACCAAGGTAGTTTTCACCATACACCTCTGCTCCTGCGCACTTTAAGATTTGTTTAAGGGAGTTTCCAATTACTGTTGACCTTAGATGACCAACTGAGAAAAACTTAGCAACATTTGGACTTGAGTAGTCAATAAAGTACTTACGTTTGTTTGGCAAAAAAAACGGGAAGTTTGTATTTTCTTTAATTAAAACTTTAAATAAATCTGCTTTAAACTTATCTTGATTTAGTTTAATATTTAAAAACCCGTTTAAAAAAACGAGTTCTTGAATAATATTTAAACTAGTGATTTTTTGTTCAATTGCCAGAAAAATCTCAGCTGGTTTTTGCTTACTCAAAGCAGCTAGTTTAAAAAGCGGCAAGGCTAAGTCAAAGTCAGGGTTTTTAGAGATGTCTAGAGCACTTAAGTCAAACTCAGGCGCTGCTGCCTGAATTTGTTTAATGTATTGATTTAAAATCATTTAAAGTTATTTTCTAAAAGTTTTTTTAGCAATTAGTTCAATGAATCTTTGAACTTCCAGACGGATGTCTGAGTGTGATTCAAGTGTGGTTTTAAGTTGTTCTTCTGCACTTAAATCAAGCAGTTCACCTTTGTAGAAAACTAACATTGTTTGGCTGTATTTAGGTTGATATAGACCTGGATATTTTTTCTTAAAGTTTTTGTAGTCAGGATAGTAGTATTTTTCGTCTTCAATTTCAACTGGTTTTTTAAGTAAATCAAGGAAGTATATTTTTTTGCCTGTAACTTTTGCAAACTCTTCGTCTTTTTCTACTTTAGTTTGTGCGTTTTCATAACCATCAAATAAACGAGTAAACTCTTCGTTAATTGGTCCTAGGTTTTCCAAAGTGTTTTTGTGAGTTCTAGTTCCATAGTAGGCAAAAACTAGGTTTTCAGTAGCAGTTTTTGATTTTTCTAACACAGAGTATAGTTTTCTTTGAGAAATTGGAACGTAGATGTTTTCAGTTGGCAAGTAGCGAGTATATTTATCTGAGTTTGCCAATTGACGGCCAAATTTTAAATTTGAGTAGTTTTTTTGAATTTCGTTGGTAAATCTAGTTTTTGCGCTTGGAGTGATAAAAACTATAGTAATTGCGATTAAAACTAAGAAAAATGCAAGTACAACATATGCAAGAGGATGAACTTTTCCAGCAGCATTTTCGTATTTTTTTCTTTTAAGCATTGATGTCCTCCGTGGGTTAAATTAACACAAAAATTATACCACACACAAAGCATTATTAGCCTATTATATTTATATATAACGCTGTTTTAGCATTTGTTTGTATTGCTTTGCCGGCATACTTGTGTTTTGTTTTTAGCAAAATTGTTCCGCTAGCAAGGCGATTTGTTTGAAAATTTTCATAAAAATGGCAAAAACACATTTGAAAAAGGTCTAAAATCTATGTTGTTTTTAAAAAGTTTTTTAAAACATTTTTTAATCATTTTTATAATTTGTGTATATTAAAGTTTACAAAGGAGGCAAAATGAATTACTCTGTGCTAATTAAAGAACTAAGAGACCGCCGTTTTTTGTCGCAAAGTGATCTTGCTAAAATTTTAGGGGTTACCTATGTGACAATTTCTAGATGGGAAAGTGGATATTTCAAGCCTAATTTTAGTTCTAAAAGAAAACTAAATAACTTATTTATTGAAGAGAAATTAATTGAAGTTAAACAATAATATAAAAACGCCTTATTAGGCGTTTTTATATTATTTATTCAGTTTTAAATTCTCAATTAGTTTATCTAAGTTTTCACTCAACTTAGTTAGTCCGCTAGCTTGTTTTTTAAGTAATTCATTTAGATTTTTAATCTTGTTGTAGTCTTTTACTAACACATTTACAAAATCATTGTAAAACAAATCAACTAATTTTTTTACAGACGGATGTATAGTTTTAGGGTCACCTGTTTTTTCAGAATGCGCTAAAATTTTATTAATTCCGTCGCAAAATAAAAAGAATTTATCGTACTTTTCTGTTCCATACTCAGGAGCCGAAACACCAGCTTCGTTTTTTAAAGCACGTGCTCTTTTTTCTCCTAATTTATAAATTAACTCAAGTAAGAAATGCGGAAGTTCACTTAAAGTTTTTGTGTATTCTTGGTGTTCAGATTCATTTAAACTAGCAAGTTCTTTAACTAACCCTTGAATAGAGTCTGTTATTTTAGTGATTTGCTCTTTTTGTTTTAAAAGAATTTCAGCTAAGTTTTTTGATGTTGATGCATTTGCAGAAATTAGTGCTTTAATTTCGGTAACCAACTCTGCTTTTTTAGCTAAATCTTTTTCTGTTTTGATCTTATTTTTAAGTTCAAAAATTTTAGCAAAATTTGTCTGATATGCTTTTACGGCAGTTTCAAAGTTTTCAAATTGAGAGAAATCAATATCTTTTAGTTGAGTAAAACTCAAAATATGCGCACCAATTTTATCAATGAGATCAAAGTATTTTTGAGAAGTTTCACTATTGATGTGCTTAATTAACTCTGCTTTGTACTCATCTGGTCTTTTTGGGTTTCTAACAAACATAGTATAACTCAAGGCTTTAAGCAGATTTGCTTTTAAGTTGGTGCCAAGTTTAGACAAATCAGCAAAGTTGATAAAGTTTTCTATTTTAATTTCTTTAGCGTAAGCAAGTGATGCTAAATAAAAAACATTTGGTTTTAGAGTTTGGATAAACTCTTCAAGTGGTTTTAATTCCGGGTGATTTGGGAATTTAATATCTGATTTTAAAAAATTAGTGATTGTGCCAAGTGGATCTTTTTCAAGTTTTTGTTTAAGTTCGTTAAAATCATTTACTTCAAAGGCTTTCAAGATTATTTGCCAAACTTCTTTTAAACTGTCAACTCTTTTGGCAATTTTGCTAAACTCATCTACATATGGAAGTGTATCAATAAGTTTGTTAGTCTCAACGCCGTAGGCTTCTAGACTTTTTAATTCGCCTTGATAAATAAACTCAGTTTTTGTTTCAATAGTTGCGTTAGTGGTAACTTCAAAGCCAAGTTTCATAATGTTTTTAAGTAGTTTATCTGAAATTAGGTATTCTTTTTTATCTAATGCAACACCTATAATTCTAAGGTTGTCTTTTTTAGCAAGGTCTAAATCAAGTTCAAACTTAACTAAAGATTTTTCTGAAACAGTTTGAGGGCTAACTGGTTTTTCAACACCAGCAATAGTTGGCTTGATATATTTGTCGTAAGTTACTGTGTATGTTTTTTGTGGTACTGGTTTTGATTTTTCTGGGTTTTTTGGTTTACATGAATAGAAGAGAAAACCTAGAATAAAAGTTAGTAAAACAACTAAAGTTTTTTTCATAAATTACTCCTTTTTTTAAAAAACATTTCAAACAAGATTATACTATGCTTGTTTTAATTTTTTCAATTTCAGTAAAAATTTTCTTAAAAGAATCTAAAGAAGGTATGAGTTTATCTAAGTATTCACTTTCTTTTTCTAACACATTTGGAGTTAGTCTAAGCACCTTGTCTGAAATTAAAATGGTTAAAGTGTTTAGTTTTTTGACCAAAAGTACTGAGTTAAACTTAGCAAAAGTACTATAGATTTGTGTGTATACATGTTCTTTAAATAAATTTGGTTGTTTAGTGTAGAGTTTAAATTTATTTTTAAAAGGTGTAGGCGGATTTTTGACTAAAAATTGACGATTAACATTTGGTTTATTTAAAGCGTAGTGGTTAAATATAGCAAAGTCAGGAAGTTCTGTTAAGAAATTAGTAAACTCAATTCTAACTAAATGTCTTGAGAAAATTGCGCTTTCTTTAAATTCAGTTAAAATAATTCCGGTTTCTTCGTTTACTAAATTCAAATTACTTTTTTTGTTTATTTTGTATTCAGGTGAGTAATTAAGTTCTGGCGTGTAGGTAAGTTCTAACTTATTTTTAATTCTTAGACTAACTTCTTGAAACTCATTAGACTTAAAAAAGTCTTTTAAGTATAGTGACTCTAAATACCTTAAATAAAAAAGTAGCATTACAACAAGTAAAGGAATTAGCGCAAAAACAAAAATCCCAAATATTATTTGCATGTCTTTTTCTTTGAAAAGGAACGGAAAAAAAACAATTGCTACCAATTCAAATCCAAGAAGCACATACAAATAACTCATAAAATGTTTATAAATTCTTTTAATTTTTTTCTTCATTTTTTAAATTTTTCCTCCGTGATTTATTAAAAATTTGGCTAAGTTTAATTTTTTCGTATCTCAAAATAAAGAATCGATAAATCGGTGGTGCGTAGTAGAAAAGTGCAAACATGCAAATTGTGTTTAGGGTAAAAATAACAAAGGTTTCAATAATTGAGATAGCGCCTGCTAACAGCAAAGCGGGTGCTGTGATTAGTCCGGTAAGTGGAAAATATGCAAAGACGTGAATTAAGGTTTGAGCGAAACTAGATTCTGAGTTATAGGTGAAGAATACCACATAGAAAGGAACAATAAAAATCAGCATCAAGACCGAAAAAATATTTTGAAAAGACTCTGAGTTGTGTGCAAATGACGCCAAAATTCCGGAAATCAAAATTGAAGTAAACAATAGCATAAATAAGCCAAGCAAACTAAGAGTAAGCGGTGTGGTAATGGCTACTTTTAGTTCAGAGGTAATTTTCAAGCCGGTAAACTGCAGGCCTGAATTGATGCTTTGACCAAAAAGCGCAGATGCGAGTGTTGAATAAAGTGAAAGCAGCGTAAACTGAATTAAAATATAGCCAATAATTGCAAAAAACTTGGTATAAAAATGTTGACGCGGAGAAATTGACTGAAAGATTAACTCAACTGTTTTGCTTTGCTTTTCACTAAAAATGTCTGCTGAAAACAACTGAGCGGTAAAAGCAAACGCGAAAATAAACACCGTAAACATAGCAACAAGTAAAATAAAGGCAATTCGTTTAGTATCGAGAGTTAGCTTGTTTTGATTAATTTGTGGATTCACTTGCTCTTCAGTTAAATTATAAAAATCGTACACCGCAAACTTGCGAAGTTGTGCATTTAGTTCGGTCTGCACGCTTTGTTTAGTTTGATTAAAGTAAACTTCGGTAACAAGTTTTGAGTTTTCCATCTTAAAGTCAACTAAGGCAGTTGCTTTTTTGTTTTCAAGGAAAGTCTTTATTGAACTTGCTTGATTTAACTTAAAATTAAAGTCTGAGATAAACTCAAGTTCAAAATTACTTTTTTTAGGGTCTATGCCAACTAAGCGGTTTGTTAATTTATTTTTGAAATCAGCAATTGAAAAAGTGCCATACACACCATCTTTTAAGGTGTTAACAATAATTTTGCTTTTAACAACTTGTGCTTTATTTTTGCGACCCGAAACTAAACTGGGTAGTGCGCTTAAAATAAAAATTAAAAAGAACAAAATTAAATTAGTAAATAAAAAGGTTTTAGTCTTTAGGCGTCTTGCTAAATTATATAAAAACAACTTACCAAATTTACTATTCATAATTCTTAACCTTAGCGATAAAAATTTCTTTCAAAGAAGCGTAGTCTAGTGAATATCTTTTGATGTCTACTTTGTCTTTTAAGAAATTAAAAATTGAGCGACTGTAGTTTTCTGATTTTAAAGTTAGTCTAATTTGGTTTAAAGAAAGTTCTTTAATTTCGCAAATTCCGTCTAATCCAGAAAACGACTGTTTGGCAATTTCTGGGGCTTCGATGTTTAGATAAACTTTTGAAAAGTTTTGTTTAATTTCATTTAAATCGCCTTGTACGACGGTTTTACCATGATTTAATATTAAAACTTTTGAGCAAAGTGACTCAACTTGATCAATTTGGTGTGAAGAAAAAATAACCATTGTGCCTGACTTAATTAAGCCGTTAATTACTTCCATAAATAACTTGATATTAAAAACATCTAAACCTGTAAACGGTTCGTCTAAAATTAAGAGTTTAGGCTTATTTAGCACAGCTACAATAAACTGCAAGCGCTGTTGCATGCCTTTGGAAAGTTCTTGAATTTTTGAGTCAAACTTATCTTTAAGGCCGAAAAACTCAAGTTGTTTTTTGAGTTCTGCCTCAACTTCTTTTTTTGACATGTCTTTTAGCATACAAAGGTAGTAAACGTAGTCTTTAACCTTCATATTTTGAATTAAACTACGTTCTTCAAGCATATAGCCAATATCTTTAGAAAGCGCGTAGCCAGGCTCTTTTTCAAAGATAGAAATTGAACCACTTAGTGGTTTTATCAGCCCAGTTAATAGTCTAAAAGTGGTAGACTTGCCAGAGCCATTGGCACCAAGTAAGCCCATAATTTCACCAGGCTTTAGGGTAAAACTAAGGTCAGTTAAAACTAAGTTTTTCTTATCGTAAGAAAAACTAACATTTTTAAACGCAATCATTTATTTTAAGCCTTTGATTTTAATTTCTCTTTTAAGTAGTTTAATAAAATCACTGGTCTTAATTTCGGTTTGCTTAGTTTCTCCGTATTTACGGTAGGTCACTGATTTATTCTGAACTTCATTGTCGCCAATTACTAGAGTGTAGTTAACTTTTTGAGTTTGCGATTGTCTAATTTTATAGCCTAGTTTTTCAGAAGAAGCATCAAGATTGACAATAAAACCTTGTTTTCTTAAACGAGTGACAACTTGTTTTGCATATTTTAAGTGAAACTCATTGTTCACAGGAATTACTCTGATTTGATCTGGCGACAACCAAAGCGGAAAAACTCCTTTGGTCTCTTCAAGTAGATAAGCAATGAAACGCTCCATTGTAGATACCACTCCGCGGTGAATAACCACTGGTGTTTTTTCTTTACCATCTTTGTCAACATAAGTCAGACCAAAACGTTTAGCCAAAAGAAAGTCTAGTTGAACGGTTGAAAGAGTTTCTTCGTGTCCAATTGCAGTTTTAATTTGCACATCTAGTTTAGGACCATAAAAAGCAGCCTCACCTTTCGCTTCGTAGTAGGTAAGTTTTAGTGAGTCCATTGTTTCTTTTAAGTATTTTTCGGCCATGTCCCACATTTTGTCATCTGGATAGTATTTTTCTTTATCTTCTTTGTCGCGATATGACAATCTAAACTTAAAGTCTTTAATATTAAAGTCTTTGTAGCAGTCTAAAATTAGTTTCACTGTTTGACTAAACTCTTGTTTGATTTGTTTTGGAGTTACGAAAATATGTGCATCGTTTAAAGTCATTTCGCGAACTCTTTCAAGACCGGTTAGTGCACCAGACTTTTCGTATCTGTGCATCATGCCAAGTTCAGCGATTCTAAGTGGTAGTTCTTGATATGAGCGTAGTTTTTGTGAAAATATTTGCATGTGGTGCGGACAGTTCATTGGACGCAGCACCATTTTTTCACCGCTATTGAACTCTAATACTGGAAACATTGAGTCTTTATAGTGGGCAAAGTGGCCAGATGTTTCGTAAAGTGAGACGTTTGCTAAAATTGGTGTGTAGACGTGTTGATATCCAAGGGCTAGTTCTTTGTCGGTAATATAGCGCTCAACTGTTCGGCGAATAGTTGCTCCTTTTGGTTGCATGAATACCAAGCCTTGGCCAACTTCCTTGGAAATAAAGAAAATATCTTGTTCTTTCCCGACCTTGCGGTGGTCTCGGTCTTTTCTCTCTTGCAGTTGTTTTAAGTAAGCGTCTAGATCAGCCTGTTGAAAAAATGCGCAGCCATAAATTCGGGTAAGTGGTTTTTCTTTAGCAGAACCTTTAAAATAAGAGCCAGATACTGAGAGTAATTTGAAAAACTGGACTTCACCAGTTGACTTAACATGCCCACCGCGGCAAAGATCTGAAAACTCACCCTCTGTGTAGACAGTTAAGCCTTCGCTTGCGTGTTTTTCAATTAAATCAAGTTTATATGGGTTTTCTTTAAAAATTTCTTTAGCCTCTTCTTCAGACACTTCTTTTCTTAAAACTGGAAAATTAGCCTTGCTAAGTTCACGCATTTTCTTTTCAATTGTCAAAAAGTCTTGGTCTGAAATTACAGAACCTGCTAAGTCCATATCGTAGTAGAAACCTTCTTCAATTGCAGGTCCAACCCAGAATTTAGTGTTTGGATATAGTTCTTGAATGGCGTATGCCAAAAGATGAGCAGCTGAGTGGTTTAGGATTTTTAAGGAAAGTTCGTCTTTTTTTGTTAAAATTAAAAACTCACCACTTTCTAAAATTGGTTCATTTGCACCAATTAAGCGGTCGTTTAGTTTAGCACCAACTGTGGCTTTTTTTAAAGAAAGCGAAATACTTTCGGCAACTTCTAAAACGGTTGTACCCAAAGCATACTCTTTTTTGTCTTGATTTGGAAAAGTTAATTCTATTTTCATTTTTTAAACTCCTTATGAAAGTTAAGCGATTTCAACAATGTTTTGGCCAGTAAGTATTTTTATCTTGCTGCAAATTTGTAGAGCCAATTGCACATCGCCTGTTTTTTCACTAATTTTTTTATAGTATTCTTTTAAGTTAAAATTAGATGAAAAAATTGTCGTGAGTTTGTAGTTTAAACGGTGTTCTAATATTGGCACTAAAACGGATTTATACAACCAGTCTGCACCTTGTTCGGTGCCAATATCATCAAGTATTAAAACAGGTGTGTTTTTAAATAACTCTAAGTATTTTCGGTTGTTTGGTTCAACAGGGTTAGCATAAGTAAATAAGTCTATCGGAAAAACGTGCAAAACTACGGTGTTTTTACGGCGCAAAGCAGTGGCTAGTGCTCTTAGTAAAAAAGTCTTGCCAACTGCGTTTTGGCCAGTTAACATAAAACCAACAGGTGTATGGCCAGCAATAATTTCTGAAATTACTCGGTCGGCGTGAAGTTTTGCAGTTTTTTGGCCTGGCATTTTTTCTTGAAAACCGCTAAGTTCGGCATCTGGCTGTATAAACTTACCTGCAATAGACGCAGACGCTACTTTTTCAATTGGCCTGATTTTAAGTGCATTATTTTTGTCTCTAAAAAGTTCAGCGGGTTTGTTTTGATATAAATAATATTTAATATAAAACAAAACAATTTGTTTATCTAAAGTATTTAAGTCTATTTTAAGATCTGGATATTTTTTTAATATTGCTTTAATTTCGGCTTGCATAATTAAAATCCTTCTACGAGTTTATCTGCCCAACTGGGCGAAAAACTACTTTTATTTGAATTAGTCTTTCTAGTCTTTGGAGCGATATTTGAAATGAATCTTTCGGCTAATTTTTGTGAAATTAAAACAGCGTCTCTCGTGGTTTTTACTTTATAGTCAATTATCCAAATGTTTAGAGCTTTTTCCAAAAAAGTATTCGAAGGTAAACGATCTGCATATTCTTTTTGTTGATATTTACAAGAATGCAAAATTAACATATTTAGAACACCAAGGTTGACATTTTCTTTGTGTTTTTCTATAAAGTCAATAAGTTGAACAAAATCTTTTGCATCAATTTTAGAGACTTTAGTTTGTTGTTTAATCGCTTCAACAAGCGATTTTACATCAATTTCATTCAACCACGCTGTAATTTCTGAAGCACTGTCTTCTGAGGTTTTTTGACTAAAACGATATGTTGAAATTGCAACTTTTAAAGCATCAATATTTGGTGCTTTCTTGTCTCTAATGTTTGCAATAAAAATCTCCGCGAGTTCTTTTTCTTTTAAAGAAAAGTTTAAAGCTAAAGAAATAAGTCTTGATTTATAACTTTCGTTTTCAAGTTCAGTGCCAGCAAAACCGACTTTTGATTTGGCTAAAAAACCTGCAAACTCAGAAAAATCAAACTCAGATATAAACTCAGGAACTCTGGTTTTGTCAATTCCGTAACTTTCTGCAACTGTTATTTTTTTGGGGTCAAATGCGCCGAAGGTTTTAACTAAGTTAGTCTCAGTTATATTAGTGTAGTTTTTTGAAATAAATGAGTTGGTGTGAAAAATTTGTTTAATTGAATTATAGGTTTCTAAACTTGGAATATTTTTTTGTAGTAAAACATGCAAATTAGGGTTTGAAAAAAAAGAGTTAGCAGTAAGCGGATTGTTTAAAATTAAAACTAAGTTATCTTGGTTTTCAAAAGTATCAATTAGTCCGATTGCCTCTAATTTACGTCTAGTTTCCGTTAGCTTTTGAGGTGAGATATTTAGTAAATTTACAAAAAAATTGTGGTCATAATCTAGAGATTTGCCCACAGAAAAATTGACCAATTGTGCAAAAGAAAGGTAAAGCGAATAGGCTCTTTTGCCCAAAATTGGCAAGTATAGATAAGTTAAAACTTTAATTTGTTCTGCTGTTAATTGTGCTTTTTTATAAACTGTGATTTTAGTCGCCATAATGCATTTTTAAGACTGAAAATAGAGCAGAAACTTCGTTTTCTAAACTTAAATTCATACGATTATTATATACTACATAATCTGCAAAAAGCAATTTCTCATCGTTAATTATTTGGTGTTTCAAGATATAAAAAAACTCTTTTTCGCTGCTTTTTCGAGTGGCTAAAAATCTGTTTTTAGAGGTTTCTAAATCAGCGTATACTAACACTGTGAAGTCAAATTTGTCTCGCAAATTTCGCTCAAAAAGCAAAGGAACTTCAACAAAAATGTATGTATTTTTAGAATTTATTTGAACTTCTTTCAGTTTTGCAAAAACTTGTGGGAAAAAAATCTCTTCTAGTTGTTTTAGTTTTTTTGGCTGACTAAAAACTAGTTTTTTAACAGTTTCTTTCAGTTTTGTAGAAAGTGGTAACGAAAAAGTTTCGGCAATTTTGGCCCGATTGTTTTCATCTTGCCAAAGTATATCAACTATTTCGTCTGTAGAAATAGTTTGACAGCCTTGTTTTTTAAGTGCAGATAAAAACTCAGTTTTACCAGAACAAATATTTCCGGTGATCGCAATTAACTTACTTTTGACAAACTTCGCAGACATAACTGCCTCTACCTGCAACTTTCATTTTTTTAATTTCAGAACCACATACCAAGCAAGGTTTTCCTACTCTAGTGTGTACTTTTAAATAATTTTGAAAACTACCATTTAAACCTTCGGCTATTTCAAAACTAGAAATAGTAGAACCGCCAAGTTCTACTGCTTTGTTTAAAATTATTTTTGCGTTTTTCAAAATATTTTCAAAGTCTGCTTTAGCCAATGTATCTATTGTTCTAGTTGGCAGGATTTTGCATGCAAACAAAACCTCGTCAACATAAATATTGCCAAGACCAGCAATGTTGTGCTGGTCTAACAAAAAAGCCTTGACTAAACTACTTTTACGCTTAGCTTTCAAAGCTAACTCGTCGGCCGTTAAGTCAAAAGGTTCTTTTCCAACTTTATTTAAAAGGTAGTCACTGATGGAATCAGTTTTAACTAAAACAAAGTTACCAAATTTTCGTCTATCTACAAAATCAAGAGTTTGTGTGCCTTCAAAGTAAAAACGGACTCTAGTATGAGGGTTAATTTGCGAATTTAAATAATATCTACCCTCCATTCTTAAATGTGAAATTAAAGTCAGGTCGTTGTCTAGGTCTAAAAATAAGTATTTTGCGTGTCTACGAACGGACTTGATTTTAGTGTTTAAAACTTTAGATATAACTGCGCTTGAAATTATTTTTTCATTTGAAAAATTATCTATAGCCTCAATTTTTTTGCCAACTATAGACTGACTTAAGTATTTACGGACATTTTCAACTTCAGGAAGTTCAGGCAATTTACACCTCTATCCAGCGTTTTGCGCTGCTTTCACTCACAACTAACGGCACATTTAAATCAAAATCAGTCATGATTTTTTTAATTTCGGGAATTAAATGTTCTTCGCCTTCTTTGATTTCAAAAATCAACTCATCATGAATTTGCAACAACATCCTGCTCTCGGCTTGCTGTTCTTTTAAAAACTTACTAATTTTAAGCATAGATATTTTTAATATATCGGCAGCAGTTCCCTGAATTGGGGAGTTGACAGCAAGTCTTTCAAAAAGTTTCGGATTACGGCGAAAATAAAGAGTTTCAGGATCTAAATAACGTCTACGACCAAATAAAGTCTCAGCGAATCCATTAGTTTTTGTGGCTTTAATTTGTTTTTCTTGCAGTGGTAAAACTTCGGGATAAGCCGCAAAGTAAGTTTTAATGTATTGATCAGCTGTTTTGATGTCTAGAGAAAGTGCTTTGCTAAGACCATATGCAGACATTCCGTAAATTAGTCCAAAGTTAATTGCTTTGGCTTTATGCCTTTGTTCTTTGTCTACTTCGTTTGTGTTAAAAATACGCATCGCGGTTGCGGTGTGGATATCTTTGTTTAAAGAAAAGTCAGAAAGCATATTTTTGTCGGCAGAAATTGAGGCTAAAACTCTTAGCTCAATTTGCGAGTAGTCTAGAGAAAGGAAAGAAAAACCTGTTCTTGCAACAAAAGCGTTTTTGATTTTAGTGCCAAGTTCTGAGTGTGCTGGGATGTTTTGCAAGTTTGGATTACAGGAACTAAGTCGTCCTGTTGCAGTTTGAGTTTGATTGTAAGTTGTGTGCACAATATTTTCGTTATCTGCAGATTCAAGCAATCCAACTGCGTAAGTTTGCAAGATTTTGGCGTAAGTTCGGTACTCTAAAATAAGCTTAACAATTGGATAAACCTCGGCGTACTCTGCCAAAGTTTCTGAGTCTGTAGAAGCTGCTCCTTTTGCAGTTTTCTTAGTTTGTTTTAGCCCTAAGTCTTCGTATAGCAACTTAGCGATTTGTTTTGGACTGAGTGGATTTAAGTCATATCCAACAAGTCTATTGATTTTGGCTTTTAGTTCCGCTAACTTAACTTCAAACTCAGCTTTAAGTTCTATTAAGTAGGCAGTGTCTAGAAGTACTCCTGTGTTTTCCATTTTTGCCAGCACCAAGGAAAGTGGAAGTTCAATAGAGTGGTATAGTTCATATCTTTTTGTGTCTTTAAGTTCATGTTGCAACTTAGTAAAGGCTAAATCGATTAACTTAACTTTTTTACTAAGAGTGTTTAAGTCAAGGTTTAAGTTAGACTTGGTTTCATAGGCCTTTGGCACTTCAATTAAATCATCAAACTCGTTGTTTGCAAGAAAATTAAAGTATTGTGTGCCGTTTTCTGCGTCCTTGCAGTAGGCAAGTAAAAGTGCGCAGTCAAACTTAACGAAATTAAACTCAATTTGGTTTTTAAGTAAAACTTTGATAAATCTTTTTAAGTTAAAAACAACAGTTTTGGTTTCGCTTTTTAAAAATGTCAAAAACGCAGGACTAAAAAACACTTGTTCTTTTTTTAAAAACAAGTAATTGGTTTTGTTGAATAAAACCAGGTGAATTAGTTCGTCTTTATCTGTGTACTCGGCAAACAAGGTAGCGGGTGTTTTTAAAAACTCAGCAATTTCTCTGTCTTCAGTAGTATACTGAAAACCTTGGACAAAAGTGCTTGTATTTTTTGAAACTGCTTTTTCTTTGTATAGTTGGTTTAACTCAAACTCACGGAAAAAGTTTTGCAGTCCTTCTTGGTCTACTGGTTGCTTTTTAGTTACTTCCACAGAAAATAACTTATCTGTGTAAATTTTTCCAAGAAAATAAGAAAGTTCAGCATCTGCTTTACCTTCTTCTAACTTGGTTTTTTGAGCGCCTTTTAACTCAGAAATATGTTCGTATAAATTAGCAACAGACCCGTATGTTTGAATTAGTTTAAGTGCAGTGACTTTCCCAATTCCAGTAACTCCTTTGATGTTGTCAGAAGTATCTCCTTGCAGGGCTTTTAAGTCAATTAACTGAAGCGGGTCTAAACCATATTCTGTAAATATAACTTCAGGAGTATACTCAATAATTTCACCCATTCCTTTTTTAATTAAAGCAACTGTAGTTTTATTGTCAACCAGTTGCAATAAATCACGGTCAGATGAATAAATTATCACATCGTCAATTTCTGGTGAGTTTTTAGCAATTGAACCAATTATGTCGTCAGACTCATAGCCCGGTTTTTCAAGGCAAGAGACACCTTGTAGAGCAAGATATCTTTTAATTGAGTCAAACTGCTGAAAAAGTTCAGGGTCACCTGCTTTGCGTCCTGCTTTGTAGTCTGCGTATACTTTGTGTCTAAAAGTTGGTTCTTTTAAGTCAAAAGTAACTGCAATGTGAGTGGGTTTTTTGGCAAGAATTTTTTTAAACATGTTAATAAAAGCAAGCAAGGCATTAGTTGGCACGCCCTTTGAGGTTCTTAAAATCTCACCAGTATAAGCAGTTGCGTGGTAGGCTCTAAAGATAAGTGAGTTTCCGTCTACTAAAATTAGCCTAGACATGGTAAGTCAAAACCACCTTCTTTGTTTGTTTTTGCCTTTACCTTTTTTTGCCTGTCCTTGGCTTTGGCCGCTTAACAGTTTGTTTTGCAGTTCTTCAAACATTTTAGTAAGTTCATCTTCTTTTGGTGCTTCGTTAAAGTCTAAGTCTAAGTTGCTTGCAAAAATTTGTCTCATCATTTGCTTTTGTTTAGAAAAAGCCTGTTCTAGTTTGCGAACCTCGCGACTTGGCATCCCACAACCCTTTGCAATTCGCATTCGGCGAGTGTCTGAGTAGGCAATTAAGTCAGGGTCTTTTCGCTCTTGCTTAGTCATAGACTGAATGATGTGTTCGTATTTATAAAAAGTAGCCTCATCTATTTCGCCCAAGGCTTTTTTAATTTGCGAAAGCCCTGGGATAAATGAAAAAATTTTGGCGATTGATCCCATTTTTTTCATAGACTTAAATTGTTTAAGTAAGTCGTTGTAGTCAAAAGTGTTGTTTTTAATTTTATCAATTAGTTTTTTTGACTCTTTTTCTTCAAAACTTTCTTCGGCTTTTTCAATTAAGGTAAGAAGGTCGCCCATGCCAAGAATACGATTAGCAATTCGTTCTGGGTGAAATACCTCGATGTCCTCAATTTTTTCGCCAAAAGTTTGAAACATAATAGGCACACCAGACTCTGCCTTGACTGAAAGCACGGCACCACCTCTGGAGTCTCCGTCAATTTTAGTTAAAACCACACCTTGGACAAAAATATTTTCCATAAAGGTTTTTGCAACATTTGCAGCCTCTTGGCCGGCCATCGAGTCTAGTGTTAATATGGTTTCGTTAATCTTAAAATTACTTTGAATTGACTTAAGTTCTTGCATTAGCACATCGTCTATTTGCAGACGACCGGCGGTGTCTATAATTACAACATCATGCAGATTTTCTTTTGCGTAAATCAAGGCTTCTTTAATTGTTGAAAGTGGCTCAGTTAAGCCTTTTTCAAAGACTTTTACACCAATTGACGACCCCAGCGTTTTAAGTTGTTCGATGGCAGCAGGGCGGTAAATATCACAAGCAACTAGCAGTGGGTTTTTGCCTTCTTTAGTTTTAACTAAGTTAGCAATTTTAGCACAAGTTGTGGTTTTACCAGAACCTTGCAGACCTGCTAGCATTATCAAAGTAGGGTTTGAGGTAAACTCAAGTAGCCGAGGGTTTGTGCCCATTATTTGGGTCAACTCGTCTTTGACAACTTTTACAACTTGCTCGCCTGGGTTTAGACCTTTTAAGATTTTTTGACCCAAAGCTTTTTCTTTAATTGCAGTGCTTAATTTCTTGACAACAGCATAAGAAACATCGGCTTCCAATAAAGAAAGCCTGATTTCTTTCATCATTTTTTCAATATCGCCCTCGTATAACTTAGCAGTGCCAGTTACTTTACGCAGGGCCATTTGTATTTTATCTGCAAGTGACATAATCAAACTCCTTCAATATCTTCAAACTCTTTTAATGGAATTTGATATTTATCTGATATATTCTTAATTCTTTTGCGTAGATTTTCAGTCTTTTTAACTAATTTCAACTTAATTTCAAAATCAACTAACTTGCGTTCAGTTTGTTTAAGTGAAAGAAAAATAGCATTCCTAGAAACACCTTCGTTTTCCGCAATTTCCGCTAGCGAGTAGTCTAAAAAATAGTGAGCATAAAAATGTTCAGCCTGGGTTTTGGTAAGTAGTGGCGAGTAAGTTAAGTAAAGTGAAATTAAATGTTCTTTACTAGCAAGTGGTTTCATTTGAAAAAAGTTCCTGAAAAACAACGGACATATAACGCTCAAGTTCAAAGTCTAAAAGATCGTTTTCCTTTTCGCCAACTCCAATTAGTTTAGTTGGAATTCCAAGTTCGCTTTTGATTCTAAAAATGATACCACCTTTGGCAGTTCCATCCATTTTAGTTAAAGCCAGCGCTGAAATATCAGTGATTTCTTTAAAGGATTTTGCTTGTTCAAATGAGTTTTGACCTAGGTTTGCGTCTACTACTAATATAGTTTCACTTAATTCTTTGTTGAGTTTTTTGACAACTATCTTTTTAATTTTGGCAAGTTCAGCCATTAGGTTTTGTTTGTTTTGTAGACGACCTGCGGTGTCAATTAAACAGTATGAAAATTGTTCTTTAATTGCTTTTTCAAGACCATCAAAGCAAACTGAACCTGCATCTTTGGTGTGGGGGTTTGAAAATACTTCAATGTCTAGGCGTTTTCCCCATTCAACTAACTGGTCAACTGCGCCTGCCCTAAAGGTATCGGCAGCAATTAAGAGTACTTTTTCGCCTTGGTTTTTTAATCTGGCAGCAAGTTTTGCGATAGTAGTAGTTTTGCCAGAGCCGTTAACTCCAACAAACATGTAGGCAGTTAGTGGTGTTTCTTTTTTCAAGGTAATGCTAGTATCTGCGCTTGGATTTTGATAGACTGAGTAAATTGCTTCAAGTAGTTTTTCTTTAGTTTCTTGAATTTTTAAAAAGTTCTTGTGGGTTACACTTTTTTGAAAAATCTCTAGTACTTTTAAAGTGGTCTGAACACCAAAATCAGCCATGATTAAAACTTCTTCAAGTTGTTCAATAAAATCTGTATAAGTTAAGTTTGCTAGGTTTAAAAAAATATCTGAAAGACCAGAAACTGAGCTAACTTGACTGCTAAAGCCAAGTTGTTGTGGTTTATTTTTTTTAAATTTTTGAAATATTTTTGAAAAAATTCCCATAACCGGTCCTCTAATTTATTTTAACTAATAATTAAGTCAATTTCGCTAATTTTGTAAGTTTGCGTGGTTTTTTGTTTAAAAGAAAATGCACGTAGGAAGGTAATTGGACCAACACGACCAAAAAACATCATAAAGATAATTGCCCATTTAGTAATAAGTAATTTAGTGCCAAAAGTCAAACCTCTAGAATATCCAACTAACCCGAAAGCTGAAACTAGCTCAAAAACAATGTCTTTTAAACTATAAGCAAGTGGCTCTTGGAAGTGCTCGCCTTTAAGTGCCAAGGCTTTTGCGATTTGAAGTTGGCCTTCATAGTAGTTTTGCTCAGCCACAGCGACCACAAAAATAGAAATAATTAACACTAAAGTAACTGCTGTTGCCACAATAAAGGCTTTTTTGACAGTCTCTTCTTTAAATGCTAGTTTTTTGCCAAGTTTAGTTTGAGACTCTGCTTTAATGTGGCTAAAAATTGCCGCAACTATTAACACGACAGTAGTTGTCCTAACGCCACCACCGGCTGAGTTTGGAGAGGCGCCGATAAACATCAAGATAATCATTACAATAATACTGCCTTCTCTGGCCAGACTAGCCTGCGGTATCACACTAAAACCAGCAGAACGTGCAGAAATTGAGGTAAAGAAGGTCGCTGTTAGTTTTTGAGGGCCATTTAGTTTTGCGAGAGCTGGTGAGTTAAACTCAAGAGAAGTTAAAACCACAAAGCCAAAAATCCAAAGTAAAACGTGCGCAAAAAACAGAATTTTGGCGATTTTGGAAAACCTGTAGTCAGTTTTTTTGACCTTTGCTTTAATGTAGTCGGCTAAAGAAATCAAAGGAATGTATCCCAGACCTCCTAAAAATATCAAAAATGCGCAGCCTATGAAAAACACAGTGTGTCCGTTTAAAAGTAAAGTTGGAAAATCTACCGGAAGCGGTACAAATCCTGCGTTCATAAACAAAGAAACTGACAGAAAAACACAGTAGAAAAGAGCTTTCGTGAAACTAATTTCTTGAAACTCAGGCATCGCAAAGTAAATATAGGAAGTACAAAAAATAACGCCAATTAACTGAATTAAAACTAAAGTATAAAAAACTTTTTTAGTGGTGCGAATTACTCCTCTAAGTGAAGGTAGGTTTTGTTCATTTGCTAAAAACACTCTTTGCTCAACTCCGATTTTACTACCTGAGTTTGTTAAAAACAAAGCAAAGAGCATGTAAATACCCATTCCCCCAAACTCCATGATTAAAATCAAGACAACTTGGCCAAATAAGGTCAGGTCTGCGAAGTTTATGGAGCTAAGTCCAGTTGTAGACATAGCAGAGACAGAAAGTAGCAGAGTGTCTACAAACTTAAGTGGGGTTTTGGAAGCAATTGGCATTTTTAGCACTAAAGCGCCAATTAGCGAAAACACCAAGTAGATAAGCAAAAACATACGAGCATAAGACTTGGTGAAAAACTCAAGAGTAGCCTTGACTTTTGGCGATTTAAAAAAATTATTAACTTGTTTTGTCATTTAAAAAGAAAGCAAAAATTAGTCTGCAACTAAATACTCAACAAAAACTTGGGGTACTCGGGCAAAGGCATTTTGAATGATTTCTTGAGTGATTTCGGTTAAAGCCTTGGTTGCTGCTTCTCTGTCTTCTGCTGAAAAAGTATTTAGGTAGTCTGTGGCTTTTTGGGCAATTGCTTTAATGGTTTTTTCGTTTTCGTAAACCGACATAAAACCTCTGGTTGCGGTTAAAATATCTCCGTTTAGTTTATTTTCAGAGTTTAGCGGGACAAACAACACAAACACTCCGTCTGCAGAAATAGCGTGTCGCTCGGCTATCAGTTCATCTGAAAAAAGTGCAGCTGAGTTGCCTTCAATTAAAAGAGGTGTTGCGTCAACCTTAGCTTTTTTTACTTCAGCACCTGCTTTTGTAAACTCAAGGACATCTCCGTTTGACAGCGCAAAAGTGTGTTCTTTTGGTATGCCAACTTCTACACCAAGTCCGCAGTGAATAACTTGCATTCTGTGTTCACCGTGAATTGGCATTAAGTATTTAGGGCGACATAAATTGATCATTAACTTAAGTCCGTTTTGTTCAGCGTGTCCAGAGGCGTGGGTTTCGTAAAGTGCGCCGTGTGAAATTACGTTAACCCCTAGTTTATTAAATTGATTGATCAAGTTATTGACAGACTGAAAGTTGCCAGGTATTGGAGATGAAGAAAAAATTACGGTATCGCCTGCTCTGGCTTTGATTTTTTTGTGTTGACCGCTGGCAATGCGAGCAAGCACAGCCATTGGCTCACCTTGCGAACCCGTGCAAAGTATAGTCATTTTAGAGTCATCTGTATCGTTGACTTTTTCTGGGTCTAAAAAGAAAGCATCCGGAATGTCAATAAACTTGTTTTTACGAGAAACTTCAACGATGTTTTCCATAGAATGTCCGAAAATTAAAATTTTTCGGTTATTTTGAAAAGAAGCGTCAATAATTTGTTTAATTCTATAAACGTTTGAAGCAAAGGTCGCAATGATTATTCTGCCTTGAATTCCCGAAAAAATTTCGGAAATTGAGCGGCCAATTGCTTTTTCAGACGGCACCATATCGGTGCGCTCTGCATTTGTAGAGTCTGGCATTAAAAGTAGACAACCGTCGTTGGCCATTTCAACTAGTTTTTCATACTCAGCATGCGGTCCAACTGGGGTCATATCTATCTTAAAGTCACCAGTTTCAAAAATTGAGCCTAGTGGAGTTTTGACGCGAATACCAAAAGCATCGGGAATTGAGTGTGAAACTCTTATAAAAGAAAGAGAGATTTCCCCATAATTTAAAACAGTGTCTGGAGTGTACAGCATCAATTTGGTGAGTTTTTTGCCTTTATCGCCAATTTTTTTCTCAATTAAGTCAAAGGCCATTTTAGAGGCATAAATTACCGGGATTTTAACGTATTGCAAAAGATAAGGAATCCCCCCGATGTGGTCCTCGTGTCCGTGTGTGATAAAAAGTCCAACTATTTTGTCTTGATTTTCAGATAAATATTTAAAACCAGGAACGACGTAGTCAATACCCGGTAGAGTTTCGTCTGTAAAAGACACACCGCAGTCAATGATAAAAATTTGGTTTTGATACTCTATGCAGTAGCAATTTTTACCAATTTCGCCGAGTCCGCCTAGAGCAAAAACACTTACTTTGGGTTGTTTATTGTGCATTTATTTGCTCCTTTTTTTATTTAACTGTTAGTGAAATTATACCACACTAAGACTTGGGTATTTCAACGACTGTGCTTATCTTGTTCCCAATTCATATCGCACATATGTAAACACGTCTAGGGTATTAACAACTTCCACACTTGCTTGTGTGAAAAAAACTTCAAAAACTTACTTTGCCAGCTGGTAAAGTCAAAGAAAATTTGTCTAAATGTAAATAAAAAATGTAGTTTTTCGTTTTGAACATTAAAATAGAGTAAAATTAAAAGGTAGTAAGGGGTGAATGTTATGCCTAAAGATGAAAAATTAGAAAACATAAAAAGTGAACTTGAAAAATCAAAAGAAGAAATGATTAAAGAAAAAGGAACAGAGGTCTCTACTTCAACCCCAGACCAGCATATTAAAGGAAGAGCACTAATTTGGGTTTTATTGTTTGGCATGGTACTTTCTTTTATCGCTGCTTTTATTTCTATTATCTTAAGATCACACGGTGTTATTTAAAAGTTAAGCATTCAATTATTGTGATTAGATAAAAATAGAGTTATCGGCTTTTAAAGCTGATAACTCTGAAAATAAACTTTTCATCTCAAAAGTGAAGAAAATTAGATAATCGCTTTCAAAAGTTATTATTTGCTGATAATGATATTTCTACTTGAATGAGGCTAAACATATCAAGATAAATGTTTTTTATTCTTAATTAGCTAAAGAGTTTTATTTTAAAATTAGTCTTTTTGCTAATGGGAAAGTTTCATAAACTGTTTCTGCTATTTTTTCTTGCCTTTTACCTATATATTCCATACCTTTACTACTAAACTCTTCAAAATCTATTTTGTTCATAGAAGTATTTAAGGCTTTATCCTTATCAAAAATTTTTTTGTATTCGTCAATTTTTTCAGTTATATATTTATTTTTAATTTTATTATTAACTTTACCATTTAAAATAAACTGATTTCCGATATTATAAATGTGTTTTTTTTGTTCATCTTGCTCGCCAGGCCAACCACCGAGACTACACCAGTCAACACAGGGTTTTTGTGGATATACATGTTCCAATTCAACTAATTTTACATCAATATTCGCTGATTCATTAGACCAAATAGTATCTAAAAGAAAAATTGCTTTATTGATATTGTCGTTACTTTTACCATTTGAACCTAGCGACGAAACAAACTGTTTAAAGTTAATCTTACAAGAAGTCTCGTTATGATCTATATATTCGGATATCTCGCTAGAGATTATTTCAGGTTTAACACCATTTTTGATTTTTTCAATAACAGTGTTAATTATACTTTTTAAAATACTAGGAAGACCACCTGAAAAACTTAAAACCCGACTTTTACACTTGCAAATGTTTTACAGAGATTTTAAACTGTTGTGTTAA
>CAUTSJ010000011.1:0-22487 GCA_963541505.1 uncultured Acholeplasmataceae bacterium
AAGGAGTTGATGATATTGATGAAAAGATTGAAGCAAGAGTTCATCAGGCTAATACCGACACAGAAGTTACAATTTCTCGCGACCAAAGATTGACTGAGTTTGACGAACACTTTACTGTGGCTGAACAAAGCCAAACTCACAAAATCAAAGGCGACGGCAGTACTGTATTTACTTTAAACTATGTTCGCAAATCTTACACTGTAACTTACGAGGTTAACTTCAATGGCAATCATTTTAAAAATGTTGAAGTTCAAAAAGAACCTGTAGCAATTCGCGCTAAATATGGTTCTAGAATCCAAACTCCAGAAACTCCTGTTTTAAAAAGAAAAGGGCGCACATACAACTTTGTTCAATGGCAAGATAAAGCCGAAATGAACAATACTTACGCAAAAGTATCTGAGTTTAACTTCAACACTCAAAGAATTGTTAAAGATACTACCTTGGTTGCTTACTTTGTAGAAATTATTGAAAAAGTTAATTATACAATTCATCACCACTTTGAAAAACAAGGTGAAGACCATAGTTTAAACGGCACTTACACCACAATAACTGAAACTAAATACAATCAAGCTGTTGAAAACGGAGCAACTTACACAGCGCCTCTTAACCTTGACACTAATTTATATGAAGCCGATCCGACTAAACCAGCAAAACTTAGAGCAGACTTAAAAGTAGGTGATAACTCAACTGTGCTTTATCAGTATTACCGCCTAAAAACCACTAAGGTTAACTTCATCAAATCAAATGGTATTGAAACTTTGGAATACGCACAAAAACTAGTTAAGAAAACTAGACGTATTATTTTACCTTCATATACTTTGAAAAACACACATAATTTCCTTGGTTGGAGTTCATCTCCAAGTGGTCTACCTGAAAATAAGTTTATTTCTAGTATCAATGATGCTGAAATGAATATTTATGCAATTACTGATTTTCAAGACAGACAAATTACCTACACTATCAAAACTCAAAGTGCAGATGGTACATACTCAGAAAACACTATAACTAAAAGCGCAAAAATTGGCTCTGTTCACACCGTTGAGTATACAAACTACGACAATACTGTATTTAAAAATCCCGAATACAACCCTACTAATTTAACTGTAGACGCAGATGAAACTCAAAACAAGGTAACTGTTACTCTTAACCGCAAAGTCTATACAGTAACTTACCAAGTTCAAGGCCATTCTTCTTCGATTGCAAATAAGACATTTAGACATGGTGAGACACATGGCGAAATTGACGAAAGTCAGTTTAAAGCAGATGGTCTTAAAATCGTTAAGTTAGAACTAGACGGAAATCAAAAATCTAAAGAAGAAATTAAGAACTTAATAGTCACAAATAACCACACAATCAAAGTTTATGTCGGTGAACCTACTAAAGTAGTTGGTAATTACCCACAAACTAAGGTAACTAATACCGCAATTGTTGAAGACAAACAAGAAAAACGTGAACTTAAATTCAGTTCAAAAAATAAAGACTACACAATAGAGTTTACTCGCCATTACTATAAAGACAATCTTGGAAATAGATACGAGAAATTCAACGGAGAGTTTTATAAATTTGAAGATGTTGAGTTTGTAAAAATTCCAAAGAAAAATACTTGGTTTACAAAATACATTATTGACTTGTCTCCTTTTAATCTTTATTACTCAAAAATGGCCTCAACCAGCAAGCCAGAACACTCTATTTTTAAGGCTATGGTTGAAGAAATTGGCAAAATTCTTGGTGTAGAGACATATATGCCGACATATGATGATGGAGATTTTAGTATCAAGCCTGCCTTAGATGCCAATATGAATGATAAATTAAAACGCACTCCTACTGATTATGCGAAAGCAGCTTTAGACAACCAATCTGGTCAATACAAACAATCGTATCGTGGTACTGATTTGTCTACATTAAATATATCAGTTAATAATTGGCTATTCTACCAAGATCAATATCTAAATTACTGGTGGCTGGGTACTCAGTCTTCTAATAATTTCCCTTTTGTAGATGCTATTTTACCAGATGGTGGTGTGTACAATGCTTACGGCTTCGCTGTATCTGGTATCGTGGTTTGCATTAGATAATTTTAACAAACTAATTAAACAAAGAATTCACAATTACAGACGTTATATATCTAAATTTTGTGTCATTTCTTCAATATATTTAAGTGTTTTTCTTCCAAGCCATACCCAACCTTTACACTTGTTGTCAAAAATTAGTTAGTGTAAAGGTTGGGTTATAGTGAAAACTACACTAAATATTAGTAGCTCAGTGCTCAATATCCATAAGTTATTCCCGCTGCTTATTTTATTTCTTTAACAAAACAGCAGACTTATGCAAATTTTTATGGAGCGATTTACATCAGTAGAAAATTAAATTCACTATTCAGGTTTCGTTTGGTTTGGTTTTTCTCCGTTTCAAACTCTATATTGTTAGCCTTAAACTAAAATAAGGGAAAAATTCAAACAAAATACAGCATTTTGCACATTAAAATTATCTTAATTTTAAAATAAGTAGCTAATTTTGCAAAATGCCTAAAATTAAATTAAACTGTTATTTTCTAAACACGGCTTGGTTTATTTACCTAAAAAATAAATCAATCCGTGTTTTTTAACCGTTGAGTTTTTAGGTCTAGACCTTTATAATTACATTTGTCATCAACTTTTTTAAAAGATACAGTAGCACGATATCTTAACACCGCTAAGACCTATAAATAATTGACAACACTTTTTTTATAACAATTTAAAACATTTCTAATTTTACTTTCAACAAACATAGATTTAGTTAAATTTTTTTGCTTAAAAAATAAACTTAAAATTGAGACGAGGTATATATTTATGATATTGATGAATAATATAATTGACGAAAGTAACACAAATATCCACAAAAAATGTCTTGAATGTAGACTACCACTTTCCTTTAAAGACAAACGATTAGCTAAAGAACTAATTGATTACGTTAGAAATTCAATAACTCCAGAAATTAGAGACCGCTATAATCTGCGTGAAGCTGTAGGTCTGGCTGCTCCGCAAATCAATGTGCTTAAACAAATGTTTGCAGTTTACTTTTATGACATAGACGAGACTTTTTATAACTTTGTTGCTGTTAACCCCAAAATTATAGAAAAAAGCAAAGAACTAATTTACTTACCAGAAGGAGAAGGTTGCTTGAGTGTCAACCGAGAAACCGATAACTTACTAACCCCTAGACACAAAGAAATAACCGCTAGGTTTTTGAAAATCGTGGAAGGTGAAAAGCCAATTTTGGTCACACAAACCTTTAAAGATTACCCTGCTATCGTTTTTCAACATGAATACGACCACCTTCAAGGTACACTTTTTGCCGATAAGATGTTTAAAGAATTGCCAGACGCCAAACCAGTTTTTGATTTAGATAAAATCAGAGCGGAGTATCAAGCCAAGGTAGATGCCAAAAAAAGCGAAGAGCCAAAATAAAAAACTAAGATGGCAAAAATTTCTAAAACTAATTTCTTAAACTACATGCGCTGTCCGCGTTATGTAGCTTTAGAAAAATTAAGATACGAAAAAGGTGAAGCAGTAGTTGCGTTTGACCCAAACGCAACAATTGACGATCTTTTATCTGAAGAAACCAATGCAAAAAAACAAGAAATTTTGGCACACATGTATGAAGTTGTGGAAAACGAAGGCGGAGAACTTGAAGAAATTTTTGCGCCAGACTTAAACAAAAGCATCACTTTAGACCTTTATATGGATGACTTTAAGCAAATTGAGGTCCTGGCAGCTGAGCGCGTGCAAAGCCAATTTGGTGGTCAAGTTATTTTTGCAAAAGACACTAATCTACAAAAATACATTGCTTTAGAGCAAGGCGACCACACCTACTATTCTTTTATCGATATTTTTCAAGAAGATGATGATGCTATTCGTATTTTCGAAGTAAAGGCCACTACCACGAATAAGTTTTTAACTAAACTAACTACCAAAAAAGATGGACCTTCTTTTCTTTTAAACGAAAAAACGAAAATTATTGAAGACGTAATTTCTTCAAAATCTGCCAGAGACAAAGTAACTACTCGCTTTGACACGAGTGGAATTGGCCGTATTTCTTTTGACTTAGCATACCAGCGATATGTTATTGAACAAAGTAAGCAATTTACCAAACCAGTTTATTATTACTTAGCAGTTTTAAACCATGAATACACCTACGACGGTAAAACCAACGAACACAGTGACAGAGTATACGAGCCCGACGCTATAATTTCTTTTATTGACTACAACAAAATCACTGAACACTTACAACCCGCAATTGCTGTAGAAATTAAAAAAATCGAGCAAGCTATAGACTTAGCCGATGCTTCTAAAGTTAACTTTGGTGTGCATTGTCAAAAGGGAAAGAACTTAGAGTGTCAATACTTTTCTTGCGTATGCAGCCAAGACTGGAAAATCCCTGAAAAATATTCTATATTTGAATACATTGACCGTCATCATGGCTTTAAAAGCAAGTCAGAAAAACTAGAAATTGAAGACCTGATCAATGAAGGTACAGTTAAAATGACTGATGTGGACGATGAATATCTAAACCGTGAAAAAAACAAAACTCAAAAATACTGTGTGCTTTCTGGTGAAGAGCATATTGATGAGGCTTTAGTTAAAAAATATTTAGACGAAATCAAGTTTCCGATTTACCACCTAGACTTTGAATCTACTAACTTTCCACTACCTCGCTATATTGGCGAAAAACCCTACACTCAATCCCTATTTCAGTTTTCTATCCACATAGAAAAAGAGTTTGGCAAGTGCGACTTAAAAGCAGACAATGTCTACTTTTTAAATAAAGACACTAAAACAGACTATCGCCTTGAGTTTACTAAACTCATGCTTGAAACTATCAAGCCAGACGGTGGTAGCGTGATGGTTTACAACAAAGCATTTGAAAACACTCGCATTAAAGAGTTAATGGAACTATTTAAAGCAGACACTAAAATGGTAAAGGGTCTACAAAATATCTTAGACAGAGTATATGACTTAATGTATGTCTTTAAAGGAAAAAGCACAGACAAACCAAAAGGAGGTTTGGCTTACTACCATCGTGATTTATATGGCTCTTACTCAATTAAAAAACTACTGCCTGTTTTTACAGACCTTTCTTATAAAAATCTGGAAGTTCAAAACGGACTAATGGCAGTGCAAGAGTATTTATCATTTACTGAAAAAAAAGGACCCGACTACGACAAATCATACGCAGCACTTTTAGCATATTGCGGCCAAGACACCTACTCTATGCACTTGCTTTTAAAAGCGATTGCCAAAAAAGTAGGTTGGCAACCTAAAAAATAACTTCAAAACGAAAAACGAAAGCCGCCGTTTTCTGTATTTAGAAAACAGTGAGCCTTAATAATTTGTTAAAGCTAAATTTGCTTTTTGTGCAAACATTCCTATTTTAGATGTTGATAAATTTGTTCAATCAGTGTGGTTTTGTCTTTAGTGTTAAAGAAATTTTCAGCAAACTCTTGAACATTGGGGCTGTTATTAAGAATTTGCTCAATGATGTATTTCTGGTCTTGTTCAAGACCCACGCCACGTTTCAAGGTAGCGTGGCAAGTTGGACAAAGTTTAACTAAATTGTCTTCATGGTCTAAGTCAATTTCGTTACCAAGGGCTATGTTGTGGTGAATTTCAAAATAGTACCTATCGGTTCTGCGGTGGATAAAACTGCGATCTTGAATTTTGTATCTATCAAAACATCCAACACAAACATCTGGGTTTATATATCTGATTAGTTCAACTATATGCTTGTTTCTGATATTTTTCTGTTCAGTGTCTAAATCAAAGCCGAAATCATTTCTTAACCTAGCAATAATGTCTTTATCTAAAGTTTTGTTGTAAACATTGTTAATAAAATGATTTATTCTAGTAATAAATAACTCAGAGCCTTGTGGTTTAATGTCAGCAACATCAAAGTAATTGATTTGACCGATACTCTTGCTTTTATTATTTAAAACCATTTCTGCAATTTCTGTTTTGTAGTCACTTAATAGACCAATATTCTTTGCATACCAATTAAGTTGTAATCTAAGCTGAGTATGGCGTTTATTTATACCAGAAATATACTGATGTTGAAGTTCACGAAAATTAAGGTTCAAAATATAGTAAGGAACAGATAAAAAATCAGTTAAGAGTCTAGCCTTACTTAATTCAAACTGGTCATCATAAAAATAATCTAAAGAAATATATTTTCTTTGAGTATCAATTGAACCTCTCAGTTCACAAAAGCCACGGATAAACTGTTTTTTCTCTTCATTTAAATCAACATAATCTATCCATTTACAATTAAAAAACTTAGCGTAAAGTCTTCTAAAAAAATCTTCCTTAGTCAAGTCAAGATTGTTTTCAATTAACAATATTGCTTTTTCTTTGCCAGTTAATCTAAAACCTAAATTTATAAATTTAGTTTTGTATTCTTCTAATGAAATCCATTTTACAGGTTTGCAGATTTGATTTAGTTTATCAATAAAAGTATCTGCGAGTTTTTTAAATTTATTTGAACTACATTCTATTTTTCTAGACTCTTGATATGCAGAAACAGTAGCAAAATATTTGTTGTCTTTAGATGCTATTATTCTACTAATTAATGCTCCATGAATTAGTGGGTGTAGATCATTAAAAATAATTTCATCAACTTTAAGCATTTTAAATATCCTTTATTTTCGCTAACCTATCTACCGATATATTGTAGTATTTTTCGTTATTATCTACGCCAATAAACTTTCTTTTTAGTTGAAGTGCTGCTGCACCAGTTGAACCACTTCCCATAAAAGGGTCTAATATTAAATCGTTTTTATTGGTGTGAATTTCAATAATTTCTTTCATCAACTTTATGCTTTTTTGTGTAGGATGGTCTGTTTTCTCAGAACCTGCTACCAAAGAAGTTTCAAAAATTGAGCGTCTGTAGGGTATACTTTCTGGTTTATTGAAAATCCATTTGGCAGTTTTTTTAACACCCCAAATAGCAAACTCCATATCCTGAACATATCGTCTGTTTACATTTCTTGGCATCGGATTCGTTTTTTTCCACACCAAAATATCTTTAACATCGATACCATTTTTTTGTAGTTCTGCAATTATATAACTAATATATAAGTAAGAACAAAATATGATTATGGAGCCATTTTGATCAAGAATCTCAACATAGTCTTTAATCCAACTAAGTAGATCAAACTCCTTATCCCATTCTCCAAAATCTAAGCCTTTTCTTGGTGCCGAAAGAGTGTTAAAGTTGTTTTCTTTAGATATATTGTAGGGTGGGTCTGTAATGATATGGTTAACTTTCAAATTTAATTTTTTAAACTCTTTTACAATAGAAAATGAATCAGCTAAAAATAAATTATAATTATCAAAAACTATTCTTTTTTCTAAATAAGCATTATTAATAGTATTGGCAATTTCATACGCAAGTAGTGGTGGAACAGCGTTCCCAATTTGTCTACATATGCTAGTTTTTGGTCCAGTGAAGACAAAATCATCAGAAAAACTTTGGATTCTTGCAGCTTCCCTTGGAGTTATTGCACGATCTAAAACAGGGTGACTGTTTTTACCATTAGAAGGTGTGTCAAATCTTGTGTCAATTGTCGGGCTAATTTCGTCCCAAACTAATCTAGACCAAGTAGTTGAGAACTTTTGTTTCCCGCGAAGTTCAGCAGGAATAAAACTTTTATCACCACCAGGTGGTATCATTCTAAGTTTTTCAAGTGCTGTTTTACTGTGGTTTGTAGCAACGTGGTTATATAACTTTTTACCTCTTAATAATCTTTGATAATTGCTTTGTGGGGCGTTTATATAGTCAGAAACTTCTGACCCTTCGCCTGAATTTAAATACCAAAGATCTGAAATTGCGTCCCTAACTGTAATTGTTTTTTTATTTAATTTTCCGGGCAGTGAAATACTTCTGCTAAGCGAACCAATAATTATTGTTCTTTCTCTGTTTTGTGGAATTCCAAAATCCTTCGCATTGACATAACCAAAATTCACAATATATCCTAGTTTGGTAAAACTATCTACAATCTCACGAATAAAGTAACCTTGTGATGCATTAAGTAGATTCTTAACATTTTCTATTACAAACACTTCTGGCTTAAGTTCTTTTACTATATCTATATATTCTAAAAACAAAAAATTTCTAGGATCTTTTAAACCAAGTTGTTTACCCTTTAAACTAAAACCTTGACAAGGTGGACCACCAATTATCATATTGACATTTAACTTTTTAGACTCAAAAATAATATTTTTTTTAACTTCAGGGTCAGTAATATCACCATATATTCCCTTTGCATTTTTTATATTTTTGTTGAATGTATTGACAGCATTTTTATCAAAGTCAACTCCAAGCACTGTTTGAAAGTTCTTATGCATATCTATCCCATAAGAAAAACCTCCAGCACCAGAAAACAAGTCTAAAATTTTAAATTCCATTTTTCTCTCCAAATACGAGGTATAAAAGATAACTCCCTCAAATTATACCATTTATTGGCTGCCGTAAGATAAAAATAAATTGAAGAAATTAAGCAATTTACTTTTTTAATGTAAATATATAACTGGAGGATATAAAAATGCTTAAAAAAATTAGTCTAACTCTCTTATTTATGTTTTTTTTCGTTATGACTTTTAAATTACCAGAAACTGTTAAAGCAAAATCAAACCAACAGTATGAAAAAACTTTCATCAAAACAGTAATTTACGAAGGTTTGCAATATGAACTTCACGCCGAAGGGATTTACCGTGAGTTTGATTTTAGTTTAGACAATCCAGAAAAAGTCTCATTTGATGAACTAAAAAATGCAGTTAAAGTTTGGTTAAAAGACGCAAACACTGGCGAAAAATATATGGCCGAATCTATAGAATACGCAAAGCCGGAAAGTTTTGAAGAAAAATTCTTTATGACTAACTTTAAACAAAGGAAAATGCTGGTTAGTTTGCTTTGTGAGTTTAGTCGTCTTGCCGATGAACTTGAAGTTAATTTAATTATCAATATTTTAGACAGAGAAAAGCCAACTATAAACCAAATTAAACCAATAGTTTTCACAGAACTTAAAAAAGAAAGACTTACAGATAAACAAATTGACGAAATTTTAAAAAAACATTTTGTCTTTAAAGACAATATTTCAACTAAATTGACAACCAAATTACTTGGTGCTGAAGACGTTTTGTTAAACAAACCAGGAAAATACCCAATAGAAGTTCATTGTTTAGATGAAAACGAAAACCAAACGGTTTTAAAAACCTACATAGAAGTTAAAGACATTGAGGCTCCCAAAATAGAGTTTAAAAAACCAACAGAACAGTTAACTACAGTAATCAGTTCGCCGTTTTTTACCTTAAATCAGTTTAATATTACTGACAACAGCAGAGATGAACTAGATATTAAAGTAGAAGGTGAAGAGAAGTTAAATAAAGTAGGAGTGCACCAACTTTCGGTAACTGCAACAGATAAAAGCGGTAACTCAACTACAAAGAAATTCACTGTTGAAGTTAAAGATACAGGAGTTGCTGAAATTAATTTTCCTTTTAAAGAAGTAACTAAAGAAGTGCTATCGCCTAGTTTAGACAACGAAAAAATAAAGACTGAATATACAAACTTCATTGAAGAAATTTTAAAATCGGCCGTTGTAAAAGATAAAGTCTATAATCACACTTTAAGCGAATCAAACCTCGATATTAGTGAAGTTAACTTAAGTAAGGTTGGTAAGTACAAAGTCACATTAAATGTCTTTAAACCAGGCACACAAGAAATCAGAGGTTCTAAGTCTTTTGTCTTAGAAGTTAAAGACACAACTAAGCCAAACATTGAGCCCATTGAAACTAAGCAAGATAAAAATAATCAAAACTATGTGCCTGTTCAGATAAACTCTAAGTTTAACTTAACTGACTTATTTGACATAAAAGACAACTATGACTTTAAAAGCGAACTTAAAACTACAATTGACAAAACTATTGACACTAAAGAACTTGGGAAATCCTATCTAGTAGAAATCTCAGTTCAAGACAGAGCAGGTAATAAAATTTCAAAATCATACCTGCTAAAAGTTGTAGACTTACTTCCACCTAATTTAGTAAAGCAACCAAGAAGTATCTTTTTAAATGTTGGCGAGAAGTTTCAAGCAAGTAAATATTTTTCATATCAAGACGACACTAAAGTAACCGAAAAACTATACGTTGACGGAGAAGAATATACCTTTAATTTCAGTAAACCCGGTAAATACCGCTGTGAACTTAAACTAACTGATGAATACAGAAACGAAACTATGCATAGGTTTGTCTGCGTAGTAGGAGACAACATTCCGCCAATATTGGAATTAAAAGCAAATAGTTTAACTGTCAAATTAAGAGAAACTAATTTGCTTGAAACTCTCCGTCAAAACATCGCGGGTATTTTTGACAATGTAGATAAGTCAATTAACCCTAGCAAATGTCACATTGACGTATCTGGCGTGAACTTAGAAAAGTGCGACTACTACAAAGTGTACTACACCGTAAAAGACAGTTCGGAAAATGCGGTGACTAAAGAACTTAGACTTTTAGTTGACGACAAAACAAAACCCACAATTAAGGAAACTAACCCACTTGAAATTGACATTGTGACTTTAAAAAATAATCCAAGCCAAATTGATTACTTAAAGGGTCTTGAAATTACTGATAACTCAGATACTAAAAATAACAGTAAACTAGACATCTGGCACGAGACAATAGACGCTACTAAAAATAAAGAACTGCCTAGAACTCTTTTATACACTGCAACAGATGAGCGTGGAAACGTGCAAACTTATGAGCGCACGATTATTTACAAAAATAGTAGTAAACTTGCCAGTTTACCAACTGCCGTAAAAATTGCCATTACAGTTGGTATATCTTTTATTTTAATTGGTAGTATTTTTAGTTATTTTTACTTAAAAGACCTAAGGTCTTATAAATCAAAAATACACAAATCTGAGCAGTAAATTAAAGAAAAATAAATTAAAAATTAAACTAAAAAAATTTTAAAAATGTTATACTAAAAATGAAAAAGAGGAGATTAACACACTATGGAAAAAATACTGATTGTCTACTGGTCAGGAACAGGTAACACTGAAATTATGGCCAATGCAATGCTGACTGCCTTAAAAGAAAACAACGCTGACGCTGAGTTAAAATGGGTGTCTGAGATTGATGTTCCTGATACATTGAAATACGATAAAATTATTTTTGGTTGCCCAGCAATGGGGGACAACGTTCTTGAAGAACTAGAATTTGAACCATATTTTGCTGAATTACTTCCGCACTTAAAAGGTCGTAAAATCGCCTTATTTGGCTCTTATGGTTGGTATGACGACCCAATTTGGATGGATATTTGGGAAGATAGAGTAAAAGAAGTAGGTGCACTACTTTTTAGAGAAAAAGGTCTTTCTTGTATCTATCAACCGGATGACGATAAAATTCGCGAATGTATGGAATTCGCAAAAGATTTTATTAACTTCTAATGTTTGCCTTAATAAACTTCAAAAGTGTCTTTTCGTATCAACACTCGCTAATTTCAGTATCTGATGCAGTTAATTTGCAATTGAGTCGTGGATACGATATACCTGTGCTTGCTGACTATAATCTATGCGGAATGCTTGAGTTTTTTAAAAGCTGCAAAAATGCAAATAAAACTGGTTTAATTAGCCTTGCTACACGTTTAAGTATTGAAAAAAATAGTTTAAGTATTTTGATTTTTCCAAGAAATTCAACTGCTTTTCGTCTTTTACTTAAAAACTATAAGCAAATAGATACAAATCAAAGTGTAGATTTTGATTTTTGTTTTGAGCATAAAAATGATTTCTTGTTTGTTATAAGTGAACAAAACACAGATGTATTAAAAACAGAAAGCGCACAAATAATGCTTGAAAAACTAAGTGCTTTAAATGTTTACTATTTACTTGACTTTGCTTATTCAAAAGAGCAAATTAAGGAAGTTGAATACATTGTTAAAAACTACAATATAGCCTTACTACCTGGTTTTAGTGCAGAGTATTCAGAAGTTGAACATATTAAAGCGCACGAGTACTTAAGAAAAATTAACGACAGCACGGATAAAGAAATTGGTAATCATTATCTGCAAACTGCTGAAGAACTTAAAGAATTAATTCAGGAATACAATCCGATTCTTTTAGATAACTTAGATGATTTTCTTGACCAAATTCAATTGTTTGACTATGAACTTCCAAAGTTTGAAATTCCACAAATTTATCCGAATCCAAACGAAGAAATTAAAAACCAAGTTTATGAATTTTGCGGGCACCTTGGACCCAAATACAAAGAGAGAGCAAAACATGAACTTAGTGTGATTGTAGAACTTAACTTTGCAAACTACTTTCTGTTAGTTAGCAAAATTTGCAGATGGGCAAAAGCAAACGATGTGCTAATCGGACCTGGTCGTGGCTCTGCGGTTGGTTCACTTGTTGCTTGGGCTCTTGGAATAACTGAAATTGACCCAGTTAAACATAACTTAATTTTTGAGCGTTTCTTAAATAAGTTTAGACAAGGATATCCAGATATTGATATTGACGTTGACAGCGCTGATAAATTAAAAGTGGTTAAGTATTTAACTGAACTTTTTGGAAACGATAAAATTGCTTTTGTAAATACGCAAAATAAATATTTAGAAAAGTCTGCACTCAACGATGTTGTCAGAATTTTAGCAGTTTCTGAATCTGAAAAAAGAGAGATCAAAAGAGAAGTTGAAGGGAAATTAGAGTATTACACTAAACCACTTGTTCGCGAAGTTTCGGAAGTTTGTAAAACTCTATACGGAAAAATCCAAACATTTTCAACTCACGCTTCTGCTTTAATAGTTTCAAATGTTGAATTGACTGAATATTTAGCAGTTAAAAAATCTCCATATGATGATTTTAATCAGTTAGTTTTTGATATGAACGAACTTGAGTCAATTGGTTTACTTAAACTAGACTTACTTTCCTTAAATAACTTAACGGTTTTAAAGAAACAACTAAATTATGTTAAAAAAATTGACCCTGATTTTAAAGGAAT
The DNA here is from genome assembly GCA_963541505.1 of uncultured Acholeplasmataceae bacterium. Taxonomy (GTDB): domain Bacteria; phylum Bacillota_I; class Bacilli_A; order Acholeplasmatales; family Acholeplasmataceae; genus CALISC01. The sequence continues at coordinate 13,029 of CAUTSJ010000011.1, forward strand.
AACTGACTTTCAAAATCAAGATACTTTTAAACTAATTGCCAAATCAGATACCGAAGGAATTTTTCAGTTAGAAACAGAAGGACTAAAAAGACTTTGCAGAAGAATGCAAACCAAGACTTTTTCAGACCTAATTGACACCTTGGCTCTATGGAGACCTGGTGCACTTGATCAAATAGATGTCTACATAGAAAACAAAAAGCAAGGTTCATTTGAAACTGATTTGCCAGAAGAAATAACTGAAATTATCAAAAGCACTAACGGCATCATTTTATATCAAGAACAAATTATTGAAATTGCTAAAAAAATAGGTGGCTACTCGTTTGCTGAGGCTGATTTGTTTAGAAGAGCGATTTCTAAAAAAGACCAAAGTGTAATTGAAAAAGAACATCCTTTATTTTTAAAGAAAACAACTGCAAACGGCTACAGTCTAGATGTTGCTGGAAAAATATTTGCATTCATCAAGAAGTTTGCAGAATACGGTTTTAATAAAAGCCACTCAGTTGGCTACGCCACTTTGGCTTACCAAATGGCCTATATCAAAGCAAATTACTTCAACTGTTTTGCTGCTGCTTTCTTTGAACTATATACAGGAGACACAGAAACTATTGTTAAATACGTTTTTGAGGCAAAACTAAAAGGCTACTTTGTTTTAAATCCACGAGTTTTAATTTCTGGCAAAAAATGCAAACTAAGTCAAAACAAAATCTTGCTTCCTTTAACTGTTGTTAAAAGAATTAGCGGTGAAATTGTTGAACAACTAAACTCACATAAATGCACAGACTTTGTTGATTTTTTAACAAAAACTAAAGACTTTTTATCTCAAGAACAACTTGAAAACTTAATTTTTGCAAGTGCTTTAGATGGTTTTAGTTTGACTAAAAAACAAATGCATGACCTTGCTATGATGCGCACACATACTGCCTTGCTTTCAGACTACAAAAAAGATGAATCTGAATACTCAGACAGAGAACTCAGTGATTTTGAGTTTAAGGCTCTCGGTTTCAATTTAAAATATGATTTGCTAAACAAACTGGCAAAAGAAAAGTATTTTGTGCCGTTTTCTGAAATTGAGCGCAGACATTCAATTACTACAATTGCTAAAATTAAAAACCAAAAAGTTTTTAAAAGTGCAAAAGGAACAAGTGTTGCTAAGTTTGAACTGGTCCACGCAAACAGTGCAATTTCTTGCACCGCATTCAACGTATGTGCTGATAAAATAAATGACTTAATGCAAAAAGGCAAAGATATTGTTAAAGTAAATGTCAACCGCACAATTTACAAAGACTCAGTTTCCTATATAGTTGTAGATATTTCTGAGTACACCTTAACTAATTAAAACCAAACAAAAATGCAGGTATTACCTGCATTTTTCAATTTAGCATTAAGTTTTAAAGTGAACCTGCTTTAGTTAAATGTATTTGGTCTTTAAGTTTCTTTTCTAAAATTGTAAACTCGTTATTTTCTTTCTTGGCATTGTTTAACGCTGTGTTTTTGGCCTCAAGAAAAGCAGTTTGTGCTTCTTTTTGAGAATCTCTGACAATAGCAAGCGAAGCCAAGACCTTGGCGGTGTTTTGTTTAAACTCAATGATTCCGCGTTCTAGGCAAATATACTTGGTTTCGTTGTTTTTAAGAGTTAAAACTAAAGTTGCCTCAAGCGCAGACAAAACAATCGGGATGTGCTTGTCCATTATCACAACTTCACCGTTTTTGTCTTTCAGTAAAAACTTAGTAGCCTCTTTACTTAACACCAAGCCTTGATATAAATATAGATTAAACTGCATTTTGAGCTTTCTTTAGCGAGTTGGCTTTTTCAAGCATCTCGTCAATTGACCCAACCATATGAAAAGCCTCTTCTTCAATGTGGTCGTATTTACCGTCTAGTATGTCTTTAAAACCTTTAATTGTGTCTTTTAAACGTACAAAACTACCCTTAATTCCGGTAAACTGTTCAGCAACATGCATAGATTGCGATAAAAAGAAACGCACACGACGAGCACGGTGCACAATTAGTTTATCGCTATCTGAAAGTTCATCCATTCCAAGAATTGCAATAATGTCTAGAAGTTCGTAGTATCTTTGAATAATTTCCTGCACACGTCTAGCCACTGTGTAGTGCTCAGTTCCACAAATGTTTGGGTTAAGTGCAGAAGAAGTTGAAGCCAGAGGGTCAACTGCCGGATAAATACCTTCTTCAATTAGTTGTCGCTTTAAGTTAGTAGTTGCGTCAAGATGTGAAAACACAGTAGACGGAGCCGGATCTGTGTAGTCGTCAGCCGGTACATACACGGCTTGAATAGAAGTAATTGAACCATCCTTAGTTGAGGTAATTCGCTCTTGTAGTCTACCCATTTCGGTTGCTAAAGTTGGCTGGTAGCCAACTGCCGATGGCATGCGGCCAAGAAGTGCTGAAACCTCTGAACCTGCTTGTACATATCTAAAAATGTTGTCAATAAAAAGCAAAGTGTCTTGTTTTTTAACATCGCGAAAATACTCAGCCATAGTAAGTGCGGTCAGCGGTGCTCGCATACGAACTCCAGGTGGCTCGTTCATTTGGCCAAAAACTAGGGCTGTGTTTTTCAAAACTCCAGACTCTTTCATTTCGCTGTAAAGATCAAAACCTTCGCGAGAACGCTCACCTACTCCAGCAAAAATAGAAATCCCACCAGTGGCTTTTGCAACATTGTGAATTAGTTCTTGAATTAAGACGGTTTTTCCAACCCCAGCACCGCCGAATAACCCGATTTTCCCGCCTTTAATGTAAGGTGCAAGCAAGTCAATCACTTTAATTCCAGTTTCCAGAATTTCAACTTCTGTAGAAAGTTTAGCAAACTGAGGTGGAGCCTTGTGAATTGGCTCAGGTTTGACAGAATCTGTTTTTAGTTCTCCGTTTAAGTCAATTGGCTGTCCAAGTGTATTAAACATACGACCAAGGGTTTTGGTGCCAACTGGTACTTTAATTGGCTCTTTAGTGTCAATCACTTCAAGTCCTTTTTTAAGACCATCGGTAGGAGAAAAGGCAATGGTTCTACAAACCTTGTCGCCAACGTGTAGAAGTACTTCTAAAAAGCACTCTTGTCCGTGGTTATTAACTTTTAAACAGGTGTTGATCTTTGGTAGTTCAGTGTCAAAGTAAACATCTACTACTGGACCAATAATTTCGTGTATTTTTCCCATTTTTAATTCCTTTCTGGTCAAGAGCCGTTGACTATGTCTATCAACTCAGAAGTAATTTGACCTTGTCTCGCGCGGTTGTATTCCAGTGTTAACTTTTCAAATAACTTTTTGCAGTTATCAGAGGCTTTTTTCATCGCAAGTTGTCGCTCTTGGTGTTCACAGGCCTTAGACTTTAGCATTGCTCCAAAAATTTTAGATTCTATGAATGTCACAATCAACTCACTTATTATTCTATTTTTAGACTCATCATAAATATATTCAGTTTGCGGGCTTTCTTGTTCTTCAAAAATATGTCTGGTAATTGGCAAAATTCTTTCAATTTTAGTTTCTTTTTCTAATGCGTTTTTGGAGTTGTTGTAAACTAGATAGACGTTTTTAATGTAGCCTGCTAAAAACAGATTTTTAATGTCTAAAACGTATTTACGAAAAAAAGTAATGTTGATGTCTTCGCGGTTAAAGATTGGTTTTTTGTTAATTAAAATATGCTCTTTTTGGCGAAAGAAACTGTGGCCTTTTTTGCCAATCACGAGTGCATGATGATTTTGGTTACGACGAGAATGCAAGAAAAACTTCTTAAAAAGTTCTGAGTGAAAAGACCCACATAGTCCTTTGTCAGAAGTAATTACTATATAAATAGTTTCTCCGTTTTCATGTTTTTGAAAAATCGGATTTTCGTTAGTTTTAAAAACTGAAAGAAAAATCTCTTTAAATGAACGCATAAACAAGTTGTACTCAGTAATTTTGCGTTGGGCTGAGTTGATTTTAGAAAGAGCCGTCGCTTGCATTGCCGAAACTATTTTTTCAGTTTCAGAAAGCGCCTGGATTTTTTTCTTAGTTTCTTTTAAGTTAAGCATTAAAGAACCTTTTTGATTTTCAAAATCAGCTCAGCCATTAGCGTGTCTTCAGGAAAATCTTTAGTTTGAGAAATTGCGCTATAAACCACTTTTCCAGTCTCTTCGCTTTGCAGAAACTTAGTGACAAAATTAACAAAAGTTTTAACTTTAGCCAAAGGAATGTCGTCAAGCAGTTCACGGTTAAGTGCCCAAAGTACGCAAGCAAGTGAGGTAAAGTCAATTAGTTCATGAATATTTTGCTTAAAAATTTCAATAACCAGGCGACCTCTGGCTAGTTTCTTTAAAGAAAGTTCATCTAAATCTGAGCCAAATTGTGAGAAAGACTCAAGTTCTTTATATGACGCTAAAAATATACGAAGTAGTCCAGACACTCGCTTAACTGCTTTAAACTGAGCAGAGCCACCAACTCGGGAAACCGATAGTCCTGAGTTAATAGCGGGGCGAATACCTTTGTAAAAAAGTTCAGTTTCTAAAAAAATCTGTCCATCAGTAATAGAAATTACGTTAGTTGGAATATAGGCAGAAATGTCTCCTGCTTTAGTTTCAATAATAGGAAGCGCGGTAAGTGAGCCTCCACCTAAAACTTTAGATAATTTTGCAGAGCGTTCAAGTAGTCTTGAGTGCAGGTAAAATATGTCTCCAGGAAAAGCCTCGCGGCCAGGTGGGCGTTTAAGCAAGAGTGAAAGTTCGCGGTAAGCCACAGCGTGCTTAGAAAGGTCGTCGTAAACTATTAAAACATCGCGTCCACGTTCAGCGAAGTATTCGGCCATAGAACACGCTGAAAATGGAGCTAAATACTGTAGTGTTCCTTCTTTGTGAGCAGGAGCTGAGACTATAATTGTGTAATCAAGTGCGTTATGTTCCTCTAAAGTTTTTCTAATTTGCGCAACAGTTTGTTGTTTTTGACCAATTGCTGTGTAGACACATATTACATTTTTACCCTGTTGGTTTAAAATTGTGTCAATAGCAATAGAAGTTTTGCCGGTTTGACGGTCGCCAATAATTAACTCTCTTTGGCCTTTGCCAATCGGAATCAAGGCATCTATCATTCCAATGCCTGTAAGTAGTGGTTCGTTGACGTGGTCTCGCTCCATCACGTCGTGCGCAGACCTTTCAATTGGCAGAGTTTCTGTGGTAATTATTTTTTCAAGTCCGTCTTGAGGTTCTCCCAGCGGATCAACCACGCGTCCAAGTAAGGCCTCGCCAACTGGCACTTCAAAGATTTTGCCAGTTAATCTACACTCGTCACCTTCCTTAATTGAAAAAATATCTCCAAGTAAAATAATTCCGACTTTATCAACTTCTAAGTTAAAAATTACTCCAAAACAAGAATTGTTAAATACGACTTTTTCGCCCATCATGGCGTTTTTAAGTCCATAGCAAAAACATATTCCGTCACCGACTGTCAAAATATAGCCGACTTCTTGGAACTGGCTTTCGTTTTGTTGAGCCTTCAGCTCTTCTTCAATTTGAGTTTGCAGTTTTTTGATATCTAAAGCCATTTTGTTTCCTTTCTTTATCTAAACATTTCTCTTAATTTGGTTAAAACTGATAAGTCCAGGCTGCGGCCAGCATAATCAATCTTGAGGCCATCTATTAGTTTTGGATTGATTTCTTGTCTTAAAATTAAGGCCTTGCCTTGAATAATTTTTTTAAGTTCAGATGTTAGAGTTTTGATTTGTGTATCTGTTAGTTTTTTAGGCGAAGAAATAGTTACATACGCTTGATTTCTTTCAATGTTTTGTAGGCGCATAAACTCCGCATAAATTTTGTCAATTGTCAAAATTGCTTTGTCTTTAATTAAAATTTTTACAAAACTTTGAGTTTCTTTACCGAACTGAGCAAGAACTCTTTCGGCGTCTATGCGACCATATGCCAGTGCTGAAATTAACTCAGGGCTTTTGGCATAAATATTTTTAAAAGTGTGGAGTTCCTCAATTAAAACCTTTTGTGTGGTTTTGTCTTTAACAAAATTAAAATAGGCGTGTGCGTATTTGGCGTAATTATTTTTTTGCATTTTCAAGTTCAGTTTCGATTAAAAGATCAAGTTCGTTTTCGTATAAGTTTTTATCAATTTCTTTTTTGACAATTAACTTAGTAGCCTTGTAGGAAATCGCTTTAATTGCTTGTTTGATTTCTGCTTCTTTTTCTTTGATTTCGGCCTCAATTTCGTTGTCTAGTTTAGCAAGTCTGCGCTCTGCGGTTTTCTTAGCCTTAGCCAAAATTTCGTCGCGTTCTAATTGGGCGTCTTTAATTAAAGTATCTCTCATCTGTTCAATGTCATCACGGGCAGATAAATACTTTTGACTAATTTCTGCTTTAAGTGCTTTGATTTCTTCTTGTGCTTTATTCGCTTCTTGTTTTTCTTTAATTTCCCGCATTCTGTGCTCATCTAAAAACTTAGTGATTTTTTTCCAAAAGAAAAAACGCACTATTAAATAAAGAATAAACAGCGCAGTTAATTGATAGACAATAATAGACCAATCTGAAAACATTGAGTAAAGACCTTTTTCCACGGTCTTTACGATGTTTTTAGAAATATCTGTGTATATAGTCATTTTTAAAGAAAGCGAAACTAAATAGGTGCTTATTTACTTGCTAAAGTAAAGGCAACAACCATACCGTAGATGGCAGAAGTTTCAACGACGGTTTGGGCAATGATCATTAAAATCATAATTTTGTTTGAAGCCTCTGGTTGACGAGCAACCCCTTCAACGGCTTTCATACCAATTAAACCTTGTCCGATTGAAGTTGCAAAACCAGTAAACACGGCAATACCAGCGCCAATGTAGGCAAGTGAACCTACAACTTGCATTAAGTTTAAATTAGCAATTAAGTTTAAAATTATGTCCATAAAATATATCCTCCTAATTTTAATTTTTTGCGTTTTTGTATACTAAATTATACTCTAGTAAAAAGTTTTCATCTGTGTTTTCATATTTATCTGTCTCTTCGGTTTTTTGAGAAATCGCGATAACTGTAAGTAGCACAAACACCAAAGTTTGAATGCAGCCAAACAGAATGTCAAAGATAAAATGCATGATTGGTGTGACAAACGGAGAAAGACCACCCAGTAGCGAGTAGACTAAAGAAAGCAGAATTCCGCCACTCACTATATTTCCAAATAAACGAAAACTCATAGAAAGAATGGGTGTGAACTCAGAAAGTAGGTTAATTGGAAACATAATAGAAACTGGTTCAAACAAACCTTTAAAATGTTTGGCTTTTCTTGACTTTAGTCCTATTTGGTGTTTGCAGTATAGTGAAAATAAAGTTAGTGGAACCGTAATTGCAGTAAAGGCAGTTGGTGTAATTAGTCCAAAAATTCCCGAAATATTGGCAAACAAAATAAAGAAAATTAGCGTGAAAATGTATGGTGCTGCGGTTCGCCAGTGAATCCCGATGTTTTGTTTTAAGAAAGTGTTGACGCTGTCGACTGCTTTAATGTGCCAGTAGAGAAACTTATTTGGTTCTTTTCCGCTAAGCTTTTCAACAGCAGCGCCAATTGCAGAGACGTATACTGCGATTATCGTCATTATGAAAAGAGATGCAAAAAAATACGGAGTAATTGCTTGTGGGAACTTATTGATTTCTAGATTTTCTAACATATTTCTCCTTTCGTGATTTTAATTTCAACTAATATGGCAATACTTCCCAGCACTATACTTGCGGCCAAAGTTGCGCCAAAACTTAAATAATTTAACCCAGGTGTTTTCAACTTTAATATGCTGTTTAACAAAAATATTAGTAAAAACAACATAAAAATCACAAAGTTTTGCAAAATAGTAAATCCAAAAACTTGGGCTTTTTTAAAGGTTTTTAGCTCTAATTTTAAAATTAACATGAATAAAAAACAATAAACTAAAGCAAGGTTTGCAAATAAATACGCAGTTTTGTCAATGTACAGCCAAACAAGGCTATAAATAAAACTAAATAAGTAAAGAAAATAGACAAAGTGGTTAATCGTTTTGATTTTCATCGTCAATTTTTGGGGTGTCTTGAGTTTTTGGTTCTTTTTTTTCGGTTTTAATTAGTTTGCGGTAAATGTTTAGAGTAAAAGAAATTGAAGAAACGAACCCAATTCCAAAACCAATTAAAGCAGCAACGCCAACACCAACTGGACTATAGCCCGACTTTTTGGCAATCAGAGCACCGACTGCTGTAGGGATTAACAACGAAAATATAATTTGACTGACAAGTAAATACCAGGCTCCGAATTTTTTCATAAATTACTTAGTGCCAAATAAACGGTCGCCACAATCCCCAAGTCCGGGAACAATGTAGCCGTTTTCATTTAAGCGTTTATCTTCTTGTGCTAAATAAATATCTACGTCTGGATGTTTTTCTTGTAGTAACTTAATCCCTTCAGGACAACCAACAATACCTGCGTATCTAATGTTTTTAACACCAATTTCTTTCAGGGCTTGAATTGCATAAGCAGCAGAATGACCTGTTGCTAACATTGGATCTAGCAGAATAACAAGCGAATTTTTGGTGTTTTCAGGGACTTTAAAGAAGTATTTTTTTGGCTCCAAGGTCTCTTCGTCGCGGTATAGCCCAATGTGCCCGATTTTGGCAGTTGGAATTAAACTACAAACTCCTTCAACCATACCAAGTCCTGCTCTTAGAACTGGAATTAAAACGACTTCTTCTTTGAGTTCCTGGCATTTAGTTTTAACAATCGGAGTAGTAACATCCACGGTTTTAGTTTGAAAATCGCGAGAAAGTTCATAAGTTACCAAGGTAGCGATTTCAGAAACCAGTTCTCTAAATTCTTTGGTTTTAGTGTGAACTGAACGCAGTTGGCTCATTTTGTGTTCAATTAGTGGATGATTTAAAATTTTTACCATTGTCTACTCCTTTTGATTAAAGTGAGTTTAGCATGTCAACTCTACGTTGATGTCTGCCTGCTTCAAATTCACTTTGCAAAAACTCTTCAACAAACTCAATTAACATGCTTGGCTCAAATCCGCGTCCGCTTAACGCAATTATGTTTGCGTTGTTGTGAAGTTTTGCTAAGTGTGCGGCTTCCTTGGTGTAAACCAAGGCGCATCTGGCTCCTTTGACTTTATTGGCAGCAATAGAAATACCAATTCCAGAACCGCAGACAACAATACCAAGTGAGTCTTTGGTTTCAACTACTTTTCTGGCAACTTTTTCACCGAAAACAGGATAGTCAACTGAATCTGATGAGTTAGTTCCAAGGTCAGTAATTATGTGCTTAGTAGTTTCTTTTAAATGTGTTTTGATTTTTTCTTTTGCCAAAAAACCAGCATGGTCAGATCCAATAAATATTTCCATGATACCTACCTTTTTAGAACTTTTTTTCGTCTTTATATAATATTATATTACAATTTTAAAGGTTTGTAAATATTTCCCGACTTTTACACTTGCAAATGTTTTACAGAGATTTTAAACTGTTGTGTTAAAG
>CAUTSJ010000012.1:0-21304 GCA_963541505.1 uncultured Acholeplasmataceae bacterium
AAAATGGTTTTTATGTCTTAAAAATCTTGTGCTAAATTTCTGAACTCAGGTAATACATGCTCTTTAAGTACGCCTTTAAGTAAATTTAACCTCCAAAGTTTTTTACCCAAAGTTCTTCTAGCAGAGCGCGCACTTCTATATTTACTTGAGTCTTCAGCCTCTTCAAAAAGTCTAGCACCATACAGTCGTTTTCCTTTCCTGACTACAATTTGGTCTGCTTTCTCGCCAGAGTCCCAGACTACTGCCCAGCCAATTGAGTTAGTCCCCATATCAAGTGAAATTCCGTATCTAGGCTGCTTTTTCGTGATATCGTTTTCAGAAATCACGTTGTTTAAATTTTGTTTTTCATTTTCCATTTTTTTTCCTTTTTTTAACTTTTTTGGCATCAAAAAAAAAAAAAAAATGTTTTTTGATTGAAATTAATACATACATATGATAACATATTTATAGCGGAATTGCACATCTAGGTTCAAATAAGATGGTCTTTGGTTCGCCAAAGATTTTTCGCACATATTAGAGCTTGTCTCATTAAAAAAGCCCTTAATGGGCTTTTTTAATTTTTGAAAATAAATTTAAAATAAATCGAAAGGATTTAAATACAATGGACTTTATTGGAATTGCTGTATTAAAAGTTGGACTTGCCTTAGTGGTAGGTTTCTTTGGTGGCAAAGTTGCACAAAAATTTAAACTGCCGTCTGTCTCTGGTTACTTAATTGCTGGACTTTTCCTTGGGCCTTCAATTGCCTTATTTACCCCTTTTGAAGGTTTTATTACTACTAGTGAAATGAGTAGTTTGAACTTCATTAAAGAGATTGCCTTAACTATAATTGCTTTTTCAATTGGCTCTGAGTTTGGCTTTAAAAACTTAAAGAAAATTGGAAATAAAGTAGCAATTATTACTCTGCTTGAAGTTCTAGGTGCTGTGCTTTTAGTCTTTATCTTAATTTTATTTATTCCAAAACCTGCAGAAATTATGCAAAACAGTGCAGGTAAATACGCCTACCTGCCATTTTCAAAAAGCAATTTAGCATTTACAATGTTGCTATCTGCAATGGCTGCAACTACTGCGCCTGCCGCAACTTTGCTTGTAATTAAACAATACAGAGCACACGGCCCTGTTACTAAAACAGTTTTACCGATTGCTGCACTTGACGATATTTTTGGAATTATTGCCTTTGGTTTAATTTTTGCTGTTGCCAAAGTTATCTTGCCTCACACCACAGGCGGTGCTGCTACAACTTCTTTGGCATTTGGTGTACTAAAGCCATTTATTGAAGTTTTTGGCTCAATAATTGTAGGTATTTTAGTCGGAGTTACTCTTGCTTTTCTTGCAAACATGTACGACAAAGAACGCGACGACATTCAAGTGCTTGGCTTTGCTTCTGTGGTAATTTGCCTAGGCCTGTCTTACTTTCTTAAAAAAATAAGCAATGGTGCTGTGGAAATTTCTCCCCTACTTGCAAACATCGCAGTTGGAGCATCTGTTGCTAACTTAGTTAAAAAGCCACACAGAACATACAACGCGATGAATGACTTTTCAACTCCACTATATATTTTATTTTTCACGCTTTCTGGAGCCTCGCTTGACCTTAGAATGTTTGGCCGAACTAGTCCTGTACTTTTTGCAATTATCGCTCTTTACATTATTGGCCGTTCTGTTGGAAAGTATGTAGGTGCTTCAGTTGGAGCGCGGGCTGCTAAAGCCGATCCAATGGTGCAAAAATACATCGGCTTTGCCCTACTTCCACAAGGTGGGGTGTCGCTCGGTTTAATTGTAATTGTTGCCAACTCCATGCGGGAGTTTGGCGCCACAATTGCGGCAATCATCTTGATTACCACCTTGTTTTTTGAAACTACTGGTCCTTTATTTTCTAAGTTTGCGATTTCCAGAGCTGGTGAGATTAACGGACTTGATAAGTTTAACGAAGTTACTTTTTAATCTAAATATTTTTTTTAAAAAAGGAGTAAATTATGGAAGCATTATTTATTGTTTTAAATGACACTGATCACCTTGAAGATATTATGGAGAAGTTCTTAGAACTTGGTGTAAAAGGCGCAACTGTGGTAGACAGCGACGGAATGGCCGGATATATTGTACGTTCGCACCCTGGTATGAACTCACTTCTTTCTGGACATTTTGCTAAACTTGGCAAAAGCTACAACCCAAACAGCAAAACCATTTTTACAGTTGTCAAAGACCACGAAATGGCAGACCGAGTAGCTGGAGCGATTAAAGAAATTTTGATTAACACCGAAAAGAAAATTATTGGCTTTATGTTTACAGTTCCTGTTTCTAAAATTTACACTCTGTCTAACCACTAATTTAACAAAAAACTACCTTTTTTCTTTAGTCTTAACTTGCCTAAATTGAAAAGGTATTTTTTATTTTATATAATTAACTAACTAAAAGGAGTAAGACTTGGACTTAATTAAAGCAAACAATTTAGTTAAAACTTACGGTAAAAAAGAAACACAAGTAGATGCTTTAAAAGGCATTTCCTTTTCTGTGTCCGATGGCGAAATTGTTTGTATTTTAGGTAGGTCCGGTGCGGGTAAATCCACACTACTAAATATCCTTGGCGGTATGGACACCGCAACTTCAGGTAGTCTACTTTTTAAAACCCACAACATCAGCACTTATTCTGAACGTGAACTAATTGAACACCGACGCCAAGAAATTGGCTTTGTTTTTCAGTTTTACAACTTAATTTCTAACTTAAATGTATATGAAAACGTAGAAATTGCGCGTTTTGGTAAAAACTCATTTAACTCAAAAGAAATTCTTAAAAGTGTAGGTCTAGATAAACGCTTAAAGAACTTTCCACAACAACTTTCGGGTGGTGAGCAGCAAAGAGTAGCAATAGCCCGTGCACTTGTTAAAAACCCCGACCTTTTGCTTTGCGACGAGCCGACCGGTGCACTTGACATTAAAACTGGGATTGAAGTTTTAAAAATTATTCAAAATTTAAATAAAGAACACAAAAAAACCATAATTATCGTGACTCACAACTCAGAGATTGCAAAAATTGCGGATCACGTAATTGAACTAAAAGACGGCCAAATTTTTAGAGACTTTAAAAATAAAACTCCGTTGGCAGTTGACGAACTTAAGTGGTGATGTTTAGTATTTTAAATAAAAAAATATTAAGAACTCTGCGCAAATCAACTAAGCAGTATGTTGCGCTATTTTTAATTTTGACTTTATTTTTCGTGCTTTTCTTTGGTTTAGTTGCCTCTTATCGCGACCTTAAAACCAGAGTTGAAAAAGTATACAAAGAAAGTAACTTAACACACTCTTTAATTGCAAATACCTACTTAAAAGAGGAAGACAAAGCACGTGCCAAAAGAGCACTTGCCAATATCGGACTAAAACCAAGTGAATACGAGATGGATACCAGAGGCTCGGCTTTCTTGAACTTAAAATTAGCAACCGGCTTTACTGAGTCTGAAATCAAAAGTAGTCCTAGAGTTCGCAAACTAAAAGCGGATATTGAAAAATACAAAAAATACGTAAACTCTGGCTTTATTGCTTCTGAATACGATGTGACTATGACTAAAAAACCTATCTGGCAAGAGCGAATTTCAAAAAGTTATGTGGTGTATGACCACGAACAAAAGGAAATTAAAAACCCGCAACGTGGGGTTTTTATGAAGGTTGATGAATTTAAAAAACTACCCAGAGTAGGAACTCCTGTTGAAATAGATGTGCCAAAGAAATACCTTGAACTGCTGCTTGGCGAAAAAGGCTACAAGATTGACCATAACACAGGAGAAATCGTTTATAAAAACGGAGATTTGGCTTTCAAAGGCTTGGAAAGACTTTACTTTGATGGTAATTTTGAAAGTATTTTAACCAACCGTGCGTATCTAAAAGACCAGACTGACCAAAACCTACCATACCAATTTAACGAAACGTTTCTATCCTACACAGCAATACGCGGTTTTTTAAAGTCAATTGCTGAAAACAAAACTAGACTAAAAGTTGTTGTACCTATTGTAGGATACGTGTATACTGGTGAAACCATTCAAAAAAACGTCTCTCAACTTCAGGCTTTTTTAGATACCGGAACTTTATTTCAAGAACTTGGTCTACAGAAACCTAAACTAACTGGGCTTTTGGCCGGAATTCAGATGCTAAATGACTTTATAGTTTGCCAACAAACCGCTGAGTTTAAAAAAGAGTTTAAAGAAAATAACTTAGTTAACTTCCGTCCACTTGCTAAAAGCAAAAAAGACTACGCAACTCCTAACTACAACGGCGACTACTTTGCCCTACTTAGACAAAACTACAAAGATGAGTTTTTCAAAGACTTGTTTGCTCAAGTTGAAAGACTATATAGTTTCCCAGGAATTAAAGAAAAACTACTTAGCAAAGAAGTTCAACAAAACAAAAAACTTTTAGTTGAACTGCTTAAAATTCCTCAATTTCCAAATCAAATAAATGTGCGTTTTTTAAACTCAAAAAACCCTGAAAACACTGCCAAAGAGTTTATTTTAGAATACGAACGCTTGCTTAAACAAGACACCAAAGGTGTGGGAACTGCATCTAGCAGATTCTTATATGCTAAAACTGGACAAACCCTATTTACAAACAATGTAGTAAACGAAGACGTTGGTCTGACTTTCTACTCAGCCTTTATCTATCCCCTGGTTTTCTTTTTAGTTTCACTACTAATTTTTGTAACTACATCTTCGCAGTTAATTATTAGAGAAAGCAAAGAAATCGGTACGATGAAGGCAATTGGAATTAGTAGAAAACAAATTTTTGGCCACTACCTAAAAATTAACCTGCTTTTGGTATTCAGTTCACTTGCGGTTGCTTTAATAATTTCTCCGTTTATTGTTCCGCTAGTTCTGAAAACCAAATACAATCTACTTTATAATCTGCCCAAATACCACTATATCTTTCCGTGGCTAGAAGTTATGTTGTCGTCTGCTTTGGTAATTTTAATTACTAGTTTAATTCTATTTTTAGTAATCAAAGCCGAACTTAAGAAAAACCCAGTTGAGTCAATGCTTGGAACCACAACCAATTCTGGTATGAAAAAAGCAAGTTCCGTAAAGCGACATTTTATGATCGCAATTGCTTTTAGAAACATTAAAATCAATTTATTTAGATCGCTTCTAACAATAGTCGGAGTCGCTGGCTGTACAGGTCTGGTTATTGCTTCTTTTGGAATTATTGACACCATTAACAAAGGAATTGACAATGACCTTTACAGTTACTACAACAATGTAGACGCCGCAATGTTGCACCTACGTGGAAAGTCTAGAGAAGTTTTAAGTAGTCTTTCAAAACTAGAAATCAAAGGTAAAAAAGCTGTTTACTACGCGGAACCGCTTTACAACGAAAATTCTTTCGTGCAAGCAGAAAATGGCCAAACAAAGCGAGTTTCACTGCTTGGTATTTCTAAAAACTCAAAGTTTTATCACCCTCAAAACTGGGTTCACCGCTTGGGTGAAAAAGAGGTATCTGTTTCCAAAAGAGACGCCAGAGCTTTGGGATTAAAAGTTGGCGACTACTTGTCGTTTACAATACTTGGTGAAACTTACCGTTTTAAGGTTGCTGAAATTAGAGAAACTTTTTTTGTAAACGGAGTTATCTTTAACCGAGAAGACTGCGCAAACGAACTGCTTGACAGCACAAACGTAATCTACGCAAAGCTTGCAGAAGGTGTTTCTAAAAAAGATATAACTAAAGTTTTAAATCACAACTTTATTGGTAGTGCAAATAACTACGGGCTTACTGAAACTAAAGACCAAGAAGCACTTGGCTATATCGGCAAAGTTATAGAAAGCAGAGAAATTCAACGAATCATTTCTAAAGTTACAGATGTAGTTTACTCATCCGCAATCACTCTTTTAAGTTTTGCCATAATTTTAGCAATTGTTGTACTTTACAACTTAGTTAGACTAAACTTTGAAGAGAGATTAAGAGAAATCGCTACTTTAAAAGTCCTTGGCTTTTTTCAACATGAAATCGCGATTTCTATCTTTATTGAAATGCTAACGCTTTCTTTAATAGGGCTGGCAATAGGGCTGGCGCTTGGATATCCTTTCCTTTATTTTTACCTTGGGATTAACGAAGTTTCTTACATTAACTTCATGTATAACATTGAGTGGCTATCTTATGTTTTTACGATTGTTTTAATAGTGTTTGTCAACGCTGTACTTTCGTTTTATATGGCCTTTAGAGTAAAAAAAGTACCGATGGTTGAATCACTTAAATCCGTGGAGTAGCAAGATGAAAAGAACAATTTTAACTCGTATTTTTGAATTAAATGCGCTGGTTTTTTTAGCGTTAATGTCTTATTTTTTTCGCCCACTTTGGCTGATTCCTATTTATTTAGTTGTAGCACTATCCTTAATTTACTTGCAAGGTGCTGTTGTAATTTTAAGTATGATATTTCTGCTACCAAGTAAACCAAATAAAAAAATATTTAGTTTTCTGCTGACTAACTCGGTGTATTTTTTAAACCTCTATATTTTTAGACAAAAGTATGTTTTTAAAGGTACACAACAAGTTGATAAAAACAAAACTTACTTGTTTGTTTCTAACCACAAATCAGAGTTAGACCCCTTTGGCTATTTAGAGATATACGATAAATTAGCGCTGGCCTTTACGCCAAAATCAGAGCTTTACAAATTCCTGATTTTAAGAAAAGTTTTTAAAATGCTAAACTGCATCAAAATCTACAGGGCTGACATTAGAAAAACTTTAGTTGAAATGAATATTGGCATTCAAAAAGCACAAACAGGCCAATCTTTTTTAACCTATATAGAAGGTGGGATTAAAAACCGTACATTTGAAGAAATTGAGGAAGTAAAGCCTGCTGCTTTGAAACTTGCTTATAAAGCAAAGGCTGAAATTATGCCGGTGGCTTCATTCGGAATGGTTCAAAAAAACAAGTTTTTTCCTTTGATTAGAAAGACTGTCTATCTTTACTTTTTAGAACCGATTTCTTATAATTCATATTGTTTAGAGCCAACAGAAGACCTGGCTTTAAAATTAAAGGACCAAATAAATTTAAAGATTAAACAACATAAGGAGGAAATGTCTCATGACAATGTATGATTTGATTTTAAAAAAACGCAACAATGGTATTTTAACAGACGAAGAACTGTCTTATATAATTACTGAATACACAGCCGGTCGTGTGCCAGATTACCAAATATCTGCACTACTTATGGCAATTTACTTTAACGGAATGAATCCAGAAGAAGCAACTTCTCTCGCCCTAATTATGGCAAAATCAGGTGAGATGCTTGACCTTTCTGAAATTAACGGAGTTACAGTTGACAAACACTCAACTGGTGGAGTTGGCGACAAGGTTTCTTTAGTTTTAGCGCCAATGTTAGCCGCTTGTGGAGTAAAACTGGCTAAAATGTCTGGCCGCGGGCTTGGACATACAGGTGGAACCATTGATAAACTTGAGTCTATACCTGGTTTTCAAGTAGAACTTGCACCAAGTGAGTTTATTGGCCAAGTTAACAAAATTGGTGTATCTATAATTGGTCAATCTGTCAATATCGCACCTGCTGACAAAAAACTATACGCGCTTCGCGACGTTACCGCTACAGTTGACTCAATTCCGTTAATTGCTGCGTCTATTATGTCAAAAAAACTTGCATCTGGCGCTAAATGTATTTGCCTTGATGTTAAATGCGGAAGCGGTGCTTTTATGAAAAACCAAAAAGACGCCGAGGCTTTGGCTAGTCAAATGATTTCAATTGGTAATTTAGCTGGTCGTAAAATGGCGGCAGTCATTACCAATATGGACGAGCCACTTGGCCATAAAATCGGTAACTTACTTGAAGTTATGGAAGCATATGATAACTTAAACGGCAAAATTACTCCTGACTTAATGGAAGTCTGCATGACAATTGGCTCAATTTTACTGCAAAATGCCAAAGGTGTATCTGAATCTGTGGCTAGAGCAGAACTAAAAGCAGCAGTTGAAAGCGGCCGCGCTAAACAAGTATTTTTAGATTTTGTTAAAGCACAACACGGAGACATTTCTGTGTTTAGTGATTTAACTAAATTACTAAAGGCTAAAAAATTTGAACTAAAAAGCCCAGAAAGCGGTTATATTGCTAAGTTTGATACAATCAAAATTGGCGACGCTGCTCGTTTACTTGGCGCAGGTAGACTTTCAAAAGAAGACGTGCTTGACATGGCGGTTGGTATTGACTTAATTAAAAAAATCGGCGCTAAAGTTGAAAAAGGCGAAACTATTGCCGTAATTTACCACAATGAAAAAGGTCTTAAAGAAGCAGCCAGCACGCTACTTGGTTCAATGACTATTTCTAAAACCAAACCTGCCGACACTGTGTTAATCGAAAAGGTACTTCGTTAATATTGTCAGAAATAAATCAAGGCAATGAACCTAATCAAAAACATACCAGTGAAACAAGCAACCAAAAACTAACCTTAACCCGTCTTTTAGTAGAAGGCTCAGCAGCGGTTGCTTTAGCAGTCGTCTTTTCAATACTAGGTAAGTTTACCGCAGTTCCTTTTAAGATTTCACTATCTATGGTGCCGCTTATCTTGTTTGCTTTTAGAACAGGCTCTGCCTATTCTCTGTTAGTTTCGTTTACTTACAGCATCTTTAATATGCTTTCAGACGGCGCGCCTGTACACATTGGCTCTGTTTTTTTTGACTACATACTACCTTTTTCTCTACTTGGTTCTGTGTTTTTGTTAAAAAAAGTTGTGCAAGAAATTTCTTTTAAATCTTACTTAATCGTGTTTTTTGCAGTTTTGATTTTATGCATGCAGCGATTTTTATTTCACACCTTGTCTGGTGCTCTTTACTTTGGTAGCAGTAAAAAAACTTTTAGTCAAAACCTTATGTTTTCACTAATCTACAACGCTAAATATCTCTGGCTAACTTCGCTGACTACTATTTATCTAGTAATCGCCTTCTTCAAACCACTGATTAGTAAAGAAAAAATCATCTAGTTCTTGCTCACCGATCATCTTATCTACACACTTTAAATAATTTAAACAGGGGGTGTCCCCTGTTTTTATTTGATAGGCATCTTTTAAAAAAGCTGCGTAAGGGATAGATTTTCTTCCGCTTGCATACCAAGGCAAGATATACTTTAAATCCATAACATAGGTTTTTTGATAATAGACCCACTTAAAAATAATAAAGGCTGTGCCTTTATGGGCAAAGACTTGTTTAAGATGTTTGATTTGATGTGGCTGAATATTGGCAAGTGGAAACGAGGTTTTTGAGTTGGTTTCTTTGGCTTCAAAGTCTATGTAGTGCCCTTTATAAATTCCGTTATAATCGGTTGTTGAAGGGGTTTTATAGTAAGCCTCAACAATTTTTGCCCGCGATCTTTTAGGATAATTTACTCTAACTATTTGCACAGGAGTAGGCTTTTTGTAAATTAAAGCGATTTGATTATCGCGGTAGTATTCATTTGCTGTATTGATTTCTCTTTCTAGTTCCATTCCAAGTTTTCGCATCTTTTTTCACCTATTTATCTAGTATATATTTAACATTTCAACATTAAATTACTTAAAACTACCTAATGATTTATGAATTATTTAACAGTGTAATTAAACTTATACAAATGTGTTTAATTTTTAAAAAGTTACGTTTTTCCTTCAAGGATAAGCGCAAAAACATAAGACTGAATGCTATAATTCTTGTGTTATGGCGAAAGATGCGAAAAACTTAAAAATTTCAGATGCAACTGTCCAAAACTGGAAAAGATTGGATAAAAATTTAGAAGAATCTTGCTTTTTTAAAAGAGCAAATAAGACTGAGTCTAAGAAAAAAATAATACCAAAAGAGTATATGAACCTGGGTGCTGAAATTGATTTAATACTAGATGAAATTGATTTTGACAGAACAACTGAAACAACCATCAACTCGCTAATTTTAAAGTATCTTTTTGACTTAAAACTTATATACAAATCTGATAAAGGTTTTACTTCTCAAAATAAGTATATCGAAGATTTCATCATTGCAATTGGCAACGATTACTATCAAATTAACTTTGATTTTACCTCTTATGTTACTGTTGATTTACTTGGATATATCTACCAGTTACTCAAATTTGAAGGTGACAAAAATATTGCAGGTTCTTACTATACTCCTGCAAATATCGTACATAAAATGATAGATGGGTTAGACCTTAAAGATAAAAAAATCTGCGATCCTTGTTGCGGAAGTGGTGGGTTTTTAAACGAAATTGCAAAAACTAAGTTAGTAAAACCCGAAAATATTTATGGCTACGACATAGACAAAATTGCTGTAAAAATCATGAAGTGTAATCTTTTTGTGATTTTTAAAGAAGAAGTATTTGAACCAAATATTTTTTGCGCTGATTTTTTAAAAATGTCAGACAACCGTCATTTTGATTTAATTATCACAAATCCACCGTGGGGTGCCTATATTGAAAATCACCTAAAAGATTTTAAAGAAATTCATTCAAAAGAGTCTTTTTCTTATTTCATTTACCAATCAATTCAAAAAACTAATAATAAAGACGGTAGATTGTGCTTTCTTTTACCTGAGTCTTTTTTAAATGTCCGAACTCACAAAGACATTAGAAAATACATTGTTGAAAATACAACGATTTGCAAAATAGAATATTTTAAAAAACCTTTCAACAATGTGCTAACAGATGCGGTTTCAATAGAATTAGCATTCACTTCAAAAAACAAGATTGCGATCGTAGAAAAATCAAGTGAACATAAAATCAACTACAATAGATTTGAAAAAGATAAAGACTATATTTTTTCTTTATATGACGATGAAAAAAACTTAATATTGAAAGAAATTGAAAACAGAGACTGCTTTAAGTTAACTGATTCTAAATTTGCGCTTGGGATAGTGACTGGCAACAACAAAGAACTAGTTTTGGATAGCGAAACTAAAGACTCAATGCCAATTTACACAGGTAAAGAGATAAAGAAATATATCGCCGATAAACCAAAAAAATTCATAGTTTACAATAAAGAAAAATTCCAACAAGTTGCAAGTGATGAGTTTTATTTTGCTAAAGAAAAACTAATTTATAAGTTTATCTCTAACAGAAAACTGATTTTTTCTTATGACAACAAAAAAACTTTGGTCTTGAACTCAGCAAACATTTTAATTCCTATAAACACACCAGTTAACATCAAAGCACTATGTGTACTACTTAATTCAAATGTATTAAACTTTTATTTTCGCCATAGAATAAACCAAATTAAAACTTTAAAATATGACCTGCAAAACTTACCTATTCCAACTATTGACGCCAAAACAGAACAACTTTTTACAGATTTTATAGATGGTAAAGTTAATGATGAGTTAAAAATACAGTCTGTTATTTACAAACTCTACGGTTTTTCAGGTGAACAAATTAAAATAATTGAAAAGGATTTGCAAAATGGAAAGGCTTAAAGAAATCTTAAATCAGTTAAGACTAAAGTCTAAAAATAAAAGTTTAAGCGACAGTGAACTCGAAAGTATTTTTAGTATTTATCCATTTAATAAGTTTGAGTATATAATTTGTGGGCTTTTAGCAGACAAAATTATTGAGTTTGACGATTACTTAAAGATACGAAACGACTATATTTCAAGAAATAAGTTTCTGCATCTTTTTGAAATCACTTCACCAAGGGGATTTGGCGAAATGTGGGCACAAACTCACTTAAACGAGTTAGTTCAAGAGTTTGAAAGGCCTAATAAGAAAACAGATGCAAAATACCACGGAGAATATGACTTTTTCTTACCGTTGCAAATCGGAGATGGTATAAAAGTAGAAGTGAAGGCTTCGCGAGCAGTTGACTCAAAATCAGATGAACAACTTACCATAAAGGCCTTAGCAACTGACAGCAAGAAAACCTTTAATATGAACTTTCAACAACTAAAGCCAGAATGTACAGATGTTTTTATCTGGATTGGTGTTTGGCGAGACAAAATTAAATATTGGGTTCTTTCTCCCAATGATGTAAAAAACAATAAACACTATTCTAAAAATCAGCATAGTAAGGGTTTAAAAGAAATTGAAGAAGGTCAACTTTGGATAAACGAAAAAAATATACGCGAGTTTGATAAGTTTCTTACTTCGCCCGGTGACATTAAAATTATGACAGTACTGAAGGCAAATAAAAAAATATAGGCTATTTATTTTTACAATTGCTTTAACTTTCTTACCAAACTAATATCTTTATTAGTGGTCTTTTATTACAATAATAATTAGTTTAGTTGTTAGCTGAACTTTCGATTTTTTTATGACACTTTAGAAAAAATTCCCAGTCACATACACTATATAAAATCTATAAAATTGCAAACAAGCTTAAAAACACAAATTCAAACCTAATTTTTTCTTAATTTGTGTTTTTTTATTTCTAATAAATAATTGTTTTTATGTTCTTCTGAATAAACGACATTATGTTTTTTAATCGGACAGTTTGAACCAAAACGATTAAATTGTCTTTAAATATCGGACAGTTTAGTTATTTTAAGTCAAATTGTCTTCTACTGTAAGACAAAAAATTTGTTTCTTTTGCATTTATCGACTAAAATGTATATGCAGAGCAGAGGAGTATTAAATGATCACTAGAGAAAAATATTTAGCATCTATTAGAGGATTTTATGAAAGTGATTTGGTTAAAGTAATAACAGGTGTAAGAAGATGTGGTAAATCGGTAATACTTGAAACTATAATGTCTGAAATTAAGCAGAAAACAGATAACATAATTTATCTTAATTTTGAAAGAATTGCTGATTTTACTAAGGCTGGCAGCGTTGAAGAACTGTTAAACTACGTAAAAACAAACAGAAAAAATGGTAAGTGTTACTGTTTTTTTGATGAAATTCAGGAAATTGAAAATTGGCAGAAAGCAGTTAAAGACTTAAGACTAGATAACTGCTCTGTGTTTATAACTGGTTCTAACTCTAAATTACTTTCAAACGAATTTTTAACATTACTTAGTGGTCGTTTCGTTTCTTTTAGAATTAGGTCGTTTGTTTTTAAAGAAATTTGTGAATACACTGAAAAACACAACACTAAAATTGACATTTCAAATTACTTAATTTGGGGTGGGTTTCCCGGTAGATTTAATTTTAGTTCTTTAAAAGATACAAAGGCGTATTTGAACGATTTAGAAAAAACCATAGTAGTAAGCGATTTAATTAATAGATATAAGATTAAAAAAGATGTGATATTTAAGAAATTGGTTAACTATGTGCTGGTAAGCAATTCACGAATTTTTTCAATTAGGTCTATTCACAAACACATGAAGATAGATTTTCCTAACCTGGCAATGTCTACAGTTGTAAACTTTTTAAAATATTTAAAAGAAGCATACATTATAGAAGAAATTCCAAAGTATTCAACTAAAACTAAAAGAGAGCTCAGATTCTACGGGAAAATATATAATTGCGATGTTGCACTAAATTCAATTAAAACAGACGATAGTCGTTATGACTTGGATCATAATTTAGAAAACATTGTTTACAACGAACTAATTTATATGGGATATAATGTAAAAACTTTTGACAATCAAGGAAAAGAAATTGACTTTATCGCATCTAAAGAAGGCAAAAGTTTTTATGTACAAGTAGCCTATAGCGTTGTTGATGAAAAAGCGTATACCAGAGAAATGGGCGCTTTTTATACTTTAGACAATCGCTTTCAAAAAATATTGATAACTAACGATGATTTTGATTTTTCTAGTTCAACGGTTAAACATATCAAACTAAAAGATTTTTTAATGCTTAACGAATTATAGTATTGTTTTTTGTTTTAAAATATCCTCTTCAGTGGGTGCACCTCTGAGCCTAAAAATACGCTCTTTTATTTTACAACTATATAGATTTACCTCAATTAAGTTTATTACCAACCTATTTTCTTTGATTTAGACCTTTTAGCACGATTGATATTAGTTTTGCAATAAATGTATTAGTTTGTAATATAGCCTAGCAAGGCTATATTAGTGCAAACTATTATTTAAAATAAATCAAGTTTGTTATTATTTATTACCAACTTTATTACCAACATGATTTAGTTTATTACCAACCTATTTTCTTTGATTTAGACCTTTTAGCACGAGTATATTAGTTTAGCAATAAATGTATTAGTTTGTAATATAGCCTAGCAAGGCTATATTAGTGCAAACTATTATTTAAAATAAATCAAGTTTGTTATTATTTATTACCAACATGATTAAGTTTATTACCAAATTTTGCAACAAATTTATCTAACTATTTTAATAAAAAACAACTATATAAACAACCTGACTGGTGTAAATTGTATTTAAATAATTAAAAAGAGATGCCACCATCTCTTTTTAATTTCTAATTTAATTTTAAATTAAAACCCTCCAATAGCCGTTTTTGTTTGCCCCTTCTCTTTGGATAATATTGTATGATTTTAGAAGTTTAAGGATTCTGTCAACTGCAGTATCACTTATTTCACAGGTTTTGACAAGTTCAGCAATTGTGATTTTAGGATTATTTCTAATTTCAGCAAGCACTTTGATTTGTGATAAGTTTAATCTGATTTCCTTATCATTATTTTCTTCTTTGTTTACAAAATCATTAACTTTGTTGTAGGGTATAGTCACTAAAATAGAATTATTTGCTATCTTTATTGTGTTTTTGCCGTAAGTGTTTGTAATTAAAGGAATGCCTCTGCCTGTTTTTTCACTAATTTTCAGTTGCAAAAAAATTTCAGAAAGTTTGTCATTAACTGGTATTGAATGGCCGTTATAAAAACCTTCTAAGGTTTGCAGAGTAGGAAGTTCACCACGCGAAAGAATTTCTATTCTATCTGAAAACGCAGTAAACATTGGTTCATTTAAATTGACCCATTTGTTATGAAGAAAAGCATTAACAACTGCTTCTCTAAATGCGTTTTCATTAAACAGCATCACTTCTTTTCGCTCCATCAGGCGATTTTCTTCATATGCCTGTGGAATGTTTAAAATATTTCCAAAGTCCAGGACTTCTTTTAGTGAAACTAAAAGACATTTGTAGCCAAACTCTCTGACAGAATGCAAGATGCTTGCTTTGTTTTTGCCAGCAAAAACAGCAAACCTAATAGGAATATGTGAGTTGTCAGAAAGCAATTGGGCTAAGATATTAAACTTATTGTCTTTAGTCAATAGTCCTAAATTTTCTTTAAAGTTGTGCTCGCTTAGTTTAATTCCTTTAAAACTATAGAAAGCAAACAATTGTTCAAAAGTTAAATCTTGATATTCAGATTCTTTTGTACAAATTGTAGGTAACCCGAAAGTTAAAACTGAAAATAGATTTGCTTCACGTTCAGGATATTTTTTAATATTTTCTTTGCTTGAACCAATTCTGATATATCTTTCTCCAGCATAAGAGGTTGGAATAATTTTAGCAGCAGGTATAACTAAAACTACTAACCTTTTTTTGTTAATTTCAATTTCATGAAAACCAAACAAAATACTTGGAGCAAGTTTGCGCGCCAAGATATGTTTGATTGGTTCTTGTTTTAGTTCTGCGTTAAAGTTTATGCTTGTACCAACAATTTTTTTAGTTTGATTGTTAATACCCCAAATTAAGTATCCATATTCTTTTCCAAGAATCGCAGTACTATTAGAAAGTGATGATATATATTTTCCAACTTCGTCAACGTCAAAAGTGTTTTCTTTAAATTCAAACCACTCGCTTTCATCTTGTAATTCTATACAATCTTGAACTATTTCTTTTATTTTTTCATTATTCATTTTATTACCAACCTTACGCATAATTATGATATCAAAAAAATAGTAATAAATCAAATAATAATTAAAACCCTTTTAATTTTAATAACTAAATAAACTTACAATTATGAATTCTTTGTTTTATAAAAGGTTTATAAGTTAATTTTAGAATTAAATTTTCATTTGTGATAAATGTAAGAAAATTTCTTTTTTATGCGTATACCTAATCTTTTAAACAACCAATCGGAACAACAAGCACGCCATCTTCTCTAATGTAGCCGTATTCAGTTCCAGTAATCACTATCTTTAAAGTTGGTGGTGGTAATTGCATTTGTTGCTCTGTTTTATTTTTTTCAATTACAAGTCTTTCAATTTCGAGCAAATGTTTAGCCGCCTTATCTATTTCACTTGCTCCTAATTTAATTTCAATTAATGCGTATCTACCGTTTTCTAAATGAAGCACGCAATCTGCTTCAAGACCATAGCGGTCTCTATAGTAAGAAATTCTTCCATTGTGAACGGATGAATAAACTCTTAAGTCTCTAATTACTAAAGACTCAAATAAAAAGCCTAGAGTTTTAAAATCCCTGTCAAAATACTCAGGGTTAATACCAAGTGCTGCAACTGCCAGTGACGGGTCACATAAATTTCTTTTGACAGAAGAACGAATTGCAGTTTTTGAACGAATTGCTGGACACCATGCATTAACATCATCAATAATATGCAAATTTCTAAGCGCATCTACATAACTTTCAAAAGTTTTCAAGGAAATTTCAGTGGTAGTAGTTGCATCTTTAAAAATTGTTTTACTATCAGTAAGTGTACATATATTTCTTGAATATGAACGTAAAATGTTTTCAGCGAGTACCTTGTTTCTTGAAACTCCATCTATGCTTGAAATGTCTGAACTACAAGTTTGATTAAATAAGTCTTTTGCTATTGATAATTTAGCAGATTTTTTTTCTAGTGCAAAACTCCTCGGCCAACCACCACGACAAATTGCTAATATTAAATTATCAATGTTTAAATCACTTTTACAACCTTCTCTTAAAATTTCTGGGTTATTAAATAATTCTATAAGCGAAATTGTTCCGTTAGATTCACCGGTTTCGTAAAGCGACATGGTATGCATTTTAAGTGTAGAAATGCGCATTGTTCCTGTGTGTGGTGTTTTGACTACTTGAGAAGTGGAACCTGTTAAAATATACATTCCAACTTTATTTTCATCGTCAATTGATTTACGAATAGCACCCCAAATTTTAGGTGCATCTTGCCACTCGTCAAATAATATCGGTTTTTCACCTTTAAGCAATTTTGAAGGAGTGGTATTTGCAACAGGCAAAATATTTTCTCTAGTGTCTTCGTCTTGAAACTCAATGATGCTTTTTGCCTTTTGTTTTGCTGTTGTGGTTTTACCACAACCTTTCGGGCCTACTATCAATGCAGCTCCAAACGCCTCTAGTTTTTCTTCTAACAGTTTGTCTGTGATTCTTTTTTTATATTCCATAACTCACCATAAATATTATATCATCATTCACTTCGTTTTTTTGTGCTATTTTGTTTCGTTTTATTGTGGTATTTGATTTCGTATTACTGTGCTATTTTGTTTAGTTTTAATAATGTTAAAAATAAAACAATAATTCTGATTGATGTGAATTTAATGTTTTGAAGTCTGTATTTTAAACTTAAGCAAATTGTTGTCTATGCTAAAAAATAAAAAAATCCACATTTAGTGGATTTATTCTTAAAAATGGTAGGCCTAGCAGGATTTGAACCTACGAATGACAGAGTCAAAGTCTGTTGCCTTACCGCTTGGCTATAGGCCTGTTTCAAACACTTAATTAGTATATCAAGATAGCAAAAAATTGTCAATTAAGTGTTAATTTGGTTTAATTTTTAGTAAGTGTGTGACTTACAGTTTAACTATTTTTTAGCCTCAAAATGTATATTTTAAAACAGAGATAAACAACAAGAGAAAAAACTAAAATTAGTTCAAAACTTCAGTAATTTGCACGTCGCTCTCTGGCTCTAAGGTTTGTGCTTTAATTAGTTTGTTGATTTTAACGATGTAGAGAATAAGGGCAATAACCTGAAAAATAGGAAAGATAAAACCAATTATTGAAAGAGCAAAATGTGGGTTTTCTTTATAAGGATGTAATTTAACAAAAACATAGATATATAAAGATAGATTAACTAAAAACAAAACTAAGTAAGCAATGGAAACATAAAGTAAAACATTAGCCCAAGCAAGGGCGGCAATAGCAACACCAATCCCAGTTTTACCTTGGAATGAAATCTCAATATATAGTCTAATTCCGACGACAGAAAAAGCAAATAACACAGTAATTAAGCCAAAAATTAGTGAAACAATAGATAAGTTTTTAAGTTTTTTTAAGTTCATATTTATCTCCTTTAAGTTAAATTAAAAAGTGAATAAATAGTAAGTTAAATGGCGGAGTGAGAGGGATTTGAACCCTCGCGGCAATTTCTCGCCCTAACGCGTTAGCAGTGCGTCCTCTTCAGCCTCTTGAGTATCACTCCAGGTAAAAAGTAGTTTTGAAAAACTACTTTTTAAATTATTACATTAAATTAAGTCTTTTTCAAGAGCCAAGCCAACCTTGCCTCTCTTTTCGTCAATCGCGACAACATAGCATTTAACGATATCGCCGACTTGCACAACTTCAGAAGGATGTTTAATGAAACGTTTTGCCATTTTTGAGATGTGAATTAGACCGTCTTCGTGTAGTCCAATGTCAACAAACGCCCCAAAGTCCACAACGTTTCTAACGGTTCCTTCAACTTCCATACCAATAGTTAAGTCCTTAATTTCAAGAATTGTGGATTTAAGTAAGGGTTGCGGAAATGAATCTCTTGGGTCTCTAAGGGGTTGTTTTAAAGACTTAACTATATCTTCTAAAGTATAGCGGTCTGTATTTAGAGCCTCTACTTCTTTAGTTAAACTAAAGTTTTTTAGTTTTTCGTCAATTATTTCAACTTTGCCGATGTCTTGTTTTTGGATATTAAACTTGCTCATCAAAGCCTTGGCAACCGCGTAAGACTCTGGGTGAATTGGAGTCATATCAAGAATTTCATCGCCATCAGTGATTCGAAGAAAACCAGCGGCTTGCTCGTATACTTTATTTGTAATATAGGCAACATCTTTGAGTTCTTCGCGGTTTTTAAAGCCTTTTTTGCTTTGTCTGGCATCAACTATTGATTTTGCTTGTTTTGAGTTAAGCCCAGAAACATAGGTAAGCAGGGCGGTTGACGCGGTGTTTAGATCAACTCCGACTGAGTTAACGGCAGTAGTCACGACAAATGAAAGTTCTGAGTTTAGTTTTTTGGGAGAAACGTCGTGCTGATATTGTCCAACTCCGATAGATTTCGGGTCAATTTTAACAAGTTCAGAAAGAGGGTCTTGTAGTCTTCTGGCAATGGAAGCCGCTGAACGCTCTTCAACTTGCAAGTCTGGAAACTCAGCGCGCGCAACTTCAGAGGCTGAATACACAGAAGCACCTGCTTCGGAAACTATTACGTATTTCACATCTAGTTTAGCCTTAGTGATAACTTTTGCCACAAACTCCTCAGTTTCGCGAGAAGCAGTTCCGTTTCCGATTGCTATAATTTCTACGTTGTGTTTACGAATGATGGTAAGCAAGTCTTTTAAAGCCGCTACTCTTTGTTCTTCTTTAAAAAAGTCGTGGAAAAAAAGTTTACCGACTTCCAGAAGTTGTCCAGTTGGCGAAATTACCGCCATTTTGCAGCCAGTTCTAAAACCGGGGTCAATACCTAGTACCATTTTACCTTTAATTGGTGGTTGAAGCAACAGTTTTTCCACGTTTAGTGTAAAGACCTTAATTGCCTGGTCTTCTGCTTTTTCGGTCAGCTCTGCTCTGATTTCTCTTTCAATTGAAGGATAAATTAAACGTTTTAAACTATCTTGAATTGCTAGTTTAAGAAGTGGAGTTGCTGTGCTTTTAGGTTTTAAAATAACTTGTTTTTCAAGATAAGCAAGAATATCTGCGTCTTCGCATTCTATAGAAGCTGAAACTACTTTTTCTTTCTCAGCACGGTTAATTGCTAATACTCTGTATTCTTTTACCTTAGTGCAAGGTTCTTGAAACTCATAGTAAATCTCGTAAACTCCCTTTTCGTCAACTGCATCTTTTTTCTTTCTAGAAACTAGTTGTCCGTTTGCAAAAACGTATTCTCGCATCCATTTGCGGTACTCTGCGTTGTCAGAAATTTGCTCAGCGATAATGTAAAGCGCTCCCTGAATTGCGGCTTCTTTTGTTTTAACTGTTTCATTGATGTATTTTTCGGCTTCAGGTTCTATTTCTGTATCTGGGAAAGTTAAAATAAACTGAGCAAGTGGTTCAAGGCCGGCTTTAATGGCTTCAGTTGCTTTAGTCTTTTTCTTTTCTTTAAATGGACGGTAAAGATCTTCAACTTCCACTAACTTAGTGCACGCTTCAATTTCGGCTTTTAGTTCAGGTGTCAGCATGCCTTTTTCGTCAATCAGTCTACAAACATCTTCTTTTCTTTGTTTTAAGTTAACTTGGTATTCATATTCCTTGTTAATTTCGTTAATTTGCTCTTCGTCTAGGTTGCCAGTTACTTCTTTTCGGTATCTGGCGATAAAAGGAATAGTACCACCTTCTTCAAGCAAAGACAGAGTTGCTTTAACTTGGCTTTCTTTGATTTGAAGCGAATCAGCGATTTGTTTAATAATTTCTGCGTTCATTTATAATTTTCCTTGCTTTAGTAAATTCTATTTTTTAGGGTCTTTATGGGTATTTAAGATGTTGTAAATGTCTTTGAAGTTATTTGCACGCATTTGTTTTTCAAAATCACCCTCTGGTGTGCTTTGGAAAAACATTGGCACTTTGACGTCTTCTTTGTGAGTTATTGAACCATCTGGGTTTTTATAGTCAGGAAAGTTAGCGATATCCATAAACTTATTGTCTTCAGAATCTGGAATATTGACACCTAAAATCAAAACGTCGCCTTTTAGTTTTTTAATTAACTTACGCAGAGACTTTGAGTATCTAGTGTAAGAACGCTCTTTTTGGTCGTAAAACAAAATATAAATGTAGCGTTTTGATGTGAAGTCTATGTTGTTGTTGCCAGAGAACTTAAGTGAAGAAAGGGCTACACCTTTTTTCTTGGCCATTATAGTTTCAAAGTCGCCGGTAGTAATAGTGGTGATGTCGTCAAGTGGTTTACGACGGTTGTCATAGTCGTATTTAATTCCGTAGTAAATACCAAAACCAGCAGACAACAAAATTGTCAAGGCAGAAAAAACAATAATTATCCAAATAATGATTTGTTCTGCTTTAGAATAAGGTTTTTTAGGTTTTCTTTTTTTCTTTGAAGTAGTAACTTCATTAGTTTGTAAATCTGGGTTAATTATATCCATTTTTAGTACCTCAATACTCGTTAATTATACCACATTTTTGTGGTTTAAATTGTTTTCAAAACCTAGATAAAAGGGCTTTATTTAGCCATTTATGATTTATTTAAAAATACTTTTGTGTTGTTTAGTAAAAATTATTTAAAGGAAAGTTTTAACCCGACTTTTACACTTGCAAATGTTTTACAGAGATTTTAAACTGTTGT
>CAUTSJ010000013.1:0-20000 GCA_963541505.1 uncultured Acholeplasmataceae bacterium
AATGGTTTTTATGTCTTAAAAATCTTGTGCTAAATTTCTGAACTCAGGTTATATTAGTGTTCTTGAAGGTTATAGACCAGGTGATGGAACTGGTGTGAAACAACGAACAGTTAAGAATTTTGGTTGTCTGGAAGACCAACCAGATAAAGAAAAATTCTTAAAAAAAATTGAAGAGTTTCAAATTGCGTATTTCAAAAGTAAAGAAAAAATAAATATCATTTTGGACCAGGTAGGAGAAATAGGAACCCAAGTTTATTACAATTACGGACATATTTATCTAGATGCAATTTATAAGTTTTTAGAATTGGATAAGTTTTTTAAACAAATTAAAACCAAAGCAATATACGATGTTGAAAAAATATTTAAATTTCTGGTGTTTAACAGAATTTTAAATCCAGACTCAAAAAGAGCGACTTTTCAACTTAGCGAAAGTTTTTATGGTTTTGACTGTGATTTTCAATTGCATCAAATTTACCGTTCACTTGACCAGATATACCAAACTATGGATGAAATGCAAGTGCATTTAAATGAAGTTATCAAAAGAAAAATCGGTAGAGAAACTTCGTTTGCGTATTACGATGTTACGAATTATTTTTCTGAAATTGATTTTCCAAAACCAGAGGAAGACTTAAGACAAAGAGGTGTTTCAAAAGAACATAGAGTTGACCCAATTGTGCAACTTGGTTTGTTTATGGACAATAACAATTTACCTATTTCTATGACACTTTTTAAAGGCAATACTTCAGACTCAATTACCCTGCAACCTGCTATGAAGAAAATTAAAGACTACTATGGACTGAAACGTCTCATAGTAGTCGCAGACAAAGGGATGAATTCTAACCGAAATCTCGTTACTATCGCAAAAAACAATGATGGATATGTAGTTTCACAAATCCTAAAAGGACTGAAAGGGAAGAGATATATTGATAAATTAAGCGAAGAAAACAAGTTTATTTACAACAAAAATAGAACTTGCAAATACAGATTATTTGAAGAAGATTACCCGTTAACTACTGAAGACGGTCAAGTAATTAAGCACAAAAGAAAAGTGTTGATTTACTGGAAAAAATCAATCGCGGAGCGTGAAGCTAAAAAACGAGAAATCAAAATAAAGAAAGCAGAAAAATCAATTTTAAACGGTACTTATGATATTACAAAAGCAGCTCAACAATATATAAATATAAACCATATCGTTAAAGAAACTGGCGAATTTGCCACTGGTTTGGAGTACTACATTGACCAAAATAAAATTGCGCAAGCAGAAAAATACGACGGATATTTTTGTATTGTAACTTCTGAAAGAAATTACACACAAAAAGAAATCCACGAGATTTATTCAGGACTTGGAAAAATAGAAGAGTCTTTTAGAATTACTAAAACTTCTCTTGAGGCTAGACCGATGTATGTCTCTACAAACAAGCACATTCAAGCACATTTTCAAATTTGTTTTGTGGCTCTGTTGATGTTGAGACTTATTGAAATGAAATTAAAAACACAAGAAAACATTTCCATTGAAAGAGTAATTAACGCGCTGAATTCATTCAATATTGAACTTCTTCGCGGTGGTATTCTTCATTTTGTTACTCCTAAAGGTAGTTTAGAATACGAAGAAAAATGGAATGAAGTTAACTGAAAACTCAGAAAATATTCAAGATATGACGATAATTGAAAAAATATTTAATCACGAAAATAAGTTTTTAAATATTAAGCAGGAAAATTTTAAAAAAATTATTAAGGAAATTTTTTTTAACATAACAAAATAAAATTACAAAAAAAGCCAGCAAATGCTCTTATTGAGCGGTTGTTGGCTTTATTTTTAAAAATAAGTGTAAAAGTCGGGTTATATAATATTTTTTCCAAAAATAAAGAGAAAAAACACACTACAAAGCCATTTTATGGTTTAATCTGAGTGGTTTTTAGCTAAAAACATGCCTAAATTTTGTATTTTAGACAATTTTTTTGAAAAACTTTGGATTTTCAGGCATAAAGAAGAAGTTTTTAAGTTGATTTTTAACGCTTTTAATTTGAACCTCTAAATGAAATCCAGAGCCTGTCTATTTCTTTTTTCATCTTGTCTTCGTGCAAAAACAGCTCATCTTTATCACCTTTTTGCGCAGTTAATATATCAAATAGATTTTCGTATTTCGGTTTGATTTGAATATCGCTGACCTTGCCGGTTTCAAAAAATTTGTCAATTTGCGCCTCAAGGAGACGAAGATTTAAAGTTTTGTCAGTTAAATCAAAAGTATCCATTAACTGTTTTTTGTGAACTGATTTAAGCGGAGAAATATAACCAATTTCGTCTGCATTGTCTTTAGCATTTTCGAAATCCAGCATGAAGTTAATAAAGTCATAAGCATTGTCTAAATTCGCGGTTTTTGGAATTTGGAGACCGTCTATAAAAAAGTTAGTACCACTTTTGGGTTTGTGGAACTTAAGGTTTTGATTGACGTTGTCGTCTTGACCTTTGATGATGTTGAGAGCGTCACCTGAATATGCGTTAATTAAATCAAAAGTACCATCTGTCATAGCATCAAAAATCTCGTCGGTAACAAATCGCATCTTTGGGTTGTTTTGAATAGAAGTTTTTAAAAAATCCATTGCTGCGCCGATAGCAGGTTGATTTTGTTTTTGGTTTTTGTCGGTGTCTAAAAGCGGATTCATTGTGTAGCCAAGATGTTTTAGTGCTACCATAAAACCGTCTCTGGAACTATCATACATCGCCATTTTGGGGTATTTTTCTTTAGTTTGAAATATCCCCCAACCTAGATTTTCAACATCCTTTTTAAGTTCTTCTGAGTTCTCACCTGCTGTGTTGTAAAACAAACCAACATAACCCCAGAAATAAGGAATTGAGTAGTCCAAAAAATCAAATTCAGGGTCAGTGCTGATTTGGCGATTGTAATCTTTGATTAGTTTATAAATTTGAGGTGAAAAAATCTCTTCTTTTTTGTATTTGATTCTGCTCCAGTCAATTTTTTGAATGTAGCCCTTTTGTATCATTTGTACAGCCGCGTAGTCAGAAAGTACAGAAATGTCAAACTTATCTTCGTTTGAAATTTTTTGAACAGCAACTTCATTGCTAGTAAAGTTAGAAAAAGCCAGTCCTTTTTTATTTTGGCGAGCAAATCGCGGAACTAATTCTTCATCTGCAAAAAACTCATTTGGGATAAGTAGTTTAACCTTTTTGCGGTTAACCACAAAGTTATAAATAACAAAAAAGAAAAACAAAAAAAGGAGCGAAAAGGAAATTAAATATTTAACTAATCTTGGTTTAAACATTGGAACTAATTTCCTTTCGTTCTTTTCTGACTTTAATCAGTGCAGTTGCGTAGTCGTAAACCACTTTAATCATTATTACCAAGATAATCAAAGTGGAAAGTGCATTGATAGAAGGGTTTAGCCCTCTTTTTAAGGTATACAGATATATTGAGATGTTTTGGATGTTTGAACTACCCGAAACAAAGTAAGAAATAATAAAGTCATCAAAAGACATGGTAAAAGCAATCACAGCACCTGCTTGTATACCTTCTTTGATTTGTGGAACTAAAATTTTGAAAATCGCAGTAAAGTATCCGCATCCCAAGTCATATGCTGCGTCTAAGATGTTTTTATCCAAAGTCAAGATTTTTGGATAAACTGCGGCCAGCACAAAAGGAACCGAGAAAGCAATGTGGGCAAGTAAAATTGAAAAGAAACCTAGCGGAATTTTAAAAGCAGTAAAAAAGAAAAATAGAGAAAGCCCAAAGATAATGTCTGGCGAAATTATTGGGATGTTGTTAAAAAAGAAAATAGCGTCTTTGCGTTTTTTTGAAAAATTCGCAATAGAAATTGCGGCCAGTGTGCCTATAATAGTTGAAATGATTGTAGAAATTACGGCGATAATTATGGTATAAATAACCGCTTGGGTTAAGTTAGGACGCAGAAACAATTCTTGGTACCACTTAACTGAAAAACCAGAGAGTTCTTTTAGTGATTTTTTGGAGTTAAACGAAAAAATGATGACAAAAATCACCGGGATATAGATCAAAATTATGGCCAGTGAGACAAAAATTTTTCTAAATATTAAACTTCTATTGTCTTTCATTCCACTTATACCTAATTCGGTCTGCTACCTTAATTAGCAGTAAAATCGCGATCATAATCAGCGAAAATACAATGGCGATAGCCGAGCCAAAGCCAAAACGGCCAGACTGAGTTATGTGCTGTTCTATAAAATTGCCAATTAAATAACGGCCATTTCCTAAGTGTTTTGGAATTACGACACTGGTTGCCGCTGGCAAAAACACAAGTAAAATTCCTGAAAACACACCTGGCAAACTCAAAGGTAAAACAACTGACTTAAAAGTTTTGAAGTTATTAGCTCCAAGGTCAGCAGCAGCTTCTTTAAGCGAATTGTCCATTTTAGAAAGACTTGCGTAAATTGGCAAGACCATAAACGGCAAGAAAGAATATACCAAGCCTAAAACTATCGCTGAGTTGGTGCCTAAAATATTGAAAGGCAGAATCTCTAGAACTTGTTTGATAGAAAGTACTTTAATTAACATGTTGATCCACATTGGTGCAGTTATTAAACTAAGACACAAAACTTGAGCGCGTTTCTTTAAAAAAGTAATTGAGTAGGCCAAAGGATAGCCAAGTGCCAGGCAAATTAAAGTAGCTGTCGCCGACAGTTTAATTGATGAATACATCAATTTAGATGCTGTTTTGTCGGTAAAAATATTTGTGTAGTTTTCAAAAGTAAACTTAATTCGCTCAGTGCTGGCGTTGTCTTTAAAAGAATATAGCACCATTAAAACAAAAGGAATGACAATTAAAAAAACTATTAAAACTAAGTAAGGTAAAAACAAAGAAAAGTTAAAGACTCTCTTTGAGTCTAAAATTTTTCTATTCATGTTCCTTTTCCATAACGTGGATGTCTTCTGGGTTAAAGTCTATATCAACTTCTTTGCCAACAGGCACGTAGTCAGTCGTGTGAATTGTGTAAACTCGGTCTTTAGTTTGCACATCAATTTCGTAAAATATACCTTTAAAGGCTACTGAGTCTGTAACTCCTGTGAACTTACCTGTACCTTTTTTTACAATATCTATATCTTCTGGGCGAAGTACAACTTCAACTGCTTGGTTTTTAGAAAATCCAGAGTCTACACACTTTAGTTCTTTGTGGTCAAAACTTACCAAAAAGTCGTCTTTCATAATAGCAGGGATAATATTTGATTCACCAATAAAACGCGCAACAAAGCGGTTAACGGGTTCGTTGTAAATGTCTACAGGGGTTCCAATTTGCTGAATTTCTCCTTTGTTCATAACAACAATTTTGTCAGACATGGTTAGTGCTTCTTCTTGGTCGTGTGTAACAAAAATAAAAGTAATTCCAGCGTTTTTCTGCATTTCTTTTAGTTCATACTGCATCTCTTGGCGAGTTTTTAAGTCAAGAGCTGCAAGTGGTTCGTCAAGCAGCAGAACTTTAGGTTCATTTATCAAAGCACGAGCAATCGCAACTCGCTGTTGCTGACCACCAGAAAGCGAAGAAACTTCGCGGTTTTCAAAGCCTTGCAGACCAACTAGTTTTAAGTATCTTAAAACTTTTTTAGAAAGTTCGGCTTCAATTGACTTAGCCGTTACTCTTTTCTTTTTAAGTTCAGCGATTTTCTTTAAGTTATCTTCGGTTTTCTCGCTGCGTTTAAGCACTTTAATTTCTGAGTCGATTTTAGCGTTGGGATGTTTTAGTGCCCAAAGTTTGGCTTTGTAGGTTTTTTTAAGTTCTTTTAACTCTGATTTATCTTTGATTTTTTCGGATTTTTCTAAAAACTCATGTTGTAGTTTTTTAATTGCTTCTTTTAATCTAAAACGGTAGTTTTTAATTCTAAGTGGGAATGCGATGTTTTCAAAAACATTAAGGTGCGGAAAAAGAGCGTATTTTTGAAATACGGTATTTGTTTGTCTTTTGTGTGCAGGCACGTCAACGATACTTTTGCCACAAAACAAAACATCGCCAGAGCCAGGAGTTTCAAAACCACCAATTATTCTAAGTAAAGTGGTTTTACCACAACCAGAAGGGCCAAGAAGTGTAACAAATTCGTTGTCGTTAATGTTTAGAGAGACACCACGCAAAACTATTTGATTGTCAAAACTTTTCGTGATGTCTTTAAGTTCAATAAGCGGGATTTCCAATGTTTGTGCCCACCTTAATTTGCTTTCGCAAACTGAACCAAAAAGTCAGTATCTGGGTTGTCGTAGTATGTTGACATCGCCTTGTAAAGGGCTTTTCTAGTATTTAGGTCAGCGATTTCTGATACTGCTAAACCTGAGTCTGCTTGGAATTTTTTGATGTATTTAATAGTAGTTTCATCAATATATCCGTCTGTGCGCAAAGTCTCTGAGTTTGCTTTAAGTAAGGCGGCGTAGCGAAGAGATAGATATCTTTGAATTGCTTTAGCCTCTTGGTTAACTGTGTCTTTTTTGATATCCTTTTCAAGAAAATAATCCTGTTTGTCGTTTAAAGTGTATGCGTTTTCGTCTGGTAGCTTTTCAACTTCAAATGGATTGTTTTCTTTATCTAAAGTTTGCCATTTTTTTTGTGTGTGGTCAAAATAATGCCAAAAGCCTTGAGTACAAGAAAGTGTAATTTGCGGTTTTGAAAAAGTCGCTTGTTGCAGCACATAGTAACTTTGGTAAATGTTTTTACCAAAAGTTTCAGTTCCGTATAGTTTATATCCACCACCGTATTTTAAGCAGGCAGCTAAAACTTCGGCAGCAGACGCTGAGTTTTGGTTTACTAAAACTTTGATATTATAAGGTTTTTTACGCTCTTGTTTGCCTTCAATTATGTGCTCTTCTTTAGTTTTTGAGTTGACTAATTTAGCATATGGATTTTCAGATTTTGGCAGAAGTGCACCAACAATAGTTTCAAGAGCACCAAGTTCACCACCTGGATTGTTTCTTAAATCTAAAATTAAAGTACTGTCATTTGAAGTTAACTTAGACTTTTCTAATTTATCTAAAAGAGAGACAAAGGCGTCGCCTGTGATATCTTTTTTAAACTCGCTAATTCTAATAACTGCGGTCTTAGGATCCGCAGTGTTTAATTCTTCAACAGAGCGATGATAAGTTTTTCTTCTTTCAACTTCAACAATACGTTCATCATTTGCGTCTTTGCTTTGGACAATTAACTTAACTTTGCCGTTGTTTTCATCAGTTTGAGTTCTAATCATTTGCACGGCAATTCTTGCACTAATGTCTTGAGCCTGTTCAAAATATAATTTTTCGTCGTTGTTCTTAGTGTTAACTACACCAAGAATTTCATCAGTTGGATAAAGTTTCCCAAAAGCACTAGATTGTCTGTATACAGTTTTCACAATCAATCTTGGAAACTTCGCTTGATATTCAAAAGAAACGCCAATTTCGTCTCTAGCTTCTTCTTTTTGATCATATGGTGAAGGCTCACCACCAGAAAGTTCAGGGTAATTGACAAACACTCTTGAGTACTTGTCTAAAATTTGACTCATAAAGTTTTCAAGAGAGCCGTATTTAAGTCTATCGAACAACTGTTCGTCTATGTCTTTATAGTAATTTTGTTTGTAGTAGTCAAAAATTTTGCGCTGTAGTTGTTCAATTTCTCCACTACTTTGGCTTTCTTTGTTGTCAGGAATTATCCAACGTGGATCGTATAGTTTACATGCGGTTAAAGTAAGCACGCTTAGTAGGATTAAGATAAATAAAAATAGTTTTTTCATATTTATACCTCTCTTTTTTTAAAAAAATTATTTAAGATATTTAGCTAAATACTGGTCTGCGTATTTAATTTCAAGTAATTTTTTTTCGTCATTTGGTCTGAACTTAAGGATTTTTTCACACTTTTCTTTAAGTTCAAGAAAGTAAGTTTCGTATCCTTTTTTATTTAAAATAAAGGGCGAATAAAAACAGTCAAAAGAAGTTTCAGGTTTCTCGTTTCTTAAATTTAAAACAAGAACATTATAGTATACGCCTTTGTCAAAAACAATGTATTCGTCTAGTAGCCAAAAGCCTTTTTCGTTTAAAAATTGTTTAAGTTCGGTTAACTTAGAGTGCACAGAAACTATGTATTTACCAGGTCTCGCAAGAGCAAGGATTTCAATCGTAGTAATTCCTCCAACTCCCGAGATATTACAAACCTCAAAATTAGCACTAACTTCTTCAAAACCATTTGACAATATAAAATCACAGTTGTAGCCCTTTAAATTACGCTTGGCGTTTTCAAGGGGCAGAACTTTATTGTCAACGGCTATGCCTTTTTTTAAATTATACTTGTCAAACAAAATTTTTAAAAAATATCCGTGATCGCAGCCTATATCTAAAACTACATTGGCGCCTTTAGCAAGTCTGGCTAAAAACTCTAGTCTATTGGTTTCTTTCATTTCTTTAATTTAAAATTTCGCTGGCTTCTTTGGTAAAGGCATCAATTTCTACTTTACTTGAAGTTGCAGAAACTTCTTTTGTAGTTGCTGCTATTAGTTTTCGGATTTTTTTAATGTGGGCAAGAATTTTAACAATGTCTGCAGTAATAGCAGCAGGTTCTGTGCTTTCGTTGTTTTCAACCGTTTCTATGGCTGTGTTGATTTTCTTTAAAATCTCTTGTTTTTCCGCTGGCTTTATGCCTTCTAGTGTTTCAAAGTAGACTTTAACTTGACTGGCTGTTTTGTTTTTGCCGTATAGTTTACTTTCAATTAAGTGAGTTAAAATCGTAAAAAGTAAAATACTGTAGCTTTGAAACTCAAAATGTCTAAGTATATCTCTTTTAATTAAAGTAACAGCGTGCTCTTCAATTTCTGAGTTTAAGCAGTGTAAAACTAGTGTGTTCATACCCTGTCTTAGTTTCTCAATTTCTGAGTTGGCCTTAGGTTTAACTGCAGGTTTAAGCACTGGTTTGACTTCAGCAACTTCTTTTAAACTCAAATCAATTTTTAGTTTTTCCTTAGTTTTAGCGATAAACAAGTTCTTAACTGTCTCGTCTGCGTATTTAAAAACTTCTTTAAAGTTATTTTTAAAACGTATAACTGAGTTAATGTCAGTGCTATCAACTTGACTAACAATTCTGTTAAAAAAGAAGGTAAAGATATCTTGTTTTTGGTCAAGAAGTTTTTCAATTCCGACTTTGCCGTTTGCCTGGAAATACTCGTCCGGATCTTGTTTATTTGGAATGTTTACTATATAAACATTGGTTTTGGGAAACCTTAAAAACTTAAAAGCGACATTTTCGGCGGCTTTTTGTCCAGGCAAGTCGCCGTCATACATTAAAACAATACTTTTGGCGGTGTCAACAAACATCTTTAAGTTAGTCTCGGTTAAAGTAGTTCCCATTGTCGCACAAGCATTTTTAAAGCCTGCGTTAAAAAGAGCTATGACGTCAAAAAAACCTTCAACTAATATAACTTCTTTTCTAGGGTTTTCTTGAAGTGCATCTGACAAGTGATAAATTACTTCTTCTTTTTTAAACACCAGAGTATCTGGTGAGTTTACGTATTTGGGGTTATCTTTAGATTCAGTTAATGCACGACCAGAAAAGCCAACAATTTTGCCGCTTATATTTTTAAGCGGAAACATTACACGGTTTTTAAAAAAATCATAGATACGCTCGCCGTGCATGCCAATAAGCGATGTGTTTTTTAAAGTTTGTGTGGCAATTCCTTGTTTAATCAAGGTTTCCGACATTAAGTTATCGTTAAGCGCAACACCGATTTGAAAGTGTTCAATAGTCTCTTGGCTTAATCTACGTTTTTCAGTTAAATACGAAAAAAATTCAGCACCAGAGTTAGTTTTAAGTAAACGCATATGCATGAACTTAGCAGCCTCTGCACACGCTGTGTATTCTTTTTCAAGTGGATCTGGCTTGTAGGTATATCCTAAATTTAGTCTCTTAGAAAAATACTCAAGCGTGGCCTTTACATCTAGTTTTTTAAATTTTTGATAAAAATTAAAAGGAGCTCCACCTGTTTTGCAAGACATGCAATAGGCGATGTTTTTTTCAACAGAAATAGAAAGTGATGGATTGCTGTCATTGTGAAACGGACAAAGCGCTTTGAAGTTCTTGCCAGTTTGAGTCACCGCTATCCCTAGTTCTTGAACTAACTCTAAAATATTGATTTCTGAGTTAATTTTAGTAAAGATATTGTCTTGATTTGTTTGCAATTTTCTAAAGTTTGATTTTGTTTAAAAGATACTGATTGATATCTTTGATAGAAATTCGCTCTTGTTGCATTGTGTCACGGTCGCGAATTGTCACAGTTTGAGTGTCTTCACTTTCAAAGTCCACGGTAATGCAAAAAGGTGTACCGATTGCGTCTTGGCGACGGTATTTCTTTCCGACAGACCCACCACTTTCTTCTAAATAACAATCAAAGTCTTTTGCAACTTGACGGTAAATTGACTCGGCAAGTTCTGAGTGTTTCGCCTTATTTAAAGGAATGATTGCGGCTTTATACGGCGCTAAAAATGGAGAGATTTTAAGAACTTGGCGAACGTCTCCGACTTCCACCTCTTCTTCTTTTAAAGCATTTGCGATAAACATAAAAAACAAACGCTCAACACCAACACTAGGCTCCACGCAGTAGGGCACAAAACGAGAATTGTCATCTGGATCTAAATAACTCATATCTTGACCTGAAAACTTCTGGTGTTGAGAAAGGTCGTAGTCGGTTCTAGAGGCTATTCCCCAAAGTTCGTCAAACCCCCATGGAAAGCGGTATTGAATGTCAGTAGTGGCATTTGAGTAAAAAGCCAAGGCTTCTTTTTTGTGATCTGAGTAAACCAAGTCAGCCGGATTTACTCCCAAGTCTAATAAAAACTGCATGCAGTATTTTTTAAAGAAAGCAAAAACCTCTAGTTCAGTGCCGGGTTTAACAAAGTATTCAAGTTCCATTTGTTCAAACTCGCGGGTTCTAAAAATAAAGTTACCAGGCGTAATTTCGTTGCGAAAAGCCTTGCCGATTTGACCAATTCCAAATGGCAACTTAGCGCGAGTAGTTCTAAGGACATTTTTAAACTGAATAAAAATATTTTGGGCGTTTTCAGGACGCAGGTAGATTTTGTCTTTACTGTCTTGAACAACCCCTTGGTGAGTTTCAAACATCATATTAAACGCACGAAGTGGTAGCCATTCGGTTTTTTGACAGTTTTGACAAGGAATTTTTTTATCGGCAATATAGGTCTCAATTTCTTCAGTTTTCATACCATCTACATCAAAACCATTGAAATCAAAAACTAACTTGTCTGCTCTAAATCTTTGGTTGCAGGCCTTGCATTCAATAAGTGGATCTGAGAAACTTTTGACGTGCCCAGAGGCATGCCAAACTAAGTTGTTAAGCAAAATTGGTCCGTTTAGCAGTTGATTACGGGGAAAGGCTTGGATGAAGTATTTAGTCCAGGCTGCTTTAATGTTTTGTTTAAGAAGTGCTCCAAGTGGCCCAAAATCCCAAGTATTGGAAAGTCCACCGTAAATCTCGCTGCCTTGATAGACAAAACCTTGTTGTTTACAGTAAGTAACTATTTCTTCAAATGTAAGTTGTTTTTCGTTTTTTTCCATAAATTATTC
This sequence comes from uncultured Acholeplasmataceae bacterium, assembly GCA_963541505.1. Lineage (GTDB taxonomy): Bacteria > Bacillota_I > Bacilli_A > Acholeplasmatales > Acholeplasmataceae > CALISC01. Next base: position 11,570 of record CAUTSJ010000013.1, read on the forward strand.
TTCCTTCCAGTTTTTAAGCATCAACTTCTCAATGTTTTCAGAAACTGAAACTACAATGTCAAACTCAACCTTTTGTTTAAGTTCTTGTCTCGCTTGCATCGCTAAATTCTTTTTAAGCAAGTTAATCGCTGCTCCATTTTTGCCAATTAAAATGGCTTTTTGACCAGGTTTTTGGCAAACTATCTTGACAAAAAACACGGTTTTTGTGCCAACTTCTTGAGTACCTTCTAGGGAAACCGCTACCTTATAAGGAATTTCTTTGTCGTATAGTTTAAGCAGTTGCTCATGGACAAACGACAAGATGTATTCATTGTAAGTTTGTGAACTGTTGTAGTCAGCCGGATAAATTAACTCGTTTGCGCGAAAGTAAGGCAAGGTTAGTGCAATTAGTTTATCTAAGTTTTTCAAAGTTACGTTAGAAATTGGGATAAACTCAGCAAAATCGTGCACGGCTTGAAATGACAAAATGATTTCAAGAATTTTGTTTTTCTTTAAAATATCTTCTTTGGTAATTACCAAAATTGTCGGGATTTTTTCGCTTTTCAAGACTTTAAGTACAGGCAAAAAAGCCTCTGAATACACGCGGTCTACCAGCAAATAACAAACATCGTTTCCGTAAATTGCGCTGTAAGCTTCTTTTGTGACCAGAGTTTCTAGTTGAGTAGTTGGCCTAAAGGTAATACCTGGTGTGTCTACAAACCCAATTTGAAAGTTCTTAGTAGTTTTAACTCCAAGTAGCGCTTTTTTAGTAGTCTCTGGTTTGGGAGAAACCGCTTGCGCGCGGTAGCCCAAAATATTGTTAAGTAGGCTAGACTTACCGGTGTTGGGAGCACCAACAATGCACACCGAACCTGCTTTAAATTCGGTCATTTTCTAAGTCAAAAGAAAATGGCAAAAGTTCAGAAACTGTAGTTTCTTTGATGTCTTTTTTGGTGTTGGTTAAAACCACTTTCATGTCTTTTGGACAAAGTTCGGCAATTACTTGTCTGCAGGCTCCACACGGAGAAATCGGTGTATTGGTTTTAGCTGCAACAAACAGAGTTTTAAAATCAGTCTTACTAAATCCTTGAGACATTGCGGAAAACAAGGCAGTTCTCTCTGCACAATTGCACATTGAATACGCTCCGTTTTCAATGTTGAATCCTAAAATAAACTCACCGTTTTTAAGTTCCAGGGCTGCGCCTACTTGAAAATTTGAGTAAGGACAATACGCCATTTTCATAGCCTCTAGTGCTTTATTGATGCCAGTCATATTTCTTCCTTTCCATTCCGATAAACTTTAAAATTTTTTCAGTTAAATCCATCATGACCTGTTCGTCTTCTTTAGTCTCGTGGTCATAGCCTTTGACATGTAAATAGCCATGGACTGCCAAAAAACAAAGTTCGCGTTCATAGGAATGCTCATATTCTTTTGCCTGTTCAAGGGCTTTGTCAAGCGAAATAAAGATGTCACCACAACTTTGTTCGTCAAGTTCGTCTGGAAATGAAATGACATCAGTTGGTCTGTCTATATTTCTGTATTGTTTATTTAAGTTATGCAGATAAGCGTTGTCTGCCAAAATTATTTGCAGAGTTTTTGTGTCGTCTATTGTTTTAAATAGTTGCGTAAGTAATTTAACCTCTGCTTTAATTTCGCGAGTACCTAACTCAGAGAAAATATTAACGCGCATTTTTTTCGTAGCGGTCAACTATTTTCATGACCAGTGGGTGTCTAACTACGTCCATTGGTTCAAACTCAATAAAACGGATATCTGAAATATCGCTAAGTAGTTGTTTAGCCTGAACTAAGCCAGACTGAACTTTTGCAGGTAAATCAATTTGCGAAATGTCGCCAGTGATAGCCATTTTGGAGTTAAAACCAAGTCTAGTTAAAAACATTTTCATCTGTGAACAAATTGTGTTTTGAGCCTCGTCTAAAATCACAATGGCGTCTTCTAAGGTACGTCCACGCATATAGGCAAGTGGTGCGATTTCAATTAAACCTTTTTCAATGTAAGAAAGGGTTTTTTCACGGCCCAAAATATCGTAAAGAATATCGTAAATCGGAGTTAAGTAAGGGTCGATTTTTTCTTTTAAGTCACCTGGTAAAAACCCTAGATTTTCACCTGCCTCCACAACAGGGCGAGTAATTATTATTTTTTTAACGTTTTCGGCCTTAAGTTCATTTAAAGCATAAGCAACCGCTATAAAGGTTTTTCCGGTTCCAGCAGGTCCAGTTGAAAAAACTAAATCATATTTATTTAAAGCCTCAAAATAAACTAATTGCGAGTAAGTTTTAGGAAATAGTTTTTTACCCTTTGCCGTGTAGCCAATTGGTTTGGTGTTTTTATACAATTTCTCAAAATTATCAAGGTCATCTTTTTCGGCTAAACTAGCACAATACGCCAGGTCTCTTTTAGAAAGTACGATGTTGCTGCCAACTTTAAAAAGCGAGTTAAACATTTGGGTGAAAATTACCTTTTCTTGCTCAGAAAAGGCTTTAGTGACAATTGCGTCGTTGCTAACTAAAAACTCTCTTTGAAAGTAGTCAGAAATCGCTTTTAAATTCTTGTAGTTAGCACCAAAAATATTGACCAAAGCGTGGGGATTTCCAATTTTATAAATATACTTTGTTTCTGTGTTCATCAACAATCATTATATCATTTGCCCAAGTTCAAATAAAGCAAGACTAATTTGTTTTTCTTAATTTTTTTGCATTGTTTTTAAAAAGACTTCTTGTCAAAATTTCGGTGCACGATACGCTAAAAAAAATAAAAAAACTCCGCGAGCGGAGTTTTTCAAAGAAAGGAGCAAAAATGGAGCAGGTGATGGGAATCGAACCCACATAGCCAGCTTGGAAGGCTGGAGTTTTACCACTAAACTACACCTACAAGTGGTCGGGAAGACAGGATTTGAACCTGCGACATCTTGGTCCCAAACCAAGCGCTCTACCAAGCTGAGCCACTTCCCGATTAGATGGCGTACCCAAGAAGATTCGAACTCCCAACCTTTTGATCCGTAGTCAAATGCTCTATCCAGTTGAGCTATGGGTACAGGCAAGAATTTATTAGGTAACCACTTAATAAAATCTACCAAATAAGTATAACACTTTCAAAAATAATTTTCAATTTAGAGCCGTTAAAAGTCAAAAATTAAAACTGGTTGGTTTTTTTCCTTAAACTCAGTCTCGCTTTGCTCGCCAATTTGGTGACCGTTTTTAGAATGAGTGTTGATTTTTTTTGGTTCAACAAAGATAAAAATACCTTCTGCTTCTGCACATTTTTCTTGCTTTTCGTTAAAAATTACAGACTTTGCCGAAAAATATTTTTCGTTTATTTTCAAAACTTTAGCCAAAGCAATGTAATTAGAATTTGTAAAAATAGGTTTTATAAATTTAACTTTTAAACTACCGGTCATTGCGAGTTTTTGAGGAAAATAAGGAATGTAAGCACGGCATGCCAGTTCATCTAAAACCGCAGATATTGCACCTCCGTGGGTAATTCCGCTGTAACTTTGGTGAAATTTAGTTGGTGAAAAACTAGAGTAAAGTGTTTTGTTGCTAAGTTCATATATCTTTAAGTTTAGGTCAGTCGGTCTACTCCCACACACCAGGCAATGATTAGCATTGGCGAGTTTTTTAAGCAAAGTTTCTTGCATCTTTACCTCTTTTGATTTGAATTGCTTTAAAAAAATCGCTTAAGCGAACTTAAGCGATTTTTAAAATCTTTTTTTACCCGTACCCGCTTAGGGACTCGAACCCTAGACCCTCTGATTAAGAGTCAGATGCTCTAACCAAACTGAGCTAAGCGGGCAGTAAGTTAATTATATTTTAATTATTTTAAATATGCAAACTATTTAAAATCGCTTATAAAGTTTTTGAAACAACGCAACCGAATCTAGTTGTTCCCAAGGAAATTCAGGATTGCCAAAATGACCAGAAATGGCGGTTTTTGAGTAAATTGGTTGTTTTAAGTTTAGTTTTTGAATAATGCCTTTTGGCGAAAGGTCAAAGTTATCCTTAATAAACTCAAACAATTTTTGTTCAAGTGCTTTGTTAGTACCATCATCTAAAGTAACAAATAAAGAAGTTGGCTTAGCTACTCCGATACAGTAAGAAATTTCAATAGTGGCTCTGTGTGCAAGTCCTGCGGCTACTATGTTTTTAGCTAAGTATCTGGCCATATAAGATGCAGAGCGGTCTACTTTTGAAGGGTCTTTGCCGCTAAACGCACCACCACCGTGTGGCGCGGTTCCGCCGTAGGTGTCTACAATAATTTTGCGGCCGGTTAAACCTGAGTCTCCGTGTGGGCCACCGATTACAAAACGACCAGTAGCGTTAATAAAAATTTGGGTGTTTTTAGTTATTAAGTTTGCAGGAATAATTGCCTTGATGACGTTTTCATTGATTTGTTTTTTTAACTCGCTTAAGTCAACGTCTGGATCGTGTTGTGCAGAGACTACAACGGCAGTAATTTCTTTAAGTTCACCCATGTCTGAAAACTTAGCGGTAACTTGGGTTTTACCGTCTGGTCTAAGGCCCTTAACTATACCTTGTTTACGAACTTCGGTAAGTCGGCGAGATAGTTTATGAGCGTAGTATATACAAGGAGGCAAATACTCAGGTGTTGAGTCTTCCGCGTAGCCAAACATTATACCTTGGTCGCCTGCACCTTGTTCTTCTTTATCAACTCCAAGTGCGATGTCTGGAGATTGAGTTTTAATTTTAACTAAGTACTCAATTTCTTCTGCCGAAAACAAAAATGCAGGGTCAGTATAGCCAATTTCTTTAATTGCCGCTTTTGCAAGTTCAGCGTAGTCAAATTTATGACTAGCGGTAACTTCGCCAAAAATTAAGCAAAAGTTTGTAGTTAAAGCAACTTCAACCGCGCATCTTGCGTCTGGGTCTTTTTTAAGTACTGAGTCTAAAATATAGTCAGCGATTTTGTCAGCGATTTTGTCAGGGTGACCTTCGCAAACGGACTCAGAGGTAAAGTAATAACTCATTTTTTAAAATCTCCTTCTATAGTATTTTTGTGTATTTTTTAATTTTTTCTACTCGTTGTAAAGTTTTTCAAATTGTTGGTGAAAATCAATAAAGCGAGTAAAAATATCTTCTGGAATAAAGAAACGAAAAGTTTCTTTAAAACGAGTAATAGTTTCACTATGAGAATAGGCAACTTTGTAGGCTGTAGACATTCTCATAATACAGTAAATGTCGGCGGTCAATATAATTTGTGAAATTGTGGTGTTTTGAATTTGATTTTGTTTTTCAATAAAAGTTTTAGAAATACCGGATTCAAACGAAGTTCTAACGATTTCTGCGGCTTTTTTAGCAAGTTGGATACGCTTAGCAATCACCGCTCCGTTTTGTACCTTTGTTGTCAGTTCACTTTGCGGCAGGCTTTTTAAAATTTCGTGGTCAAGTAGTGTCGCGAAATTACTGTGATTATCTAAATACTGACAGTAAGTAACAAGGGTATTTAAGTTAGCAGTAGATAGCCCCATTAGTTCACCCAGGCGATTGGCAATTTTTGTTAAAAACTCAAGGTAAGAAGTGTCGGTTAAGGCTGAGTTTAAAACAACGCCAAACAAGTCAGAGGTCAGCGAGATAAACTCGTTTTGCAGACGAGCGCGTTGCACTTTTTCGTGAATTCGGTCGTGTTGAATGGTTTCAGAAATAATAGTTAAGGCTCTTAAAACAAGTGAGTACAAAATGAAGACGAGCGACCTTAAAATAACGTCCACAAGTGAGTTTATAAGGTCTTTGTAATTCGCAAACGAAAACGCATAGAAACGGTTTGTTACAAATATATGCATGATGGTCAAAATACCAAATAAAAACCCTGCGCTGTAGGAAAACGCTTTTCTGTCTTGATACAAACAAATTATTGTCAAAACTACGTAAAAAAGAGAATATGAGAAAGTCTCTAAAACAACAAATGCCAACGATTTATTGAAGTAAAGACCGTTTCTAAAAAACAAAGGACTAATGTTGACTTTCAAGTAAAACAAAGAAACCGCGATAAACAAATAAGAAATGATGAAATATTGCGCAATTTTTTGCTTATGGATAGCAACATCTCTGTTTTGATTTTGCTCGTTTTTGGAAGGCTGAATCATTCTTTTTAACAAAAAGTTAAATACAAATAAAAAAGGAAACGTAGCCACAGTTATCGCCCAGTTGACAATTGTGCGGTTTTGCACAACTTTAGGGTCTAGACCCTCTAGTCCTATCTTGCTGATAGAAATGATTAACATCAAAAAAAATAAAAATAAGTTAAATAGAAAAATAATGTTCTTAATTACAGTGTTTCGTCTAGTTAAAACATTTAAGTCATCTGTAATAACAACATTATTTTCGAAACCAAATAGTTTAGAGAAACTACTGGAAATTAAATTTTTAAATCTTTTGGGTTGCACCAAGTTGACAATAAAGTCAAAAACAGTTTTGGTAAACTATTTTTGTTGAGCAAGTACAGAGTTTTCAGTTAAGATTTGCGCAACACGAACAGCAGCAGTAGCAGCGATTGCACCCACGATGTCGTCAAGGAAAGTGTGGCAAACTCCGTCTTTTTTACCGTCTTCGTTTAAACGATTAACAAGTCCGTGTTTATTTACGTCAATGTCACCAAAGTTAGTTTTACCAATGGTTCCATACATTCCAGAAAGGTCAAGCGCAAAAGTCTCGTCAATTCCAAAAAGTCCAAGGTCTTGTTCAATGATATCTTGAATTGGGCCTTCTAGTAATTTCTTTTCAGCGGCGATGTCAATCGCAATTCCTAGTTGCACAAAGTGAAACACGTCTCTTAGTGAAAGAATTTTTTCAACAGATTCAGTGCATAGTTCAAATGGAATGTCTTTGATGTATTTAGATTGTTGTAGATAAGCGATTTCAGCGATGTCTTTAACTGAAACTCCTCTTTTAGCAAGAGCAGCGATATTTAGTTTAAGCATTTCTGGTCTACTAAAAATAATTTGTGGTTTTTTATTCATATTTCCCCCTACATATACTTTTTAATTATAGCACCGATAAACTGGTTTTAGGGTTTAAAATGATATAATTAGTTCAGAAAAAGGAAGATTTATGCAGTTTACAAAGAAAAGAAAATTAGTTTACGATATTTTAAAAGAACTTGCCAAACCTGCTTCAGTTGAGCAAATTTATGCTAAACTTTTGCAGTTTGATATCAATATTTCAACCATTTATCGTGCTCTTGATTTTCTAACTCAAAACAAGTTAGTTGAACACATCATGCTTGATAAAACTGCGTATTTTTTTGTAAAAAAAGACAGACACACCCACTACATGATTTGCGAAAAATGCCAAAACATGCTAGAAATTGACTGCAAGGTTTTAAACTTAATCAAAGATGCGATAGAACTACAAAACTTTACTCCCAAAAGTCATGAACTGACAGTTTATGGGTATTGCTCTGAGTGTAGTTTAAAAGTCAATCAGTAAGTTTTTAAAAAACTTAAAAATGCTGTATTCCAGAACACCAGCAAAATAAAAACAGGAAATGAATAAACGCAAAAAAACTTTACAAATTTTGACAAATAATGCAGCAATTGCTGCTGTTTACTTTGTGCTAACTGTGTTGTTAGAACCTTTTTCTTATGGACAAATTCAGTTTAGAATAAGTGAAATTTTAATGGTTTTGGTGTTAATTAACTTCAAAGTAGCGCCAGGTATAGTATTGGGGTGTTTTGTGGCTAATTTGTTTAGCCCTTTTGGTATTTGGGACGTTGTTTTTGGTACACTTGCCACAGTTATTTGTTTGATATTGATGTTTGCACTTAGGAAAAATATATTTATTGCCCTGCTTGCGCCAACAGTTGTTGGTAGTGCTATTGTAGCTGTGATGCTTAATTTGATTTTAGGCTTACCTTTTTTTGAAACATTTATTTATGTAGCAATTGGAGAAGGGGCAGTACTTTACTTAATTGGCGTGCCATTTTACTATTTAGTTCAAAAAAACGAAATTGGCCCGGCTTTGAAAGAATTGTAAAACCCAAGATTGTCATTTAAAAGGACAGTATATTTGATTTTTTGAATTATTGTGGTGTTCTAAGCATTATTTAATTAATAGTTCGTGGATTTTTAAAGAGGTTTTAGAGGGGGCGGAAATTGCACATCTCTCAAACAATTCTCCTTTTTTAAAAATTTGTGTTTGAGTTTTAGAGGGGGCGGAAATTGCACATCTCTCAAACGAAAGTCGCATATTCGGACGCACTGCAGGCGTTTTAGAGGGGGCGGAAATTGCACATCTCTCAAACCTGTGTGCAACATCCTAAAAGCACAAATTGAGTGCTTTCTACATAAATTATACAACCTTGATGTAAAATAATCTACTCTAAAACATCACCATTGAAATATTTAATAATTTTAGTGTTTTCCCTGAACTTTTCACAAAAATATAACTAATTGGTAAAAATTTAAATTCAGACCTAA
>CAUTSJ010000014.1:0-17654 GCA_963541505.1 uncultured Acholeplasmataceae bacterium
TTAAATATGCAAATTAATAAAAGAAAAAGTTTAATAATTTCGGCTTCGTTTATATTTGTCTTAATTTTAAGCATTTTATTCTTAATTTTTTCATTTATGCATCCCATACTTCATTTGACTAAAGCCAGTGGCTTTAGTCAAAAAGACTTAAAAAAACAGTCAAATAAACTACGCTTTGTGGTACCTGATACTATTGACACCACAAAAACTACCTATGTTTCAATTAAAAAAGAGTGGTTTGAGAGTTCTGGCCTTGGTAAAATTACAGAAATTAAAGCCAAACCTGGCAAATACCTAGCACTAGACTTTACAGACCGACAATACGACTCAGAAGTTTTTACAATTTACACAAAAAACTGGTTTGGAGTTAAAAAACAACACGACATAATTGTAGATTACTCAAACTATTTGCGTGTGTTTTTCCCAGAGTCTTACGACGGTGCCGCTCCTCGCAAACCCATAATTCTTCCGTATTCTAAACTGGAGTTTTACTACAAAGACAAACTGGAAGAACTTCGCAAGTATGACTCTTTTTTTGCCTACGACAAAAAAGGTTTAGTTGAGTCTACTGCTGTTCACAGCGAAGAAGTTTTTAACAAACAAAATGCACAAGGTCGTGCGTTTATTGTTAACAACAACACCCGCATTTCTTTAGTTTATGATTTTGTTCTACCCGGTATTTTTAAAGACCTATCACAAAAAACCCAAGTTTATGAGCAAGTTGAAAAATCAGTTGGTAAAACTAAAACTTATGATCCAGTAAGTCAAGGTCTTGAAATTAAGTTCAATACCCCGCCTTTTTACATCACTAAATTTTTAGGCTGGTATTATACAGATCCTGCGGGCAACCGCGTTGACTTACTGCCAGGTCAAGAGTTTCAAATCCCTACTTGGGTAAAATCTGAACTTAGACTAATTGCTAAATACGAAATGACTACAGACGTAAGCAAGTTAGGCCCAGCCTTAGATAAACAAGGACTGGTTTCAATTTCTTATTTTGATGGACCTGAGCGCGTATTTTTTGACATTGTCAAAAAAGGCACGCTACTAAAAGAGCGAGTTTACGCAAAACTAGGATATGCGTATCAAGGCTGGTACACTGACCCTGAACTTACTAACAAAGTAGATTTTAGCAAAGCCACAGCAGATACTCACACTGTGCTTTACTTAAAATCTAAAGAAAGACCAGAAACTCCTACGCGAACATACACTGTAAACTTTATTACTAGAACTCACGCAAATCAATTACTTTCTCTTACCGTTAAACATGGTGAAAAACTTGACTCAAACTATTCACTTCCAACTACTGTGTCTTATCTAGATAGCGAAGGTGATTTATATGAACTTGATTACTGGCACATAGTAGACCCAATTACCGGCACTAAAACTAGATTTGATTTTAGTACTCCAATTACCGAAGACATTACACTTGAAGCCGTACTTAAAAAAAGACTAATTCCAAACTCTAGGTACACCATAAAGCGATACTTCGAATCAGTTGAAAATCCAGGTGAGTTTGTTGAAGACATATCTAAACAAGAAGAAGTCATTGGCCTAGTTCCAGGTCAAGAAGTTGAATTACTTCCGCATCAATACAGAGCCCCAAAAGGCTTTAATTTACTTAATTCAACTGTTTTAAAAAAGACAATTGCAAGAGATGGAACCACAACATTTGAACTTAAATACTTACGTAATCGCTATACAGTTACTTACGAGGTTAATTACAACGGCAATCACTTTGCCGGAGTAACTACTTCTGACCAACCTAGTCAGACTGTTCTATACGAGGGTAAAGCAACTAGACCAGCGACCCCTTCACTTACTAAACTAGGATACACATATACATTTAAACACTGGCAACTTAAAGATGAAATGGGCAATTCCTACAGAGAAACTACTGAATTTGATTTTGAAAACACCAAAATTACTAAAAATACAACTTTAGTTGCTTATTTTGAAGAAACACCAAATTTAGTTAACTACACAATTAACCATGTACTTCCTGGTTTAAATAATGCAGTCGGAGAAACAAAACCAGAAATCAAACAAGCGACCGTAGATACTAGTTTAACTATTGATGAAAACAATGCTAACCCTGCTTATCTTGAAGGTTTTGAGCCGATTGCAAACAGTGAAACTAAAAATATTGAAGCAGACGGATCTACTGTATTTACTATTAACTATCGTCGTCGTAAGTTTACAGTAACTTACGAAGTAAACTACAATGGCAACCATTTTAATGCAACCCCATCATTACAAGACCCCGAAACCGTTGAGTATGAAGGCACTGCAACTAAACCAAGCACCCCTACTTTAACTAGAATTGGCTATACTTATACATTTAAACACTGGCAACTAAAAGACGAAACGGTTTATCAGCAAGCCGCTGAATTTGATTTTGAAAATACTAAAATCACTAAAAAATTAACGCTTGTTGCCTACTTTGAAGAACAAGCAAACCTAGTTAATTACACAATAAACCATGTACTGCCTGGTTTTAATAGTGCAGTTGGCGAAACAAGGTCAGAAATTAAACAATCAATTGCAGACACTAGTTTAACTGTCAACGAAACCAACGCTGACCCCGCTTATCTAGCGGGTTTTGAACCGATTAAAAACAGTGAAACTAAAAATATTGAAGCAGACGGATCTACTGTATTTACTATTAACTATCGTCGTCGTAAGTTTACAGTAACTTACGAAGTAAACTACAATGGCAACCATTTTAATGCAACCCCATCATTACAAGACCCCGAAACCGTTGAGTATGAAGGCACTGCAACTAAACCAAGCACCCCTACTTTAACTAGAATTGGCTATACTTATACATTTAAACACTGGCAACTAAAAGACGAAACGGTTTATCAGCAAGCCGCTGAATTTGATTTTGAAAATACTAAAATCACTAAAAAATTAACGCTTGTTGCCTACTTTGAAGAACAAGCAAACCTAGTTAATTACACAATAAACCATGTACTGCCTGGTTTTAATAGTGCAGTTGGCGAAACAAGGTCAGAAATTAAACAATCAATTGCAGACACTAGTTTAACTGTTAGTGAAACCAACGCTGACCCCGCTTATCTAGCGGGTTTTGAACCGATTGCAAACAGTGAAACTAAAAATATTGAAGCAGACGGATCTACTGTGTTTACTATTAACTACCGCCGACGTAAGTTTACAGTAACTTACGAAGTAAACTACCAAAACCACTTTGAAGGTACACCGTCTGTTCAAAATCCCGAAACTGTTGAGTATGAGGCTAATGCTACTCAACCACCTATACCAACAATTACAAAACACGGACGCACCTACACTTTTAAACACTGGCAGTTAAAAGATGAGACAGGAAACTCATACAATTTAGCCAATCCTTTTGACTTTAACACCAAAATCACTAAAAATACTGAACTAGTTGCCTACTTTGAAGAGACAATTGATAAAGTGAACTATAAAGTAGTTCATTATCTTGAAAAAACTGGTGAAGACAGTGCGCTAAACGGTCAATACGACAAAATAGAAGAAGTTAAGCAAGACCAAAAAGTAGAAGAGGGTGCTGCTTACCACGATTACTCAGCACTAGACTCTAATTTATATGAAAAAGACACATCGCATCCGGATAATTTGTTAAACTCACAACTTACAACAGGAGACAATACAACTGAAGTTCGTCAATACTATAAGTTAAAAGAAATAAACGTCAAGTTTGAAAAAACTGAAGGTATTGAAAGCTTTAAAACAGCAGAAACAATTACGGTTAAAAAAACCAGAAAAATTACATTACCTGAGTTTAACTTAAAAGACACATATAACTTTGTAGGTTGGACTTTAAGCCAAAACGGTCAAATTCAGTCTAAGTTTATAGCGGGCAATGAAAACATTAAAATATACGCTCAAACCGAACTTCAAAACAGAAACATCACGTACACTGTTAAAACTCAAAAAACAGATGGTAGTTACACCGTAAACACTGAGACTAAGAGCGAAAAAATTGGCACAAACCATACAGTTGCTTACGCAAACCCTGACAATACTGTGTATGAAAACCCAGTGTACAGTGTGAATAATTTAACTGTAAGCGCAGATGAATCTCAAAACAAGGTAACTGTTACTATTAACCGCAAAACTTACACAATCACTTATCAAGTTGAAGGACATACGTCTACTATTCCAAATAAAACATTTAGACATGGCGAAAAACATGGCGAAATTGATGAAAGTAAGTTTGAAGCAGATGAACTCGGGATTGTTAAGTTAGAACTAGACAATATTCAAAAGACCAAAGAAGAAATCAAAAACTTATTAGTTACAAAAAATCATATAATCAAGGTTTATGTAGGAGAACCTAAAAAACTAGCAGGTAAATATCCGCAAACTAAGGTTGATAGTCCTGATGGAATACAATTTGAGAAAAATGATGTTCGTGAACTTAAATTCAATTCTAAGGCTGTTAACTACACAGTAAACTTCACTCGCGAATACTATAAAGACAGTTCAGGCAATAGATATGAAAAGTATAATGGTAATTACTATAAGTTTGAAGATGTTGAGTTTGCAAAAATTCCTAAGAAAAGGACTTGGTTTACTAAACACATTATTGACTTTTCGCTATTCAACATTTATTACAATAGTTACTCTGATAATGGCAAACCTGAACACTCTATTTTTAAGGCAATGGTTGAAGAAATTGGAAAAATTATCGGTGTAACTACTTATATGCCTACATATGATGATGGAGATTTCAGTGTTAAACCTGCTTTGGATACTAATCAAAATAACAAATTAGCACACGATTCTACTGACTATGCCAAAGCAATTTTAGATAATTTTAGTGGTTATCAAACTAGCTATTATCGTGGTGTTGACTTAAATCCTTTTGCAGAACCTGATAGTTTAATTGCTAATTACCACTGGCGCAACAGATGGCAATGGTGGCTCGGTACTCAGTATCTTCGCTCTAACCCAAGCGCGCGCTATATCCGTAGAAGCGGCCTACTGAACGACAGCGATACCTACGCCGTTTATGGTGTAGTAGTTTGCATTAGGTAGTCTTTTGACAACTTGTCATAGGTTCTCTCTTTCATTTCTGTTTTAGAGATTTTACTGCTACATGGTTTTCTCATGTGTAGCAATCGTTTAATTTGCTTTTAGGTCAGTAGAATACTACAACTTTATCTGCTACTATTAGTTTTTCAATGTATTTGCAAAAAGAAACAATTATAAGTTCACAACAAAAAGCATATAAGTATTCATAGGTGCCTCATTTCTTAGACACAGGAAATGGGGCACATTTCAGGTATTAACTGCTTTAAAATTTACACATTTTTACTAAATATATTTCTAACAAAAATGCCGATGTTTCCATCGGCATTTTTTAAGTTGTTTGTTATTAATTTGTAAAAACTTAAACTCAAAACTAACGTTTTGAAAATTGAGGTGCACGGCGTGCTTTGCGAAGACCGTATTTTTTGCGTTCTTTGACGCGTGGGTCTCTGGTAATTAGTCCCGCTGGTTTTAGAATTTGTCTAAGTTCAGGGTTTAGTTCAAGCAAGGCTCTGGTGATTCCAAGGCGAATCGCTCCGGCTTGGCCAGAAATTCCGCCACCGTTAACATTTGCAGAAACGTCGTATTGACTTTCTAAGTTAGTTAAAGCAAGTGGTTGCATTACGTCAAGGCGAACAGCCGCAGAGGCTATATAGTTGCTAAACTCACGACCATTTACTAAAAACTTACCTGTACCTTTAGTTAAGATAACTCTTGCAACTGAGTTTTTACGACGACCAGTTCCTCTAAATTGTACTAATTGCATAATTATTTAACCTCCAAGACGGTTGGTTTTTGTCCATCGTGTCTGTGTTCTTGACCAGCATAGACAAAAAGTTTTTTGCCAATTTGGCGACCTAGTCTAGTTTTTGGAAGCATTCCAAGAATTGCTTTTTCAACTAATTTAGTTTGGTCTTTAGCGTGCACATCGCGAGCAGCGATGGCTTTCAGTCCACCTGGGTAGTCAGTGTGGTGATAGTAAATTTTGTCTGTCCATTTTTTGCCAGTCAATTGAATTTTTGCAGAGTTAATGATTACTACGTAGTCTCCGCAGTCTACGTTTGGTGTGTAGTTGACTTTACCTTTACCTTTCAAAATAGAAGCAACGAAAGTAGCCAGGCGACCAAGAGTTTTACCGCTTGCGTCAACTAAATACCATTTTTTTAAGTTACTTGGCTTAGCCATTAGTGTTTTCATAAAAATATTAAATCTCCTTTTTTTAATTAAGTTAACTTTTTTAAAAAAGGGCTAACTCGGAAATTAAATGTACCTTTAAAATAATAGCAAAAAAGGCATTTTAAGTCAAAAATAAAGCAGTTTGAAAAACAACCTACGCTGTCTTTTAAACTGCTTTGGAAACTTAGTTAGTCTTTATTTTTAACGCTTCTTTTAAATACTTTAATTACCGATATTAGTATTATTAAAGAAAAAGAGAAAAGCGTTAAGGTCAATCCACCAATGACTGCAGCTTGTTTTGGAAATTTCTTAAAAAACATTAGCGGATCTTTAAAGAAATCCCAATAGATTATTGGATCTTTGACAAAATCAAAATCCCAATTAACTGTGTGCATAGAGTAATTTGAACCTAGTTTTAAATTAACTTTTTGGCCGCTGATTGTGATTTTTTTAATGTCAATTGTTGGAAATCTCTTTTTAATTAAACTAATAGTTTTGCTAAAATCTTGGTTTTTAAGTTCGCTTGAGTTTAAAATAAACTTCCCATTTTTAAAAACTTCCCAATTTAATTTAGCAATTAGTTCTTTTTTTGAGATAACTTGAGCATAAGCTTTGATGTCTCTGTCTACATTGTAGCCAGTGTAGATAAAGTGCCTGTCTTCAGCCAGCCAGCCAACAAACAAGGTATCCTTGTCTACAGGCGGAATCAACTTAGCGATTTGCGCAGCGTTAGCGATACCTTCTTTATTGAAGTCAATAGTTTTATCGCCTTCTTTGTATAGTAGTTCAACTTTAGCCTTAATAACTTTCGGAATTAGTTCAAGATCACTTGTATATTTACTTTGGCTGACATCAAAACCTTCGCCTAGACCTTTTATTTGCCACTCAATAAGCGAGTATCCAGGTTTGCAGTCTTGATTTAAAATATTTAAATCAAATAACTGATATTTGGAGTTAAATGGCAAGTTAGTAATATATTTAAACTTAAACCTGCCTGGTTTTTTAAAACTTGCTATATGTTTAGTAGTGTCTATAGTTATTTCTTTTAGTCTATCTAAAATTGGTTTATAGTAAATTTTTGGGGTAGTCAAAAAAGGGTCTTTTAATTTAAACTTATTTGCCACTTGGATGATATCTGAGTTAATTAAATCTAGTTCCCAACCATATTTAGTTAAATCAGGAAGGTCAAATAGTGCATTGGGGTTAATTAACTTAGTTTCGCCAATTGTTTTTTCAAACTCACTGTGTTTTAAAACTTGTGAGATAGTTATTTCTTTTTGGGTTATTTTGGGCTCTTGGTGTCTATAAACTGCGGTAACTTCGGTGTCTTTAGACAAAGGTGTGCGAGAGTTAAAAATTTGACCGTTTAACTCTAAATGCGAGAACTTAGAGCCGAGAGCAAGATGTGGAAAAAATGGTTTTAAGAAGTTGTTCTTTATAGCCTCAAACACACTTTGACCTTTCAGCATTTGATCAGAATAAAGCAGAGAACCGTCTGCACTTTTAACTAAAAAGTTAATTAAGTCTCGATTTTTTTCGTATTTAGCCTCTACTTCTTTTAAGTCTTTGGTAACTTTGCTGATATCTTTGTCAAAACCTACAAAAGTTTTGCCTTGGTAAGTTTTATTTGGATAGAAGTTAAGTCTAGAGCCAAGGTCAGCGCTTAGCTCAGTTTGTCCACCCGGGGTATTTACTTTAACTAAAGTAGTGCCTCTGTAAGTAGTTTTAATCTTAATTGTTTTTTTGGCAATTTTAGTCTCAGTAGCCGCTACAATTTCTAGTAGATATTCTCCATACCCCTCAATTTGTTTTTTAAACACACCTGCTTTACTTAAACGCCAGTTTAAATAAAGTGGTTTTTCGCCGTGAATATTTAAATGTTTTAACACTAATTCAATTAACTGATTTGCTTGCTCTGGGTTTAAGCCCTCGGTAAACTCACCTTGTTCAAATTGTGGAAGTGCGTCGTTGGTCAAACTAGATTCATCTTCTTGTTTTAATCCACCAAAGTCAAAGTCAGTAAGTTTTGGTTTTTTCGGTTCAAAAACAATGGAGTCGCTTACAAAACTATCTTCGTAGTTCTGGTGGCTGGTGGGTTGAGTTTTTAAAAAGTACTTTTGAAAAATCTCACCACCATCTAGATTTTGGTCCCAAGTAAGGTCTGTGAAGTACCATCTTTGATTTAGATAAACATAATTCCAAGCGTGTGGTCCATTGGCATTGCCGCCCGCTACTAAAGTCGGAATTCCGAGTTTATTTAGCACATAAGCATAAGCCTTCGCGTATCCGTCGCAAACTGGCAAATTTTCTTTGGAAAACACAGAAAAAGCGCTGTGGGCAATTTTAAAACTAAACTCTCTTGAGCCTAGGTTTTCAGCCGCTGCTTTGTTGTAGGGCTTACGCTTAAGTATTGAGTCGTGTAAGTTTTTGGCAATCTCTGCTCTGGTAATAACTCCGTCTTTGTTTTGGTCTTGGTATGCTTCTTGCCAAGTTGAGTATTCAGAGTAGGCTAAAAACTCATCTAGCGCTTTTTTAAAACTCACTTGGTTTGAAAAATAAGACTCAAGTCTCAAAGTTTTGACTTTTTGAGTTGTGCTATATACTTGCTTGTTAATAGACCCGGTTAGCCAAAAGTATTCAGGCTTATTTAAGAAACTATAGACAATTTTTGTTAAGTTATTATCATGATCTACTATTTCCATACCATCTAAGTCAAGTTCTATAGTACCAGAATCCGATAACCCTTCTGTTGCTAAAAGTTCAAACATTTTATTTTCAATTTCTTTGGACTTAGCCTTTTGGTCTGGGTTTAGTTTAGAAGTTTGGCTGTATTTATCTATAGATTCACTTGGTTTGAAAATTAAGTTTTTTTTCTTCAGTGTGTTTAGTTTCTCAAGATAAGTTTTTTTACTGACCTGTGCTTTGTAGTAATTGATGTCTTTAACTTCAGCTTTTGCGGTGGTTTTAAAAAAAACTAAGCCTGAAAGCAAAAAGGTCAGGAAAGTTAAAATAACTAAATTAAAGTATTTTAGTTTTCGCATAGCATTCACGCTCCTTTTTTTAATTTATTATAAAGTGCTTAAAAAACATTTTTAAAAAAACGAGGTTGCCCTCGTTTTTAAAATGTAAATTAGTCAAAAAATCAGCGATATTTATCTATTTTTTGAATTGAAAGTATTTAGGTAGACCGTTTTCAAAAGGTGTTTTCATTTCGCCTTGAATCAGCGGTTCTGCGTATTCAATGAAATCATCTGTTAAACCTGTGTGGTCTTTTTTAATCCACTCAAGTGGTACTCTTTTTTCACTATTTTTAATACGAGAAAGTGAAACCACACCATACTCTAGTTTGTAAATTTGTCCAGGCACACGTTTAACTGCAATCATTTTATCAGTGTGTCCCATAATAGCCGCAGTTGCACCAAACACACCTGAGTTGTAAGCCTCTTGAACATCAGTTTTACTTTGCAGGTGAGCACTTGAGCGTTGCATAGTAGAAAGTTCAATGGCTCTTGATTTAACATCACAAACTTTTTTAAGTTCATTGGCCAAAATTTGGGCAACTCCACCTAGTTGAGTGTGCGCAAAGGCGTCTTTAGTTGCTTGTTTGTAAAGTTCAGCAATATAATTGTCTTCAATGTCTTTAATGCCTTCTGAAACTACTACGAAAACATGTGGTTGTTTTTTTAATACTCTTTGCACATCTGCGATAAACTCTTGAATTGAAAAAGTTTGTTCAGGTAGATAGAAAAGGTCAGGACCCAGACCTGCTTTTTTGGCAAGCATAGCACTGGCTGTCAGCCAACCTGCGTTTCTACCCATAATTTCTACAATATTGATAGAAGGGGTGCTGTAGACATTGGCATCTTGTTTTAGTTCCATTAGAGTGGTCGCTATGTATTTAGCAGCAGAGCCGTAACCAGGTGTGTGGTCAGTTAAATCTAAATCGTTGTCTATAGTTTTTGGAATTCCAATTACTCTGCACTCATACTTCTTGGCTTGCAAGTATTGAGAAATCTTGTAAGCACTGTCCATTGAATCGTTGCCACCAATGTAAAAAAAGTAGCGAATGTTATATTTCACAAAAGTTTCAAGTATTTTTTGATAGTCAGGGTGTTGTAGGTCTTTGTCTAGTTTGTATCTGCAACTACCAAGTGCAGATGCTGGGGTATTTTTTAGAAGTTCAAGTTGTTGCTTATCTTGAGCACGAATGTTAATCAGCCAACCGTTAATAGCGCCAACTATACCGTTTTGTGCTCCGTAAATATTTTCAATAAATTCGTATTTTGCACATTCTTCATATATTCCTAGAAGTGAAGAATTGATAACACTGGTAGGTCCACCAGATTGTCCAATTAATACAGATCCTCTTAATGCCATGTTTTTACCTCTCATTCAATTATAACACACCTATATAAGTTTAAAAGTCTTTAAAAAACAGGTGATTTTGAAACTTCAATAATCGGCTTACTAGGTAGTTTCAAAGGATTTTAAAAACGAAAAACTTACCTTATTTTGTCTTACTTTTTTACCTAAATTACTTAAGTTTTTACTCAGCAAAAAAGCCCAAAACTTAGGCAAAGCACGGCTTTCGTGTTAAAATAAAAGAGGCATTTTATGCCTTATTTAGGAGATAATTTATGAAAATAGCAATTTTAACTTCTGGTGGAGATGCACCGGGAATGAACGCCGCAATCAGGGCAGTTGTTCGCACAGCCGTTCAGGCAGGAATTGAAGTTCTAGGTATCAGAAACGGCTACGCTGGTTTGGTTGAAAACGATTTTATTGAACTAAAGTCAACTGATGTTAGTGGGTTTTTGCAAATGGGTGGAACCTTTTTGGGAACTAACCGACTTAAAGAATTTGTGGAAGTAAACGTCCAAAAAATCGCTCAAAACAACTTAAAAAAAGCCGGTGTTGACTACTTAATTACAATCGGCGGAAACGGAACTTACCAAGGAGCCTTGGCTTTGTCTAAACTGGGTGTCAACACAATCGGTATTCCTGCAACTATTGACAACGACCTTGGTGGAACTGACTCTACTATTGGTTTTTCAACTGCCCTAAACACTATTATGGATGCAATTGATAAACTAAGAGACACTTCATCTTCACACCATCGTTGCTCTGTAATTGAAACTATGGGTAGAGGTTCTTCAGAACTTGCGATTTACTCAGCGATTTGCGGTGGTGCTGAATACGTAATAACTCACGATAAACCTTTTGATAAGGCGGATTTGATGGCTAAATTTAAAGAATATAAACGCCAAAACCGCAAACATGCAATCGTAGTAGTTTCAGAAAAATTACTAAATGTACACGAACTTGCTGAAGAAATTTCAAAAGAAACCGGTTTTAACTCAAGAGCGACAGTGCTGGGATACGTACAACGTGGGGGTTCGCCTGTTCAATACGACCGCTTTTTAGCAACATTACTTGGTGTTAAAGCCGTTGAATTGATTAAGGCTAATGCAACGGGTGGCCTGGCAGTTGGTTTAAAAAACTCAGAACCAGTTTATACAACTCTTGAGACAGCACTCCTTGAAAAAAGAGATCACAACCATCTGTTTAATATTTTAAGGTTGGTATCTTAAAATTTATAAACTAATTTCCAACCTTTCGCCCAAAGGCGATCAGGTTAACGCAATTAAAGAAATTACTAAAAACTTCAAAGCTGGAGTTAAAGAACAAATTTTGCTAGGTGCAACTGGAACCGGCAAAACTTTTACTATTGCCAATATTATTGCCAACTTAGATAAGCCAGCACTAATTTTGGAACCAAACAAAACTTTGGCCGGCCAAATTTACTCAGAACTAAAACAAATTTTTCCTAAAAACAATGTTGAGTACTACATCTCTTACTACGACTACTATCAGCCAGAGGCCTACAACGTAGCAACTGATACCTATATTGCCAAAGACGCTGCAATTAACGACGATATTGATCAACTTAGAAACAAAACTATATCTTCGCTACTAGAGTCTAAAAACACGATAGTGGTGGCCTCAGTTTCGGCAATATACGACATTGGTGATTTTGAGGAGTTTAAAGCACAAACCTTGTTTGTGCGCAAAAACGCCAAAATGAGTATTGCTGAGTTTACGGCTAGGTTAGTTAAAATTAAATACACTAGAAATGACTTTGACAAAAAGCGCGGAACTTTTCAAGTAAAAGGAGATACCGTCTATATATATCCTGCCAACACCCACGATCTGGCAATTCGTGTTGAATTTGAAGACGACTTGATTTCAGATCTGGTGTTTGTAGATAAACTAAACTTACGTCCACAAAAACGAATTGAGTTTATCACAATTTATCCAGCGACTTTTTTCTTAGTCAACGAAGCCAAACAACGCCTGGCAATTGAGCGAATTAAGGCAGAACTTGAAGACAGACTAGCCGAACTTAACTTTCAAAACAAACTTCTTGAAGCCCAACGTCTTCAACAAATCACTAACTACGACATTGAAATGATTGAACTAACTGGTACTTGCACTGGAATTGAAAACTACCAAAGACATATGCAGTTAAAAGAACCAGATGCCACCCCGTCTACTCTACTTGAGTTTTTTGGTTCAGATTTTATTACGGTAATAGACGAATCTCACATCACTATGCCGCAAGTAAAGGGCATGTCTGCCGGCAACTCAGCACGCAAGGCTAACTTAGTTGAATATGGTTTTCGCCTACCGTCTACTTTTGACAACCGCCCACTTTATTTTAATGAGTTTACCGCAAAACTAGATAAAGTTATTTACATGTCAGCAACTCCTGGGGAATACGAAATGGCTCGCAATTTACCGGTAATTGAACAAGTTATTCGCCCGACTTATATAGTAGACCCAGAAATTGAAGTCAGAGAAAAGCTTGGGCAAATTGACGATTTGTTTGTAGAAATTAAAACAAGAGCCCAAAAAAATGAACGCACTTTAGTGACTTGTTTAACTATCCACACCGCCGAACTTTTAACTAAGTATTTTAAGGAAAACGGTCTGAAAGTAGCCTATTTGCACTCTAAAGTCAAAAGTATTGAACGCCTAAAAATTATTAAAGACTTAAGAGCAGGTAAGTTTGATGCTTTAGTTGGTATTAACCTACTTAGAGAAGGTCTGGATATCCCGGAAGTTAGTCTGGTTGCGATACTAGATGCCGACATCCCAGGACTTTTTCGCTCTAAAAACTCACTTATTCAAATAATTGGTCGAGCCTGTCGCAACAAGGCCGCAAAAGTTATAATGTATGCAGACCAGGTAACTAAACAAATGCAGGAAGCAATTGATGAAACTTATCGTCGTCGTGATATTCAACTTAAGTTTAATCGCGAAAACGGAGTTTCGCCAATAGTGATTGAAAAACAAAATATTGAAAATATAGAGTTTGGCCAAAAAGTCAATCCTGCAATTGACTACATTGCTAAATCAGACAAAGATGTGCCTGAGTTAATTAAAGAGTTAACTAAACTAATGGAAAAGGCAGCCGCTGAGTTTGACTTTGAAAGTGCGATCAACTTCAGAGACGCCATCGCTGAGCTGAAAGGACTTGAATAATGAATAAAACTCCTAAAAGCAAAACTAACCAAACAACTGAGCAAGTGCTGCTTAAACCACTTAAAAGAAATTCATTAAAACAAGACCAAGACCTGGCATACAATGCCGCTCGTGGTGAGGCTTACGAGGTTTTTTGTATTAGCGAGTTAATTAAAGAAAATAAAGACCCCGCGGTTAAGTTCATCACCCCACATTTTGATAACTCTAAACATATTGCTGCAAACCAATTTGAAAACTTTAATATCACAAATAACGCTTTTTACTACATTTATAAGTTTAATTTCAATGGTCACACTTTAACGTACCCGCTTTGTGAGTTTGATTTAATTGCTTTAAATCAGGTCAAAAAACACCTGCATTTTTATGAGTTTAAAGCCAAGCGCAACTTAAGCGCGCAAGACTCCATGCAAATCAAAAAAGCCCTGGACTTTATTCCCCACATTTTAAAACGCAAATATACTTTTGACTACACCTTTATTTCAAATAAAGAAAGTGGCGAAGAAATTCAGAAACTAACCAAGACCAGAGTAATTTCTGAACTTAAAGACCCAATTTTAATTAAAGACGGACAGTTTTTTGCCAAATATTTAAGAGAACCTAAAAAAGCCGAGACTCTGCCAGTAATTGTACTTGACCAGATTTTCAATAAGTTTGACTTTATTTTGCATATCTATAAGTTTTGTCTGGAATATAAAAAAGTTATGGAAGTGCTGGATTTTGTAGATGACCCTCAACACATTAAAATCAGTTATTTTGATAAATTGCTGCCAGAGCAATATTTAGTTGAACGAATTTACGACTTTAGAACCATCTTTATGCCGACTTTTTATATCTTTAACACAATTAAACGAATTTATCAGAAAATCGAGTATAAGCATGGTCGTTTTTTTAAAGACGGTGAAGTGATTTCAGAAAACAGAAAAACCTATATAGAAATAGTGGCTTTGCGTAAGTTAATCAGAGAAATTGGGCTTACTGCTTTAACAGAAAGCGCGGTAAGTAAAAAATCTTCAAAACCAAAGTTTAAAAATAAAGCAAAAAACCAACAAAAACTACACAACCGATAAATAAACTGGAGTTTTAACCAAGAACAAAATTCAGCCCTTTTAGGTCTAGGCCTAAAAGGGTTTTTATTTTAAAAATATCGCAGTTTTTATAACAAAAAAACACAATTTTAATTAAAAAAACAAAAAAGTGTTTAAAATTAAGCGATATATCGCGTAATTTATAAGAGAAATTGACATAAAAAAGGGTTTACTGTAAAATATAGTTGTAAAAACAGCGATATTTTAAGGAGTCTATGATGGTGTTTGAGAGAAAAAAATATTTAGACAAGTTGATAGCCAAACAAGGAAATGGTTTAGTCAAAATTATTTCTGGGATGCGAAGAGTAGGCAAAACTTATTTGCTTACCCGGTTATTTCGCGACTATTTGTTAGAAAGTGGAGTTTCTAACACCAGAATCATTATCGTGGAACTAGACCTGGTTGAAAACAAAACTTTAAGAAAAGCAGAAAACTTACTTAAATACATTCAAAAAAGAACTGACGACCAAACTGTTAACCACTATGTTTTTTTAGACGAAATTCAGTTAGTTAAAGACTTTCCTTTCCTTTTAAATAGTTTACTTAGTCGCGAAAACTTAGATGTCTATGTAACCGGCAGTAACTCAAAGTTTTTAGCTAAAGACATTGTTACTGAGTTTAGAGGCAGAAGCGATGAAATCAAACTATATCCACTGACTTATGCAGAAGTTTTTAAACACAGTAAACTAAGCAAAGAAGACACTTTAAAAGACTATCTTTACTTCGGCGGAATTCCGAAAGTTGTCTTAGCGAACAGCGAGGAAGAAAAAATAGCCTTGCTTAAAAATTTCTTCGAACTTACCTACATAAAAGATATAGTTGAAAGAAAAAAGATAGAAAAAGAAGCAGAGTTAGTTAAAATAACTAAAACTTTAGCCTCTAATATAGCCTTGCTTACCAATCCGCAAAAACTAAGCAATACTTTTCTTAGTTTAACTAATACTAAAATCTCGGTTTATTTAATAGAAAAATACATTGATGCTTTAATTGATGCTTTTTTACTAAAAAAGGCAACCAGATACAACATCAAAGGCAAGGCCTATATCTCTGCACCGTTTAAATATTATTTTCAAGACCTTGGAATTAGAAACTCAATTTTAGACTTCAGACAATTTGAACCGACTCACTTAATGGAAAACTTAATTTACAATCAACTAATTTCTAGTGAGTATTTAGTTGATGTTGGCGTAGTTGAGAAAAATGTGCTTAATGAAAACGGAAACGGCACTAGAGTGAAATTAGAGGTTGACTTTGTTGCAAACAAAGGAAACAAGAGACTCTACATTCAGGCATGCTATTCAATTGAAGATTTAGAGAAACAAAAAATTGAAGAGCGACCTTTTAGAGAAATTGACGATAATTTTGAAAAAATTTTGGTTGTGATGAACTTACCGATTAGAAGTTATCAAACTGAAAATGGTATTAAAATTGTTAGTTTGCTTGATTTTCTTTTGAATTAGTTATTTACTGCAAGCAAATTAAGTGTATGTTGCTGGTTTAAAACATAATTTTTTGTTTTATCCCTTAAAAAGTGATATATTTTAAGGGATAAAAAGAAAAAAGTAAGGGATAAAATGAGAAAATTTACTTATTTAAAAATTAAAAATATAAAACTTGATAACGAAACTCAAAACTTAATTAGAGAAATTTACAGATATCGTGGGCAAGAAGAGATTTTTTTAAAATTATTACCAAACGAAACCTCACAATTATGTACAAATTCAGTCGTGCAAAGCGTTCAGTATTCCAACGAAATCGAAGGTATATTTACCACAAACTACAGGCTAAGAAAACTTTTAGAAGAAAAAATTAAACCAATTAGTAGAAATGAAAAAGAAATAGCTGGTTATGGAGATGTCTTGAGTTTAATCAATGAAAATTACCAAATCATAGATATTTCTAAAAACCACATTTTACAATTACACGGTATTATGCTTAAACGCACAGGCACATCTTTTGCTGGTCAGACTAAAAATGTGCAAAACTACATAAGTGTCACCTATGCAAATAAAGAAAGCGAGGTAATTTTTACACCACTTTCACCATTTGAAACACCCTTTGCCTTAGATGAGCTTTGTTTTGAGTTTAACAAAGCAATTTCTGACCATGAGTGCGAGCCTTTGCTGGTGATATTTACGTTTATTCACGACTTTTTGTGTATTCATCCTTTTAATGACGGAAATGGTAGAATCTCAAGATTGCTTACCAATCTTTTACTTTTAAAAACTGGTTTTCATGTAGCTAAATATCAATCAATTGAAAAAAACATTGCTGAAACTAGTAAGGAGTACTACAGTTCGCTTCTTTTGTCTGGTAAAAACTGGCACGAAGAAAAAGAAGATACCACACCTTTTATTAAATATATGTTAACTACTTTGCTGGTTGCATATAGAGACTTTACAGAAAAAGTTTTGTTAATTGACACGAAGTCTTCCGCCGTTGATTATGTTAAAAAAGCGGTAAATCTAAAAATAGGCAAATTTTCAAAGCAAGATATTGTTGACCTTTGCCCTGGAATTAGTTTAAGTTCAATTGAAGGTGCACTTAGGAAATTAGTTGCGCAATGTGAGTTAAAAAGAGAAGGCAAAGGCCGTTCTATTAAGTATATTAGCACAGCAAAAACACTGGTTTAACAGTGGTTTTACACTTCTTAAAATTTTACTATTTATTAGTTAAAACTGATTTGTAATGAGATTAAAATATGTAATAATTACCACATGATTTGTAATTATAATAAACACTCTGAAAAAATGATAATAAACACTCTGAAAAAATGATAATAAACACTCTGAAAAAATGATAATAAAC
>CAUTSJ010000015.1:0-12922 GCA_963541505.1 uncultured Acholeplasmataceae bacterium
AAATGGTTTTTATGTCTTAAAAATCTTGTGCTAAATTTCTGAACTCAGGTTTTATAGCCATGTTTTTCTTCGTTCATTTTTCTTTCTGCAGAAATGCAAAGCTGATTAGATAAACCGTTTGAATTACGACTATTGCTTGACCATAAATTTCTATTAGATACTCTGTATCTTTCTTGATTATTGGATTTATTTTTTTCTTTGAAATAATTAGGTAGAGAATATTCGTTCTTCTTTAAAATTTCATAATAAATTTCTGTTGCGTAACCACTATCGACTTTATTTGGTGAATATTCTTTAAGTTCTTCTACTGCAATTTCCATTAAAATTCTCCAAAATGCATTTTTTGAATTCTTTTTTAAAGAAGCATTTTTAAGTCTATATATATTCTTTTTTAAAATATCTCCAAACATTTACAGCCTCTTTTTCAACAAAAATAAATATTCAAGCAGATGAAGATTTCTTTTTTGTAAGTTTCTTGAACCCCTAAAAACATTATATTTTTTTGAAAAAACTCTAACCTGTCCATATTTTTCCAACATTTCAATCATGTCTTCGTATTTAATAAAACCTTCTGAGTTATAAGAAACTAAAATATATTTTGCTTTCAATTTCTTGCACAAATCCTCAAGTGAAGTAAGCGCGTATGTTTTTTTGTTATAACTAGATTTATTCCAGGCTCTCGGGATACCAGATACTTTTGAATAATTTTCAGGTTCTTTATTGTTAACAATAAGATTGAGCATAAAATAATTAGAACCATATGGATGCTGATTATAAGGCGGGTCTAAATAAGCAAGGTCAACCTTTGGTATTCTTTTGCAAACTTCATTACTGTCACCTTGAAAAATACATGTTTCACAAGAATAATTACTTAAAACAGGTTCTTTGATTTCAATATCTGCAAGTATTCTGTTTAGTGAAGTTCCTGCATTTCCGCCAAACTTACCTTTATTAGTTTTTGTACATTTGTAAAAACCTCTAAAAACACCACATGTATTGGTTTTTGTTGATGCTTCATATAATAAAGAACCTAAAAGCAAAGTTTTGTAAGGGTCGGGCACTTCATCTAAATAAAATCTTGTTGTATCTAAAATTTTTGCGTTTCTAGATGTATAAAATGCTCTTTCACCTGGCTGTATATTATTTACATCTTTTGGGGAATACAACTTATAAAAAAAGCCATTTTCAACTAAAGTTTTTTTAGTAATCTTATCATTTAAGAATTGCTTCCATTTTTTTAATTCTAAAACATCAATTTCTTTTTTATTTGTTAAAAAACACTTATTTAATACCCTACTGTAATCTTCAAGATCATTAACAAAAAGTTTTTTAGAGTGTTGTTTAAATAATCTAGCAACGATACCTGAACCAGAAAAAACATCAAATGTGCTGATTTTTTTCTTATTTAACTCACTTTTAACAATATTTAACACTTCGTCAATAAAAGTCAACAAAGACCTCTTGTTTCCAAGATAAGTTATTATTTGTTCTGTTAGGAATTGAGGATTTTCCATATTGCACCTTTAACATTGAATTAACACAAATTTACAATATCAAAAAAAAAAAAAAAACAAGTAAAATACCTAATAAACCTAATTAATCACTATTCTGTTATTTTTGAAACTCTTTTTTTACTTAAAAAACTGCAAGAATGAATAAAAAGTTGGTTATCAAACAAGCATAAAGTATATAATATACATTAGAAACAGGTGGAAAATGATTAGAAAAACTAAAATTATTTGTACAATAGGACCAGCCTCTCGTAGCCCTGAAAAAATTCAGGCCTTAATTGACGCTGGAATGAACGTAGCCCGTGTCAACTTCTCACACGGTGAATACGAAGAACATGAAAATACTTTTAAAACTCTAAAAACAGTTAGAGCTAAATTAAACTACAATTTGGCCATCATGACAGACACTAAAGGTCCAGAAATTAGAACTGGCAACTTTGAAAACGGTAAACTTGAAGTTAAAAAAGGTGAAAAGATTTTAATCACTCAAGAGCCAGTTTTGGGAAACTCAGAGCGTTTTCACATTTCTTGTCCTGAACTTTTTAAAGGTGTTAAAGTTGGGGACTTTATTTTAGTAGATGACGGCAAAATGCGCTTTGACGTAGTTGAAAAATATAAAAACAACGATATCTTAACTACAGTTCACCACACAGGATTTTTGAAAAATCACAAATCTTGCAACTGTCCTGGTGCAAAAATTAAACAAGTATTTTTATCTGAAAAAGATAAAAAAGATATCTTGTTTTCAATTGAACATGGTGCTGATTTAATTGCACTTTCTTTTGTGCGCTCAAAACAAGATATTTTGGCCGTTAAAGACTTAGTTAAAAATACAACTAATCCTAATATTCCGTTAATTGCTAAAATAGAAAACGAAGAGGGGTATCAAAACTTAGACGAAATCTTGCAAGAAGCCGCCGGTATTTTGGTTGCTCGTGGAGATTTGGGTGTAGAAGTTTCGTTTCCTTTAGTTCCGATTTATCAAAAGAAAATGATTCAACGTGCTAACTTCTTCGGCAAACCCGTAATTACGGCTACCCATATGCTTGAGTCAATGATTTCAAACCCACGTCCAACTAGAGCAGAAGCATCTGATGTTGCAAACGCGATTTTAGACGGTTCAGACGCTATTATGTTAAGTGGTGAAACTGCAGTTGGAGAGTTCGGGGTAGAAGCCGTTCAGACAATGGTACAAATTGCTACCGAAATTGAACAAATTTTTCCATATCAACAAAACCTAGAGAATTTAATTCCAAGTGGTGAAAAAACTATTAACGACTCAATCGGAGTCGCTGCTGCCCAAATTTCTATATCTTTGCCTTCAGTTGAAGCGATAGTGGCGTTTACTGAAACCGGTGGTACTGCTCGCCGAATTTGTAAATTTAGACCACAAGTGCCAATTATTGCTTTGACTGATAACTTTAAAACTGCGTGTGAACTTGCCCTTAACTTTGGGGTGTATCCACGAGTAGTTAACCACGTTAACGACTTTTTGAAATACGACGCTAAAGCGATTGATGGAGCAAAGGCTTTTGGACTGAAAAAAGGTGCAACAATCATCTTAACTTCTGGTTGGGCCCAAACTCACGGTCGCACTAACACACTTCGCATAATTGACGTTACTGACTAGTTTAATACAGTTTGCTAAATCGCCAAATAAGACTATTTTAACCAGGGCGTATATAAAAATACCTGCACAGCTTGTGCAGGTATTTTACTTTTTAGGGTCTTTTATTTTATCAAAGATTACTTTGATTTTTTTATATGTTTCTAAGTCAAATGCTTTGTTTTTAATTAAGTCAGGGCGTTTCTTTAGTGTGTTTAAAACTGCTTGTTCAAAATTATATTGACCTACTTTTTGGTGATTTCCGCTCAGCAGTATTTCTGGTACAGAAAGACCTTCGTATATTGCTGGTTTAGTGTACTCGGGGTATTTTAAGATTGAGTTGTATTTAAAGGTGTCTTTACTAACCGAGTCTTGATTGATAACTCCTGGAATTAGTCTAACTAGACCGTCTATTAAAATTTGACTTGGCAAGATTCCAGAAGTTAAGACAAAATCACCGACCGAGATTTCAAGGTCAATGAAGTTAAGTGCTCTGGCATCATATCCTTCATAGTGACCTGGCAGTAAAATCAGGTGTTCTTTTTTTACAAGTTCATCAAGCACCTCCTGATTTAAAGGTTTTCCTTGAGGAGAAAATGCGACAACACACGTGTTTTTAATTTGTTTTAAAGCAGAAATTGCGCGGTGTATGGGTTCGACTGACATTAGCATACCAACAGACCCGCCGTATACTGTGTCGTCTACTTTTTGGTTTTTATCTAAAGAAAAGTCGCGTAAGTTATGTAAATTAACTTCTAAGTGTTTGCTTTGAATTGCTCTGTTTACAATAGATGTATTTAAAAAACTGCTATAGGCTTCTTTAAAAATAGTAATGATGTCTATCTTCATATCACTTCACCTAAATTCAAAACAACAATTTTGTTTTCATCAACCGATTCTATATAGTGTTTAACAAAAGGCAGCAGAAAGTAAGTTTTGTCGGTTTTCTCAATTTTTAAAACTTGCTGATTTGGATAAAAGTAAACTTCTTTGACTTTACCGATTTCTTGCTCTTCAAAATAAACTACTTTGCAAAGCAAATCAGCACAAACAAACTCACTTTCTTTAAGTTCAGGTCTCGCTTTGCTGTAAATTTCTTTTTGCGCAATTTTTTTAGCCTCTTCTTCTGAGTTGATTTCCTTTAGTTTAACCAGTAAACATTTAGTGCCAGGCTTACTTTGCTCAATTTCAAAAGGTTTATTTTCAATATACACGATTTCGTGCATTAAAAAACGTGGAAAATCTGAAAGATTTTCCACTTTAATCCAACCTTTATATGAAAAAGGTTTAATTACTTTGCCAATTAAAAACACAATTTTTAGTTACTTTGCTTTAATTTCCAGAGCTACTTTTTTGCCGTTTCTAGTGGCAATAGAATAAAGTAGTTGACGAAGAGCAGCGGCAGTTTTACCACCTTTGCCAATAATTCGGCCAAGGTCTGCTTCTTCAACTAACATGGAAATATCAACTAAGGCGTCTTGCTCTGACACCTTAATTTCAAGTGCTTCTGGATAGATTAACAGAGGACGGACAAAGCTGGCTAGAATTTGCTCAAAATTTAAAACCATAGTTTGAAACTCCGTCTTTAACTATTTTTGTTTCTTTAAAAGTGATTTAACTGTGTCGCTTGGTTTAGCACCTTTAGAAATCCAGGTGTTATATGCTTCTTGTTTAATTTCAACTACACCAGAAAGTGGGTTGTAAGTTCCAACGATTTCAAGGAACTTACCGTCGCGTGCTCTTTGACTTTCTGCAGCAACAATACGGTAGAATGGGCGTTTAGTTGAACCAAATCTTTGAAGTCTAATTTTTAATGCCATAATTTACTCCTTTTTTGATTTAAATACAAAATAAGTTTAACACAAAATAAAAAGTGCGTCAAGTATAAAGGCTTGACACACTTTGAATTGTCAAATAGTTATTTTAGTCTTTGCAAAGTACTAAGCCAAAAAGATAGTTTTGTCTTTCTTGACTCAGCATACCTGCTTTGTCTATATAGTAAGATTGCGCGTTTTTGTTTTCAACTAAAGTAGTCAACCACCAAGTTTTAGAGCCTGAGTTTGTGATTTTATCAATCCCTTTAACGCCATATGGCAGTTGTGAGTCTATGTTGTCATCAAGTTGCCTGTAGGCGCTTGAAACGTACACAGCAACTGCGTATTCTGTTGCAGTTTTTGTCAAATCAGCAAAATTATTTGAGTTCAACAGTGACTTAACTGAGTATCTATCTGAATCTTCATAATTAGGTATACCAACTTCAAAGCCCAAAACTAAAGCAATGTCTTTAGTTAATGAGTGTAAAAATGAATTTTCAAAAGAAACGGATTTAGGTTTTTCTCTAAGTATAAAGGTGTAAGGTGCAAAGTCTATAATTTTTTTGGTAAACAAAGCAGTTTTACCAGGAATTTGGATAAATTCAACTTCTTCAAACTTATAGAAATTTCCGTCAAACTTTTCGTATTTATTTCCATCTTCATCGCGGTAAAAATAACGATTAAACGTAAGTTTGTGAGTTTTTTTGTCAATTTGATATTGCGTTCTTCTAATTGAGG
This sequence comes from uncultured Acholeplasmataceae bacterium, assembly GCA_963541505.1. Lineage (GTDB taxonomy): Bacteria > Bacillota_I > Bacilli_A > Acholeplasmatales > Acholeplasmataceae > CALISC01. The sequence goes on from CAUTSJ010000015.1 coordinate 5,670, forward strand.
CTTCCATTAAGGTTAACTTACTTTGATCTGGATAGACCAAAGACTGCGGGTATTTACCCTTGCCTACAATATCTTTTGCTAAATATAAAACTGCGGTTATGTCTTGAGTTACAAACACAGCCTGAAGACTGGCTAAATTGTAGTCTCTTGCTGCCATTTGAATATTTTTAATATAATAGCCTGCTTGGTAAATACTAGTTACGTCAATTTCCCAAATTCTGTCGTAGTGTCTAACTTGTTTTTGAGGTAATGTTAAGTTAGCACCGGTAACTTGTAAAGTTACTTTGTGCAGTTTACGTTTTACCGTAATTTTTACCTTGTTTTGGGTGTTGTCAGGAGAAACAGTTAGCGAATTTTTGTCGTATATAACTTCACCGTACACACGCTCATCTGGATTTAGGAAGTCAACAGTATGCACATCACCTGCTTGAAACCAGCGTTTTGTCTCTGTTTTTTCTTCAAATTCTCCGTTTGCTTTTTCTAGTTCAATTAGATAAGAAATTGAAAATAGTTCCTCAAAGTAGGCAACTAAAGTGATATTTTTAGTTATTGGTTTACCGAAATCAAATGGTGTTTGTTTTGAGTATACTCCGTTCATTGAAGATTTTAACTGCCAGTGTTTAAAGCGATATTTTTTGCCTTGAGCTGTTATTTCTGGGTCTGCAGGTTTTTGTGCTTTTGCTTCAAACTTAATTTTTTGAGTTTCAGGGTTCGGAGAAACTTTGCCTTGGAATGTTGAGTTATTGAAATTAACTTCAAAATTAACTTCAAATAATTTACGGCCATATCTGATTTCAAAAATAGTAGAGCCGTCTTGTTTAATTGTTTTTTCTTCTGTAAAATCAGCAACTTCAAAGCCGTGGTAGTATTCCTTCTTGCGGCTGTCTTGACTAATTTTGACAATTGAACCAACTTTTGCACGCTTAGTTTCTAGAACTGTTTTTTCTTCAATCTCGCCAGCAAGACCTTGAAAAATATGTTTGATTGTGTAGGTGGTTTCGTCTTGTTCTTTTAACTTTTTAGTTTTTGGTTTCAAAACAACTGCTAAAGTTGTTGCCAAAATTATTAAAACAACAGCGCTGGCAACGATTGCGGAAATTAAATAAATTAATTTTTTCTTATCTTTCATTTCAAACCTTCCTTTTTAAAATAAATTACGCAAACTGATTTTCAAGTTCTTGAAGTTCCGCGATATTTTGCAGGTCAATGCCGGATACATCCATTCCGCAAACTTCATCGGCTTCTTGGAAAACTTCTGTGTCAAAGTTTAGATGTTGGTCTTGAAAAATTTCTGATTTTTCCGCTGAAATGTAGCCAGTTGAACGAAGAATATGGATAAATTTTTTAAAGAAGTCTTCATTCATATAAAGATAACAAGTCTCATGTTTTTCAAAAATTCTCAAGATTTTTACCTGATGCAAAGTCTTTAATTTTTTTAAAGTATAAGGTTTGCTGTACTTTAAAATCACGCCGATTCTTTTAGTTTTGGTTTCAGATGTTTGTGCAGTTTCTTTTGTTTCCTGGCTAATCAATTCGTTTTCGTTCATATTTTTTTCCTCATTAAAGTTTGTTTAGTTTAAAATCTAAAATAAACCTGCTCTTCACCTTAATTTTAACAAAATTAAGGCTGTATGTTAAGTAATTTTTAATTGACGATATCACTAAATTCAACTAACCGATATTCACCTAACTTTAAATCGGCAGGTAAAGTCAAGTTACCAACCGCAGTTCTAGTTAACTTAACCACTTCATTTCCACAAGACATAACCATATTTTTAACTTGGTGGTATTTGCCCATATCAATTTTAATTTCAACGTGTATTTGGTCTATTAACTTAACTTCCAAGGCTTTGGCTGTATATTGTTGGTTTTCGCCGTCTCTTAAAATCATAGGTTTAAGTAGTTGCACCGCTTCTTTTTTAGTCCACGGGCTTTTAAGTTCCGCTAGATAAGTTTTTATGACATTGGAATTCGGAGACGCGATTTTGTGTACATTTGTGCCAACATTGGTAATCAAAAGCAGTCCTGTTGTGTCGACGTCTAATCTACCTGCTATTTTTAAGTCATAGCGACTGTAGGGTTCTTTTACTAAAGTAAGCACCGAAGGGTATAGCCCAGAAACATTGGAAGAAATATAGCCCTCTGGTTTATTTAACATCAAAATAAAACTAGGTAGATACTTAATTTCAGTTGAGTTGAAACTTATTTGATCAGTTTCACTAATTTTTATGTCAACTTTCGTGCAAACTGCACCGTTAACCAAAACTAAGCCTTTTTTAATGTATCCTTGACAGTCTTTACGGCTACCATATTTTAAATTTGCCAATACTCGGTCTAATCTAGTCATCTTAATCCTTTTAAAATAAAAAAGTGTGGCAAGCACACTTTTTTAAAAAAATTACTATAAGTGGTGCGGGCGACAGGAATTGAACCTGCACTCCGAGGGAACTAGATCCTAAGTCTAGCGCGTCTGCCAGTTCCGCCACGCCCGCATTACTTAATAATATTACCACAAAGCGAGAAATTGTTCAACTTAAAAATTAAGCAAATTATTTTTTTATTCGGTACTTTGGCGGATAGTAGATTTTCTTTAAAACTAGACCTTTTGCGGGTGCAGTTTTACCACAAAGTGTATGGTCTTTTTTTAAAAAAATCTCTGAAACTAACTCAGGGGTAAATGTGCCTTTGCCAACTCTGGTCAGAACTCCGACAATTGACCTGACCATATACCTTAAAAATCCAGTTCCTGTGATTTTTAGGGTGTAAAAATCTTTGTTTTCTGCAATTTTTAAATCAAGCACAGTTTTTATGGTGTCCTCATTTAACTCGGTTTTGGCAAAACCCCTAAAGTCTTTAGTGCCAATAAAAAGAGGTACCGCTTCTTGCATATCGTGAATATTTAGATTACCAAAATAAACTGAGTACTCTGAGTTAAAAGCATTAACTGGTTTTTTGGCAATCCTGTAAATATAGGTTTTTTTTGAAGAACTGTGTCTTGAGTGAAAAGTAAAGTCAACTAAAATTGCTTTAACTACTCTAATGTCTTCAGGCAAACGTTTATTTAAGTTGTGAGGTAAATAAGCAAGGTCAAGCAAAACAGGTATATCAAAGTGACACACCTGAAACTCAGCGTGCACTCCTTTGTCGGTTCTGGAAGCAAAATGAGTTTTGACCTTAATTTGGGTCATGTTTTTCAAGGCCTTGTCAACTTCATTTTGAACAGTTGGTAGGGTATTTTGGCGTTGTGAACCGAAATAAGCGGTTCCTCTATACTCCAAAATTAGTGCGTATCTATAATTTAATTCCATATACTAGTCCCAAAATTCTAAGCACGATAGCAGAAATTGTCAATAGTGAAAAGAAAGTAACCAAAATCCAGTCAATAGCTTTTAATTTATAGTCAATAGCCTCAGTTCTCGGTTTGTCTAAGTAAAAGCCACGAACATCTAAGGCGTCTGCCAACTCAAACGCAGCCTTGAAAGAGTGAACAAAAAGTGGGATTAAAATCGCGACGATAAACTTAATTTTTCTAAAAATATTGGCGCTTTTTAAATCAAAACCGCGGGCTTTTTGGGCCTCTGTGATTTTGTAAACTTGCTTACCAAGACTAGGAATGAAGCGAATAGTTAAGGAAAAAACAAACGTAAAAGTTTGAATTTTTAAGCCTATTAACTTAAGCGGATAAAATAATTTCTCTAAAGCATAGGTCAGTTCCAACGGAGAAGTTGTGGTAGTTAGGCCCGACATTAAAAACAGCACACAAATTACTCTGATTACTAAAAACAAAGATTCAAATAAAGGTTTTTTAAACAATTCTACTTTAAATGAATAAAACCCATAATTTGGCAAAAAGTAAAATAAAGCAAAAGAAAACGCCAAAACTAGCGGTAGAAACACTAAATTTATCTTAATGTATTTTGCTGCAAACCCTAAAAATACAATAAATAAAATCACTAAAGATAAATTTAGCCAAGAAAACGAAAAAGTAGTTGCCATAAATAGCGCTTTTTCACCAGTCGCTGGCCAATAGGTCAAAACTTTAATTAAAACAGTTAATATCAACAGTGTTAAAATCGCAGTTAACGATTTAATAATTTTAAAAATATTTACTTTGGCTAAAGCCAAAATTAACAAAGTAAATAAAGCAAAGCCAACTAACCCAGATATTAAGTAAATATTGTCAGTAAGCGGGAACAAAAAAGTAATTGTAATTAACTCAAGAGCCAAAAGTAATTTAACAAAAGGATTGGTTTTATTTAAAAAAGAACCTTTATTTTGATATTGTCCAAAAATTTGTTGCCCGTTCATTTAAGTTCACCTTTTTTAAAAGATGCGGTTAAATCTGAATTTAACTCAAAAGAAAAATTAGTATTAAACTGTTTGTTGACATCGTTTATCAATTTAAAAATTTTTGGTTTAGGTAAACTGTTATTTGAGGAAAAAAACTCAGATTTCGGTAAGTCTGCCAAAATCTTTCCAGACTTAAGGTAAACAACGCGGGTTGCGTATTTATAAGCAATCTCAAGGTCGTGCGTGATTAATATCACAGTTCTATTAGTTTTAGTCTGCCAGTCTTTAAATAGTTTAAGAACTTTTAAAACACTTTGAAGGTCAAGTCCACGAGTTGGTTCGTCTAAAAGAATAACTTCTAGGCTAAGCGCCAGAACTCCGGCTAATGCCGCCTTTCTCATCTCACCGCCTGACAACTTAAACGGAGAAGTTTGCCAAAAAGACTCATCTAAACCCACTAACTTAAGCGCGGATTTTGCAAGCGAACTTGCTTGTTTTTTGGTTTTTTTAAAGTTTTTTGGTCCAAAACAAACATCTTTTTCAACAGTTTCTGCAAATAACTGATGTTCTGGAAACTGAAAAAGAAGGGCATGTTTTTGTCTTAAAAAATTAAGCGAACGAAAAATTGGGCGCTTCGCTTTAATTTTAAAGTTATCAAACTCAATTTCGCCGCCAGTTGGTTTAAGCAAGGCATTTAGATGTTTAAGTAGCGTAGTTTTACCAGCTCCAGTTTCACCAACTATCGCGATAAACTCACCAGTTGAACTGAAACTAAAATTGATATTATTTAGTTTATGCTCTCCGCGTTTGTCGTATTTGAAACTTAAATTTCTCGCAACTGTTGCCATATGTATCCCTTAATTTTTGGATTTTCTGAGTTTTTATAAAACTGAAGAGTAAGCGGAAGTAGTTCGTTTGGCAGTCCCAAAATATAGTCAGAAGTACTTTGAATCTCGGCAGTTTGATTGTCAATGTTCAGAACTCTGTCTGAATTTATCAGAACTTCAGGGTCATGGGTAATTAAAATTACCGTGATTTTTTGTTTTTGATTTAAGTCTTTGATTAAATTCAAAGTTTTTAGTTTAGTAGCGCTGTCTAGCATTGATAGTGACTCGTCAAAAATTAATATTTTAGCGCCAGAAATTAAACTGCTAGCGACTGCTAATTTCTGCATTTGCCCGCCAGATAAAGCAGTTGGTATTTCTGAAAGCAAAGTATCTAGCTCAAAGTCTTTTGCAATTTTATTAACTTGTTTTTCAATTTCCAGGCGGCTTACGCATTTGTTTTCTAAATTAAAAGCAAGTTCCTTAAACACGGTTTGCGCGACAAACTGATTTTCAGGGTTTTGAAAAACCAAGCCTAGGTTTTGTCTAATTTTTGCTAAATTTTCTTCATTTAAAACAAGTGGCATACCCTCAAAATTAAAAATAATCTCGCCACTTTTTGCGGCCTCTAGTCCAACTAAAATTCTGGCTAAAGTTGATTTACCTGCTCCGTTTGTGCCAGCCACACAAAAAAACTCGCCTGCTTTAACGTCAAAAGAGACATTTTTTAAAAGCGGTTTATTTGAAAAATTAAAATTTAGATTTTCAACTTTTAAAATTTCAGGCATTTTTAAATCCTTTTTTTGTGTTTTTTGTTATTAAAAAACCCACCCAGCCGGGTGGGCAAAATAAGTCTGTTTAAAAAAGTAATTAGGCTTTAAGTTCTTTAACTAAGTCAACAGAGACAGTAAAGTCTGTAGAACGGCCAAACGCCAAGATTGAAACCACAAGTTCTTTCTTTTCGTCGTCTGCGGAAAGTACAACACCTTGTTGGCCAGCCATTGAACCGTCTATAATTTGCACTTGTTTGCCAACTAAATGTTGGTAAGTTTCTTTAGCGATTAGTCCTTGTTTTTCCAAAATAGGCTTCATTTCGTGTTCAGGCACTGGAACTGGCTTTTTACCTTTTCCGCCAGATCCTAGAATCCCGGAAACGTTTGGTGTGTTTCTAACAACAAACCAAGCGTAGTCGCTAACTATCATTTCCACAAACACGTAACCTGGATAAATTTGGACAACTACTTCTTTTTCAGTACCGTCTGCTTTCTTTTCGATGCGTTTTTCTTCAGGAACAAGCACATTAAAAATATATTCTTGTACACCGAGGCTGTCAATACGACGCTCTAAGTCTTCTTTTACCTTGTTTTCAAGGTTTGGAAAAGTTTGAACAATATACCAGCGTCTTTGAGTTTCAGATTTTCTTATCATTGTTTGATTTTACCAGTAATTTCTTTAATGATTTGTGTAGTTACAAAGTCATATAAGAACAAAGTTAACGCAAAAATTATAATAAAGATAAAAGTGCGGACTGTGTAGTCAAAGTATTTAGAACCGTGAGACCAAGAAATTTTTTTAATTTCTGGAAAAGCAGCAAAGAAATAAGGAAATGCCACTAAAAAGATACAAAGAATACACAAAGCCAGCAATACACTTGCAAAAATTGTGCCATTTGATCCAGAGCCAAGTACAGGAATTGATGAAGAAATAGTGATAGTTTTTGTGATAATCATTAAAGAAACGGCACTACCAAAAATAGCAACAATTCCTAAAAATAAGTTCTCCCAACGGTATTCAGTTTTTAAAACTTGCAATAAACGAGATTTTTTTTCAACATTTTTTTCTTTTAATGCCATAAATTGCACCTCACATAAAAAATTATGTTTTTTAGAAATATTTGATACTCACTTATTATATAGTAAGGTAAATTAAATACCAAGTAATTTAAAATTTTGTTTAGTTTAAAAGTGATTTTAACTAAATAGACAGTTGTGTTGAGACCAAAAATTAAGTAATTTAGTGAATAAAAGGCGAAATTACAGCATAATTTTTCGTATCATTCGCGCTGAAGTAAGAAATTGTTAAAAAACACCCGAGTTCAGAAAATTTTTTTAAATTCTTGTGCTAAATATAGGTTTATAG
>CAUTSJ010000016.1:0-11808 GCA_963541505.1 uncultured Acholeplasmataceae bacterium
TCAAAATTATCAATAAAATGTTGAGTTAGTTATAAAATCCTGAAAAGTTCAGGATCAAACCAAGTTGGTTTACAACTAATCGACTTGGTAAAGTAACTGCGGTTAAAGCAAAACCTGGTAAAAATCTAGCAATTGACTTCAATAGTTTAGAATACGACGCTGAGATATTTACAATTTACACAAAAAACCTTTTTGGTTTTGAAAAGAAACACGATGTCATTATTGATTTTTCTAATTTTTTGCGTGTATTTTTTCCAAAAAACCCAAATGGTTTAAACAGCCGAAAACCAATATTTTTACCATACGCTAAACTGCAGACAGAATACAGACATATTTACGAAGAACTTTACAAAATAGAGACTTTTAAAGTTTGCAATGAACAAGGAGTTGCAGAAGCTAACCCAGTTAATCGTGAAATTGTTTTTACTAAAGAAAAAGCAAAAGGACGACCTTTTATTGTTAATAACGATAAACACATTTCTTTTATCTATGATTTTCGGCTTCCTGGAATTTTTCAAAACCATAAACAAAAAACTCAAGTTATTGAACAGATTCTAAATACTAAAACAAAATTTACAACTTTAGATCCAAAAGCAAACGGCATTGACGTTCTTTTTAAAACCCCTCCATTTTATATTTCTGAATTTTTAGGTTGGTTTTATATTGATCCAAACGGCAAACGTATTGATTTAAAGGCAGGCCAAGAATACGACATTCCTAAGTTTGTCAAAAGCCAACTTAATTTATTTGCAAACTTTAAAAGTGAAATAGACAATAAAAAAATTGGTGAAGAACTTAATAAAAAAGGCTATGTTGCAGTTTCTTATTTTGATGAACAACAACTAGTGTTTTTTGATATCTTAAAAAAAGGAGAACCGCTTAAAAACCACATTTTCCAAAAACCAGGCTACTTTTTTGAAGGTTGGTACACCAACCCTGATTTAACTAAGAAAGTAGATTTTACTAAAGCAACTGCAGACGAAAACATTTCACTTTACTTAAAATCAGTTAAGCAAACGCAACCTACTCAACCTAAACCACAAACTCACACAGTTAACTTCATTACTCCTGCAAACGCCAATCGTTTGCTTCCTTTAACTGTGCCAAGTGGTTCTAAACTGCATTCTAATTACTTAATTCCTTCAATTGTCACAGCACTTGACGTAAATGGCGATTTACTTGAACTAGATTACTGGAATTTAGTAGACCCGATTACTGGTGCTAAAACTAAATTTGACATCAACACTCCGATTACCGAAGACATTACTTTAGAAGCAGTAATGCGAAAAAAAGTATTTTCAACAACAACTTACCGCATCAAACGTTTTTACGAAACCACTGATGAAAACCAAAGTTTCTTTGAAGATACATCTAAAGAAGAAATAATTTACGGCCAAAAACCAAATGAAGAGGTTGAGTTATCTGCAGACAAGACAGCAGCCCCTGAAGGTTTTACTTTGTCTCCAGACACTATAGTTAAAAAAACCATTAAAGAAGGTGGTAGCACTGTATTTGAACTAAGATATCTACGTCGCCGTTATAGTGTTAACTTTGAAGTTAACTACAACGGAAATTACTTTAAAGGAAAGGCTAGTGAAGAGCCTGAGCAAATTGTTAAACATGAAGCCAATGTACAAAAACCCGCAAATACTCCTTCAATTGAAGAAGTGGGACACGAATATACTTTTAAGCATTGGCAGTTAAAAGACGAGATGGGCGGTAGTTACCGCGAAGTTTCTCCTTTTGACTTTAAAAACACCAAAATCACAAAAACTATCACTTTAGTTGCTTATTTTAAAAGAAAGGCGGTATCTGCTAACTATACAATCAAACACGTGTTAGAAGGGGTTGACCAAACACCGCATGAAACTATTGCCGAAACTAAATCAGCCTTAGTTGGACAGAAAGTAGCAATTACTGAACGCGACCGTCTACCTCAGTTTGAACAGGGCTTTGACGTCTCTCCTTATTTTGAAGAACACATTATTAAAAAAGACAACTCTACAATTTTTACATTAAGATACTCAAGAAAAAGATTTAAAGTTGACTTTAGCTACAACTCAGGTGTTTTTGCAGGTCAAGCAAAAAAAGTTGTTGACTATCTATTTGGCCAAACTTTGAAAGACACAGACCATCCAACTAAAACAGACACACAAAACTTAAAAACCTACACTTTTGTTGGTTGGAAAGACGTTGCAACGGATTCTATTGTTGATTTTGGTCAAAACATCAAGGTAGACAAAGACATCTACCTAAAGGCTATTTGGACTGAAGAGACTAAAACCAAGCCAGTTTATTTAAAAACTGTTTGGGAAGGCTTAAATGGTCTGCCTGATGAAATTATTGAAACCAAAATTCAAAAAGAAAGAGTAATTGGGCAATTCGCACAAATTACAGATGCAGACATTCAAGCCACAATTTCAGAAATTTTAGCTAAACACATTCACCCTAACCACGAAAACACCCCACATATTCCTTATTCTGTGACTTCAGTTGAAGTTACTTTAACTCAAGATAAACAATTTTTAAAAGTTTATTTTAAAGCCAAAACTTATACTGTTAACTTTGATTACACCGATTTAGATCCTCAAACTGTCGCAGGTGAACTTTTCAATACCTTGACATTTAAGTACGGCGAAAAAATTCCTACTGCTTTGCTTGAAAAAATGCAAAGGGTTTTAAAAAGAGATAATTTAGTCAAAGACTATGTTTTTGAAAAACTAATAGACTCAGAAACTGGCGAAGAAATTGATCCTAATTTAGCATATAACAAAAACTTAAAAATTAAACCAGTTTTCAAGGAATTTGAAATTACGGTATCTGTAACTCCAAAAGTTCACGTTGACGACTTAGATAAAGCAGAAGTTAGCGAGTGGTCAGCCTTGGATTTCAAAGCAGGACAAAAGTTCACTTTTACTCCAACGCAAATCAAAAAAGGCTGGAAATTTTTGGGTTGGACTACAAAACCAGGCAACGGTGTTGAAGAAATAACCGTTAACCGTTTAACAAAAGAAGTTTATGCGGTTTTTGCACCAGGCGAAACTACTTACACCATTAAACACATTTTTGCCGGAATTGCTGGACAAATTGATGAGCGTATTGTTGAGCAAACTCACAATACTTTGACTAACTCAAAAGTATCCGTTGACCAAAATAATGCACTGCCAAATACTGACCACGGTTTTGTTGTAAACACACCTGAGCAAACTCAAATTATTAAAGCAGACGGTTCTACTGTATTTGAACTTAGATATGCTCGCCGTGAGTTTACAGTTGATTTCACTGTCAACTACAGAAATAAATTCGGTGGTGCTTTAGTTTCAACTGCACCTTTAACTCAAAAAATTCCGTATGAAGGCAAAATAGAAATCCCTCAAACCCCGACAATTTCTAAACCTGGTCATACCTATACATTTAAACACTGGCAACTTGAAGACGAGATGAAGGGCCAGTATGTTGAAACTAATGCTTTTGACACTCTAAATACTAAAATCACTAAAAATATCTCTTTAGTTGCTTATTTTACTGAAGAAATTGCAAATGTATCATACACAATTAACCATGTGATTGAAGGTGCTGACAATTTACCAAATGAAATTAAGACAGAAACTAAAACAGCACAAGCAAATAGCTCAGTAACAGTTTCTAGCGCTGATCGTTTAACAAACGAATATCAAGTTGGATTCGATGTTGCAACTCAATCTCAAACTAAAGAAATTGCACCAGACGGCTCTACTGTTTTTACCTTGTTTTATTCACGTCGTCGCTTTAATGTTAACTTTGAAGTAAACTATGAAAACCATTTCAGCGGGGTTTTAGCTACACACGAACAAACTCAAATCGTAAAATACGGAAGTAAAGTAGAAAGACCTACCACTAACACTTCGCTTATCAAACAAGGATATGGCTACCGTTTCGTGCATTGGCAGTTAAAAGACGAAATGAACGGAACTTATAAAAAGGTCAGCGCTTTTGATTTTGATACACAAAAAATTACTAAAGACACAACGCTAGTCGCTTACTTTGAAGAGAAAGTTACAGAGGCTAACTACACAATCAACCACATTATTAAAGGACTAAGCGGTCAGCCGGATGAAATCATTAAAGACAGCTCAAAAACTGCTAAAATCGGTAGTCAAGTCACAATTAATCGTGACAACCGTTTAACTAAATACGACCAAGGTTTTGAAGTTGCTCAACAAAGTCAAACCAAAACTATTGAAGCAAATGGTTCAACTGTATTTGAACTTGTCTATGTGCGCCGTAAATACCGCGTAAATTTTGTTGTAAACTTCAACAATTATTTTGCTGGCGCCATCGCTTCGCCAGAGCCTGAGCAAATAGTTGAATATGGTGGTAAAGTTCAGCAACCCCAAACTTTGCCAACCCTAACTAAATCTGGAAACACCTACACCTTTAAACATTGGCAACTTCAAGCCGAGATGGGAAATTACTACCGTGAAGTTTCTGCTTTTGATTTTGTTAATACAAAAGTTTCTGGCAACTTAACTTTAGTTGCTTACTTTGAACATAAAGCAATCTCTGCAAAATATACAATTAAACACATCATTAAAGGTTTAAACGGTGCAAACGATGAGATAATTGAAGAAAACCACAACACTGCACAAGTTGGCACTAACATCACAATTGACCGCAATAACCGCTTGACTAAATACGACAGTGGTTTTACTGTAGAGGCGCAAAGTCAAACTAAAGAAATCACTGCTGACGGACAAACTACTTTTACTCTTGTCTATAAACGCCGCACCTACGTATTTAACTTTGAAGTAAATCCAGACAATCACTTTAAAAACGCTCAAGCATCTTCTGTTTTAAATCAAAGTGTTGAGTTTGAAGGCAAGGCTACTTTGCCAAATCCAAATCCTAACTTAACTAAACCAGGCTATACATACACCTTTAAACACTGGCAACTTAAAGACGAAATGGGAAGTGTTTACCGTGAAGTTTCTGCTTTTGATTTTGAAAACACAAAAATAACTAAAAACACAACTTTAGTTGCTTATTTTGAAGAAAGACCTACATCTGCCACCTATACAATAAGACACATTCTTACAGGCATTTCTGGTCAAATTCAAGACATTGTCGAAACCCAGACTAAAACAGCACTAATCGGTTCAATTGTAAAAGTCTCTGAGAATCATGCTCTTACGAAGTTTACAAATCATTTTTACTTAGAAAGTCAAAGTGAAGTAAAAACCATTGAAGCAGACGGTTCAACTGTCTTTACTTTAAGATACAAAAGAAAAACTTACCAAGTAACCTACAGCTATAATACAGGTACTTTAAACAACGGAAATCAAATCACTGTTAACTATTTATATCAAGAGAAGTTAAGAGATGTTCCGCATCCTTCTAAAACTGATCCAACTGGTCAAAAAACTTATAATTTCTCCGCTTGGGTTTTTGCTCAAAACAACCTAGTTGTAGACTTTTCTAAAAACATTGAAGTTGAAAGTGACTTGGTTTTGAAAGCCAAATGGACCGAAGAGAAAATTACTCGTCCAGTTTACCTAAAAATGGTGTTTGAAGGATTAAATTCAGGACAAGAAGAAATCCTGGAATTTGAAATCAAGCAAAAAAGATTTGTTGGCCAAAGTGCCTTACTTTCAGACGCAGACATTCAGGCTCAATTGGCCGAATACCTACAAAACAACCCTCATCCTAACCACGAGACTACTCCTTATTTGGCAAACTCAAATACTCAGTTAACTGTTGAAAATACCAACGAAAAACAATACCTAACTGTTTACTTTAAAGCCAAAACTTACTCGGTTAATTTTGAACTGCAAGGACTTGAGCCAAATAGTGTGCCAGATGCTTTAAGACAAACTACTTACCTTAAATACACAGAAACTATACCTCAAGAACTTATTGGCCAAATGAAAATGGTTAAAAAGCCAGAAAGTTTAACTAAAGACTACGAATTTGAAAAAATCATCGACACCCAAACTGGCAACGAAATAAATCCAAATACAGCCTACAACAAAAATGTAACTTTCCGCGCTGTTTTTAAAGAAAAACCACTTAACTTATCTGTAACTCCACGAGTTTCTCAGTCTGACTTAGATAAAGCAAATGTAGCAGAGTGGCCAGCACAATCTGCGGTAGCTGGTGAAAAATTCACCTGGGAACCAAAACCAACCGACATTAAAAAAGGCTGGAAGTTTGTAGGTTGGAGTTTAACTCCAAACGGAGACGCAAAAGAAATTACGCTAACTCGTAAAGTTAAAGAAGTTTATGCCGTTTTTAAACCACACGAAACAACTTACACCATTAAACACATAATTTCAGGAATTCAAGGCGAGATTGAAGACAAAACTGAAACTACAGTTTTAAACGCTAAAACTAACTCAGAAGTAACAGTCACACAAAACGATCGTTTAACTCATTTAGACGTTGGTTTTAATGTCAACACTCCAAACCAAACCAAAGTAATTGAAGCAGACGGTTCTACTGTATTTGAACTCAGATATGTTCGACGTACCTTCTTAGTTAACTTTACAGTTAACTTTAAAAACCAGGTTAAAAATGCCTCTATTTCTTCAACTCCACCTACTCAAACTGTCTTATTTGAAGGAAAAGTCAAAGCACCTGCAAACCCCGCGATAGCCAAAGCAGGCAGAGTTTATCAGTTTATTCACTGGCAACTTGAGGCTCAAATGAACGGCCAGTATTCAGAGCAACCTGCTTATGATTTTGCGCAAAAAGTCACCCAAGACCTTTCTTTAGTTGCTTACTTTAAAGAAACCACAACGATAGTTAAATATACAATTAAGCACATCTTTGAACCACTTCTTGGTCAAGTTGCAAAAGAAATTATTGACGACACAAATAAAGCCGAAATCGGTACAGAAATCACTGTTAATCAAGATGCTTTCTTGCCACAATATTCAGCAGGTTTTTACGTACATGACCAAAGCGAAACTAAAACTATTTTGGCAGACGGATCTACTACCTTTACTCTATACTACACACGCCGCAGATTTAAAGTAAACTTTATTGTAAACTTCAAACAACACTTTACAGATGTTAATGTTTCTAACGAAAGTCCACAAACTATCGCTTACGAAGATAAAGTTAAACGTCCACAAACTGACCCTTCACTGTCTAAACCGGGTTTTGTCTACCGTTTTATTCACTGGCAGTTGCTAGACGAAATGAACGGACAATACACCAAAGTAGACGCCTTTGATTTTGCAAATCAAACTGTTTCAAAACCGCTTACTTTAGTTGCTTACTTTGAAGAAGAGTCTTTATTTGCAAAATACACAATTAGACACATCTTAAAAGCACTACCTGGAAAACAAGACGAAGTTATTGAAGAACAACACCAAGGTGAAATTGGCGCTGAAGTTATTGTTAACAAAAACAATAGACTAAAACAATTTGACAACGGTTTTGATGTTGCTGAACAATATCAGGCAAAAAACATCAAAAAAGATGGAACTACTTTGTATACTTTAATCTACACTCGCCGTGTCTTTAAAGTGAACTTTGAAGTTAACTTCAATGGCGGATATTTTTCGGGAGCTGTGGCTTCTGTGGAAGCCGAGCAAAGCGTTTTATTTGAAGCATATGCTACAAAGCCAACTAAAATTCCAACACTTGGCAAACAAGGCTTTGTTTATGAGTTTAAACGTTGGCAGTTAAAAGATGAGATGTACGGCAGTTACCGCGAAGTTTCAACTTTTGACTTTGCAACTAGAAAAATCACTAAAGACACAACTTTAGTTGCTTATTTTGAAGAAATTAAAACTTTTGCTAAATACACAATTAACCATGTCTTTGAAGGTATAGACAGCGAACCTGCTAAAACTATTTCAGATACCACTAAAATGGCGCAAATCGGCAGATCAGTTACAGTTGATTACCGTGACCGTTTGACCGCTCACGACAATGGTTTCCAAGTAGATACACAAACTCAAACTAAAGAAATTCAGGCGGACGGTTCAACTACTTTTACTCTACACTACACTCGCCGTTGCTTTAGTGTAGATTTCCGCGTTAACTATGGGCACTTTAGTAATGTTAGCGCGTCTAGTCAAGACAGACAAATTGTGCAGTTTGGCGCAAAAGTGCAAATGCCTGGCCAAACTCCAACCTTAACTAAAGTTGGTTTTGACTATACATTTAAACACTGGCAACTTGAAAGCGAAATGAATGGCCGTTATATTGAAGTGTTTGCTTTTGATTTTGCTAACTTTACAGTATCTAGCAATATTGTGTTAGTTGCTTATTTCACTGAAGAAATCACCCAGGCTAAATATACAATTAAGCATGTTTTGGAAGGAATTGAGCAAATTGCAGAAGTTGTCGAAAAAGAAGAAAAACGCGCACAAGTTGGCGCAAAAATTACAGTTTCTGCACTAGACATTTTAAAGAAATACGAACATGGTTTTGAAATTCTTGGCAACCCTCAAGAAAAAATTATCACCAAAGACGGAAAAACTGAGTTTACATTAAACTACTCAAGAAAAACGTTTAAAGTGAACTTTAATTTCAACACCGGTATTTTAAACGGAGAAACCCAAAAGACAGTTGACTATAAATACCAAGAACAACTTAAAGACCCAGGCATACCACAAAAAACCGACCCAACTCACCAAAAATCTTACACTTTTATGGGTTGGCAAAATCAAGATAGTTTATCTCAAGTACTTAATTTCCCAACTAACTTTAAGGTAGTTGGTGATCTGAACCTAAGAGCAACTTGGCAAGAAACTAAATCTGTTAGAAAAATCTACTTAAGATTTATTTTTGAAAGTCTTAAAGAAGGCGTTTTAGACGAAGAAGTAGAAACTCCGCTTTCTAATTTAAAATCAGTGGGTGATCTTATTAGTACAAGCGTCTACGATATCCAAAGCGATATTAGCGCTTTCTTAAATAAAAACCCACATCCTAACCACAAAACTCTTTTACTTTCTAAATCAATTACTGAGTTAATTGTCACCACATCTTTTGAAAAACAATATTTAACTCTTTACTACAAAGCAGAAACTTATGATGTTTACTTTAACTACGCAGGTCTTGTAGACTCTTCTTTTCCTGCTGAGTTTAAACGACCAATTACCCTTAAGTACTCACAACTTCTGCCTGCTGAAGTTGTAGATAAAATGAAGGCTGCTTTAAAACCTGGAACTGAAATTCATGATTTTGTGTTTGATAAATTGATGGTTGAAAACAACGAGTTTGACCCAACAGTTGCTTACAACAAACGAATCGCTATCACTCCGACTTACGTTGCAAAAACTATCTTAATGGAAATTACGCCAACAGTTTCTAGTGTAGATTTAGAGAAAGCAGAGCTTGTAGAATGGCCTAAACAGAAGTTCTATACAGGCGAAGTCTTTAAGTTTACACCAAAGCAAACCGATATTAAAAAAGGTTGGAAATTCCTTGGCTGGAGTTTAACTCCTACTTTTGGTTCAAACCCTGGCGATATTAAAGTTACTCGTTTTGTTACCAGAGTCTACGCTGTCTTTAAACAAGGCGAGACAACATACACTATTAATCACATCTTAAAAGGTATACCTGGTGAAATTGAAGACAAAACAATTAAAGAAACCAAACAGGCAGAAAGTTATAAAAACGTTTCTGTATATCCAGATTCAAATAAACTGCCTGGCGATGAATACAGGTATAAATTCAGCGTAATTTCACCTAAAACCGAGAAAAAAATTCAACCAGACGGCTCTACTGTCTTTAATTTAATCTATCAACGCAATTACTTTAAAGTCACTTTTATTACAAATTTTAAAGATAGAGTCAAAGGATATGAAAATATCTCTGAATACGACACGCAGATGGTGCAGTATCAAGGCAAAATTAAGCAACCAGCGACTCCGTTTATTGTCTTTCATGGCCGCACTTACACTTTTGTGCACTGGCAGTTGGCTAAGCCAATGAACGGACAGTACACTAAACAAGATGCTTTTGATTTTACTAAAGACCAAATCATCGAAGAGACTGAACTAATTGCCTATTTTGAAGAAACTGTCCACAAAGTTAATTTTGAAATCGTGCACTTTTTAGAAAAGAAAGGTGAGTCAAGTGAACTTGACAATCAGTTTGACGAGGTTGTTGAAACCATTCAAGACTGGCCAGTTGAAAAAGGCGCTACTTACGTTAAATCAACTAATTTAGTTGGCGATGACTATGAACTTTTTGACAATGGTCAACAAGGTTTACTTGAAACAAAACTTTATCCTGGGCAAAGCAATATCCGAGTATATCAATACTACTCCCTGAAGTTTAGTAATGTTTATGTTTATTATGGCAGTAAAAATAATTTTCTTGACAACTGGCCAACTAAACGCACTAGGTTAATTCCAATAGATGAAATTGCACTTCACTACAGAGCAAAAAGCTCAGACTACAACATACAAGTATGGGCTTATTTAGATGAACCTGGCAACCCTGTTCACGATAAGTTTATAGCAACGGCTGAAACTAGCCGTATTGTTGGTTTTCCGCGTAAACGTAAATATAATGTTCACTACCGCATTTTCACCCAACACTGGTATGACGATAGATACGACGAAACCTTTGTTCGCAATGTTGACACAATAAATGAAGGTGAAACATATACGCCAAACTGGACAAATCCAGATCCACGTATATTTAAAATGAGTTTTTCAAAAAGTTCTGACGATCAAGATGCAAATACATTGACATATAAGATATATTTAAATAGACATCAGGCTAGTATTGAAATTAGATACTTAGGAAAACACGTTAAAACAGACAGCCGTAATTTCCGCGTATATCACGGAAGTGCAATCCGTAATCAAAATATTGATTTTAATATACCAAATCAATGGGAAATTTTGAAAATCACTCTAGACGGCGCCGATATTTCTAAAGAAGATCTTTTAAATACAGTTATTGTGAAAAACTACGTAATTGAAATTCACACAGGTATTTATGAAGATACTTTTGGTGAGTATCCACAAAGCAAAGTTGATGTCAACCCAGCTGACTTGCTAAACGAAGAAATTAGCGAACGCACATTAACTTTCCATTCGTATGGTAGAGACATTGAGTTTAAATTTAACCGTATTTTTGTTAAAGATAAAAACGGCAACAAATACGAGAAATACAACGGTAAATACTTTAAGTTTGAGCCAGTTCGTTGGGTTAAAATTGCTGGTAAACCCAACAGTATGATTGTAAAAGGAATTCTGGACTTTTCACCTTTTAATTTGGTTGGACCTTATAATCAATCTACTAAGGATGATTGGTATCTTACTTTTTACAGTGCAATGCTAAAAGACATGGAAAAAATAATCGGTACTACTTTATACTCACCTACTAAAACTTATTCTTTATCTGCTTTTGGACTTGATCTGATATACGACGATAAACGCTATGACACCGTACCTACAGACTACGCTTTAGAGATTTACGGTAACACTAAATCTGGTTTTGTTCGCGAATACCGAGGAATTGATCTAAAGACCATTATGCCCGCTGGCTTTGATGAACAAAAATGGGGTATTACATATACTCCAGATTCTAAATATACTTTCTGGACTAATGAAATAAAAAGTTTCAACCATACCAATGATTGGTATGTTCACGCCAAAGTCAAAACAAGATATGAGCATGTTCCATTTGCCAATATCGCTGGTGTCAAACCTTGCCGCATTATTTAAGTTATTTAATTTAATCTACTTAAATTTTAAATAAAACACTTAGGTTTAATTAACCTAGATGCTAAGAATCAAATTATAACCCGACTTTTACACTTGCAAATGTTTTACAGAGATTTTAAACTGTTGTGTTAAA
>CAUTSJ010000017.1:0-11765 GCA_963541505.1 uncultured Acholeplasmataceae bacterium
TGCTCTTATTGAGCCGTTGCTGGCTTTAATTTTGAAAACAAGTGTAAAAGTCGGGAAACCTAGATAAAAGGGCTTTATTTAGCCATTTATGATTTATTTAAAAATACTTTTGTGTTGTTTAGTAAAAATTATTTAAAGGAAAGTTTTAATAATGATAAAAGGTATACACGCGTGTGTATACCTTTTTATTTTGAGTAGAATTTAAACTAAATTACCATTTATCGTTGATGTTGTCAGGTAAGTTAATAGCAGGTACGTCTGCACCCATTGCAACCATTTCAAATTCAGCAACAATTCTAAATGAAAGAACTGCAAAAAGAGTAGTATTTATCTTAAGCTTGCGCAAATATTGTTTATCGCCTTCAGGCATTGTAATTAGTTTAACAACAATATCACTCATTGAAAGTGGTGCTGGCAATTTACCTTTAACTATATCTTTATCAATAGTAAATTCGTAATCATAACTATTTGACTGATCGGTTTTGCCTACAACTATCTTTTTAATTAATTTAGCTATATCTAAATTATCAAGCGGTCCACGTTTAACTAATTTTGGTCGGTTTAGTCTTCTAACAGGGGTTGGTTTTGTTTGTCCGTTCCAAAGTTGTTCATCTGCGTAAATCATCGTTAAGATATAGGCAAATAAGTTAGCCTGCATTTCAGCTTCGGTAAACTCATAATATTTAGTTACTTCAGGACCAAACTTTGGCTTAGGATCAAAAAATCCTGTGAATCCTGTGACTTCTCTTGTTTTAGTTTTCAGATAA
The DNA here is from genome assembly GCA_963541505.1 of uncultured Acholeplasmataceae bacterium. Taxonomy (GTDB): domain Bacteria; phylum Bacillota_I; class Bacilli_A; order Acholeplasmatales; family Acholeplasmataceae; genus CALISC01. The sequence goes on from CAUTSJ010000017.1 coordinate 768, forward strand.
CCACGGCCATTTTTCATGTAAAAATGTACAGAAATTTTTCCTTTATTTACCTGTTGTCTGCCTTGGAATGGAACATCGCGACCAGTGTGTTCCATGTCAAAAGTAAGTTCAACCTCAGTACCTTGAGAGTTGTTGAAGTTTAGTTTAAGGTCAACATTTTTAATAGCAATACCAATTCCAAATACTTTATTTGAAGTGATTTGACCTTTAATATGGTATTGTTTTTTGTCAATGGTGTTCATCACAGCATCTACAAAAGTATCAAAGTGTTTAAACTCTTTTTCTGTAAAGTCTGCTTCATTTGGCGCAGTAATTTCTGTATAGTCTATTTGCTCAAAGACGGCCTGTTCAATCTTGTTTGTCTTAAATTGAGCGTTAGCTATTTGTAGTTTAGAAAAACGAATGTCTGTAAACTCAAGGTCAAAGGTACCGCTAATTTCGCCGTAATTAACGCTCGCGTGGACATTAGTTTTAGTAAAGTCAATCTCAGTTAAAATTTCAAAAATATCTGTTGCGTTTTCTGGTTTAGTTAGTCCTCTTTGGAAACGATTATAGATAGGTGAGTTTAAGTAGGTTAGTCTAGAAGCAAGGTTAAGTCCAAGAATTTCTTTAAGGCTTTCTGGGTTACTAAAATACTTAAGGGCTTTTTCAAGAGCCTCGGAGCTACCACCAAAAGTACTAATTAAGCGATATCCTGAGCGAATGAACTCCTCTTGAGAAATTTTAACGCGAAGGCCGTTGACATCTAGGTAAATGTAGCCATTTAAGAAAGTAATTCTACCTTTGTAGTCCTTGCCGTCGTATTTTGCCTCAAAGTTTACATCTAGGTCAAAAGTGTTGCCTTTTGAGTTGATAGTAAGCGAACCTTTTGAAACTTCTAAGGCCTTGCCGTTTAGTTCAAAAGTACCTGCGAAGTTAAAGGTTTTTTGAGGGACTTTTAGCATAGACTTAATTTTTTCAACATTTGTAAATAAATCAAGAATGTCTTGGTAAGTCTTCCATTCGTGTGCTGGAACTGAACCTAGGTCTTCAGTGGCCGTTGGAGTAACAGTTGCTTGAACTAGGTTTTTATAAGTAATGTCGGCTTTTCGGTCCAAGAAGTTAGCGCGAACATTTAGATCACCATATCCTACATTTAGTTCGCTGTTAGTTAAAGAAAACTGAGTAAGTAGGTTAAAGATGTTTTCAGCATTGGCTAGTTTTAGTAAGTCTGGTGCTTTTTTAATGATTTGAGTAAGCTCTTCAACTGAAAGTTTAAACTTCAGTTTTTCGGTTTCAAAATAGAGATATTTTTTGTCGTAGTAAACTGTGGCTTTTAGGTATTTGTCTTTGAATTTAAGGTAAGTTTCCAGTTTGGCCAGAACCTCGCCTTTAAGCGAAAGTTTGCCAGAAAAGTCAGCACCCATTTCGCCGCTTTGAGCCTTGCCGTCAATTTCGTAGGTTTCGGCGTATAGTTTAAGTAGATTTAAAATTGTTTCAGTGTCGGTGTATTGAACACTTGGAACTACACCTGTGTTTTGCTTTGTTGACTTAGTTAAAGTAGCCTGTAGCCCTAAATCTGGCAGAGTTAGCCTGATTTCCTTTTTAGTAAGGTCAATTTCCGCGGATAACTTAATTCCGTTAATTGAGAAGTTAGAAAGGGTAATTTTATCTTTAGTGAAAGAAAGCGCGGCAATTAAGTCTGTGTAGACAGACAAGTACTTAATTAAATCAGCTTTACTTGAAAGTCCGAGTAGCGGTTTTAAATCAGCAAATATTTTTTGAATTTCTGCCTGCAGACGGCTAATGTCTGCAAAAGGTATTTTTAAGTTTAGTTTTTGAGTTAAAGCGTATAGAGTGCGCTCAGAGATATAGAGATTATTTAGTTCAAGGAAGTAAGATTTTTCGCCAATCTTAAACTCAACTTTACCAGAACCCGCAAAGTTAACTTTAGATTTAAGGTCAACGTTTCCGCTGAGTTCTCCTTTAAACTTAGCAGTATCTGTCGTTGTGGCTTTCAGTTCATAGGTTGAAGAAAATAAATCAAAAACTTTGTCAACAAAAGAACGGTCTAGCCACTCAATGCCCTCAGGTACATCTTTAGTTTCTACGTCTTCTTGTTTAGTTAAAGTTAAGTCCAGCATACTGCCGTATTTAACTTTAAGAGCTTTCGCAGTCAGATCTGCATTGACTTCTAGGTTTTTAAGTATCCCTTCTGTGAATTTAGCCACAATGCTAGTTTGACTAAACTCAAAAGTACCTGCAATCACTGCTTTAATTAAGTCTTGAGTCAGTCCTACTGTAATTCCTGAAAACATATCTTTGAGTTTTTGGCCTTCAGAAATTAGGGCTTGAATGTCTTGCAGGCTCAATTTCAGGTTAACTTTTTCGTTTTGCAGATAGAAAAACTCTTTGTCATAAAGTAGACGAAAGGTTTGTTGAATGTCTTTATAAATTAGTTTTAACTCAAGGTCCAAAATAGTTTTGCGAGTGAAGTTTAGGGCACCTTTGATTTCTACTTTTAGGTTCTCACCGTTTAAAGGTAAGTTAAACTCACCGTTTACTGCGTAGCCAGTTGCGACTAGGTCTGCTGTTTTTTCAAAAAACTCACGACCTAAAAACTGAGTTGTTGCGTTTGGTTGATATAAGTTAAGTTTATTATCAGTTTTCTTTAAAGTTAAGTTTAAGTTAAGTGGGCTTGAAGAAAGAGATAGTGCTTTTTCTTGGAATTTAAAGCGCAGAGAAACCTTGGTGATTTGTTCAATTCCAAATGCTTTCTTTAAGTCAAAGTCTAGACCTTCTTTAGAAATATTTAGTGCATCTAAAATTTTTGTAAACTCTAGTTTTGGCGCTAAATAAGTTTGACTTGAGTTGGCTAGACTTGCGTTGCTTATTGAGATACCACTTGCTTTTTCAATGGCTTTTTGAATTGCCGCGATTATCGCTGAAATTTCGCTGTAGGCGACTTTTAAGTTAAGAGTTGGGTATTCTTTTGAAAGCAGGTAGATTTGCTTGTCTTGAATGTGCAGTTCAAAGTTTAGGTTAATTGGATTTCCAAGTTGAGGGTGCGTGAACTTCACACCTAGGTCTGCTTTAAGCAAGTGTTTTGAAGTTAAGTCAACTTGTGAGTTTTTCACGCTTAAGTCTAGTTTTGCGTCTTTACCTAGGTATTTTTCAGCAAGTTCTTTTGGAAGCGAGTAGTTAACGTCTTGAAGTGTATAGCGAGTTGAGTAAAGTTCAGCGATTTTCAAAATATCATTGGCAGTTAAGACATTTGGGTTTTTCATGAACTCAGCGATTTTAGCATCGGCTCTTTCGCCAACTTCACTAAACTCAGTTGGAGTTAAAGTTAAATGTAGATTAAAGTTTGAAATAGTTAAGTTAATTGCTTTGGTCTTGCGGTTGAAGTAAATTTTGCCTTCGTATTCTGCGTATTTAGCCGCCAAGGTAATTTCTTCTTTGTCAATGGTAAGTGACTGGATGACAAACTTAGAAATTAGCGCTTGAATGTTTGCGTTTGCGTTGTTTTGTAGTTGAAAGTTATTGAAGTTAATTTCACCTTGACTCTTGATAAGTTCTGTGATTTTAGCAATCAAACTACCAATTTCTTCAATTGAAACTTTAGCGTTTAGTTTTGCTGATTTTAAATAAACTGTGTTTTTTGCAAAGTACAGCTCAAAACTATAAACTAAATCTTTAAACTTAGCCTCGGCGTAAAGCACTGCTTCTACATCTTGGAAGTTGTTGTTAACAGAAACATAGCCTTTGTGAATTGTTAAGTTGACTCCGTTAATCTCGGCGCTACCGGTAACGCTGTGAGGTTTAGTCATCACACGTTCTTTGATTTTGTTTACCTCAGAAATTTCAAGAGGTAGTTTAGCGCCAGGTTGAACTTCAGTTTTTGAGTTAAGGTCTGCAAGCGGAAGGTCAATATATTCGTTTTCGTTAATCTCAAAAATGTTTGCGTTAAACTGAGGGTCTGAGTTTAGATAACCTGTGATGTTAAAGTTAAACGCAGTTAGTTTAAAGGTAAGTAGTTTGGCTTCGTCTTGGGTTGGGTAGTTTAACTCAAACTCCAGTGACTTAATTAAAGATTTAACCAGTGGCATTTTGTCAATGGTTTTAGCAATACTTTGAAGAGTTGCAAAAGGGTTTGTAAAGTCTAGATTTAGTTCAGATAAGTCAATGCCGAAGTTATTTAAGTTAAAGCCACCAATTTCGCCTTTTAGGCGAGACATTTCAAAGACTTTGTGCATGAGTTCACTAAAGTCTTTTGCATTGGCCTTTAAATTGTAGCCACTTACTTTAGCGTAGACTTGGTTGCCAATGATAGAAATGTCGGCAAGTTCTTTACCTGCTTTCATAATTTTGGCATTTAAATAAAGTGTGTTGTCTTTGTATAGTAGATTTAACTGAATATTAAAGTCAGCAAAAGAAACACTGGCCTGAAATTTACCGCTTTCAAGAACTTTTAGGAGTTTTTCAAGGGCAGGTTTACTAAAACGATTAATTTGTTTGCCGTTTTGGTCTTCAGGTGACACTAAATAAGGAGTTTCGTTTTGGTATGAGTTTAAAGTCATGGTAAAACGATCGTCTTTTGACTTAAAGGAAGTTAAAAGATTGCCACTCGCTTGATCCACGGTTAAGTTAGCCAAAACTTGAGAAATTATTTCATCTAGATTAAAACCACCAGGTAAGTATTTAGAAAGAGCCAAGCGAATTTGTGGGGCTAGTTCTTTTAAGTCAGCATGCGAAAAATATTGCACATTTTTGCGTTTGTTCGGTCCAAACTCAACGTATACTCCACGGTTATCTATGTAAATACGGCCAAGTTTTGGAATAGAAATTGAAATCTTTCCTTTAAGCAAGTCTACGGCTACTTTGATTTCTGAGTCTGAGTCAGTTTTCGTAATTGAGTTTAAGGCGTAGTTTAAAGTAAGGGAAATTGTACCGCGTGGGTTTAAATCTGGGTCTTTAAAGTATTTTAGTAAAAACTCAGTTAAATCAAGTTCTTTAACAGGTGCCTTCGGAGTAGGAAGTTTAGTGCCAGGGCGGTGAGTTAAAGCAAAGGCAGTTTTGCTTTGGTCAAAAGCAACATGGCCATCTTCTACTTTTAAGTTGTCTTTCGCTAATTTTAAGTCAAGGAAACTAAATAAACGTTCTGCAGTTTTAACTAAATTAGTAAAGTCAATTAAGTTAATTAACTCCTCTAGACTATTTTTAGTTAAGTCAACGTTGAAAAACTCTTTGACAATTTTGTTTAAATCAAAAGTTAAAGAACGAGATTTAAAGTGCATTGTTAGTTTATTTTCAACAATGTCAAAAGGGATGTTGTAGTTTTTGCCAAAAGCAGTTAGGCTAAGTTCACCGCTTGCAGAAATAGATGTTTTGTTGTTAAACGAAACTAAGGCATTGACAGTCAAACTAGAGTTTGCGTTGAGTTCTTTAGATAAGTTAAACTCAAAAGTATCGCTAAAGATTTTTTTAAGTTGCTGAGTGGCAGCATCAAAATCGGTTTTGTCTTCAGGAAACTCAGGGTTTGCTGGTTTTTCGCCACGTTTAAAGTTAAGTTCTAGAGTTTTTCCGTTAGTCTCTTGTTTTGCATTAAACTCAACTAACTCTTTGGTGTCTTTGTTGATGTAGAAAGTTAAAGTTATCCCTTTGGCTTTAGTTTCAAGTACAGTGTAGGCACCGATGTTTTTAGGTTTGGTGAAATTCTGGTTAAGTTCACCAATTATTTCCTGCAGATTAGGTAGATTTAAGAAATTACCTTTATTAAATAATTTGCCAATTAACTCAACAATAGTGTCGGCCTCGCCTGTGTAAGTTTGACCAAGCATTGAAAATGTGTATTTTTTGTTTTCATAGTGTAAATTAAATAATCTAGACTCAATTTTTAAAATTGCGGGGTCTTTTGAAAAAGTTGCAGTAAACTCAAGGACTTGACCATTGACGTTTAGTGAACCTGTGAAGTTACCTGATTTCACTTTTGAAAAAGCGTCTATTAAAAGATCGGTCGCATCTGGATTTGGTTTGGTGTTTTCGCCGTGTTTACGAAAGTCTTTGTGAAAGAAGTTATGGAAATCTTCAGTTTGAACTTTTTCTTTTCTGTAAGTAAAAGTTTGCGTCATGGTTGCCGCAAAATCAGAAGAAATGCCTTTAACGGTTAAGTTATACTCTTCGTTTGAAACAGTTTTTAAAACTTCCCAGCGGTCGTTCATGGTTACATCTAAAGTAAACGATTTGAAAGTTGGGTAGTACGGAGTTTGAGCCATTTCTCTGACTTCAACTGCGTATTTACCTGTCGCGGCAAGTTTGCCAAGACCACTTGGTCTATTTAAGTCTTCGTCTACCACAAAATCAACACGGTAAGTAGTTTCACCATTTGCTTGATTGATTAAGTCTACTTTTTTAATGGTTTTTCGAGAAAGAATTTGTTGAGTGAAGTCTTTTAAGTCAGAGCCTAGAATGTTTTCAGTAAAATCTGCTTCTGTAAACGGAGCATCTGATCCTTTGTATTGGCGCCAAACTGGTTTGTCAAAGTCACCGTTTTCAAGATGAGCAAGTTCTTTGACAAAGTATTGCGCACCACGAGGTGATTCGTTTCTAAAAATGTATAGACCAGGGCTGGCAAACGTACCTTTTGAGTATTGCTTATTTGAAAGGTGCGCAGTGTCATATTGGCGCATCGCTTTGATTTTCTGAGTTGTTGAACCAAAAGAACCAAAGTAAGCGGTAGCCTGACCGTTAGTTTCACTTTGAAAATGACTTTGATTTCTAAAAACTTTGGCTGCGATTAAAATGTTTTTTAAGTGATTTTTTTCGTCAATTGGTTTAGTGCCGTCGTTGGGACGATCTAAGTATTCGTTGTTGATGTTGGTCTTTGGTTTTATGTGATTTGGTTTTTGTCCCAACGATAAAAAAGTCATCAAGGCGACAATAATTGAACCTAGAAATAAAGCAAATAAAGCACTGGTGATTTTTACAGGGCGAGTGTAGGGTTTAGTTGAATAAGGTTGTGCAAATTGCTTTTTAGCTTTGAATTGACGGGGTTTTAGGGGAGTAGATAAGTTAGTGTTAGTTTCTTCGTATTTAATAAAATCTTTTTTCATAAAGTAAAACTCCTTTTTGAAAAGTTCTCACTTTTGTTTGTGTATTTAAATAACTTTATTTATGTAGGTAAATATTTAGCGAGAAATATATTTAAGTCAAGTAGTTCAAAAAGTGCTTACATAATTATACCCCAGCCACATAAAAAGCCTATTTTTAATTGTAAAAGCGGTTCTAGATATGCATATATAAAGAAGTTTCAGGTTGTTTTTGAAGTTTTTTGTCAAAATATATGAAAAAAGACCTTTTAAGTTTTTATTGCTAAAAAGGTCTTTGATGCGGTTTTAAAAATGAAGATAGTTAGAAACAAAGAAATGTGAATTGGTTAAATGTTGTATGTGAGAAAGCCACACAGTGTGAAAATCTCTCAAACGAACATAAAAGAGAGTACCTACGGTAACTGGTCTAGAGACTACCTAATGCAAACTACTACACCTAAAACGTTGTTCACGTTGTTCCAGTCGGAGTTGCCGTCGGAGTAGATGACGTGCGCGTGAGGGCCAGGTTCAGGAGCGCTAGGATCAGGGTTAGGGTCGTTAGGGTCAGAGTCAGGATACTGTGTACCAAGCCACCAGTACTGACTGTAGCTACCGTCGTAATAAGGCATTGTGGGACCATATTCTGCAAAAACACTTAAATTAACATCACGATATTCATCAGATACATTGCTGTAGCGATTTAGAATTGCTTTCGCATAATCAGTAGGTTCTTTTTTTAACCTAGAGTGTAAACTTGAGTCTAAAGCAGGTTTAACTTGAAAATCACCAGTATCATAAGTCGGCATGTGAACTTCGTCACCTAGAACTTTTCCAATATCTAAAACCATTCCTTTAAAAATAGAGCGTTCAGGTTTGGCATTATCAGTATAACCAAGGTAGTAAATATTAAAAGGAGAAAAGTCTATGATTTTTTCGGTAAACCAAGTGTTTTGCTTTGGAATTTTAATAAAATCAACTGGCTCTATTTTAAAGTATTGATTGTTGTATTTTTCGTATTTATTGCCTGCACTGTCTTTCCAGTAGCTGCGAGTAAACTGCATAGTGTAGTCTCTACCCTTTGAGTTGAACTTAAGTTCGCGTGTTTCATCTTTTAATTTTTGAATGCCAACAGGATTGTCAACTTTAGTTTGTGGGTATGTACCAAATTTCTTAGTAGGTTTACCGATGTGAAGAGTTACTTTGTGGTTTTTTTGAACTAAGAAGTTTTCAATTTCTTGCTTAGTTTTTTCTGTTCCATCAAGTTCTGCTTTAAGAATGCCAAGACCATCGGCTTCAAACTGACTTTCGTCAATCTGACCAATTTTAGCACCATGTCTAAAAGTTCTTTTCGCAATACTGCTTGTATGACTTTTTACTTCAAAAGTGACATCGTAAACTTTTCTATTTAAAGTAACTGTCACTTTATTTTGATTAGCATCAGCGTTTACAGTCAAATTAGCCACACTGTATTCAGGTTCTTGATACACAGTGTTGTTTGGATTTGAGTAAGCGACTGTATGGTTTGAGCCAATTTTGCCACTCTTAATTTCAGTATTTTCAGTATAACTTCCATCTACTTTTTGAGTTTTAATAGTGTAAGTTATATTTGCAGTAGTTTTAACTTCTTTAAACACTGGTTTAAGCGTGATGTTTGAATTATACGCAATGTTTGGGTCAAACTCAGTGTTGGTTTCTTGAACAAGTAGTTTTTCAAACATATAATCATGAGTTGCTGTGTTTGTTTTTCTAACAGCACGTAGTTTTGCTAAAACTTCTGTGCTAATTTTGTTTGTGTATTTCAAGGTAAGAGGTTGCTTTAAAATCGGGTCAATTGTGTTTTGGTCAAGTCCTGCTTCGGTTAAATTAAAAGTAACACGGTATCTTTTGGCTTTATAGTAAAGTTTAATAATTTGTTTATCTGTATTATTTTCAACGGTTAGACTAGATATAGATTTAGTTTGGTCAAAGTCAGTTTCGTGATTTGGGTGTGGGTGACTTGAAAGAAATGCAGAAATGATGTCTTTGATTTCTTGGTCTGCATTCGACACTTGCGTGCCAATTTTTCTTTGATTCGGCAGTTCAAGTTCGTGTAGGGTATCCTGATTGGTCGCAAGCCCCTCGTAGACTAAGTTTAAATAAATTTTTTTAAGGTTATTAGTTTCTTGCCATTTAGCAACTAAATGTATATTTTCTTCAACTAAGTTGTTATGAGTAAAATCAACTAACTGATTGGTTTGAGGGTTTAGCCAACCTAAAAACGTATAAGTTTTATTTCCGGTAGGATCTGCTTTAGTGGGGTGGGCAATATCTGTCAAAGTTTCTCCGAACTTATAGTTAACTTCTTTTTTAGTTTCTCCGTTTAAAGTACCACCGTTGTAGTTAAAAGTTGCTTTAAAAGTTTTTCTTTTAAAGTACAACTTAAACACTGTAGAGCCGTCTGCTTGAATTGTTTTTTTAACCTCAGAAGCAGCATCAAATAACTCAAAACCGCGTGGCGGCAGTAATTTATCTTGAGATAACTGAACTAAAGAGCCTGCTTCAACACCAGTAATTGTCTCGATGTCATACTCATCGTAATCGTAAGCCTGGTTATTTAGTTTTTATTTAAATCTTTTAATTTTGTATTCAGTAGTTTTAGGAAAAGGACTAGGCGAGATTGACTTTTCAAATACCGCAACAAGTGTAATGTTTTTAGTAATTGGGGTGTCAAAGTCAAAAAGTTCGTTTGAACCTTCTAATTTCCATCCTGCTAATTTATAAAGGTCGCCGTTATTGTCAATATACGTAACTAAATCAGGGTTTTGATAGTAATTTTTACTGATTTTTTGGTTTTTTATAATTTCAAGGTCATTGAGTTTAACTTTACTTGGGTCGGTTATAAACTTAACTGTATATTTAGGCTCAGGAGTTGGACCAGGTTGTGGTTGTGCATTTTCTTTTTCGTATTTTGCGTAAAGTGAAATGTTTTTCTCTGCTCTCTCTAAATTAAAATCAAACTCTTTAGTAAATCCTGGGTCTTTAAACCAACCAACTAGTTTGTGTTCAGGTTTAGAGCGACGATAGTTTAATACAGATTCACCTTTTCTTAAAACATAGGAAAATACTTTTTCAGTTCCATCAAAATAAGCAACTGAAACCAGGCCGTGTTTGTTTAGTTCATCGTTTAGTTTGTTTTCGTCAATAGAGTGCTTATATCTGGCAACCAATCTAAATTCAGATCCTTTAAGTTCAGGAACGTTAATTTCTTGGCCCGCCCCAACTTCTACGACTTCGTCTTGTTTGTTTACATAGTACCAACCTAAAAACTCAGAAACAAAAAACGGTGAAGTTTCTAGATTTAAATTACCGTTTGGGTTTAAAGTTGTAATTTTGTTTTGTGTTTTTGAAATATAGTCAATGATTTCTGGGTTGTTGGCTTTATTTGCATCTTTTAGTATTCTTTTAAATACAAAGTCATACACCAATCTAATTTGATTTTCGGTATTTGCGTGATAAGCCTGTCCTGTTTTTAAGTCAAGCACTTCTTTAAAAGAAAAAGTTGTGCTTTCTTTTTGAGCATTTGAGTCATACGGTGAAAAAGAAGAAATTTTAGAAAGTTCATCTGCTATGTCTTTGTATTGTGTGTTAACTTTAGAACGCGGAATCACGAGTGGTTTTCTTGGTGCGACGTTTTCTTGAGGTTCTGAGAAAAATACACGAACGAAGTTAGAGTAATCTACGATAACTTCAAATTCTCTTTTAATACCTACGCGGTTTCTGGTTTCTATTGAAAAAACTACGCTGTCGTGTTCTTTGTCTTCAAAGTTTAAAGCAAGTGATTTGCTAGGTCTAGCCTTAACTGCAGTAATTTTGCCAAACTTTGTTGCTTGAAACCAATCTGGGTTAATTTCAACGCTGTTTTGAACAGCTTTTTCAAAAAGTTTCTCAGGAA
>CAUTSJ010000018.1:0-11599 GCA_963541505.1 uncultured Acholeplasmataceae bacterium
CTTTTACGCCGACGATAGCACAAGCGTGTGAAAATAGGGAGCTGCCAGTTTCTTTTATCCGGAGGTTTAGCTCAGCTGGGAGAGCATCTGCCTTACAAGCAGAGGGTCGGGGGTTCGAGCCCCTCAACCTCCACCAGAGCCGAGATAGCTCAATTGGTAGAGCAACTGACTTGTAATCAGTAGGTTGCGGGTTCAATTCCTGTTCTCGGCACCACTATCTGTCCCGTTAGCTCAGTCGGTAGAGCACCTGGCTTTTAACCAGGGTGTCAGAAGTTCGAGTCTTCTACGGGATACCATTGCCCGGGTGGCGGAATAGGTAGACGCGTGGGACTTAAAATCCCATGGAGGAAACTCTGTACCGGTTCAAGTCCGGTTCCGGGTACCATCCTTTTTTAAACTATGTTTAAAAAGCGATTGTTTACCCTTTTTTTATTTCAAATCAACTAAACAAATTTAGTATACGGCGGTGTAGCTCAGCTGGCTAGAGCGTACGGTTCATACCCGTGAGGTCGAGGGTTCGATCCCCCCCGCCGCTACCAAAGGACCCATAGTTCAGTTGGTTAGAGCAACCGGCTCATAACCGGTTAGTCGTAGGTTCGAGTCCTACTGGGTCCACCAAGTTAACGGAGGAATACCCAAGCCTGGTTGAAGGGATCGGTCTTGAAAACCGACAGGGTGTAAAAGCCGCGGGGGTTCGAATCCCTCTTCCTCCGCCATTTTATTTTTATATCGCGGGGTAGAGCAGTCTGGTTAGCTCATCGGGCTCATAACCCGAAGGTCGTAGGTTCAAATCCTTCCCCCGCAACCAAAAAAAGGTCTCGTGGTGTAGTTGGTTAACATAAATGCCTGTCACGCATTAGATCGCGGGTTCAAGTCCCGTCGAGACCGCCACTGGTCCGGTAGCTCAGTCGGTAGAGCAAGGGACTGAAAATCCCTGTGTCGGCAGTTCGATTCTGCCCTGGACCACCATTTCATTTTTTTATCTCCTTTCATTTCTCCATTTACTCGGAAAATTAGCAAAACCCCTAAATTATTCCGAAAACTCAAAAAAAGTCGCTTAGTATACGAAGCGGCTTTTTTTTATTTTTTAAAAACTGTCTTAAATATTTGAAAACACAATATTTTAATCATTTTTTTTATTTGAAAACAAAGAATTTTTACCTATTTTTTTATTTGAAAACAAACAAATATGCTAAAATAAATGCGTAGCAAGGAGATTTTAAATGTTTAGACGAAAAATAGAAGAAATACTAGTAAAAAACTACCAAGACAAAAACGCTAAAATCTTAATTGTAGAAGGTGCGAGACAAATTGGCAAAACTTTTATTATCAGAACAACCGCTTCAAAACACTTTAAAAACTACATAGAAATCAACTTAAAGGTTGATTTTGAAAACAAACAAAACTTTTTATCTATTCGCACTACTAAAGACTTTTATCTTTACGTCAGCGCCATGTTTAAAACAGACCAAGCAAACTTAATCAACACAATAATTTTTTTGGACGAAATTCAATACTACCCTCATTTAATTACTTTACTAAAAGATTTGTATAAAGAAAGTAAATTCAGATACATAGCAGCAGGTTCTTTAATTTCACTTACTTTAAAACAGATCTTTATTCCAATGGGTGCAATTGAAGAAGTTGAAATGTTTCCACTTGACTTTGAAGAGTTTCTCTGGGCAAATCAGGTCAGCGAAGAAGCAGTTGACTATCTGAAGTCCGCTTTTTTAAACTTAACACCTATTAACGACGCTATTCACAAACGAATACTTTCACTTTTTAAAGACTATTTAATTGCCGGAGGTCTGCCCGCTGCTGTAAAGGAATATGTTTTAAATCAAAACGTGAAAGCCACTAGAAAAATCCAGACCAAAATTTATAAGTACTACCAAGAAGACGCCTCAAAATATCAAGAAAACACTAAACTAAAAATCATACAAATTTATCAAAGTTTGCCCGCAAACATGTCAAACAAAGTTAAGCGAGTAAATTTTAAAACAATTGAAAACAAGTTTAATTCTTCTCTTGAAAAATACCAAAAAGAGTTTGATTATCTATCTTCAGCAGGTATTACACATCAAGCAAGAGCAGTTTTAAACTTTAGGTTTCCATTTTTTGAAAGTAGCGCTAAAAACTTACTTAAACTTTATTTAAACGATGTTGGACTACTTACTAACTTACTTTTTAAAAACAACATAATGCCAATTTTAAATACTGACAAATGTGCTAACTTAGGTTCAGTCTACGAACACGCTTGTGCTACAGAACTTAGAACACACGGTCACGATCTTTTTTATTTTGATTCAAGAACAGTAGGGAGAGTTGATTTTTTAATCAACGGCTACGATACGCTCTCTCCAGTTGCCATTGAAATTAAGTCTGGAAATGACCTAAATAATTTCCGAGCCTTGCCTAAACTAATTGATAAAAACGGAAAATATAAACTCGCAAAAGGCTATGTTTTTGGAAACAAAAATATAGTTAAACAAGAAGGTAATTTAATAACCTTACCGATTTACCTAATTATGTTTGTCTAAAAATGATAAAAATCTAGCAAAAACCACTCATAATAAGGCTTTATTTAGGTATAAATTCCCCCTACATTAAAAATGTAAGCGTATACATTTAATATTTTGACTTTATTTTTTCCATTCTATATAATATAAATATCTCTATATACACAAGCCACAAAATAAGTAAAATGGCACAAAAAGGAGCGGTATGGAAGTTAAATTACAAGGTCTTACAAAAATTTTCGTCGACAAACAAAAACGCGAAACAACAGCGGTTGATAAATTAACAATTACAGTTGGCGATGGTAAGCTAATTGGTCTACTTGGACCTTCTGGTTGTGGAAAATCGACCACCCTATATATGATCGCGGGTTTACATGAACCTTCTGGCGGTAAAATAATTTTTGGCGATGAGGATGTTACTCCGCTATCTGCCGATAAACGTGGAATTGGTCTAGTTTTCCAAAACTACGCGCTATATCCACACTTAACAATTCGTGAAAACATTATGTTTCCACTACAAAACATGCATGTGCCTGCCAATGAAATTGACGATATGGTTGAAGAAGTTGCGCGCTTAGTTGGTATTGCCAACTTACTTGAACGTAAACCTTCTCAACTTTCAGGTGGTCAACAACAACGCGTAGCCATCGCTCGTGCTTTGGTTAAAAAACCAAAAGTCTTGCTACTTGACGAACCACTTTCAAACCTTGACGCTCGTCTACGCCTACAAATGCGTGAAGAGATTAAACGTATTCAAAAAGAAACCGGAATTACTGCAGTTTTCGTAACTCACGACCAAGAAGAAGCGATGTCTATTTGCGACGAGATCGTTTTAATGGAAGCGGGTGTTGAACAACAACGTGGGGTTCCTCAACAAATTTACGATAATCCTGCTAACTTATTTGTCGCGAAGTTCCTTGGAACTCCGCCAATTAACCTATTCAAAGCACACATCAAAAAAGACCGTGTATTTGTCGGAGACGAAGATATACTTTCTGCCAAAGGCGCTAAGGCTGTCGTTAAATCTTGGGCTGAACTTAAACAAAACCACCCAGTAGTAGAGCGCGACAACTCTGACGTAACCTTGCACATCGCTGGATGTGGTCAACTTAAAGCAGAAATTGAACCGCTACTTGCTGAGTTTTCCAAAATCGCGGGTGGCTTCCTTTATGACTTTACTTTAAACGGAGCAACTGAAGGCTTTACTTTAGTTCAAGGTAACCGCCGCAAGGCTCCAAAGAAAACTAAAGATTTAGCGGTTGCTAAGTTAAACCAAAAAATAGAATACAAAAAATACCAAATTGAATACTACCAAGCAAAAATTGCGAGAACCGAAGCACAAGTTAAAGAAGTTAAAGCCAACAAAGACTTTGTTGACGAAGTTAAAATCACTAAACTTGAGCAAAAAACAGTTAAATTAGACCTAGCAGTTCAAGCGGCTAAAGCAAAAATTGAGCAACTTCAAGAACAAATTAAGACCATTGAAGTAGACCGCTCTCCATACATTGACCCTCGTTTCCACTTAGGCCTTGTAAACCGTGAACTTAACCCTAACTTTGAACGCGCAACTAAACGCTTTATTCGTCGTTTCACCGCGAAAGCCGTAGTTCCAGTAGTTGCTGCAAACTCACCACTTTCTGAGCTTTCATCTGCCACCCTTAAAGCAATTTTCCAAAAGAAATTAACTAAATGGGACAAACTTATTGACACAACCCTTCCTGAAAATATTGATTTCATGAAGAAATCAATCCACACAGTGCTTCACCATAAACGAAGCGGCGTTAGAACTCTAGCATTTCAAAAACTAGACATTATTCGTCTACCTAAAAAAATATTTGGAGTAACGCTTCCTACTCTACACGAAACTACAGTTCAAAACAACGAAGAGTTAATTAAAGCAATTTCTGAAAACCCACTTGCAATCGGTTTCATTCAATATGACTTACTTAAAGAATCTGGTCTAAAAGAAATTAAAGTCAATGGACAAAGCGCAACTGATGAAGGTGTGCGAACAGGCTCTTACTTCTTTGCCTCAGTTTCAACCATTTTGGCATGTCAATACCCAATTGTAATTCCTGACAAAATTGCTGCTGCCTTCCTTGATTTCATTAAATCAAAAGAAGGTGAAGCAATTATTGCTAAACACTCAAAAATGTATCCAGACAGAAACTATCTTGTTGGTATTCGCCCAGAGGCCTACACAGTAGACTCAGAAAAAGGATGTTTGACTCTAAACTATCAATACTTTGAGTCAATTGGTCGTGACCTAACCTTAATCGCTGCTCACCCTCAGGCTACTCACCGCACTTTTAGAGTAATTCTTTCTGATGTTAACGACTCTAAAAAACTAAAAGACGGAAAAGTAAAAATGTCGCTAGATTATTCAAAAGTCTTTGTCTTTGACGAAGAAACTGGCGAAAGGATTATCTAATGCATTTCCGTGTCGATGCACGAAGAAAACTAAAAATCTGGTTTCAAAACAACAAAGGTTGGGTGTATCTACTTCCAATTTTGACCTTAATGGTTATATTTACTTTCTACCCACTAATTAAAACCATTTTAATTTCGTTTGACCCAACTTTCCGCCGTGACATTCAAACACTTAGTCCTGGTTCTTTTAGTTTTGACAACTACCGTGCACTTTTTGCTGAACACTCAGATTTTGGGCTGGCTTTGAAAAACACAGCACTTATCGTGTTTGTCACAGTACCGCTTTCTACCATCATTGCCCTTGGAATTTGTGTGTCTTTAATGTCGGTTAAACGCATTCGTTCGTTTTTCCAAACTATTTTCTTCCTGCCATATATCACTAACACTATCGCGATTGGTTTAGTGTTTGCCGTTCTTTTTGACTACCAATCTGGTCTTGTAAACTCATTTTTAGGGCTATTTGGGATTGGCAAAACTAACTGGCTAAACCCAGCTGCGGTTGGACAACACGGCTACGCTGCGGCTACAGACGGCGCAATGCGTGCAGTTACCTTGTTTTACATCACTTGGTCAGGTCTACCTTTTAAAATCCTGATTTTCATGGGAGCCTTGCAAGGAATTAACAAACAATACTACGACGCTGCTAAAATTGACGGAACTTCATCTTGGCGAACTTTCTACAAAATCACAGTGCCACTAATTTCGCCAATGATTCTATACGTTGTAATTACTTCACTAATCGGCGCTTTCAAAACCTACGCCGCAGTCATTGGTCTATTTAACGACCCTACTCTTCGCGCGAGAATGAACACCGTAGTTGGTTATGTTTACGACAAACTAGCCGACAGTGGCTCTGGCTACGCCCAAGGCGCGGCTGGTGCAGTAGTTCTGTTCTTAATTATCCTAGCACTTACTTTTGTAAGTACTTGGGCATCTAAGAAAAAGGTTCACTACTAACAAAGAGGTTTTCTGAAAATGAATGAAAGAATTGATGTTAAGAAAAAACTAGTCTATCAAAAAATCAAATCTGCCTCTCAAAAAACTGTTGCGATCATTTTCTTGTCTATTATGGCTTTAATGATTATCGTGCCTTTTTACTGGATGCTAAACACTTCCTTTAAAAATGAATCTGAAGTCCTTGAAGAACCGCCAACTTTGTATCCTCACGCCTGGACTTGGAAAAACTATTCATACGCTTTTAACGGAACCAGACTTACCAACATCCGTTTACTTCAACAAAAACTAAAAGAATACGAAGGTCCAAATGGAGTTGTTCAGACCGCTAAAAAAGAACGCGATAAAATTGCTTTAACAGACACAGAAAAAACTAAGTTAGACGCACTTTTAAAGGGTGATCCTAAAAATCTATACACAGACGCCTACTACAAAGAGGCACTTGAACCTTATATCCTTGATAACTCTAAATACGCGTATCAGGCATATAAAGACAAACTAACCGAAAAAGCAATTCTAGAAACCAAAATAAAAGAGGCTAAAAACATCGCTGAAAAGGCTAAAATTCAAGTTCAATTAGAAAATATTAGTAAGTATATTTCTAAGTTTTCTGCTCAATATAACACTGATTTAACTAAATTTTCAACTTGGAAAGACGAACAAATTTATAAACCTGATTACTTAAAACTAAGAAATAAAGACTTGGCTTACCAAGTTGCTGACCGTAAATACCAAAATCTAGCAAGTGAATTAAAAAGCCTGCCTGGCAAAATTGAAGGTGAAGAAAACGCACCTTCTGATCGTTTCACTAGATATCTGCTAAACACCTTAATTGTGGGTATTTCTTCAACTATTGTTGGTACCTTTATGTCAATCATCGGTGCTTTTGCCCTATCTCGTCTGGAATTCAAAGGTCGCGACACAATCTTTAAAGTAATGCTTTCTACCATGATGATTCCAGGTGAAATGATGGTAATTACCAACTACGGAACAGTCTCTCGCCTTGGCTGGACAGACCAAGCACCTGCTTTCTCAGGGGCGCCGTTCCTCGCAATGACCGTACCATTTTTAGTCACAGTCTTCCACATTTACTTAATTCGCCAAAACTTCCGACAAATTCCAAATGAACTTTATTATGCTGCCAAAGTTGACGGAACTTCTGACTTTAAGTATCTATGGAAAGTCATGGTCCCGCTTGCCAACTCATCGATTATTACAATTACTATTTTGAAACTAATGGGTTCTTGGAACGCCTATATCTGGCCAAACCTAGTAGCCGGCCAAAACTTTAAACTAATTACTGTATGGTTACGTTCTGCGTTTGTAGACCAAGAGTCTAACCGAATAGCAGTTGAGCGCCAAATGGCCGCAACTGTTATAGTCCTGATCCCACTACTACTTGTCTTTATCTTCCTTCGTAAATATATCATGCGCGGTGTTGCCCGCGGTGGAACTAAGGGTTAGAATTTAAATTAACTCTGCAAGGAAAAATTATGAGAAAATTATTTTTAGCACTAATCGCTATCTTCTCAACACTATTTTTAACTGCTTGTGGTAAATATGATGTAACTTTTTGGCACACTTTTGGTAAAAAAGACATCACAGCCATTGAAAAAAGATTAAAAGATTTCACTAAAAAAACCGGAATTACCGTTAAACTTGAACAAAAGGGAGGATACCAAGACATTAAAGGTGCGATTGACAAAACTCTTTCTACTAAGAATCGCCCCAACTTAGTCATTGCTTACCCAGACCATGTTGCTTCATTTAACGAAAACCGCAAAAATGTCCTTGATTTAACTAAGTTCATCAATGAAGGAACTCAACTTCAAAAAAAATACATCAGCGACCAAGACTTTAAAAAAGACTGGGATGAACAGTTTTATGATTTCGTAAAAGAGTCTCCTCTTTCTGAAAAAGGAATCTACACAACTCCGTTTGGCCTTTCTACCGAAGTTATTCTTTACAATAAAGAACTTGCCGCAGAAATTCCTAACTTTACTGAAAAAGTAAAAACTTGGGAAGGTATTTGGGAAATGGCTAAAGAATATCGCGAAAAACATACCGAAAAGTTTGACAAATTAGTAGACCTTCCAGATCCAAAAGAACCTGGCAAAACTAAAAAACAATTTGAACGTACAGCTGTGTTTGGCTACGATTCAGACGCTAACATGCTAATCACTATGGCAAAACAATACGGTCTTCCGTACACAGATTTTGTGAAAAAGAACGGTGAACTTAAAGGGGATGCTTTTTTCCACGACACTACACAAAATGCACAATTAGTAGAAATGTTAGACATTCTAAAAGGTTACGCTGCTCAAAACTTATTTACAACTGGTGCAACTTGTGGAAACAAATATAACTCAACAGCCTTTAAAAACAAACAAATCGTATTTACTATTTCTTCATCAGGTGGAGTTGGCTACAACATTCCAGATAAAAGCAACCCATTTGAAGTAGGTATGCTGCCGCTTCCTCAACCTGAACTTCAACTTAGAAGAACTCAATTAAAAGAAGCAAACGACTTACTTAAAACAGACCCAAATAATGCAGACTTCAAAACTCTTCAACACAATGCACAAACTGCATACGACGCTGCGAAGGCTAAATATACTAATTTAAAAGAAGATAAACTATCTGGTGCTTCAATTTTCCAAGGTCCTTCAATTGCAATGCTTGACCAAGCTAAAGAAGGTGAAGACTCTTATAAAAACGTATCTAACCAAAAAGCATACGAAGTATTTAAATTCTTATTCAGCAAAGAAAACGTTCGTGACTTTTCTTTAGCCAAAGGCTACGCAGCACCACGTAAAGACGTATTTGAGACTCAAGAAATTCAGGACTTCATTAAAGAAAATAAAGCTCAAAGTACACTTGAAGGCTTAGTTGCTAAATCTTTTGAAACTATCAAAGACACACTTGACAAGAAAAACACTTTCCAATCTATAGCTTATGAAAAATCTTCAAATGCCCGCACAGTTGCACTAAGCATCATTAAAAACGTGTTAACTGATGCAGAAGTTGGCCAAGAAATTGTCACAAAAGAAGAAAGCAAATACAAAAAACCTTTTGAGGCTTACAACAGTGTTAAAAAAGAAGACCGTCTAAAAAGAATTCAAGCACTACTTAAGTTTTACTACGATAAACACTGCAAATACGAATAAGACCTGCAAAACAAACTTTTTAAAATAAATAAACAACAGCCAAGTAATTGGCTGTTGTTTTATATATAAACTAATAACTTCTAATTTTATTTAAAAGAAAGGAGCAAAAATGAAAAAACTAATTTTAACGCTAACAACTCTATTAACTTCTGTTTTTTTAGTAGCCTGCCACAAAGCATTTTATATTGCCAAACAAGAGTCAGACATCATTATTCATAAACTAATTATGGGCAGAAGTTATGAAAACTCCGTGCTGGAACTGAAAAACATCTCAGATTCTGCTAAAAACCTAAAAAACTACTCAATCAGATATTTTAAAAAATCAAGCCAATTTAGTGAACTAACTCTTCCAAACACAGAACTAAAACCTGGTGAGTTTTTTTCAATCGGTAACACTGAGGCAACTCTTGTAAAAACTAAAGGCGACACATCAACCGGCAATGCTGGCAAAAACGTTGAAGTTGACCTACTTCAAAGTAAAATAACTTTTGGCTACTCAAAAAGAATTGAGTTAAAAAAAGAAGCCAAAACTATTGATGTATACGGCCAAAAAGACGCTAAAAACACTTTAGCCGAAGAAGCATCTCTTTATCGTTTTACTGAATTTGAAAAAAACCTTGGTGAAACTCACCTAAACTTCGTTTGGTGTTTGTTTAAAGTAGAGTACTACAGTTCACTTGGCAAAAACTGCCCACTAACCTACGAAGAAGTTTTGAAAGGACCTAAACCTGACTTAACTAAGTTAGTTGAAGACAAGGTAAATGCCGGCAAAAACCTAAAAGAAACTTTAATTCAAAATATCTTAAACAAAACTCCTGGTAACGGCGAAATTATTCCGGTTGACCGAGTTAGTCTTTACAAAGACGGAGACACTACTGACTTTGTGGTGTCTTTTACAGAAAGCGCAACTGGCAACAGAGTTGAGCATACTCTTCCAACCAGATACGCATATTGCGATACCCCTGAGAAAGGAAAAGGTGTTACACGACCTGAGCCTTTTGCCAACCAGGCTACTAACCTTACTCATGACCTACACGCAAACGCAAAAACTACTTACCTACAAACTATTCCGCGTGGACAAATTGACGGTAGTTTTGGTCGCTACTTTTTAGTAGTTTGGGCAGGTGAAGACCTAGTTGCGTTTAAATTAACTAAAAACGGACTAAATGAAAAACTGCCATCTAGACTAAATATTTCAGATGCAATACTTTACAACGACATCCCTCTTGAGTACTACATTGAAATGGCTTTTTACTACGCCGAGCAAAAACGCCTAAACCTTGCCTATGAATACAACAAAGACCCTTACTTTAACTACCGCACTGGTAAATTTAGAAAAGGTCACGAAAACGCAAGGATAAAAACCGTTGAGTAAAAGAACTCTTTTAACTGTCCTGCTTTATCTACTTTTTGTAGTAATCGTAGGTGTGCCTTTCTTTTTTGCAATTAACGCAGTACTTGGAAAAAGAGACCTTGATTACTTTCAGTCAAATGTCTTGGCGCTTTATGCAACGCCTTCTAAGCAAAAACTATACCTGCAAACTTACGCAAAACTTTTTGGCTATGAAACCGAAAACACCCCGGTTTTAACGCTAAACTCAGAACACCCTGAACACTCCAGTATTAAACTCTTGGTTTTAAGGGCACATAACCGCAAAACTAAGCAAAACGCACTACTGGTGTATGTTGCTGAACTCCTTGCCTATTCAGGTGCTCCTGATAACTACGTAGTAGACGTTGCCAACAAAAATAGACTTCACCCTCAAAACTACAAATCAGAAGTACTTTACCGCCTGGAGTTTTCGTTTACCAACTCAAATTTTAAGTTTACACAAAAAAACAAGTTCAGTGATTTTTTAAAACCGTTTATTATCAATACTGATTTTGTCACTGCCAACGGTAAGTTTGAAAACTATATAGACGGAATCAAAATAACGCCAACCTACGCTCCTAGCACTTTTCCAAACAAACAAAAACTCAAAAAACCTGAGTTAATCGTTGCAACTAAAGATTCTAAGTTTGCCAAGGAAGAAACAGCCTATCCTGAGGCTAAACGTATTTTAAACACCGACCATAAATTATTTGACCGTAAATATCTAACCCAACCTTTTAATCTTGCAGATCAAGCTGAAATTAAAATTAACTACTCTGGCTTAAACCGCGGACTTGTTTTGGTATCACTTGCTGGCATTGGTTTGATTTTGGTGATTACTTACTTTACTTTCATTAGAAAACCACTTAAAGTTTTTATAAAAGAGCGAAGAAGAGCAGCGCACCGTCGCCAGCAAGAGCAAGCAGGAATAGATACAGAAACCAAGTTATTTGGCAAAACTGCCGATAAAGTTGAGCAAGACAAACAATAGTGTCCAAAAACTTCTGTTTTTTTAAAAAAGTATTCACAAAACCCTTAAACTGGGCTATAATTTATTTAAAGGAGACATAAAAATATATGTTTAAAAAAATATTATTAACTTTCCTGAACTTTTCACAAAAATATAACTAATTGGTAAAAATTTAAATTCAGACCTA
>CAUTSJ010000019.1:0-11475 GCA_963541505.1 uncultured Acholeplasmataceae bacterium
ACCATTGAAGGTAGTGAGTAGTTTAAATCAAGTTTATCGCCGTGCATTGTGTAGACTGGCACGAGTTGATTTGCATATGCAGGCGTTATAAAAGTAATTTTATGGTCATGTGGGGCTGCAGATGTTCTTCTTGATTTAAGGTACAGAGACATGTTTTTGTTGGCTAAGTTGTTGCCAGGTGTGAAGTCATATTTTTGCGTTAAAGCCTCATCTGTATACCAGCCTAAAATTTCGTATCCTGGTTTGTTTGGTTTGAAATTTTCAACAGGAGTGCCTTTTTTAATAATTGCAAAGTAAATTCTTTCTGGACCGTCAAAATAAGAAATCGCTACATATCCCATTTTATTGATATCATCGCCTGCTTGGTTTGAAATTTCGTATTTATATCTAGCGGTTAACTTAAACTCTGCCTTAATCCAACTTGGGATAGTAATCTCTTCACCAATTCCAATGTTAACACGGTTACCGCTTTCGTCGTAGTAATACCAACCTAAGAACTCAGACACATAGAAAGGCGCTTGATTAAATTTAAGTTTCAAGCCTTTTTCTTTCGGGTTTAGAGTTTTAAGAGTTTTCTGACTTCTGCTGACTTTTTCTAAAATGAAAGTTTTCTGGGCTTGATTTTCAAAAATACCAGGTAGCACAAAGTCGTAGTTAACGATAATTTCATTAGTTGTGTTGACTAAGAATGCGTGGCCTTTGGCTTCGTTTTTAGAGAAAACTAAACTTTTGGCAACCGGGTTTTTTTCTTTTTGGCCGTCTTTGTCAAAACGGAAAAAACTCTCTAGTTTATAAAGTTCTTCTTTGATATGTCTAAACTCATGATCTAGTTTATAGTAAGGTAAAACTATTGGTTTTCTGGTTTGTCCTAAATGGTTCTTTCCAAAAAAGATGCGCAGGTAATTTGAGTAGTCAATAATAACGTCGTATTTAGTTTTAATTCCAAAAAGGTTTTTAACAGTTATCTCAAAAATCACCTCGTCGTGTTTTAGGTTGGTGAAATCTAGAGCCAGTGATTTTCCTTGTTTTGGTTGAACACTGACAACTGAACCTAGACGGTTGGTTGTAAACCAATTCATCTTGATAGGGATTTGTGTGTGGTTGATGATGTCAGCGCTTTCAGGAACTACAAATCTGATCTTGCCATTCTCGTAAGCGATGGCTTCGTTTTTTGGAAAGCCACTTTGTTTTGAAAGATAAACAGTTGGACGGATAAAAAGCAAAATTAAAAACACGGCAATTGCTGCAGTGATAAGTAAGCTGATTGCTGTTTTTAAATATATTGATTTTTTTCGGTTAGTTGTGTTGTTGTTCATAAATGTCCTTTCGTATGTAAGCCAAGGGGCTTTTTTATACTTGCGAAAAATCACTTGTAAAAATTATATATGAAAGAAAATAATTAAAATTGGTAATCAAAACTAAAAAAAAAAAAAAACGGCTTAACAAGTGGATTAAATATAAAAATAAGTACTATATTTTATAGTTAGCATGATGAATTTTTTACATTATTATCGCCTAAAATGATGTAGAAAAACATATAAAAATTAAATAAAACAAACCAACAGTTTTGCGATTTTCTACTCTACTAAGCGTAAAAACTTAAGCAAAAGGCTTAGGTTTTGATACTGTTCCTGCTCAAAGAAGTATTTGACTTTTGTGGTCAACTTGCCTATAATTCAAATAGCGACAGAGTATATTTTAAAACCCTGTCTGGAGGATAAAATGACTGCACTAATTATAGTGCTTGCGAGTTTAACCTCTATTATACTTGGTTCAATCCTTGGGTATATTGTCAGAAAAATAACTTATGAAAAGGGGCTAAAAAAAGCCAAATTTACTTTTGAAAAGATTATTAGCGAAGGTAAGAAAGAAGCCGATCGTTTAAAAAAAGAATACTTACAACAAGGACGCAGTAATATTGAAAGTTTAAAACAAGACGCAGAAACAAACATTAACAGTCGTCTTAAACTAGTTGCTGAACAAGAAAATAAGTTAATCACTCGTGAGCAGTCTTTAGACAACCGCACACTTTATTTAGATAAACGTGAACAGTCTATTGACGATAAAGATAAAAATATTCAACAAAAACAACTCGAACTTGACGAAAAACACGCAATAGTTGAAGAAAAAATCACTGAGGCTGAGCGTGAAATTGAGCGAGTTGCTGGTCTTTCTAAAGAACAAGCAAAAGCAGAAATCATGCAAGACCTTGAAAACAAGATGCAACATGAAATGAGCGCGTATATTCGCGAATCTGAAGAACGCGCTCAACTTGAAGCAGAACGTAAAGCCAAAGGTATATTGGCAATTGCTATGCAAAAGTATGCTTCTGATGCTACTGCTGACCACACAATTTCTGTAGTAAATTTCCAAGATGATTCTATTAAGGGAAGAATTATTGGAAAAGAAGGTAGAAACATTCGTGCGTTTGAGGCCTTGACCGGAGTTGATGTGGTAATTGACGACACGCCAAACGCTGTTGTCTTGTCTGGGTTTGACCCAATTCGTAGAGAAGTTGCTAAAAGAGCTTTGACTGCTTTAATTCAAGATGGGCGAATTCACCCACAACGAATTGAAGAGTTAGTTGAAAAGGCTCAAAAAGAAGTTGACGACTATGTGTTTCAAGCCGGTGAAGACGCTGTTTTCCAAATGGAAATTGGTAAGATGAATCTAGACTTAATTCGCATTGTTGGACGCATGGCTTTCCGTACAAGTTTTGGACAAAACGTCCTTAAACACAGCATGGAAGTTGGGTTCTTAGCAGGTAAGTTAGCCGCTGAACTTGGTGAAAACGAATATATTGCCCGTAGAGCTGGTTTGCTTCACGATATAGGTAAGGCAATTGATCATGAGATGGAAGGTTCACACGTTGAAATCGGTGTTAAACTAGCACAGCGCTACAAAGAAGCCCCTGAAGTAATTGACGCAATTTCTTCCCACCACGGAGACCGCGAAGCAAAATCAGTAATTGCTGTTTTAGTAGCGGCGGCCGACGCTATTTCTGCCTCTCGTCCAGGTGCCCGCAATGAGTCTTCTGAAAACTACATTAAACGTTTAACTCAACTTGAAGAAATCGCTAACTCTTTCCAAGGTGTGAAAAAAGCCTACGCAATTCAAGCAGGTAGAGAAATTAGGGTCATGGTTAAGCCAGATCAAGTGTTTGACAAAGAAATGTCGCTAATCGCGAGAAATATCAAAGAACGCATTGAAAACGAAATGCAGTATCCAGGTACTGTTAAGATTACTTTAATTCGTGAAACCAGAGTTACTGATTTTGCTAAATAAGCATTAACTTAATATTTTAATAAATCTTTTAAATAGGTTTGAATTATTTATTCAAACCTATTTTTATTTAGGTTTAGTAAAATCAATACTAAACCCTTTATAATTAATGTATAGAAACGAGGAATAAATATATAGATGAAATTACTATTTATTGGCGATGTTTTTGGCAAAGAAGGCCGTAGATTTTTATTTTCTAAACTACCCGAAATCAAGCAAACCTATAAACCTAACTTTATTGTGGTCAACGGTGAAAACACCACGCATGGCCTTGGTATTTCGCCAGAACACTACAAGGCCTACATGAAAGCAGGCATTAACTTCGTGACCCTGGGTAATCACGCTTTTGACAAGCGCGAAATTTTTCCAATTTTAAATGACCCAAACTCACAAATCATTAGACCATGCAACTACGGAGATGTACCTGGAGTTGGCTATAAATTAGTAAAGTTTAACGAAAAAAAGCTACTTATCATTAACGTAATGGGCCGAGTTTTTATAAATATTTCTTTAGACAACCCAATTAAAGCAGTTGAAGAAATTTTGGCTAAAAACGAAGCCGACTACGTATTTATTGATTTTCACGGTGAGGCAACTTCTGAAAAACTCGCGTTTGCTTTGCACTTTGACGGCAGGGTTTCTGGAATTTGCGGTACTCACACTCATGTACCAACCGCTGACGAAAGAGTACTTCCTAAAGGCACACTTTATCAAACTGACACTGGAATGTGCGGGGTAGTAGACTCTTGTATTGGAGTTGAAGCCACTACAGTGATTGAAAGAAATCTAAATGGGTTTTCTGAAAAAGCCAAAACTGCGGAAGGCAGATGCTATTTAAACGCAACTTTAATGGATTTTTCTAAAAAAGAAATTAAACGTATTCAAATCTACGAATAAAGAAACTTATTTTTTTATAAAAATGGCTAAACTAACCGAAGAGGAGTTACTAAAATATTTTCGTCCTGACTTAAATCAAGCGAGGCGACGTACTTTTGAGAAAACCGAAAGTACAGTTTTTTTGTTGGACCCAGATTTAAAGACGTTTGGTCATTTAAAGAAATTTATGGTCTCAACCCACGGTTGTCAGTCAAACGAAGTAGACTCAGAAGTAATTTCAGGGATTCTTGAACACATGGGATTCACTAAAGCCCAGACTTTAGAAGAGACAGATGTTTATATTATTAACACTTGTGCAATTAGAGAAACGGCTGAGACCAAAGCTTGGTCTGAACTAGGCCGTATTATTAAGTTTAAACGCCACAACCCAGATTTAATTATTGGAATGTGTGGATGCATGACCCAAGAGCCTAAAACCATTGAGCGAATTTTAAAGAAAGTACCAGAACTAGACATAGTTTTTGGAACCCACAACATCTACAGACTACCTGAATACATTAAAACAGCTGTGCTTTCTAAAGAAAGAGTTGTTGAGGTTTACTCGATTCAAGGAGAAATTGTGGAAAATCTACCGCAAACCCATAAGTTTGCGCACAAAGCCTTTGTCAACATCATGTACGGATGTGATGAGTTTTGCACGTTTTGTATAGTTCCCTATACTCGCGGCAAAGAGCGTAGTCGCGAACCAATTGAAATTATTTCTGAAGTCCAAGCTCTTGCAGACCGCGGATACATGGAAGTTACCTTACTTGGCCAAAACGTCAACTCCTACGGTCGTGATTTTAAAGACCGCACATATACTTTTGGCCATCTACTTTTTGATTTAGCCAAAACCAAAATCCCCCGCATTCGTTTCATGACTTCATACCCACGCGACATTGACGAGATTTGCATCAAAGCAATCACTGAACTTAAGCAAGTTATGCCTTATCTGCATCTACCCGTGCAATCTGGTTCAAATGCAGTTTTAAGGCGTATGAACAGACATTACACTAAAGAACTTTATCTTGAAAAAATTAACAAAATTAAAGCACTCAGACCAGAAGTCACTGTCACTACTGACATCATAGTTGCGTTTCCAGGAGAGACAGAACAAGATTTTCAAGATACCCTTGATTTAGTTAAAGCAGTTGAATACGACGGAGCCTTTACTTTTATTTTTTCGCCTCGCGAAGGAACACCAGCCTCTAAATTTAAAGACGACACCCTCTTGGAGGTTAAAAAAGAAAGACTAGCCAGACTAAACAAACTAACTTCTTATTTTGCTAAACAATCTAGTTTAAGATACGTTGGCCAGGTTTTAGAGGTTTTGGTAGATGGCTACTCTCGCTCAAACAACTCGATACTTTCGGGTTATAGCGCGGAAAACAAGTTAGTTAATTTTGTTGGTAGTAGCGACAAAATCGGCAAAATTATTAAGGTCAAAATCACTAAAGCCAACTCTTATCACTTGTTTGGCGAAGAAATTTAAACACACAAAAATATTGTCTATAATTTGCTCTATTAAGCCTTTTCCCAGTGTTTTTTTAAAAAAACACCTTTTCTACTTGTATTTATTTGATAATTAAATATAATATAAGTGTTAGCGAATTGCGCGAGAGGTCAATATGCCCCAATTTAGATTATCAGACAATATTTCTTTAAAAAACAAAGAGTATCCAGTTAGTGAACTTACACAAAGTTTAGCGAAACTAGAACCTAAAAAAATTCTTGAATTTTTCTTTAGTCAAAACATTACAGGAATTGCCAGAGTTAGGCGTATCCGTCTACTTAAAGATGTGCTATTTCCTTATGTTGTCAAAACCAGACAAAAACTACAATCTTTGGCATCTGAGTTAAACTACCGTCTTTCTTGGTTTAGAATTTACTCAGAATACGAACTTGAAAACTTACTGATTTACTTTAACTCAAAAGCTTTAAACCGCCAATACTTAGATGAACTTTGGTGCTTGTTTTTAAATGTTATGAAGGAAAGCAATGTTCCAGATGCAGACATTTTAAAATTAGTTAAACAAGCCGAAAAATCCACATATGAACCTTTAAAGGCGATCCATGAATTCAACAAAGGTATCTGGTCATTGTTTAAAGACCCTGTAAATGTGTTAGATGGTTTAACTCCAGAAGAATTCAGACCAGTACTTTTTAACTCATCAACTGTTAAAGAAATTCGCGAACTTGGCAAAAAATACGATGTTAACGTTCCTTTTAGATTAAGAAAAAAACAATTTATTGAAAACATTATTGAAGAGCTTAAGAAAAGAAATGAGTTTGACCAAGATGTTGAAAAACAAATTAATGAAAAAAATGTTATTCAACTTGAACGTTTTTGTATTGACCGCAAAATTCCTATCTCTTCTGAGTTAAAGAAAGAAGAAATTATTGAATACATTCTTTCGCATGCTGCTCAAACTAAAGGTTCTTACTTTGTTCCAGAGGACCACTTGGGATACGAACTTACTCTTGAAGAAGTTACAAAAAACCAAGAAGTTGACACTAACACTCCTGAACTTACTACTAGAGAGTTTGACTCATCTGAAATTCAGTTTAAAGAGTATGTTCCAGTTAACTTTGACGAAGTTGAAATCAATGACTCTGATTTAACTATTTCTGATTTTGACCAAGAACCAGAAACAGAAATAGTTAAAGAAACTACTGAAGTTGCAGAAGAACCTATTACTGAAATTATTGAAGAGGTTATAGAAGAACCTACTGTAGAAGTTGTTCAAGAACAAGTAGTTGCGCAACCTATTTCTGAAGTTGTTGAAGAAGTTGTTGAACAACCTATTTCTGAAGTTATGGAAGAACAAGTTAGCGAAGATCCTCAAACTGAAGTAGTTCAAGAGTTTGCCACTGTAGAGCCTACTACCACCGAAGTTGCCAGTGCCATTTTAAATGAAACCACTACGGTTGAAAACAAAGACACTTTAAAAGTAGTTGAACCTACTGTAATTGAAGAAGATTCTAATTTAACTGATTTAACTGAACTGACAACCGAACCTACAATGCCAGAAGAAGTCGTTTTAAAAGAACAATCTGAACACTCAGGTGATTTAATGGAATTAGAAAACAAAAACCAGTTAGCAGAAGTTTCTGATACCAATATTGTAGATGCAAAAAATGCTGTTGAGTCTTTCAATTCAGATAAAAATATTTCTGAAACTCATACTAAAACTGAAAACGAAATTCACAACATCACAAGAAACATCACAACTAACTACATTACTAACACTAAAAACAATACATCTGGAAATGTTGTGTCAACAGATGGCGCAATTACCGGCATGACATGCTGCTGCCAATGTTGTGGAAACACTAAGCATTCTAATCACGAATTTAACAACATGGTAATCAACGGTGGCTACTTTGATTCAAACAAAAAGGTTAAAGAAGCTGATGAAAAAGAAGCGTATAAAGTATTTTCACTTAAAGAAAGAGAAGCAAAAAAACCACGTGCTATTGAAAATCAGGCTGTACTGCCAGCAGGCTACTATGTGCAACCACAACAGGTTGACGACAGAGGTTGGTTTAACCGCCTACTTGCCTTCCTTGTATTCCTTGGTCTGTTAATTGCTACAGTTTCGTTTATCTTACTTTACTTTGATGTTTTAAAACTGTAGTCAAGTGCGCTACTTAAAAAGTTTTCAAGAACTGCTTTTTTTAAAAAAGCAGTTCTTTTTTTAAAAAATTAAAAAGAAAGGTACGCATTTTTGAAAAAAGTTATAGTTATTCAAGGAATTACTGCAAGCGGTAAAACTGACCTTGCGGTTGCTTTGGCAAAAAAATTTAATTTAAAAGTCATCAACGCCGACTCAACTCAAGTATACAAGGGTCTAGATATTGGCACTGCCAAAATAACTGATGCCGAAATGCAAGGAGTTGAGCATTTTTTGCTTTCTTTTAAAGACTACCAACCTAACTCTAAATACTCAGCATTTGAGTTCCAGCTAGCAGTTAGAGCGTTAATTGAAAAATCAAATGAACCTTTTATCATAGTTGGTGGCTCTGGCTACTATTTAAAGTCAGCCTTATATTCACTTAACTTTCAAGATTCAAAAGACTTAAAAAATTCAGATATTTCAATATCTGAAAAAATTGCCTATCTTAAAGCAAAAGGAATTTTAATTGATTTTAAAAATTTACGCAAAGTAGAAAACTACTTTCAAACTAATTCTTTAGATTTTGCTAATTTCAAACAAAGCACACCAATTTACGATATGCTCGTTATTGAAACTGAACTTCCTAGAGAAAAACAAGCCGAAGTTTTCAAGGCTCGAATAGAAACACAGTTTCAATGTGGCTTTTTGGATGAAGTTAGGAAACTGAAATTAACCGGTTTAAAAGAATGCGATATTCTTGGATACCGCGAAGTTTTGATGTATTTAAATGGTTTGGCTTCGCTTACAGAAACTAAGCAAAACATTTTAAAACACACTTTAGACCTTGCTAAAAAACAAAAAACCTGGTTTAAAAACCAAACACAACCGGATCTGGTTTTAGATTGTTTTGACGAGCATAAACTTGCCAAAGCTGAAAAAGCAGTTAGTGAGTTTTTAGCAAAATGACAAAAATTATATTTGGTCCAACTTTGGTTGGCAAAACTACACTCTATAATCTACTTACTAATTTAAATCAATTTAAAGTTTTTGACCTTGATTTAGAAATTGAAAAGCAATTAAAAATGACTTGTCGTAAATATATATTAGGTAAAGGTGAGGTTAATTTTAGAGCACTTGAATTAAAAGTTTTATGTGAGTTACTTAAACGGAAACCAGACTTTATTTTTTTAGGTGGTGGCTTTATTTCAAATAAAACAAATAGAAACTTTCTTTTAAAACTGGCTGATGGTGATTTTTTACTTGTTTACCTGAAACTAAGTTATAGTGAGTTTTTGGCTCGACAAAAAATAAAAGTAAACCAAAGCATACGCCCTTTACTTGACTCCGATAAATCATTTTTTTTAAAAAGAACCCTAGTTGGAAAGAAAATAAAATGCAAAACTATTGACACCAAAAACTTCTCACCCGAAGAAGTTTTGGCAAAAATTTTAAATATTAAATAATGCTAATTTAAGGAGTTTAAAGATGAAAAAAGTATTAGTACTAAACGGCCCAAACCTTGATATGCTTGGTTTGAGAGACTCAGCAAATTATGGTCACTTTACTTTAAGAGAGTTAATCAGAGAAATTAAAATTAAATATAAAAAACATTTACAATTGTATTTCTTTCAATCTAACTCAGAGAGTAAAATTATAGATATGCTACACCGCGCTATTGCTCGTTTCGACTATGTAGTTTTCAATCCAGCAGCGTTTACTCACTACTCAATTGCAGTCAGAGACGCTGCTGAAATTATTAAAGCAAAACTTGTTACAGTCCATTTATCTGACATCAATCGTCGGGAAGATTTTCGCAAAACTGATTTATTTAAAGACCTTGCACTTGCGCAATTTCAAGGCAAAAAACAACAATCTTACTTTGATGCTTTAGACTATATTTTGGAAAAATAGCTATACTCAATGAACAAAAAACTTCTTATTTTAGTTCAAAATAACAAATCATTTAAGTTTTGCAATTTCTAAGTTTTAAAATAATTTGCTCAAAAAAAGGCTAAAACATATCGTGTTTAGCCTTTTTTATTTTGCCCTAAGTAAGCAATAATAGATTTGCTTAAAAAATCATAAAATCTAATTTATTGGCTTAACAAGAGCATTAAATTAAAAAAACCAAAATTTTTTACATTTTTAATTTTTATTAAAAAAATGCTTAATATTGTATATCATTTATTATTATTTATATAGAATAAACTATGAAGATATATCACCAAAACTAACAATCATATACGGCTAAATGCACTTGTTAAGCCGTTTTTTTTTTTGATACAAACGCAAATTTTAATTAATTTTATTAATATATAATTTTTACAAGTGATTTTTCGCAAGTATAAAAAAGCCCCTTGGCTTGCATACGAAAGGACATTTATGAACAACAACACAACTAACCGAAAAAAATCAATATATTTAAAAACAGCAATCGGTATGCTTATCACTGCAGCAATTGCCGTATTTTTAATTTTGCTTTTTATCCGTCCAACTGTTTATCTTTCAAAAGAAAGTGGCTTTCCAAAAAACGAAGCCGTGACTTACGAGAATGGCAAGATCAGATTTGTAGTTCCTGAAAGCGCAGACATCATCAACCACACACAAATTCCAATTAGTATGAATTGGTTTACAACTAACCGCCTAGGTTCGGTTGTCAGTGTTCAACCAAAAAAAGGAAAAGCACTGGCTCTTGATTTCACCAATCTTAAATACGACGAAATTATTTTTGAGATAACTGTAAAAAACCTTTTTGGAATTAAAACTAAATACGACGTCATTATTGACTACTCAAATTACCTTCGTATCTTTTTTGAAAAAAACCATTTAGGTCAAACCAGAAAACCAATAGTTCTGCCTTACTATAAACTAGACCATGAGTTTAGACACATCAAAGAAGAACTTTAAAAACTAGAGAGTTTTTATCGTTTTGACAAAGATGGCAAAAAAGAAAAAGACACAGTTTCAAAAAGTTTAGTATTTTCAAAAAACGAGGCCAAAGGCCACGCTTTCTTAGTTAACACAACAAACGAAATCATTGTTAACTACGATTTCGTGTTACCTGGTATTTTTGAAAACAATATCCAAAAAACTTTTATTTTAGAGCGAATTGCGCGTTCTCAAAAAACTCTTAAAACTCTAAATCCAAAAGACAAAGGCTTAAAACTTAAGTTCAATCAAGCACCTTTCTACGTTACTGAGTTTTTAGGTTGGTTTTATTACGACGAAACTGGCAACCGTGTTAACGTCGGAATTGGTGAAGAAATTACAATTCCTAGTTGGGTTAAGGGAGAATTTAAGTTAACCGCTAGATATAAATACGAAATTTCAAACCAAGCAGGCGACGATATCAATAAAATGGGATATGTTGCGATTTCTTATTTTGATGGACCTGAAAGAGTTTACTTTGCAATTATCAAAAAAGGCTCACCTGTTGAAAATTTCAAACCAAACAAACCAGGATATGAAACTCTTGGTTGGTATACAGACGAGGCTTTAACGCAAAGATATGACTTTACACCTGGCAACAACATAGCCGATAAAAACATGTCTCTGTATCTTAAATCAAGAAGAACAACTGAAGTCCCACACGACCACAAGATAACTTTCATTACTCCGGCTTACGCCAATCAGCTAGTGCCTGTTTACACAATGCACGGCGATAAACTTGATTTAAACTACTCACTACCTTCAATGGTAA
>CAUTSJ010000020.1:0-11228 GCA_963541505.1 uncultured Acholeplasmataceae bacterium
TAGACTATAAACCTATATTTAGCACAAGAATTTAAAAAAATTTTCTGAACTCGGGGTTCCTATTTCTCCTACCTGGTCCAAAATGATATTTATTTTTTCTTTACTTTTGAAATACGCAATTTGAAACTCTTCAATTTTTTTTAAGAATTTTTCTTTATCTGGTTGGTCTTCCAGACAACCAAAATTCTTAACTGTTCGTTGTTTCACACCAGTTCCATCACCTGGTCTATAACCTTCAAGAACACTAATATAAGTTCTTTTTTCACCTGTCTTTGTGATAATTTGTTGTTTTTTAATCATAAATATCCCTCGTATATATTATAACATAACACATCACAACAACAAAATAATACGCCTTAGGGTTAAAAAGTGTAAAAGAATTTTTAAATAATAGGAAATAAAAAGTGCCTTACTAGGCACTTTATTTTCAAATATTTAATTTTTATTGGTTTTAACACAACAATTTAAACCCTCTGTTAAATGCTTACAAGTGTAAAAGTCGGGTATTAACTGCGCAAAAAGGTGATAAAGATGAGCTGTTTTTGCACGAAGACAAGATGAAAAAAGAAATAGACAGGCTCTGGATTTCATTTAGAGGTTCAAATTAAAAGCGTTAAAAATCAACTTAAAAACTTCTTCTTTATGCCTGAAAATCCAAAGTTTTTCAAAAAAATTGTCTAAAATACAAAATTTAGGCATGTTTTTAGCTAAAAACCACTCAGATTAAACCATAAAATGGCTTTGTAGTGTGTTTTTTCTCTTTATTTTTGGAAAAAATATTATATAATTATTTGTGTATTTAGTAAATATTTGAAAGGGATCTGGAGCAAACACTAAATACTTAAATAAATTGCTTCTAGATATAAATTAAGTATGAAAATTACTAAAGTTCAAGTTAAACTTCTTGAAGATTCACAAAAACTTCTTGCAGTTGCTTCAGTTGTGTTTGACGATGTATTCGTTGTTCACGGTGTAAAAGTTCTTGAAGGAGAGTCAGGTCTATTTATTGCTATGCCTTCTCGTAAAACTAACACAGGTGAAAACAGAGACATTGCACACCCTATTGTAAGTGAATTTAGAGCAGAATTAACAGACGCTGTATTAAAAGAATACAACGCTCAAGTTCAAGCTAAATAAGTTAATTTAATATATTTTTCAAAAATAAAAGTAGGGTCTACCTACTTTTATTTTTTTAAATTAAAAAAAAGAAGGATACACATGGAAACAATTATTAATGGTAAAAAAATTAAACTATTTACTCTATCTGCAAATCCAGACCTTGCAGATAAAATTTCTGCATATACAAACATTCCTTTGTCTAAAGTCAACACGCTGAAGTTTCAAGATGGCGAAGTTTGTTTGTCTGCAGACGAAAGCGTGCGTGCTTGTCATACTTTTATTATCCAGCCAACTTGCCGTCCTGTTAACGAAAACTTAATGGAATTATTTATTTTTGTAGACTCGCTAAAAAGAGCCTCAGTTGGACCAATTTCCGTAATCATGCCGTATTATGGATATTGCCGTCAAGACAGAAAAGATCAGTCTAGACTGCCGATTACCGCAAAATTAGTGGCAAATCTACTAGAAAAATCAGGTATTGACAGGTTAATTTGCATTGACTTGCACGTTGCTCAAATCCAAGGGTTCTTCGACATTCCAATTGATAACTTCTCAGCAGCCGCGGTTTTTGCTGCACACATGGACAAAAAGAAACTAAAAGACGTAGTTGTAGTCTCTCCTGACCACGGTGGCGCTGCACGTGCACGTAACTTCTCTAAACTACTTAAAAACGAAACCCCAATCGCAATTATAGATAAGCGCCGACCACGCGCAAATGTTGCCGAAATTTTGAATATCATTGGCGACGTTAAAGGAAAAACTTGTATCTTACTTGACGACATTATAGACACCGCTGGTACCTTAGTTGCAGGTGCAGAAGCGTTGCAAAAGGCGGGCGCTAAAGAAGTATATGCGATTGCTACTCACCCAATTTTTTCTGGCAACGCAATTGAAAAAATCAACAACTCTTGTCTAAAAGAAGTAATAGTCGCGGACACTATTCCTCTTCAACCACACGCTAAAGAGTCTAAAAAAATTGTGCAACTGACTATGAGTAAAATGCTTGGTAAAGCGATTTTAAATATCATTAACGACGTTTCTGTAACTCCTGTATTTCAAAAAATAGAAGAGTAGATGAAACTAATTGTCGGACTGGGAAATCCTGGTGCTCAGTATGAAAACACTAGACACAACATTGGATTTCAAATACTTGATTTAATTCAAAAGCGATTTCTAAAACAATTTTCTTTTAACTCAAAGTTTGAGTGTTTTGAGTTAAAAGAAAAAATAGACGGAGAAACCGTTATTTTTATTAAACCTACTACTTACATGAACTTATCTGGAAACGCATTAATAAAAGTTAAAAATTACTTTAAAGTAGATTGCGCAGATATTTTAGTGTTAGTTGATGATATTAACCTACCACTTGGTTCTGTAAGAATCAGAGAATCTGGTACTGCTGGTGGACACAATGGACTGAAAAGTATTGAGTCTGTACTCGGAACTACTCAGTATAAAAGAATTAAAATAGGTTGTGGGAAGCCAGACATTGACATTGACTTAAAAGACTATGTTTTGGCTAATTTCACTAAAGCAGAGCAAATAACTTTAATTAAAAATGCCTATCCTGTTGCAGTTGATGCAATTTATGATTTCATTTCTGGTGTTGATTTTCACAAAATAACTTCTAAATATAATATAAATGCTTGATTTAAAACTCCTTAATTTTTTAAAAGATGCATATAAGAATACCACACACTCTGTATCTGAGTGTATTTCTTATAATGCATTTTTTACTGTGAAAACCTATTTAAATAGCACGGGGACTGTGTTTTTGGTTCTACCAAATTTACACCAGGCTCAACTTTATTTTGACTATCTTTCCAATATTTTTAACCCAGAGCAGGTTTTGTTTTTTCCGGTAGATGAACTGATTACCCAAATTATGGCCTATTCTTCTAAAGACTTTTTAAGCCAACGCGTAAACACAATCCATGCACTTTTAAAAGACCGAAGGAAAATAGTAGTCACCAATGACCTTGCTTTAACTAAAAGACTTTTTAGTGTAGACAAGTACCGTGAAAATCAGGTTTTTATAAAAACAGGTATGGAGTTAAAACCAGAAACGCTCGCCGAAAAGTTAATAACTTTTGGCTACCAAAAAGAGTATACTTTAAGTTCACCCGAGACTTACTCAATTCGCGGCGATATTTTTGATATTTACCCGCTTGGCTTTAAAGATCCAATTAGAATAAACTTTTCAGATGACTTAGTTGAAACAATTAAAACCTTTAGTCTAGACACTCAACTTTCAAAAACCAGAGTTGACGCGCTTTCGCTTTTTCCTGCAACTGAACTGTTTTACACAGACCTTGAGTTAAAACAGGCGGAGTCTAAAATCAAGTCTTACTTTAACAATCTCAACCTGTCTGCTGAAGAACAAGAAAAGTTAAACAAAGATATGTTTAATTTAGTTAACAGAACAGAACTAGATTCGCTGGGTCTGTATTTAGGTTTCTTTACTGAAAGCAACAATACTATCTTTGATTTTGGCAAAGCCAGCGAAGTTATATTTGTAGATAGAGAAAAATACTTGGTCAACAACACTCAGCGCCAAGACGACCTTGCTCAGTTTAAAAAAAGTTACAACGGTAGTAATCTAATTACGAACAGTTTCTTATACGACTTTGAAAAATCGTTTAGTAGAGCGACTTTAGAGTTTCATACAAATGTTTTTTTAAGTGAAAAATATGTGTTTGAGCCGGATTTTTACGCAGGTAACTTTGAAAAATTCTATATCTACAACAAAGAAATTTTAAAAAAATACCAAACAATTTTACTCTACAAAACAGATGATGAAAAAAACAAAATCGCAGACTTTCTTTTAGAAAAAGAAATTAAGTTTTCGTGTAGTTTTGACAATAAGGAAACCAATGTTTGGTTAGTTAAAGACAGTGCGCACCTTAGTTTTATAGACCCTTTTTTGAAAATTGCGGTGTTTTCTGCACATGTTTTGTTCAACTCAAACTCTAAACCCAAAGTTAGATATAAAGCATTACTTGGCAACACCAAGACACTAGAAAACCCAGATGAACTTACTGTAAATGAATACGTTGTACATGTTAATTTCGGAATTGGCAAGTACCTAGGCTTAACTACTAACACAATATCTGGATTTAAAAAAGACTATTTGCTTCTTGAGTATGCTAACTCAGAAAAAGTATATGTGCCAGTTTCCCAAATTAACTTAGTGTTAAAATACGCAAAGCCTGGCGCAAATGTTAAGTTAAGTGTGCTGGGTTCTAAAAAATGGATACAGTCTAAATTAAAAGCCTTTGAAAATGCAAAGGCAGTAGCCAGTCGCTTAATTGCTTTATATGAAGCTAGACACAACTCCAAGGGCGCAGAAATTAAAGGGGAGCCTGAACTTGAGCAAGAACTTGCTCAAGACTTTAACTTTGAGTTAACCAAAGACCAAGAAACCGCCATTCAAGCGGTTTTTACAGACATGGCCAAACCTGTGCCAATGGAAAGGCTGATAATTGGCGACGTTGGTTTTGGGAAAACCGAAGTAGCATTAAGAGCAGTCTACAGAGCAATAATTTCTGGCAAGCAAGTCGCTTATATTTGTCCAACTACAATACTGGCCAGTCAGCAAGCAGAACTTTTTAAATCTAGACTAACTAAGTTTGGAGTAAACGTTGCTGTGCTTTCCCGTTTGGTTGAAAAAACCAAACAAAGCAAATATATTCATGGACTTAGCACCGGAATTTACGATATTGCGATCGGCACCCACCGTTTACTTTCTAAAGATATTAAGTTTAAGAACTTGGGTTTACTTATAATTGACGAAGAACAACGCTTTGGTGCGATTGACAAAGAAAAAATTAAAGAACTAACTTTAAATGTAGACACGCTTTACTTATCTGCGACTCCAATTCCTCGCACACTTGAGCAAACTCTTTCTGGCTTAAAGTCCTACTCCTTAATTGAAACCCCACCAAACAACCGCTATCCTGTGCAGACTTATGTGCTTCCACACGAAGACTTAATTGTCAAAGAAATCATTCAAAGAGAACTTTCTCGCGCAGGCCAAGTTTTTTACCTTTTTAACGATATTGCTAAAATTAAACAAAAGTTAGAAACTTTAAAGGGTCAAGTCCCTGAGGCCAAAATTGCCTACGTGCACAGTAGGCTAAATAAAGCAGAGATTGAAAACATACTTAGCGATTTTGTGGAACACAAAATAGATGTACTTTTAACAACCACTATTGTTGAGTCTGGCATTGACATTGCCAACGCCAATACTTTAATTGTTGAACGTGCTGATCGCTTCGGCTTGGCTCAACTTTATCAACTCAGAGGTAGAGTTGGTAGAAGCGACAAAATCGCCTATGCTTACTTTACTTACCAAAAAGACAAAGAAATGACTGAAGACGCAAAAAAACGACTAAGTGCAATTAAACGCTTTGTTAATCTAGGTTCTGGCTTTGCGATTTCTTTAGAAGACCTTTCAATTAGAGGGGGCGGCGATATTTTTGGCAAAGAACAGTCTGGCTTTATTGAAAGTGTAGGCACGCAAATGTATTTAAAGTTAATTTCTGAGCAGTTGACCGGCAAACCAGCCTTTGAAGACACTGACCCTAAAACTTCAATTTACTCACAATCTATTGACAAGACCTACATAGTAAGCGAAAACTTAAGAATTGTTTATCACAAAAAAATCGCAAGGCTTACTTCTTTTAAAGAATCCGTGTCCTTGCTTGCCGAGTTTAAAGATATTTTTGGTGTAGTTCCTGAATCTGAGCAAAACTATGTGCACTCCGTAGTTTTAAAAAAACTAAGGCAAAGACTAAATATATTAAATATCTCGCTTGCAAATAAAGAAGTAGGCATAGAATTTAAAAACGGCCCAAATGCTATAATGTCTAAAAAACCAGTTTTGAAGTATTGTGTCAAAAGCCCAAATGTGCGGCTAAAGTCTACTTTAAATTCAACATTTGTGTATTTAAAAACAGACAATTTAGCAGATTGGACTAAAGAAACCATTTTATTTTTAGAACACCTAGAAAAGGAGGCTGAAAATGCAGATAATTGACGGAATTAAAATCGCTGAACAAATTAAACTACAACTTAAGTCAGAAGTTAAAAAACTAAAACAACAAACTAATTTAATGCCTGGTTTGGCAATTGTGTTAGTCGGTTCAGATCCAGCTTCAAAAATTTACGTTGATAAAAAAATCAAAACTGCCTCAAGCCTAGGTTTTCAGGCATCTCTCTTTTCATTTTCTGAAATTGAACCTCAAAGTAAAGTAATTGCTCAAATTGAAAAACTAAATCAAAATCCTTTGTATTCAGGAATTATTGTGCAGCTACCTTTGCCAAAAGGCTTTGATAAGTTTAAAATACTTGACTCGGTTGCTAAAGAAAAAGATGTTGACGGCTTTAGTTTAGTTTCACAAGGTCTGCTTTTCGAAGGCAGAGCAGGGTTTTTGCCTGCTACTGCTAGAGGTGTACTTGAGTTAATTGAAAGCACTGGCACCGAAATCAAAGGTAAAAACTGCGTTGTTGTTGGACGTAGTTTAATTGTTGGGCAACCTGTTGCCAAAATCCTGCAAGACAGAAATGCAACTGTTACAGTTTGCCACAGCCACACTAAAAACTTAGAGTTTTTCACTAGAAACGCTGATATTTTAATAGTTGCTGTTGGTATTCCTAATTTTATTAAAGGCAGTATGGTTAAGACTAACTCTGTAGTAATTGATGTTGGTATCAACAAGGTTGATGGCAAAATAATTGGCGATGTTGAGTTTAGTTCAGTTGCTAAAGTCGCCAGCCACCTAACACCAGTTCCGGGTGGAGTTGGACCACTTACCGTAGTTTCACTTCTTAAAAACACACTAGATGCGTTTAAAAAAATAAACAAACTTAAATAGATAATTTAAATAACTAAAAATATTTTTTTGTGTTTAAACAAGTTTATATGACCAATCAAGGTCTAAACACTGGTTTAACTCAAGATTAACACTTAAACCAAAAATTTTTAGCATAAGTTTAGCAAAATAAGGCCAAAAAGTTCATTTTTGGTCTTTTCTTTTAACTTACTCTATTGTATAATCTAACAAGTTGCAAAGTCTTTTTGTTAGGCTAAGTTACTAAAATAATTGCAACTCTTGGGAGGTTAAATGAAAACCTATATCACTGCACAACTTGATTTTATTGATGTTGAGAAAAAAACTCAAGAACTTGAGTCTATTTTTTTGGCCAATAACCTTAAAATAATTGCCAAGTCTCCTGCTGTCAAAGTTACTCCTACTAATTTTGAACAACCTAAACACAACTTTACTTTGGCCTATGTTTTAGAGACTGCTTTGACACCACTTCAACTCTTTATTTTCTTAAACCAATTAAAAGGCAAAGCAGAAAACAAAGAGCTTAAAAACTTATCTTGGCTAGAACTTAACTTTATTTATGCAGACGACATTATTTTTAACTTACCTACCTTTAAACTGCCAAACCCAGTTAGATTAACAGATCCTATTCACTTAAACTTACTTTGCAAAATTGAGGCCGAAAAACTAGATCCTGAAAAGAAAACTTCAATTAAAACACTGGCCGAAAAAGTTTCAAAAAAATACGTACTTGACTATCTTGAGACCAGAGCAGATTTTAATATGGGACTAGAACGCATGAATTATTTTTTAAAGAACTTAGAGTTTTTAAATCAAATTCCGTATATACACGTAGTTGGTACTAACGGAAAAGGCAGCACTTCACTTTATATTTCTAAAGCCCTTGAGCGAAATGGCTTTAAAGTTGGGTTGTTTCAGTCGCCTTATGTTAAAAGTTTAACTGACTCAATTTCAATTTCTGGTAAAGAAATTACGTTTTCAGAAATTTATTTGATTTTAAATGTGTTAATGCATTTAATCAATATTTCTGACAACAATGGTGTTGAAATTTCTCGTTTTGAACTTGAATATCTAATTACTTTAATTCATTTTGCTAAAAATAAAATAGACTTTGCAGTCGTAGAAGCGGGACTTGGTGGTAGAGACGACGCTACTAACGCAACTAAAAATAAACTAGCAACAGTAATCACCAGAGTGGATTTAGATCACACTAAGTTTTTAGGAAAAAACCGTCGTGTGATTTTAGAGCATAAAGCCGATGCAATTCGCGAAAACGGTTTAGCCGTTGCCCTGCCACTTGGCAAGACGCTTGAAAACTATTTACAAGACAAATGCAAGGAAAGAAATGCCAAGTTAGAAATAGTTAACTTAAAAGAAATCAATAAAGCCAATGTTGGCATTAACGTTTGTAGTTATGAGTACGGTGGTAGATTAGTTAAGTTAGAGGCCAGAGGTCGCGTGCAAATTCAAAACTCCTTTTTAGCGCTAAATGTCTTAAAGCATTTAAATGAGCGCGGAGTTATTAAAACTGATTTTGATAAAAACGTAGATGCGGTGTGTGAAACTAAATACCAGGGTAGATATGAGTTTATCAAAGAAAACGTCATGATAGACGGCGCGCATAATCTAAATGCTTTTAAAGAGCTTTCTCAGTTTATCCGTGATACTCTGCCACAAGGTTCATCTGTGTTGCTTTTAATGTCTTGTATGAAAGACAAAAACTACAACAAAATGGTTGAAGAAATCATTAAGATTAAAAACTTAACAGTGGTGACTAGCGAAGTTACTATAAAACCCGACAGAAGTTTAACATCTATAGAACTTGCTAAAGAGTTTATTAACCAAGGTGTGCGACCACTTAGTGTGGTATCAATTAAAGATTTTATTTTAAAACTAGACACTTTGGCCAAAAAATATGACCTGGTTTTAATCGCAGGTTCACTTTACATGATTACTGAACTTAAGTTAATCTTAGAAGATTTAAAAGAAAAATCTAAAAAAGAATAAAATTTTTCAAAAAATCCCTTCAAATTTACAAAAAATTTTAATGTAAACGCTTACATTTTGAAAATATAAGTGGTAAAATATTAAAGCAAGTGTAAAGGGGTTTTATTTATGAAAAAAGCATTTGTTTTAGTATTAATTGCAATGTTGTCGTTCTTTTTCTATTGTTGTAGTAAAGTTAATTTAAATACAATAATGAACGAAGTTAGTTTAAAGGACTACTCTAATAAAAGAGTCAACACAAACATTCAAACTAATTTAGAAGAACTTAAAAACAAATATAAAGTAGACATTAAGGTTGAGTTTAACGACAATGAAATTGCAAGTT
The DNA here is from genome assembly GCA_963541505.1 of uncultured Acholeplasmataceae bacterium. GTDB lineage: Bacteria > Bacillota_I > Bacilli_A > Acholeplasmatales > Acholeplasmataceae > CALISC01. The sequence goes on from CAUTSJ010000020.1 coordinate 9,304, forward strand.
ACGAAAACTCAACTATTAAGATAAACAAAAAATCAGAAGATAGTACTTTAATTGTAAAAATTACGGTTAGTTATAAAAATAAACAACTTACTAAGTTGTTTAAGATTTTTATTGCCAAAATAGACAACACCTTACCTGAACCTTCACCAACCCCTGATCCAAACCCACAACCAAATCCTAACCCACCAACTCCGTCCCCAGAGCCACAACCAAATCCTACTCCTAAAAACCAGCATCCTGTAATTAAAGCAGTTCAAGCAAAGGATAATGAAAAAGTTACCGCAATTGGCTGGATCGTAGCCTATTACTTAAACTTTGGTGTAGCTCTACAAGACAGTACTGGTGGAATTACTTTAAAATCTGGTAAAAACGACAAAGTTAAGTTTAGTCAAATCCAAGCACTTGTTGGCAAGTACGTTCAAGTTTCTGGAACTCGCACTGTATACAACGGTTTAGTTCAAATTTCTAAAATTACCGAAATTAAAGAAATTGCAAATCCAGAGGAACATTTTCCAACAGCCCTAGACATCACAAAACTAGACATTGCTAAACATCAGGCCAGACTACAAAGTACGCTAGTTAGTATCACAAACGCAAAGGTTAAAAGTTTTGATAAAGATAAAAAATTTGGAAACATCAATATTATTTTTGAGTTTTTTGGCAAACAACTTACCTTTAGATATGACAGCCGCGTAAATAAAGCCAAATGGGCTCCAATACTTGAAAACTTAAAACCAGGCAAGTCTTATGATCTGACTAATTTAGTGTTTTCGTTTTACAACCAACCGCAGTGTTCAGTTTCAGAAAGTTTTGAGTTTAAACCTCATGTTAACGAAAGTGGCAAAATCAATGTGTTTTTTGACCTAGACGGCGGAACTATTGCAGGTGGTGTTCAACCACAAATTATTGAAGTTGGCCAAACTGCAAAAAACCCTGGCAACCCAACTAAGCAAAACTACGAGTTTTTAGGTTGGTCTAAAACTGGCAAAACCAACGATATTTTTAATTTCAATGCTAAGTTAACCGAAGACACAACACTTAAGGCTGTATATAAATACAACGGACCTGCTGAGGACTTAGATGAAGTAAACGGCTATTATTCTTCTGTAAAAGGTTTGGAAGGCGATGCGCTTCGCGCAAGACTTAAACAAATCATAGACAAACCAGCAACTTCTTATGACACAGCCTTAGAAGCTCTTAGAAAAGCAGATGAGTCTATCACAAACCCTGGTTATTTTTATTTAGCGTATACTGGAGACAGTCCAAGATATCAATACAGCATAAACTCAAAAGACGGCTGGAACCGTGAACATGTTGTGCCAAACCATAAGTTAAAAGAACATGGTATTGCAAAAGGCGAACTTCACAACTTAAGAGCCTGCGATATTAAAACCAACTCAAGTAGGTCTAATTATCCGTTTGTAGAAGGAAGTGGTGAAAATAAAGCAATTAACGGCAATACCTACTATCCAGGTGATGAACATGTTGGCGATATTGCCAGAATTTGTCTGTATATGGCTCTGCGTTATAATTTCCCACTTAAAAAGGTAGGCAAATTAGAGACTTTTTTAAAATGGCACAGACAAGACCCGGTTAACGAATTTGAAAAAAGAAGAAACAATATTTTGGCTCAATATCAAAAAAATCGAAACCCTTTTATCGACAACCCGCAATTTGTTGAAAAAATTTTTGGAAATGCCAAAACCACTTCTTTAAATGAAGTTATGTTTAGTCTTTACTTGCAACTAGTTAAACCGGTTTGTATGTTTGGACAAAAACTAGATTTATAATTAAATTTAATTAATATAAAAAGGCCTGAAAAGGCCTTTTTATTTGAGTATTTTTAAGATATTTAACTAAGTGTTTATTGACCCGACTTTTACACTTGCAAATGTTTTACAGAGATTTTAAACTGTTGTGTTAAA
>CAUTSJ010000021.1:0-7280 GCA_963541505.1 uncultured Acholeplasmataceae bacterium
TCTTATTGAGCCGTTGCTGGCTTTAATTTTGAAAACAAGTGTAAAAGTCGGGTTAAACCGGTTTGTATGTTTGGACAAAAACTAGATTTATAATTAAATTTAATTAATATAAAAAGGCCTGAAAAGGCCTTTTTATTTGAGTATTTTTAAGATATTTAACTAAGTGTTTATTGACAATTTTGTTTGTTTTTTCACTTTATGCAAAGTTTTTATTTCTGTATCCACGTGATAGTTTTTGTTATCTTTAAACATTAAGAAACCGTATTTTATACTCGCAAATTGTTATTTTATTTATATTTTTAGAGGTAATTATAAGAATACTTTTGTCATTTTTTGGGTTGCGACCATTTTTTATAGAATACTCGCAATTTAAATTATTTAGTTTTGTATTTAAAATAGTGTGCTTAAAGCAAATACACAATAATTTAGACCAGCAGCTGTTAAAAAATAGAGATAAAAGTCATGTCTGTGATTAGTTGCCTACACCGTCAAAAATTATAAAATCGCATTGTTATGCCTTTTTTCAATTTTATATAATTTTACAACTTTTGTTTTTATAGCCGTTTGATATATATATATATATATATGAATTGATATAGTAAATAACGTTTTTAGTGAAAGACAGATGAGGTTTTTAACTGTAAAACACGCTAATAAAGACATATTTAAGGAAACTAATGTTGACAATATTTAAGCATCTTAAAATTTTACAAAATCAGTTTATATAATTTAATAGATATATCGCAATACTTTTGCATAACTTACACAAGGAGAAATATATGCAACCTGAACAAAATATGCAGTTTAATATGCTCCGCAAGAAAAGAAAAGGATTTTTAATCCCAGCTTTATTTATTCTTGCGTTTACTTCGCTTATTTTACTTGTTATCTTTTTATTTTCACACCCTACAGTTTATTTTTCTAAAAATAGTGGTTTCACTGAACACGACGCTGTTAAGGCTGGAAAAAATAAACTACGCTTTGTGGTGCCAGAAACTATAGATACAACTAAGTCTACTTTCATTTCTGTTAGAAAAGAATGGTTCACAACTAGCAGACTAGGAACAATTGTTGACATTAAGGCAAAACCAGGTAAATACTTAGCCCTTGACTTTACAGACCGTCAACACGACTCTGAAGTTTTTACTATCTACACTAAGAACTGGTTTGGAATTAAAAAGCAGTATGACGTAATTGTCGATTACTCTAACTTCCTTCGCATCTTTTTCCCTGAGTCACATGATGGTGCGATTCCTCACAAACCAGAAATTCTTCCATATTCTAAACTACAAACCGAACACAAACACAAATACGAGGAACTTTACAAAATCAAAAGTTTCTATGCATACGACAAAGACGGAAAAATTTCACCTGAACCTATTCACAGAAGAGATGTTTTTTCTAAAGACATCGCTCAAGGCCGTGCATTTATTGTTAACAACAGCACGCAAATTTCTTTAGTTTATGATTTCTTACTGCCAGGTATCTTTAAAAACCAAGCACAAAAAACTCAAGTTTACGACCTTGTTGACAAAACTGTTGGAAAAGCAAAAACTCTAGACCCTGAAAAACAAGGACACGAAATTCAGTTTAATACTCCTCCTTTCTATATTTCTAAGTTCCTTGGTTGGTACTACATTGATCCAACCGGCAACCGAGTTGACTTAAAACCGGGTGAAGAGTTTAATATCCCGACTTGGGTAAAATCTGAACTTAGACTAATTGCTAAATATGATATTACTGCTGATATAGATAAGTTAGCTCCAGCCCTTGACAAGCAAGGTCTGGTTGCAGTTTCTTACTTTGATGGCGTGCAAAGAGTATTTTTAGATATTATCAAGAGAGGCACACCACTTCGTGAACACATCTACAATAAAGACGGATATGTTTATGAAGGCTGGTATAAAGACAGCTCTTTCACAAAAAAAGTAGACTTTAGTCAAGAAATTGCAACTACTCATATTTCGCTTTACTTAAAGTCAATTCCTCAAAACCAACCACAACCCGAAAAACCAACTAAATACCACACTATTACTTTCAAAACTCCAGATGGCGCATCTCAACTTTCTCCAGCAAAAGTAGCACGCGACCAAAAACTTGACGCAAACTATGCAGCGCCAAATCGAGTTTCAAAAGTTTATCCAGACGGCAAACTAGAAGAACTTGACTACTGGACAATTTGGGATCCTGTTAATAACCAAGACACAGGTGTTAAGTTTGACTTTAATACTCCAATTACCAGCGACCTTGTACTGTATGCTCATTTAAGACCATATAAAGCACCAGACTCAGAACGTCCAGTAAATTTCAAAGTTCTTGACCATATTCAAAACCAAACACATTACGATAAAACTTTAACTGCAGTTAACAACAAAATTCAAGACGCAGATAAAGCAGAAATCAACGGAATTTTAGGAAATGCTCCCGCTGATGTTGAAACTCCAATGGGTACATATCGCTTCAAAGGTTGGTATTTAAATGGCGACATCAACTCTCCATTTAATATAGACGGCACACTTCCTAAAAACATAAAACGTTTTGAAATTCACGCAGTTTATGACTTTGAGCCAAACGACAAAGTACCAAACCCACAAGATCCTGACAACCCACTTCCTCTTGACCCAAGTTTAGTTAAACTAACCTTCTTAACACCTGAACGCACTGTACTTGCAGTTCAAACTCAAGAAAAAGGCAAGGCTTACTTAGGAACTCTACCTACTATTTCTAAACTAGGCTACGTATTTAAACACTGGGCTTACTTTGAAAACAACGAAGTTAAAGATCAATTTGATACTACTGCTGTTTTAAATGAAAACAAAGTGCTATACCCTGTGTTTGAAAAAGATCCAAACGCAAACCTTGAAAACGAAGAACTGCGCACAGTTAAGATTTACAATCCACTGCTTAAGTCAACTCAAGTCTTAAAAGTTAAAAAAGGTGAACTACTTGGAGTAGACACAAGCGCCTACACCACTACTATTGAAGACAAAGAATACGTGTTTGATAAGTTCACTAAAGAAGATGGTTCTAATTTCGATCATTTAACCACGCAAATTACTAAAAACTTAAACTTAACTGTTAATCTAAAAGAAAAAGCACAAGATGGCTTTAAGTCAATTGACACAAAAATTAGTGATCCTGTTCAAGGAAAAGTCTTATATGAAGGCAAAATCCGCATCAAAGACGGCCAAATTTACGCACCAGACCGCGTGAAACTACAGGCTATCTTAGACACAGTTGGCGCAGACATTGACAGCGCTATGGGTAAACATCAATTTAAGGGCTGGTATTTAGATGGAGACACTAACTCTCCGTTCACAGTTAACGGCCAAATTGATCAAAATACTGCTCGTCTAGATATTCAGGCAGTTTATGACTTTGAGCCAAACGACAAAGTACCAAACCCACAAGATCCTGACAACCCACTTCCTCTTGACCCAAGTTTAGTTAAACTAACCTTCTTAACACCTGAACGCACTGTACTTGCAGTTCAAACTCAAGAAAAAGGCAAGGCTTACTTAGGAACTCTACCTACTATTTCTAAACTAGGCTACGTATTTAAACACTGGGCTTACTTTGAAAACAACGAAGTTAAAGATCAATTTGATACTACTGCTGTTTTAAATGAAAACAAAGTGCTATACCCTGTGTTTGAAAAAGATCCAAACGCAAACCTTGAAAACGAAGAACTGCGCACAGTTAAGATTTACAATCCACTGCTTAAGTCAACTCAAGTCTTAAAAGTTAAAAAAGGTGAACTACTTGGAGTAGACACAAGCGCCTACACCACTACTATTGAAGACAAAGAATACGTGTTTGATAAGTTTACAAACAAAGACGGCTCTGACTTTGACCATTTAACAACTGCGATTACAAAAGACCTTGAGTTAACTGTTCACTTAAAAGAAAAAGAACTTGCTGGCTTTAGGCAAATTGACATTAAAATTATTGACCCTGTTCAAGGTAAAGTTTTATTTGACGGCAAAGTGCGTGTTAAAGACAACCAAATATATGCACCAGACCGTGCAAAAATACAGGCTATCCTTGATACAGTTGGTGCAGACATTGACACTGTACTTGGTAAATACCGCTTTAAAGGTTGGTATTTAAACGGAGACATCAACTCTCCGTTTACAGTTGACGGCAATATAGATCCAAATACTACTAACTTAACAGTTAAGGCAGTTTACTACTTTGAAGATAACAACAAAGTACCAAATCCAGATAATCCTAGTGACCCTCAGCCACTAGACCCTGCTTTAATTAAAGTTACTTTCCTTTCAGACAGCTACTCAGTTATCTCTGTTCAAACAAGTAAAAAAGACAAAGTTTTTGATGGAACCTTGCCAAACGTTGAAAAACGTGGCTACATCTTTAAACACTGGGTTTACTTTAAAGCAGGAGTAGTTGGCTCTATTTACAACGAACAAGACGTACTTACTGAAAACACAGTTCTGTATCCTGTCTTTGAAAAAGACCCAAGTGAACCTGAGCCAAAAAACACTGCTAAAGTCACTATGAAGAGTGATCTGCTTGGACAAAGCGAACATAGGTTTGTCAAAAAAGGTACAAAACTAGATTTAGATCCACAACAATTTAATACTAAAGTTGGCAAATACTTATATAAGTTCAAACGTTTCATTGACGAAAACGGAAATACTTTTGACTACAAAACCAAGCCAATTTTTGAAGATATTACTTTAAAAATCGAATACAAAAAAACCGAGCCGAAGGCTAAGTATACTATTAAACACGTATTTGAGGGAGTTGAGGGACAAATTCCGGAAACCACTCAAACTGTAGAAAAAGAAACTACTGTTGGCAGTGAGATCACTGTTGACAGCAGTGATGGTCTACCTGGTCTTGACCACGGCTTTGATTTAGTGGACTCAAGTGAAACTAAAATCGTTAAAGCAGATGGTTCTACTGAGTTTATCTTAAACTACAAACGAAAAGAATTTACCGTGACTTACCAAGCAAACTACCGAAATCAATTCCCTGGAACTACTGTTTCAAACGAACCACAAACTCACAAAGTTAAGTATCAAGAGAAAATCAAAGAACCAGATCCTGCTCCAAAACTAGAGCGACATGGCCGCACATATACCTTTAAACACTGGCAACTTGAGTCTACTATGAACGGAGTTTACTCAGAACAAAGTCCTTATAACTTCAACACTAGAGTTAACCGCAATGTTGATTTAGTGGCTTACTTTGAAGAAAAGATTGAAAAAGTAAACTACAAAATCGTGCATATGCTTGAAAAACAAGGTGAAGACAGTGCACTTAACGGACAATACGACAGAATTGAAGAAGTTATTAATGATCAAAAAGTAGAAGACGGAGCTGCTTATAGAGATTACTCAGCACTAGACTCTAACTTATACGAAAAAGACTTAGCACACCCAGATAATCTACTTAATGCACAGCTTAATACTGGCGATAACTCAACCGAAGTTCGCCAATACTATAAGTTAAAAGAAACCACTGTTAACTTCCAAAAAACTGCAGGTATTGAAAGTTTTGATTCTGCTGAAACTATTTCGGTTAAGAAAACCCGTAAAATTGACTTGCCTAACTACAACTTAAAGGCAAACTATGAGTTTACAGGTTGGAGTTTAAGTCAAAACGGAGCAAGCCAGGCTAAGTTTATCGCAAGCGGCGACAGTATGGATATTTACGCGAACACTAGAATTCTTGAATCTAGAGTTAAATACACTATTTTAACTCAAAGAGCAGATGGCGGATATGACACAACATACGAAACTAAAAATGCTTTAATTGGTTCAGTTCACACAGCAAGTTATGCAAATCCAAATAGTTCTATTTACCAAGACCCTCGTTTCAACCTTACTCAATTTACTGTGAGTGCAAATGAAAACGAAAACCAAGTCACTGTAACCATTGACAGAAATGTCTACACAGTTACTTTTGAAGTCATAGGTCATTCTGGAACAATTCTAAATAGAGTGATTAGACATGGCGTTGCAATCGGTATGATTGATGAAGATCAGTTTTTTGCAGATGAACTTGGCATTATAAGAGCAGAGTTAGATGGTCAAGAAAAAACTAAAGAAGAAATTGAAAAATTTGCTGTTTCAAAAAATCATAAAGTAACCCTTCATATTGGTATACCTACTAGGAAGTTCGGCGAATACCCACAAACTTTGGTTACCAATCCTGTTGGAATCCACCATTTGAAGGATGTGCCTTTTGGACTTCATTTCAATTTCAATGGAACAAACTACACTGTTCAGTATGAACGTTCGTACTGGCAAGATTCAAATGGTACTAAATACGAGAAATATAACGGTCAGTATTACAAAATTGAACCAGTTAATTTTTTAAAAATTCCAAAACAAAAAACATGGTTTACCGAAAAAATCATTGACGTTTCACCATTCAATATTTATTATTACGATAATCCCGATAACTCTATACCTGAACGCTCTATTTTTAAATCAATGGTAGAAAGCATTGGCAGAGTATTTCGTGGTGATACTTATATGCCTACTTATGATACTGGTGATTTTCAAATGAAACCTGCTTTAGACGCTGCTATGTATAGTAAGTTAAAAAAAGTACCTACTGATTATGCAAAAGCAGTTTTAAATCAATATTCTGGTGGTGTTCCTAAATATCGGGGCGCTAGTTTACCAATGTTTATTGATCCTAAAATTGGTTATCCTTATTACCACGATAATCACGCTACGTTATGGTGGCTCGGCACTAAGTATCCTGATTCTCGTCCGTTTGCGCGCTACATTTTATCTAATGGCCAATTACTTAAAGACGGTGTGCATCCCGTTTTAGGTGTAGTGGTTTGCATTAGATAGCCCCCTGACCACTTGCCGTAGGTACTATCTCTAATTCTAATTTTAGAGATTTTTCCACTGCATTGTCATTCCTATAAAATATTGCTTAATTTATACAATCAACTTTTTTAAAATATAAAAAGCTTTTAAAAAGCTATCAAACTAGTTTCTTGAATCATATAATTCAAACTAAATTTAGAATTACTCTACTTCACTTTGAATATTAAAGTGAAGTAGAGTAAGAACTCAATAATTTTCAAAAAATCAAAATATAAAAACCCAAAATATTTAAATTGCTTTTGTTTAATTTTATAAATCAATCCACTAATAAATTTAAAACAAAAGCAATTTGAATATTTTATTATAAGAGAACCACAAAAACTTGCTTATTTTTTTAAAAAAAGAGAGGTTTAAATATGCAAATTAATAAAAGAAAAAGTTTAATAATTTCGGCTTCGTTTATAT
>CAUTSJ010000022.1:0-4903 GCA_963541505.1 uncultured Acholeplasmataceae bacterium
GTTTTAAATAATATTTGTTTTTTAGTTCTTCAGGAGTATGTTTTAAATAATAGTTTTTAACAATGTTTCTAGCGTAATCTGTACCTTTGCCAATAATGCATGCACAGGCCGCTGGGTTTAGTTTATCTGCAATTAGCCGATAAACTAAATTAGTGCAAAGCGCCATTTGCACGACCCTGTCTGCAAAAGTTGGCGCGGATATCATTCTGAACTTAGGGTCATAAATATAAAAAATTTTGTAGGCAAGCATTGTGTATTTACCACTCAATACTTTTTTGTGAATTTCCATTAAAAAATCAGATATTTTAAAAATGCTAACGGCAACTGGTTTTTTGTTTTGTTTGCCACGAAGGCAAGCAAGCGTTGCTTTATACAAATTAGGCACTGAAAATATTTCGCCAAAAGTAATCAACGAGTTTTGGGTTTTCTGTTTTAACGCTTGGTCTTTTTTGGTTAGTTTAGCCATTTATTCACCTCTTTTACTTAGTTTCTTTTAAACAAAATAAAGGCTGCTTGAAAAAACAGCCTTTATTTTGTTTGTAATTTAAGTTTTTTTAAATAGTTTGAAGGCAAAAAAACTTAGAAAAAACCAACTAAAGCAACACAACACAGGTTTAAACCAAAATTAGTTTAGCGGTGTATTGTAGTTTTCATTCGCTTTATTTAACAGCATATGCTGTGGCTCTGGATTAAGCTTTTAGGTTTATAAAAAGCTTTAGTAAATGCAAGATAAGGATTTCCTTAAGTTTGCTTTATGTAGGTCTTTAGACCTACATCTTAAATTAAAAAATTATTGAAAGGGAAAGATAAGCTTTTTTAGTGAAAAAGATTTATGTGAGAAAGCCACGCAGTGGGATAATCTCTCAAATGAAAACAAACGAGAGTACCTACGGCAAACGGTCAAGAGACTACCTAATGCAAACTACTACACCGAAAACGTTGTTCACGTTGTTCCAGTTCAGGTTGCCGTTGGAGTTGATGTTGCGCGCGTTCGGGTTAGAGTTAGGATACTGCGTACCGAGCCACCAGTTCTGGTGGTTGCCACTGTTGTAATAAGGCATTGACTTTCTTAACACATCCGAGCCATTTTTTTAACTTATTTTTTTGAAATGTATTTACGATATCTTTCGTAGTCAGAAATTATCCAACCTTTAAGTGAGTTTAGAGTTTTTAAGTGTATTGTTGAAAGCACTGAAAACTCATGTGGACTAAGGGCGTTTTCTTCTAAGTAAATTCCAAAGGTTACTGCTTGAACCATTAGAATTTCAATAGCGTTTTCTTGATAACTACGCCTTTTCTTGGGCCTTGAATACAGATTCACGGCATTTGCCAGAGTGATTTGTTTTATCAAAAGAATCAGTTCACGGCGTGTCTCTGCAAGCAGTGAACTTCTCGTATTTTTATCTTTCTTGTGATAATACATTTTAAACTGTCTAAATAGTTGTTTTGCATTTTCCAAAACTTCTAGTTTTGGATTTGAAAACTCAAATAGCGACAGCACTTCTTCGTGAGTTTGGACAGGAAACTCTTCGTTTGGTGAGCTGTCACTGTCTAAGACGTTTTCGTATGTTTCTTGAAATGATTCTTGAGTAGTTTTTGGGTTTTTACTGTTGTCTTGATTCATATTTTTTTATACTTTCTTTGTTTGTTTTGCCTTTGGTGTAAAAGAAAACTCAGATTTAAGTGTATAGGCAAAACAAGGGAGTTCTGTGTTTTTAAGAGTAGCAACTTCGTATAGTCTTTTGTCTATGTGTTCCATTACGAAGTAGTTACCTGCTGAAAACATTTTTGTGTGCTTAAGTGCTTCCCAAGTTTCAAAAATAGAGAAGAACTTACCAGTTCTCTTGATTTCATTGATTTCGTTGAAAGTCAACGAAATCAATGGCAAGAAATTTTTAAAATTGGTTTGGGAGATTGTTTTGCTAAATATTGGCATAAACTGTTGGAAAAACAAAACGAGTTCTTGTTTTTGTCTAAAAATTGTTTCAATTTTTGTGTCTTTAATTTGTAAAACTTCTAATTTAGCGGTATTAAAGTTTTTTGGAGTGTAAATGGTAATTCCGCTTTCTTTGCTAAAGTCAAGAATGCTTTTTTCAAAATCAGTTGCGAGCAACTTAAAGTTTTGAAAAGTAAGAGATAGTTTGATGAGTTTTTGTTTAATTAAGTTGATTTGTTTTGTATCTGAAATGAATGCGGAGTATAGGTTCACAATCGCAAGGTCGTAGCCAAGAATAGGAACAAGCAAAATGTATTCATTCATCTTGCCTTTAATTGGTGAAGGCAAAATGAAGGGCATTGCAAATACAGGCATTAAGCGATCTACGTCTCTTTTAAATAAGGAGTAGATTAGTGGAGTTATTGCAGGGATTGTGCTGATTTGGATGTTTTTGTGTACAAACTTACCAATTTGACTAAGTTCATACTTAGTAAGGGCGTATAAATTAGTCGGAGAAACTGCCAACGGTTCAAAAATCAGTGCTGACACTATCGCTCTTAGATTACGCTCTAGTCTATGAATTGTGCCATCAAAACCTTTGTAGTTAAATGATTGGAAGTTAAGCACTTTGTGGTTTGCATAAATTAGGCGTTCGCCTAAAAACTTAGCTCGTCTGGTATTGTGGTAGTCAAAAGAAATGTTTGTGTTAATTTCATTTATTTCTTTATCGCTTATTTGTGCGATGTTTTCCGATTTAATTATTTCAGTTAATTTATCAGCTAAGTCAAATTCATCTTTATCTTGATTTAATTTACTTCTGTTCATTTTTCTCCTTCTTTTTTTAAAAAAGTTATCCACATTTTAAAATTTGACTTCGCTACGCTTCGCAACAGCGAAGCGTAGCGAAGTACCCCTAACTAGAATTTCCTCAAACTGCAAGTAAGTACTCCAAAAATCAGAAGATGGCTTTTTGAAAACCTTAAAGATTTTCAAAAAGCTGATTGCACAAATTAACGGATTGTTCTATGTGAGAAAGCCACGCAGTGGGATAATCTCTCAAATGAAAACAAACGAGAGTACCTACGGCAAACGGTCAAGAGACTACCTAATGCAAACTACTACACCGAAAACGTAGTGCACGCTGTCCCAGTACAGGTAGCCGTCGGAGTAGATGTGGCGCGCGCCCGGGTAAGAGCCAGGATACTGCGTACCGAGCCACCAGTGCTGGTGGTAGCCACTGCTGTAATAATGATGATAACTTACATGCGGATACAATTTCATATCAGCACCACGATAATACGGCTGATAATCAGAATACTGATTTAAAACAGCCTTGGCGTAATCAGTAGAATCTCGTTTTAATTTAGAGTGTAAATTACCGCTTACATCTAAAATAGGTTTAACGGAAAATTCACCGCCATCATATGTCGGCATATAAGTAGTAGTAAGTAAAATTTTTCCAATTTCTTCAACCATTGCTTTAAAAATAGAGTGTTCAGGTTTAGCATTATCAGGATAATTATCAATATAAATGTTGAAAGGAGTAAAATCAATTATTTTTTTGGTAAACCAAGTGTTTTGCTTTGGAATTTTTACAAACTCAACATCTTCAAACTTATAGTAATTGCCGTTATACATTTCGTATCTATTACCTAAACTGTCTTTGTAGTATTTACGAGTGAATCTTAGTGTGTAGTCAACAGCCTTAGAATTAAATTTAAGTTCACGAACATCATCTGACTCAGGTTGTATTCCGGCAGGACTATCAACCTTAGTTTGAGGGTATTTACCAACTAATTTGGTAGGTTCACCAACATAAACTTTAATTGTGTGGTTTTTCAAAACTTCTAAGTTCTTAATTTCTTCTTTGGTTTTTTTAATATTGTCTAGTTCTAACATAACAATACCTAGTCCATCTGCTTGAAACTTACTTTCGTCAATATCATCGTGTTTCTGGCCATGTCTAAATGTTTTTGCAGGAATAGTAGACGCGTGTTCGTAAACTTGATAAGTTACTGTGTAAGTTTTGCGCCTAACAGTAACGGTTACGTTATTTTGAGTTTGATCTGCGTTCACAGTTAAAGTGCTTTTATCATAAACAGGGTTTTGATAAACAGTGTCGTTAGGATTTGAGTATTCAACTGTATGAACTGAACCAATTTTGCCGCTCTTTGTCTCAGTAATTGGTTCTTCAAAAGTTCCATCTGATTTTTCTTTATTAATAGTGTAAGTAATACTTCTTTCTTGGAAGTCAGTTTTTGCAAAAATCTCAAGAACAGTTGTTGTTTTTTCAACAACAAACTCATTTTGAGTTTCGCCGTTTGCAGATAAAGCCCAACCTGTGAAGTTATGTGTATTTTTAAGAGTATAGTCAGGAAGTGAAACACTTCTGGTTTTCTTAACTTTCAGAGTTTCGTAAGTAAACGAAGCGATACCTTCTGTTTTCTTAAACTTAACTTCAACTTCTTTTAACTTATAGTACTGACAAACTTCAACTGTGTTGTCGCCAGCCGTTAGTTGTGCCGTTAGTTTATTTTGAGGATGTGTGGTGTGTTTCTCGTAAAGTTGACTGTCCAGACTTACGTAGTCTTGGTAATTTGCGCCATCTTCTACTTTTTGACCGGACTTGATTTCTTCAATTCTGTCATATTGATTGTTTAAAGCGCTGTCTTTGCCGGTTTTTTCAAGGTAATGCACAATCTTATAAGTTACTTTGTGAATAGTTTCTTTAAAGTAAGCAACTAAAGAAACATCTCCTTGAACTGGGTTTGCAAAGTCATAAGGTTGTTGCTCTGAATAAGTCCCATTCATACTAGACTCAAGTTGCCAGTGTTTAAACTCGTAAGTTCTTCCATCTTTAGTAATAGTTGGGTTTGTGGAAGGTTGTTTTACTTTGCCTTCAAATTTAACTTTTTGGCTACTTGGAATATTTCCAGGAGTTCCTGGAAAGTGGTTGTTGTAGTTAAC
>CAUTSJ010000023.1:0-3821 GCA_963541505.1 uncultured Acholeplasmataceae bacterium
AAAATGGTTTTTATGTCTTAAAAATCTTGTGCTAAATTTCTGAACTCAGGTAATAGACTGCTTGGCAGTGATGTTTACTATGAAGCAACCTCTGAAAAACATTACTTTCTTTTAGACTCAAAAAAGGTTTCGCCTCTTCCTGGTAAATACATATGTGTTGATGAAAACCAAATAAATTTTTTAGTCAATTTAAAACAAAATCGTTTAATTTTACTTAATTTAAAAACTATTAAAACTGGTAAAATCAAGTTCGTTAAAAAACTAAAATAACTTACTTTTTACTTGGTGAAACTGAGAGATTTTGTTATAATGTTTGTCAGTTGGAGGTATCTATATGGCTGTTCCATTTAGAAGAACTGGAAAAACTGCTAAACGTAAAAGAAGAACTCATTTCAAACTTCAACGTCCTGCGATTACAGTTTGCCCACAAACAGGTGAATTTACACTACAACACCGTGTAACACCAGAATGCGGATACTACAAAGGTCAACTTGTTCTTGAACAAAAGAAAAAAGAAGACCAATCCAAAGAAAAATAGGCCCGAGTGGGCCTTTTCTTTTTTTAAAAGTTGTTAAAATTCATATCACTATTGCGTGTTAGCAAGTAAGTATGTTTCTTGGTTATTACTACAAGCGTAAAATAAATGTTGAGAACTGACTTGCGTATAAAATAAAGAAAACTAAGTCAAATCTAACAGGTGCTAAAGCAAAGTTTAATTACTATTTTATTACTTAATCGCACCTGGTAATCCAATAATTTTTTTAATTTCAATAGTTTCAATATATCATTTAACCATAAAAGAAGGCTAATTTTTAGTTAATTTTTATCAAAATATATGTTAATAATTTCAATAAATAGCCTTATAAAGCGTTTTTTTTTTTTTTTTTTGGACTTTAAACAGCAGTATTATTTAAAATTTCTAAATATATAATTAAGATTATAAGGTTTTAAAAAGTACAAACTAAACCTAGTAGCTTAACGAGAGGACATTTATGAACAACACAACTAACCGAAAAAAATCAATATATTTAAAAACAGCAATTGGTGTACTCATCACTTCAGCAATTGCCATATTTTTAATTCTGCTATTATTGCGTCCTACTGTTTATCTTTCAAAAGAAAGTGGTTTTCCTAAAACGAAGCACTACTATATGAAAAAGGTAAAATTAGATTTGTCGTGCCAGAAAGCGTAGACATTGTCAACCACACACAAATTCCGATTAAGATGAATTGGTTTACAACTAACCGCCTTGGTTCGGTTGTCTCAGTTCAACCAAAAAAAGGAAAAACACTTGCTATAGATTTCACTAATCTTAAGCACGATGAAATTATTTTTGAGATAACTGTAAAAAACCTTTTTGGAATTAAAACTAAATACGACGTTATTATTGACTACTCAAATTACTTGCGTGTATTTTTTGAAAAAAACCATTTAGGACAAACTAGAAAACCAATCGTGCTTCCTTACCACAAAACGGACCATGAGTTTAGACACATCAAAGAAGAACTATATAAATTTGAAAGTTTTTTCCGTTTTGGCAAAGACGGCCAAAAAGAAAAAGACCCTGTTTCTAAAAGTTTAGTTTTCTCTAAAAACGAAGCCAAAGGTCACGCTTTCTTAGTCAACACAACTAACGAAATTATTGTTAACTACGACTTTGTGCTGCCTGGTATTTTTGAAAATCAAGTTCAAAAAACATTCATTTTAGAAAAAGTCAGCAGAAGTCAAAAAACACTTAAAACCCTAAACCCGAACGATAAAGGCTTAAAACTTAAGTTCAATCAAGCACCTTTCTACGTTACTGAATTTTTGGGTTGGTTTTACTACGATGAAACAGGTAGCCGTGTTAACGTTGGAATCGGTGAAGAGATTACAATCCCAAGTTGGATTAAGGCAGAGTTTAAGTTAACCGCTAGATATAAATACGAAATTTCAAACCAAGTAGGCGATGATATCAATAAGATGGGATATGTTGCGATTTCTTATTTTGATGGACCTGAAAGAATTTACTTTGCAATTATCAAAAAAGGAACTCCTGTTGAAAATTTCAAACCAAACAAACCAGGATATGAAACTCTTGGTTGGTATACAGACGAGGCTTTAACTCAAAGATATGACTTTACTGCTGGTAACAACATAGCCGATAAAAACATGTCTCTATACCTTAAATCAAGAATAACATCTACTGATGTTCCACACGACCACAAGATAACTTTCATTACTCCTACTTACGCCAATCAACTAGTGCCAGTTTACACAATGCATGGCGATAAACTTGATTTAAACTATTCTCTACCTTCAATGGTAACAGGATACGAAAACGGCCAGTTTTCAGAACTTGACTACTGGACTATAGTAGACCCGGTTTCCGGCAAAGACACCGGCAAACGCTTTGACTTCAATACCTCAATTACTAGCGACTTAACTCTTAATGCTCACTTAAAACTAAAGAAACTACCTGTGCAAGAATCTGAAATTACTTACCTTGTTAAAAAAGAAAATGCAGATGGTAGTATTGAAGAAACAAAAATTACTAAAAAAGCAACAATTGGCACCACTCACACAGTTAATTTTCCAAATCCAGACGAAAATATTTATCAAAACCCTGAGTTTAGTCAAACAACTTTTACTGTCAACGCTCAAGCTAGTGAAAACAAAGTAACAATTAATTTAAAAAGAAAAGTCTACACTGTTGAGTTTGAAGTCAAAGGACACACTGCTAAAATACTTGCTAGAAACAAGAGACATGGTGCTCAAATTGGCGCGATTGACGAAACTCCTTTTCTGGCAGACAACCTTGCTATTGTAAAGGCTGAACTAGATGGCAAAGTACTAACTAAACAAGTGCTTGAAAAAACTTTAGTAAATAAACATCTTAAAGTCACACTTTATATTGCCGAACCTGTTAAAAAAATTGGTAAATATCCGCAAACTAAAGTAGACAATCCAGAAGGCATTTCACATTTTAAAGACGAAGAACGTGAACTTAAGTTTAACTCAAAAGCCAAAGACTACACACTTAAGTTTACTCGTAGTTTTTGGAAGGACGCTGCTGGCAATAAATACGAAAAATACAACGGTGAATACTTTAAGTTTGAAGATGTTGAGTTTGTAAAAATTCCAAATAAAAAAACTTGGTTTACTAAACACATTATTGATTTTACTTTTTATAACATTTATTATTTTGGGTACCCAGATAACGCTAAACCAGAACGTTCAGTGTATAGCGCATTAGTTAAAGATATTGAGAAATTCCTTGGAGTTGACACTTTCTCTGTAACTTTTGATGATGGTGATTTTTCAATTAAATCAGCACTAGATGCTCAGTTTGCTAACCCTAAACTAATCAAAACACCAACTGACTATGCGCGTGCTGTGCACGGCGGAAAAGATGGACATGTCGCAACTTATCGTGGCGTTGATTTGACACCTTTTATTGAACAAGATGGTTTTGCCCCTTGGTACGATGACCAATTGTTACAATATTGGTGGCTTGAAGGACAATGGGTAAACGAAAACCCACAAGCGTTTTGCTATCGTGTTATTAATTATCCAGATGGTTCATATGAACATCATTTTAATAGCGTAGACGTATCGCATATGATTGGTGTTTCTGTTTGTATTAGGTAATTTCCATATAGTTTAAAGTTAAATTTATTTTAGATAAATGTCACTATATTGCTTAAAACCCTTCAAAGAAAACTTCTTTGAAGGGTTTTATCTTACACTTTGCAAAAACTTTTTCTAAAAATAAAGAAAAATGTTTTATTTAAAAACATAAAAACGCTTTATTAAGCGATTTCGTTTTTTTTTTTTTTTT
>CAUTSJ010000024.1:0-3770 GCA_963541505.1 uncultured Acholeplasmataceae bacterium
AATGATAATAAACACTCTGAAAAAATGATAATAAACACTCTGAAAAAATGATAATCTATCAAAATGTATTATAATTTGTGTAGAGGAGCAAATAAAATGAGTCATATAGAATATAAAAAAAGACTAATTGAAACTAAAATTAAAAGAAAATTACTCTATAGTGGTGCAGTCTTGATAGATGGTGCAAAATGGTCAGGGAAATCAACTACCGCAATGCAGTACGCAAAGACAATAATTAAATTGCAAGACATTGATACCAGAAATAAGTATAAAACATTAGTTGCATTATCTAAAACAGAGATTCTTAGTGGCGAACCCCCTATATTGTTTGATGAATGGCAAGAAGTACCAGAAATCTGGGATTACATTCGTATGAATGTTGATGAAACTCAAGAAAAAGGCAATTTTTTACTTACTGGTTCTACTAAAAAACAGAATGTAAAAACCATGCATACAGGGACTGGCAGAATCAACTCAGTTATGATGCGCCCAATGTCATTATTTGAAAGTGGCGAGTCAACTGGATCAGTTTCCTTAAAGTCTCTATTTGAAAAAGCTAAAATTGCGCCAGTTGACTCAGAAATTTCGGTTGGAGGCATTGCTGAACTAATTTGTAGAGGCGGCTGGCCAGGAACTTTAACTTTACCAAAAGACTTACAGTTTGATATACCAAAAGATTTGCTTTCAGGCATACTTAGAGAAGATATAGATGAAGTTGATGGTATTAAAAAGGATAAAGAAAAACTTTATAAAATTATAAAAAGTTATGCTAGAAATATTTCAACATTGGCTACTAATAAAACAATATATCGTGATCAAAACTACGAAAACATTGTTGAAGCACCTACTTTTGAAAAACATTTAAATGCTTTAAAAGCACTTTATATAGTTGAAGATGTACCGCCTTGGTCTTTTAAAATCAGAAGTTCCTCAAGACTAAAACAAGGTTATAAAAAACAGTTTGTAGACCCAAGCATAGCAGTTGCTGCGTTAGATTTATCTCCAGATAAATTACTGCAAGACTTTGAAACATTTGGTTTCTTTTTTGAGTCTATAGTTACTCGTGACTTAAGAGTATATGCTGATATGCTTGATGCCAGAGTTTACTATTACCGAGATTCAAGCGGGCTTGAAGTTGACTTGATTTTAGAACTACCAGATGGAAGATGGGCTGGAGTTGAAGTTAAACTGGGTTTAAATGAACTAGACAAGGCTGCGAAAAACCTACTTAAGCTTGCTAAACTTGCAGTCAAAGAACCTGAGTTTTTAATGATTGTTACAAATAGTCAAATGGCCTATACCAGACCAGAAGACGGTATACACGTAGTTCCGCTTGGTTGTCTTCGCGATTAGGCAAATAAAAAAAGAGATGTTTTAAAAACATCTCTTTTTTTTCGCTTTAAGCAAAAATAGTTTGCTTGCTTTGGTTAAAGTAGTTTTGTTGAATCTGGTGAATAGAACTAATGAAAAAGTCAATTTGTTTTTCAATAGTTTGGTTGATTAAAGAAATATTGGCAAGTTGCATGTAGTGTCTAAAAATGATTTCGGTAAACTGAGGAAAGTCTATAAAGGGGTTGCGGTTGCCTTGAATACGGGCAATTCTTTCGTTGCGGTTTTGTTCAAAGACAGTAACTGGGTCTTTAGTGTGGAATTTAATAAAGTTGCGAACATCGCCCATTTTCGCATTTTCTTTTTTTTCGCCATAAGCATTTTCACCTGGTTTCTGAGTTGTAATTTTTAGCCAATCGTAGCGGGTTAACATATAGGCAATAATTCTAGAAACATCACCAATATGGTCATCACCTGGATAAAACCAAGTAGCACCACCATCTCCTGTGCCACTTCCGTCTTTGTAGTATGAGTTGTTTCTTTTTGAGTTTAAAGTGGTTGTCAAAACGCGTAAATTATGTAAATCTGAGTCTATTCCTTTACTAGTATCTTTGGAATGTTCTTTAACTCCCATATAACTATTTGGCCAAACGTGTTCACGGTTCCAAGGCTTACCACCACTTCCCCATGCAGTTGAATATTCTACATTATCGTAAATTGACCAAGCCTTTCCGTTATCTAGTTTATCAATTTCACCAAGTTTCTTAGCATACTTGTAATTAACAACATTGGTGTGTTTACGGACAGTTAGTTCTCTAAGCTGTCTTAGAAGTTCAGCAGGGTTTTCAGTATTGAAGTTAATTCCTTGATAGTATTTTTTGGCGTTTTCTGAAAGAATAGCGGTGTTTGCTCGTCTAAAGCCGTCGTGCTTTGCCTCAGGGTCGGGGTCAGTAGTAGTTTTTTCGTATTTAACCTCTAATGTTAAGTTATCCTTGACTTGAATAAAAAAAGTGTTGTCTATTCCAATTAAAGAAGTTCTATCTTTACCATTAATCAGCAACGATTTAACGCGGTAGTTTGGTTTATTTTTAACAGCAAACTTAAGTATGGTATCTTTTTTTGCTTTGTTGTAGTGTAGATCACCACTTA
The DNA here is from genome assembly GCA_963541505.1 of uncultured Acholeplasmataceae bacterium. GTDB lineage: Bacteria > Bacillota_I > Bacilli_A > Acholeplasmatales > Acholeplasmataceae > CALISC01. The sequence continues at coordinate 2,479 of CAUTSJ010000024.1, forward strand.
GCAGGCTTAGTTCTGAGTTTTGGAAGTTAACATCGTAAGTATCTGAGTTTTTATATTCAACTTCAATATTAACATCTCGGTATACATTAATTTTAAATTTGTTGTTATTAACTAAATCAGTTCTATCTTTACCGTTGATGGTTAATTTTTTAAAGGTTTTGCTTGGTAATTTTTTAATTTCAAACTCCAGCATTTCACCTTTTTTAGCCTTGTTGTCGGCACTAATAGTTCCCTCAGTTAAATTAAGGTGTGCACTGTTGTAGTTAACTGAATAATCTTCTGGCTCAGGGTCAGAGCCGTTAGTTTTGTAAATCACTTCTAAAGTAGTTTTTTTGTTTACTTTAATTGTAAACTTATTTCCTTGAACTAAGTTAGTTTTATCTACATCGTTAATTATAAGTTTTTCAAAAGTTTTACCCAGAATTTGTTTAATTTCAAACTCCAGTTCAGCACCTCTTTGTGCTTTGTTTTCAGCAGTAAGGTCTCCTGATTTTAAAGTTAAATTAGCACTATCGTATATAACTTCGTATTCAGTTTCTTCAGGGCTTGTGGTGTTTTCTTTAAACTCAACTGAAACAGTGATGTTTTCAGTAACTGTATATCTTAATTTGTTGTCAATTAAAGCATCAGTCCAGTCGTCACCGTTTATTTTAAATGTTGACACTTCTTTACCTTTTGGTACAGTAACTTCAAATTCAACTTCGGTATTGTGTCTAACTTGGTTTGGATTGATACCAGCTGTTGTAATTTTAACTTCCGCAGGTAGCGAGATAGTGTAGAAATCGCCTTGAGTCGGCAGAACCTTAAAACGCAGTTCGTATTGAAATGTGTTTGTGTTGTCAAAAGTGATTTTGGCAACAATTGAAATAATTCGGTCTCTGCCATCATCTGGCTGTAAAACATTGACGCGGTTGCCAACGATTTGGAAATACTTTTCATTAGTTTTATCTTTTAGTTGATAAATTACTGAAACTGGCTTACCTTGGTAAGTACCTGCTTCTAAAATTGTATTTTTAATTTTAAAAGGTTTAGTAATTTTTAGGCGATCTTTGTCTGGTTTTGTAAACTCATATTTTGTGTTTTCAATTAACACATCTTTTAAAGTTTCTATTTGAATTTTACAAGCGTATAGCGAAAATATAGAGATAATAGATATAAAAAAGATAAAAAATTTCTTAAAAATACTCATTTGAGACCTCTTTTTCTCATCAATAATTATATCAAGTTTGGTCAAACTCCTGAGTTCAGAAATTTAGCACAAGATTTTTAAGACATAAAAACCATTTTTTTAA
>CAUTSJ010000025.1:0-3507 GCA_963541505.1 uncultured Acholeplasmataceae bacterium
GGTTTTCCTGCAAAAATGATTATTGATGATGAGAAAATTGTGATTGAAAATAGCAATACCGCACGAATTAGGTGCCTTAGACTTACATAAGTTTAAACCATTTCCCAAAACCCTGCTATATCAAAGGTTTTTCGGGAAATTGGGCTTGCTGACTAGCTAGGTTCTACAAGAAAAGAGATATCGTTGAAAAGGCTTTTGCAGCGCTGAAGTCAACATTTGATTTCAATAAATTTTACTCAACGTCGGGTGAGACTATTGAGGTAAAAGTTTTTGTTTCATTTTTGCAATAATTGTTCGTGCGCATATTTCATTTAAATTGAAACCGTTTTTAGAAATGAATACTTTTCATACCGTCAACACAATTATTGCTGAATTTTCAAAACTAGAAGTTACAAAAATAAATAAGGCATACGTTCAATCGTATGCCTTAACGAAAACTCAAAAAACTATTTTTGAGTATCTAGAAATTTCTGAAAAAAATTTGAATAACAGTATTAAAATCATCAACAAAATGTTAGGCTAGTTATAAAGTAGTGAAAAGTTCAGGATCCGCAAGTCACCTCACTTCGTTTTCGGCTCGGAATTTTCACTCATGGCAGAGTCAGCATTAAAATCGTCTTCTTGAACGTTCTCCATACTGCCACTACCAAGCAGTTACAGTGCCTAGGCAAGGTCAAAACCCGTGAGAATTATATCATAACCGTTCCGGCTCAAGGTCTTTCAACAGATTCGCCAACAGGTCGTTATCCACTAACCACTGATTTTGTTAAGTCGATATTAAGAGTCTTTTGTTTTTTTTCGTCAAGGTCAACCACTACACAACGACTTCTTCGTATCCAAACTCTTGAATACTCCGCTTGAGCTTTTCGTATTAGGCATCGCCCGGTCGAAAGTCCTTGCCTGATTGTACTCAGTGGCTTTGAGCTCCCATACCTTTCTTCTCTCTATTTCCATTCATTCCCTATATTTGGGTATGAAAAAACCGCACTCGGTTTTAGTACGGTTTTAATCTTTTAAATAGTTAATCCTAACAAGCATCTTGCATTAGGGGGTATTTTTGTATTATATTCTATGTTTTTACCCCTAATTTTCCAATTGTTTTAAACACTTTTCTCGCATAAATATCTTTATTGAGTTTAAGTCTATATTTTCATAGTACTTTACCAACATCTTTTTGAATTCAGGAACCAAATCTTCCGGCACAACCATTAAGCCCTCACCATGCGCAATAAGGTAGTGATTAGCAAATATTATTGCAGTTCTTTTATTGCCATCGTTAAAGATTTGTTTTTTCATCACATACAAAGCAAGCTCAATTGCTACGGTAACAGGATCTTCGCTATTAGATGTAATGTGGTCGATGTCATCCTTCACCACATATTCTATTGGCAAAGGCGGAATATAAGACGAACCACCAATTGTTACAGGAACAGCCCTTATTCTCCCACCTTCTTGATAAAACCCTTCATTTACTAATCTCGCGATGTATTGACACACATGGTAATTTGTGGGGGATTGAATTACATCTTTGTCTAAAACAAATTCCCATGCATGCTTCAAATTCAGAATCTTTTGAACATCTTCAGCGCTTACGTTGTTTACTCTTCCGTTTTCAATTATAAGCTCCGTATCTGGGAATGTAGTTCCAACCCCCTCAAGTACTGCCTGATCATATATGATTGACTTCATATTAGCTCTTACAAAGTCCATATTCAAAACAATTCGCGATGGTAATTCTTCTTGATCATAACCAAAAGATGCAAGCTCTTTTTCTACTATTCGGATATTTTTCTTTATTGTTTTTGCATCTTTGACGCCTTTCAACAACACTTGATACAACTCATTCGAATATGGTCCGACATAAGTTGATGTCTTTCTTCCCGCCACTCTTTTTCGTATATAAAGATATTTTTTTCCAGCGACATTTTTTATCTCTACCGATCCATCATAAGGTATCAAACTGAGTCTTGCTTGCAATTCAGCTTTCGTTCGCAATAAATTTTGGATTTTTTCAAAATTGTTTTCCATATGCTCTCCTTTTGGAGACATTTATATATACCACTTTGTTCCCTATTTTGCAAGCCATTTTTATTAAAAAAGATCTAGTGGATAACTATATATTTAGTTGTTTTACCAATTCTTCAACATATTTAAGTAGTTGTAAACTTTTCCATTCTCCATCCGTAAACTGCATTTTGTAGTTTCTCAAATATTCAAGAATTTGTTTAAATGAATATTTTTTATTTAATCCTAATTTGACTAAATTATTTTTTACTCTGCAACCAATTATCAAAGATAAATAGTTGATGAATTCAGTTGTATAAACTCTCATATCAGTATGTACTCTTGTATTTGAAAGTTCTAAAATATTTTTATAAAAATTAAACATTTCTTCAATTTGCCATCTTTGGTCGTACATTGTAAAAACTTCTTCTAAACTCAGATCTGCATTAGATTCAAACACTATAGTTCCGTATTTTTCTGCACCTTCAAAATTAACTTCGCCAATTGAGTTTTTAGAGTTAACTTGCTTGTAATAGCTGTTTAACTTTTCGTTTGATTCAATTTTTAAGTCTTTAAAATAATAGTAAAACTTATTGTTTAAAACTAACTTTTTGCCAACAAGAGCGTGGTCTTTTATACCGACTGGAATTAGTCCAGTCGGTATTTTAATTTCAGATAAAATTTTATTACTTCGTTTTAAAGGGAATAAATATTTTAGTTTAGTACACTCGTTAATTTTGCTTGTTATATACTCAGTTTTAAAACCTTTGTCTCCAATTAAAATTTCTTGATTTCCAGTTATTTTGTCTAAATAATCGCTAAAAATCCTGCTATCTAACATATTTCCTTGATAAGGCCTGTGATAAACTGGTTCTTTGCTTTCTATGTCATAAGTGTATAGTAAAGAAAAATCTTTACTACCTTTTATCTTACCTTTTCTAGACCATGCAGAAAAAACAGATTCAGTAGAATTATATGATTTTAGTGTGCCATCAATTACTTGAACTCTACCTTTGAATTGGTTAATGCGGTCTATCATAAAGTTTTGGATATTTGCGTATGCTCTGCCTGTTTTTTCAAAAAAGTCAGGCAGAGCAGACTCAGAAAGTCCAACTTTTGGAAACCACTCAGATAAAAAAGAAGTGTCATAAAAGTGTTTTAATATGCTGTTAGTTGCTCTCGGAAAACTACAGCGAATGATTGCAATTATGTAGAGTTTTAAAGCAGTTGTTGAGTCAAAATGTTTATTTAAAGAAGCCAATATATCTTCACTATTGCTTGTAAAAAGTTTAACGTTTCCGTATTCTTTGATTGTTGAGTTTTTGTTTGTTCTTGTTCCAACAGGTATAGGTTCAGCGTATGGAATAAAGTCAAAATCAACAATTTCACCCACTATTTCTTTATCAACTGGCGTTGGTTTTTTATTGATATATTTGCAAGTTCTTTTAACTACTTTGTACTTGCCAAAGTAGTCTCTGACTACTGTATTCACTGGTCTTTTAA
>CAUTSJ010000026.1:0-3297 GCA_963541505.1 uncultured Acholeplasmataceae bacterium
GCATGTATTAGACGTACCGCCAGCGTTAATCCTGAGCCAGGATCAAACTCTCCATAGATTGAAAAGAGTTTAAAATGACTCTAATTAGTTTTATTCTTTGTAAAAGAATTGGTGTATATCATTTTCATATTTAGTTTTCAAAGATTTGTTGCCTTTTGGCACACTTAAACAATTATATATTAAATAAAAAAATATTTCAACAAGTATTTGTAAAAATATTTTTTAAAAACAATATATAAAAGATGGTGGGCAGGGACGGATTCGAACCGCCGAAACCGGAGGTAACAGATTTACAGTCTGCCGCGTTTAGCCACTTCGCTACCTGCCCAAACACTTTTTAAAGTATATAATATGTGATTTAAAAATGCAAATAAATTAAAATTGGTTTTATTTTGTGTGGTAGTTCTAGTTGCAAAGTAAGTTAATAAAGTTAGGGAAGTTAGAAATAGTATTGTTTATAATTTGTAGCATATAGTGAAAAAAGTATAGGTTTAAACATTGGAAAAAATTACAAAGATTATCAAAATTAACAAGATAGAAAAACACCACACTAAAGACTTTTACTTTGTCTTTGGTACTTTTAACGATGTTTTTGAAAAATATTTAGTCAACTCAAAGAAATACATTAAGTACGGAGAAATGCAGTTAGGCGAAAATTACACAGTAGTAGTCACTGGCGTTGGTTATGTGAATAAAAGTCAAATTATTCAGAGTTTTAAAAAGATAAACGATGAGGTTGAAGGCGAGAGAAAAGAAAAAAATGTTGTTCTTGGAATTTCTAAAAAGAAGGTTTTTGTTCAAAGGTTGGAATTATTTTTAAGACAAAAAAGTAATTTATCTTGTCTACAAATTAAAGAAATTTGTGCGTGGGTTTATTCAAACCACGTGCTGTTTAAAGAAAACCCTTATTTTCTTTTGAAATTAAACTTAGATTTGAGTTTTCAAGATATTGACCAAATTGCTAAGTTTATAGGTTTTTTAAGTAACTCTATAGTCAGAGTTAAGGCTTGTTTGGATTTTTGTTTTAAAAATGGAGTTAACGGCAGTGCTGCGATCTCTAGACGCGAGTTATTTAGGGTGTGCTTTGGTTTGCTTAAAGCAGTTTACATTGAGTTTCAAGATGTTTTACAAATCCAGACTGTTTTAGTTGAATTGTTGAAATCAAGAGAAGTCAAAGAATTAAAAATTAAAGGAGAGGGTGCGTTTTTAGTGCATTCTTGGTATTGTCGTCAAACTGAATTGTTAGTAAAAGAGTTAAAAAGAAGAAATAAGGAAGCAGGCCGGTTTGTACAAAATATTGTGTTTGACAGTACAGACTGTGATTTTCAAAAGTGTTTTGAAAATGCGCTGAACCGCAAAATAAGTTTTATCGCAGGATCTGCTGGCAGTGGTAAGTCTCATATGTTAAAACTGCTTTATAAAACCTTTTCACAAATGTTAAATAACGAGAAATATAGTGAAAAAGTTGTGGTATTAACTCCTACTGGCAAAGCCAGTGCTAGACTTAAATCAGACTCAAAAGTCTTTTCAAGTACAGTGCACTCAGCACTTGGTTGGTGCGCAAAAAGTAGCGTAATTGATTTAAATAGTTATTACAATTTTTCTTTTAACTACAAAGAAAAGTTTAAAAATACTAAGGTAGTTTTAGTAGACGAAAGCAGTATGTTGGAAGATGCATTAGTTTGGGTTATGCTAAATAGTTTTCCTAAAAACTGTCATTTTGTTTTTGTAGGTGACTCAAATCAACTGACAAGTATTTTGCCAGGTTCGTTTTTCAAAAATTGTGTTTCTTCAGGTATTTTTCCAACACATTATCTTTGCTACAACCATAGACAATTTAACACAGTTTTGCCTAAGTTACTTAATCTCGTGTTGATGGGCAATAGAGATTGTCTTAACTACAAGTATGAATCTGTAGTTGTTAGTTATCTTTCGTATAAAGACTTTCTTTTAAAATTGAGTTTGCTGATTAGTAAACTCAATCAACAGACAAATAGTTTTTACGTAGATTTTCAAATTTTACTGGCGATTAAAAATCCAAAAAGAGGAGTAATTGAGCTAAATAAGTTTATCCAAAGTATTTTTATCAAAAATAAAGAAAACTCAATTAGTAGTGGTATTTATGATTTTTATGTTGGCGACAAAGTTATTCAAGTTTTTAACAACAAGGAAACCAAGGTACTAAATGGTGAGATTGGAATTATTAGAAAAATTGTTGAAGATAAAGTTACAGTAGAATTTCAAAATGGGTTTGTTTGTGAGTACACAAAGGAAAATATTTCTGAACTTGAACTTGCTTACGCCTTAACTGTACACAAAGCACAAGGCTCTGAGTTTAAGTATGTCGTTTTTTATGCCGATAAGCATTCTGGTAGAATGCTTAATAAAAATTTAGTCTACACTGCATTTTCAAGAGCGAAAACTAAATTATTTGTGTTTGGAAATATTGATAGAATTGCTGACTCTGTCGGCAAAGAAAATACAGGCTTTAGTTATTTTAAATATCTACTTGAAAAAGAAGATGGTGAGTAGTTTAAGCAAATATCTTTAAGGTTTCTAGTTCTTTTTCTTGGCTTTCTTTTCGGCGTAGTTTTTCAACAATGCATTTAAGTAAGTAGAGTCCTTTGATTGCAGTGTGTGTATTTAGTTCTTTTTTCAAGATTGACCTATATGCGTTAAAAACAGAATAAGCATGTAGGTAATCTGTTTTACCTGTCTTGAAAAGCAGAATTTCTTTAGCTATTTTCTTTCGTGCTCTTAGCACAGTTGAGCGCCTAAGTTTGATTTTAAAAATTGGTTTGTTGTCTGACTTTCGTCTGTCAATAAAATAAGTGTAGCCAAGATAAGAAACTCCGTTTGCCATTGGCGCTAGCGTGGTTTTTTGGTTAAAACTCAAATGCAGGGTTTTAATAAACTCATTTAATCGCTTCAAGTGGGACTTTAGTTTTTCTTTGGTTTCACCAAAAATCAGTAAATCATCCATATAGCGAACATAGTGTTTTACTCTCAAAGTTTGTTTAATGAAGTTGTCAAGCGGAGTTAATATTAGATTCGCAAGAAGTTGAGAAACCTGATTGCCTAGTGGCAATCCTTTTTCGTTTAGCGGGATATTATCTATAAGGAAAGAAGTGTAATCAATCTTTGGAAGTTTATTTCTTTCTCTAAACTCATTTTCTTGTATAATTTGTTTTTCCTTATTGTAAGAACATAAGATTGTTTTAATAATTTCAAGACTTTCTTGATGGTCTTTTAAAATTTCTTTAGTGGCGTTTAATACTAAACTGTGTGCGATATTGT
>CAUTSJ010000027.1:0-3183 GCA_963541505.1 uncultured Acholeplasmataceae bacterium
TTGTTGTAGTTAACTTCAAAGTTAACTTTGTATTTCTTACGAGCGTATCTAATTTCAAAAACGGTAGAGCCGTCTGCTTCTACTTTTTTAGTTTCAGAAAAATCTGCAACTTCGAAGTGTTGGTCAAAGCCTTTATCTCTGTTTTCTTGACTGACAGTAATAGATTTTCCGACTTGTTCTGTAAATTTCTTTTCTTCAATTCGCTCGTCAATTTGATTTTGAATGCCTTGAAAAATATGCTTAACAGTGTAAGTTGCTGTGTCTTTTTTCTCTTCAAAATATGCAACTAAAGTTAAGTTTTTAGTAATTTTAGTGTTGAAATCAAACTCGCTGACTTCTTTGTAAACATTACCCATCTCATCTTTAAGTTGCCAGTGTTTAAAAGTATAGGTGTATCCTACTTTAGTAATTGTTGGATTTGCAGGTTTAGTTAATTTACCTTCATATGGAATAGTTTGCGCAGAGGTTGAAGAAGCACTCACATCCTTAAAGTGATTGCCGTTGTAGTTAACTTCAAAGTTAACTTTATAGCGCTTGCGGATGTATTTAAGTTCAAATACAGTAGAGCCGTCTTTATTTATAGTTTTTTTAGTTACAGTACCGTCTACCAAAGTAAAACCAGTAGGAGCATTTGTTTGAGTTGGTGACAACTCAACTTCTTGCTCGGGAGTTTGGCCATCAATTACTTCTTCTTTAGATTTATCTTCAATGAAGTTACCAGCTTGGTCTACAGACTCATAGTATCTCTTAATTGTATATTTAGTGGTAAGTGGTATTCTTTTTCGCATCACAGCCTCAAGTGTGATGTCTTCAGTAATCGGAGTGTTGAAATCAAATCTAGTTCTAGTGCCAGTAACAGGGTCTACTAAATTCCAGTAATCTAGTTCCCAAAGGTTACCGTGTTCATCTAGCCTAGAGACAAGCGATGGAGTTAAGTAGTTAGTCTCTAGTTTTTGTCCGTGTGCGCGTTTAGTTGAAAGCAACTGATTTGCATCACTTGGCGTAATAAAGTTTACAGTGTGGTACTTAACTGGTTTTTCGGGCTGTGGTTGGTTTTGTTTAACAGACTTTAAGTAAAGAACAGTGTGAGCACTTGCAACTTCATATGCAAAATTTACTTTTTCAGTTAAAGAACTATCTCTATACCAACCTTCGTATGTATATCCAGGTTTTTGATAAACGTGTTCCTTTAGCGGACTTCCTTTTTTAACAATGTCAAAAAATACTCTTTCGGCGCCATCAAAGTAAGAAATTGCAACCAGTCCTTGTTTGTCTAGTTCTGGACCTATTTTGTCGGTATCGGCAGTGATGTCGTATTTAGCAATTAGTCTAAGCTCTGATTTTACCCATTGCGGGATTAAAAACTCTTCACCTGGATTTAGGTCAACTCGGTTGCCAACGGGGTCAATGTAGTACCAACCAAGAAACTTAGAAATATAAAAAGGTGGTGTATTTAACTTAATTTCTAGGCCTTGACTTTCAGGGTCAAGAGTTCTGGCCTTGCCAATTACTTTTTCAACCAAGTCATAAACTTGAGTTTTTTGGGCTTGGTTTTTAAAAATACCTGGCAGCACAAAATCGTAAACCAAAGAAATGTGCGTGTTGTTGTTAACAATAAACGCACGGCCTCTGGCGTTTTCTTTTACAAAAACTTCTTCTTTACTTACAGGTTGTCCACTTGCTTGTCCTTCTTCGTCAAACGCTATAAAGCCTTTCATTTTGTATAGTTCTTCGTAGATGTGTTTATATTCGGTTTGCAGTTTTGAGTATGGCAAAATTATAGGTTTGCGCGGAGCAACACCGTCTTGTGATTCTGGGAAAAAGACACGAAGAAAGTTAGAGTAATCTACAATAACGTCGTGTTCTCTTTTAATTCCAAACCAGTTTCTGGTGTAAATGGTAAAGACTTCGCGATTGTATTCACGGTCTGTAAAGTCAAGTGCTAAGTGCTTACCTGACTTGGCTTTAATGCCAGTAATCTTGCCCATTCTGCTAGTTTCAAACCATTCTTGTTTGACAGAAATGTAGGTAGATTTAGTGGTATCTACAGTTTCTGGCACCACTAAGCGCAGTTTATATTTACCTGCTCTCACACCGTCGTGTTGAGAAAAGCCACTGGCTTTAGAAAAATAAACTGTGGGGTGCATAAACAAAAAGATTATAAACACAGTGATTAAAGTCAAAGTAAGTAGCATTATGGCAGATATTAAATATCCGTTTCTTTTCTTAATATGCATATGTTTGTCTCCTTTTGGTTAAGGTAAAGACTAAATTTGAATTAGTCTTACACACATTTATTATATAAATGGGCAGAACTTTAATTTTTTTATTTACTACGATTTCAATATGAATTTCTTAAAAATGCGTTTGTTAGAGTATTTTACGATAAATAAAGTATATATTTTTTATCAAAAATTGTTAATTACTATATCATTGTAGATAAAGTGATATATAATAAAGCCTCAAAAAAAAAAAAAACGATTTTGCTAATTTGTAAAACCGCTTTATGTCGCGGTTTTACAAATTATATGGTGTGTGTGTTTATTCCGTTTTATCAAAAATTTTTAAGGTTGTTTTTCTATATAAGGCTGTTTTATTTTGATTTGAACAACCAACTATTGTGTATTGATTTATTTAAATATTATTAAAATACACAATGACTTAAATTTACAACTAATGTAAACAACCCACAAAAAATAAACCCGTCTCTTTATCTACAACCAGAAGTTTTCACCATTGAAAATAAAAAAATAATTTATATCAGAGTACCAAAAGGCACACAAATATGCAATCAAAACGGTAAAATCGGGGTAGGTCGTTTGATGGTGATATTAACATCTCAAACAATTTTGAAGCAATCTGTAAGTTATTCGCAATAAAAACGCGCGAATGTTTTGTAAATAAAACATACCCCAATCTAGATTTCAACTTTCTAGATGGCTCTATTATTAAAAAAGCAAGGAAAATGGCTATCGCACGCAATAAAGACTATGTCTGGAAGACTATGAGCGACAAGAACTTTTAAGAAGCAGAGGTTTGATTTTGACGGGATTTTTAATGTCAACGCAAGAGATAGGATTCTTAGAGAAATAGTTTCAAACACTTTAGCTCACCGAGACTATGCAAGTGGTTTTCCTGCAAAAATGATTATTGATGATGAGAAAATTGTGATTGAAAATAGCA